>NZ_CP180210.1:3789630-4421236 GCF_047556435.1 Alteromonas sp. H39
TTCGTGCTGCAGCCGGCTGTCATCGGGGATAACGACACCAAAGCCTTGTTCGGTAAAGTAACGTCCGACAATAGGTTCGCTGCGTGGGGTAATCACCTGAGTGATGAAAGCTTCTTTTCGGCCGCGCCGGTCAGTGCCGCTTTCGCGGGCTTCCACGTAGTCGTCGTGCAAAAACAACTGCATCTGACCGCCACTGATAAACAGGTCGCCGCTGCGATCGTCGGGGCGTAAAAAGCCAAAGCCATCCCGGTGTCCAATAATACGACCGCGGATCAGCTCTTCCTGATTCTGCACCACGTATTTTTTCTGTCGGGTGAACTGTATCTGCCCTTCCCGCTCCATGGCCCTTAACCGTCGCTGAATTCCAATTCGGCTGTCCTCTTCCGAGGCTTCGACGGCAGCGCAAATATCCAGAAAAGACATCGGTTTCCCCTGCTCCTTCAGCACACTTAACAGGTACTCTCGGCTTGCCACAGGGTTTTCGTATTTTTCTTTCTCGCGCTGATAATGCGGATCGTCACTCATGGAGATAGTTAATTTCCTTTTGGGGGTTGGTGAAACAGATAAAATTTCCAGCAAGTATAACAGTTAATTGCTACAAAAGATTTGCAAAGTCGCTGACAACATGGCGTATTATTCCGAGCGATGTCAAAATTCTACTGAATATATCCGCTTATTCTTTGATCTGGTTCACTTAAGATCAGTAAAAATGCGTATATCATGACGTTCTGACTGGTTATGCGAATTTGAGAACTCGCACAGCGACGCCCACCGGGTTCAAATGGCATTCTAGCCGGTTTACGCTTGTGATATGTTTTACATCACCGACTTAACAAAGGAAACGTTATGAAGATAGTAAGTTTAGCAGTGATTGCAGGCGCGGCGCTTGCACTAAGTGCCTGTAGTAAAGAACCTTCTACGCAATGCACCACCGCCCCTGAGTCAGAATGGATGGATCAAACCCAGTTCCAGAATGACCTGAAAGAAAAGGGCTATACCATTAACGAATTTGTGGTGACTGATGGTAACTGTTATGAAATTTACGGGATGGACGCGGCTGATAAGAAAGTAGAGATTTACTTTAACCCAGTTGACGGCAGCATTGTGAAAAGTGAGTCACACTAAGTCCGAAAAACCTGCGCGCATATTGCATTGATGGCAGTAATGCCGCAGGCGATGCCGCCCCACTCATCTGAAGGCGGCATCGCAACCAAACCGGGCAGCTACCCTCCTTGCTGTCTTCGGGTCACATTTGATAATCAGCGACACTTTTGATTACAAGCGGGGTTCTTGTAGGGACACAAACCTAGTCACCTCGTAAGTACAAATCCAGGATGCGGTAATGGCGACAACAATTCGGGTATGGGATCCGTTTATCAGGATCTGTCACTGGACACTGGTGACAGTTTTCACGTTAAATTACTTTGTACTTGAACCCGGCGATCTGCCTCATGAAATTCTTGGCTATATTGCTTTTGGGCTGATTCTCGTGCGCATCGTTTGGGGCGTAATCGCAACCAATCGGGCCGGATTTCGTCATGCCTCTTTCCGTAAAGCTGCATTTTCCCGTCACATTACCGAACTGAAAAACCGCAATGTGTCAAAGACACACGGACATAACCCTGTGGGCTGGCTGATGGTATTTTTGGTAATAGGACTATTTACGGGCCTTGGCGTAACCGGATTTATGATGGAAGAAATTGATGCGTTCTGGGGCAATCAAACGTTACAAGGCATTCATGAATGGCTCGCACACACCCTTTACGCAGCCGCCATTGTGCACATCGTAGCGGTGATACTTACACAATGGTGGGGAAAAGTTGCGCTGATACCAGCCATGATCACCGGCAAAAGACACATCGACAACAACTGACGCATCCGGTAAAAAAAGGGGCTACCTGAGCCAACAGGCAGCAACGCGATTCCCTTTTATAACGCAGGCTCCCGTTTAGTCAGGGTGTAATACTTTTCAAAAGTGAAACCTGTTCCGCTCGCTAGTCGGTCAGTTGTCTGGCGTTGCGCACCGCCTTGGGGTGCATCAGTTGCTCCAGCCCATCAAGATAACCGGCAATTTTTGCATGTTGTTGTTTATCAGCAGTCACAGCATTGTAAAGCCAGCGATAGGCATCTTCGTAGTCATAAGGACTACCGTAACCATCAAGGAACAACTCGGCCAGTTGCAATTGCGCTTTAAGGTTATTCAGCGCGGCGGCTTCACGCAGATAGAGCACGGCACGTTTTCGATCCTGCTGTACCAGCGTGCCATTGGCATAGTAGCGTCCTAATTGCTCCAGCGCCGCCGGAAAACCCTGGTCGGCGGCATCACGCATCAGATTTACGCCACGCTCCGGCGCTTTATCTACACAAACACCCCAGGCCAGCATATCTCCCCACAGGAACTGGTAAGCGGGCACACGCAGCACTTCGGCTCGGGCCTCAATATCCTGAACCAGCTGACAACGATCTTCCACCACCCGGTTAAGGTGAGAATTCTCGTTAATCATATTGATAAGTTCATCCTGTGAATAAAGCTGAACGGCTTTCATTTCCTGCGCTTGTGCACAAACACAGAACAGTGAAAGCAGAGACGCTACCGTCAGAGATATGATTTTATTACGCATAACAAATAACCGCGTGTTGGTAAAAATGATCCACAGTAAACTATCGGCAAACGTCCGAAAAACTCAAGTAGTGACAATTCGGTAGTGTGACAAGTGCAAGTATCGACTACTGATCCTTCCTTGTAACCCCACAAGACAGTGTGTGCTGCCGATTACCGGATTGTATTACACTTTTGATTAATTGAGTTTCATCGATAAAGCCATCTGAAGATGTCTGGCATGATCGGCAATATCAATGCCTAAGTCAGTAAGATAGCCACCATCGGGTTTGGTGATTATTCCTTTTGCGAAGAGTCGCTCGGCCGCATGGACGATTGACTGGCTGGCATCATGATGAATTTTCAGTCCCTGCATCAGGCTGTCCTGGGGAAACTTCAGGATCAGATTCAGCTCAGCGGTCATATCGTCATCAAATTGGTTCATGCTTCTACCTCAGGCAATGTTAATCAGTTTTTTTGGTGTAGATTCCTTTGAACAGGGTCTGCCATTGCGTTTCATCGGCTTTTCGAACCTGCCAGTGTTGTATCACACTCCCATTTTCTTCCGGCGTCCAGCTAATTTTATGAATTACCTCGCCAGTTTGCCCCAACGTCTTACCGCCCATTACCATAACACCGTCGACCAACCCGCCTTCCAGCGGCAACCGTAGCCCGGATTTGTCTGCCCAGGTCTGATACCATTTACCGGTGGTTTTGTCATAGATATTAATGCTGGTGCCATAAGGGCCAGATGCATTCGCGTACTGTTCAGTAATCACGCAGCCGTCATACTGCTTTTCAATCAGATTCACGCCGGCAAACTGTCCGTCAGGTGTGGTGATCTCCCAGTGTCCCAGCCAGAAGTTAAAATCCTGATACCGGTCAGCCTCACATGCCGAAGCAGTGGCCTGAACATGGCATGAAAGAGTAAGCAGAACGACGAGCGTAACAGGCACGGACAAGTTTTTCATAAGTTGCTGATCGGACAACAATCCTTAATGGTATAATCCTTTCAAAAGAGTAGTCCGTGGACCCTGCCCAATCAAATGAAATATAAAGATTTACGCGACTTTATCCAGCAACTGGAAACCCGTGGTGAACTTAAGCGCATCACGCAACCCATTGATACCGATCTGGAGATGACGGAAATCGCCGATCGCACCTTGCGCGCAGGCGGCCCGGCCCTGTTATTTGAAAATCCGAAAAACCATACCATGCCGGTACTGGCTAATCTGTTTGGCACGCCGGAAAGAGTGGCCATGGGAATGGGGCAGGATTCCGTTGCGGCCCTGCGCGAGGTTGGTAAGTTGCTGGCTTATCTTAAAGAGCCTGAGCCACCCAAGGGCCTAAAAGACCTGTGGGATAAACTGCCGGTATTTAAGCAGGTGCTGAACATGCCGGCGAAAACAGTAAAAAAGGCGCCGTGTCAGGACGTTATTATAAGCGGCGACGATGTGGACTTAAGCCAGTTACCTGTACAGCGCTGCTGGCCGGGGGATGCCGCTCCGCTGATCACCTGGGGGCTCACCGTCACCCGGGGCCCGCACAAAAAGCGTCAGAATCTGGGTATCTACCGTCAGCAGGTTATCGGGAAGAACAAAGTCATTATGCGCTGGCTGTCACATCGCGGCGGCGCATTGGATTTTCGCGAGTGGTGCCAGACCCATCCCGGCGAACCTTACCCGGTCTCGGTGGCACTGGGAGCCGATCCGGCGACAATCCTTGGCGCCGTGACGCCTGTTCCTGACACGTTGTCAGAGTACGCATTTGCCGGGTTACTGCGTGGTGATAAAACCGAAGTGGTAAAATCCATCAGTAACGACCTGCAGGTACCTGCATCGGCTGAGATTGTGCTGGAAGGCTACATTGCGCAGGACGAAACCGCGCCGGAAGGGCCGTATGGCGACCATACCGGTTACTACAACGAAATAGATGAGTTCCCCGTATTTACCGTCACGCATATCACGCATCGTAAAAATCCGATTTATCATTCAACTTACACCGGCCGTCCACCAGATGAACCCGCGATATTGGGTGTGGCGCTTAACGAAGTGTTTGTGCCAATTCTGCAAAAGCAATTCCCGGAAATCGTCGACTTCTATCTGCCGCCTGAAGGCTGTTCGTACCGCATGGCTATTGTAACCATGAAAAAGCAATATCCAGGGCACGCTAAGCGCGTCATGATGGGCGTGTGGTCGTTTCTACGCCAGTTTATGTACACCAAGTTTGTGATCGTGTGCGACGATGACGTTAACGCCCGGGACTGGAATGACGTGATCTGGGCCATCACTACCCGCATGGATCCGGCGCGAGATACCACCATGATTGAAAACACACCTATTGATTATCTGGACTTCGCATCGCCGGTATCCGGGTTAGGTTCGAAAATGGGCATGGATGCTACCAATAAAATGCCCGGTGAAACCGACCGCGAGTGGGGCACTCCCATCGTCATGAACGATGCCGTAAAGCAACGCGTGGATGACATCTGGGATGAGCTTGGTATCATGAACGATTCTGCAAGCCGGTAATCATTAACAGGTAAAGAAGAGAGTACATGTCAGAAATACAATGTCAGGTCGCCAATATCGAACCGCTTACCGACACGGTTTACAAGGTTGAATTAACACCATCATCTCCGATGTCATTTAAAGCGGGTCAGTACATTCTTGTGCACATGGGTGAAAACGACAAGCGTCCTTTTTCTATTGCTAATGCGGCCTGGGATAACGACCGTATCGAACTGCATATCGGTGCAGATGAAGGAAATGCCTACGCGACAGAAGTACTTGAACGCATGCGCAACGATGGCACCATTACATTAAGTGGTGGTCACGGCGAGGCGTTTCTGAAGCCCAATGGAAAGCCGATGATCCTCATTGCTGGCGGTACCGGTTTTTCCTACACCTGGTCCATTCTGCAGGAACACCTTCACAGCGATGATACTACGCCGGTAACCCTGTATTGGGGCGGGCGTCACGCCGATGATTTGTACCTTGCTGACGAATTAAGCGCGCTCGCAGAAAAGCACGACACGTTTACCTTTGTTCCTGTGGTGGAATTTGCACATGACGACTGGTCTGGTCGCACCGGCTGGGTGCACCATGCTGTGATGGCCGACCACGCAGACTTTGCTAACGTACAAGTGTATGTTGCCGGTCGGTTTGAAATGGCCAAAGTGGTTCGTGAAGACTTCTCTACCCGCGGATTGTCCAAAGACGACCTGTTTGGTGATGCGTTCGCTTTCATCTGATAGCAGACTGTAAGCCCCTGAGACATGTATTTAAGGCGCTGCCACCAGCAGCGCTTTACTGCTTCTGATGTAGCGTTCTTATTGCAAACACTGGCTTGCCGCAGCTCACATGCAGCGCTCTTACTCAACATACTTTCTTGCCGTTACCCACATGAAGCGCACTTAGTAAATACACTACCCCGCCATTACCCACATAACCGGCCGTCGACTAGCCAGTAACGGGGGAGTTTTGTTAAATAGTACATCACTTTTCGTTTATGCTGCCGTTTCTGCCTACGACAGAGTGCCCATTCATTACGCCGACTTCATTTGTGACCTGGTTGGGTTTCACCTAACGTAATAGTGAGGGTAGTGTGAATAAGTCTGTCGCCTCGCCGCGAACACAGACTTATTTGCAATATACCTTTAGCGAATTGGCGTTGACTGTACCTTTTCAGCCAGTGTCGTTCCGTCTTATTCTAACTACAATAAAAACGGTAATAACGATGAAAAAAACCACACTCGTTTCCTTGTTGGGCCTGACTTTTGGGTCGCTGACAAGCTCGTTCGCCACCGCATCAGATGCCCCCAAGGCAGGCGATCAGCAAGTCATTCACGATATTGTCGCTGACGTGTCTGCCGACAGAATTGAAAGTGACATAACTACGCTGGTTAACTTTGGTACCCGTCACACCTTATCTGAAACCCAGTCAGATACCCGTGGTATAGGTGCAGCACGACGCTGGATAAAAGCCGAGTTTGAGAAAATCTCAGCTGAGTGTGGCGGCTGTCTGGAAGTGTACTTCCAGTCTGACGTCATCAGCGATGAAAAACGTATTCCCGAGGCGACTGATGTTGTGAGCGTCATTGCCATCCAGCGCGGCAAAACAGATCCCAGCCGTTACGTGATCATGTCCGGCGATATCGACTCGCGAGTATCAGACGTTATGGATGCTACCTCGGATTCACCTGGCGCGAATGACAATGCGTCTGGCGTTGCTGGTACGCTGGAAGCTGCACGGGTACTGTCTAAGCACACATTTAACGGTTCTATTGTTTATGCCGCATTATCGGGGGAGGAACAGGGATTATTCGGCGGTAAGATTATGGCCGAGCAAGCCAAAGCCGATGGCTGGCGCATCAAGGCAGTGCTGAACAACGATATGATTGGCAATATTGAGGGTGTCAATGGCGTAATTGATAATACATCGGCCCGCATATTCGCGGAAGGTACCCGAGTGACCGAGACCGAGCAGGAAGCCCGCATCCGCCGCTTTACCGGCGGTGAAGTTGACTCACCAAGTCGTAATCTGGCACGTTACATCGACCGCATCGCCGACCAGTTTATCCCTAACCTGGATACCATGGTGATATATCGCCTGGATCGCTTTGGTCGTGGCGGCCATCACCGGCCCTTTAACGATCTTGGCTATCCCGGGATCCGTATTATGGAAACTAATGAAAACTACAATCGCCAGCATCAGGACTTACGGACCGAAGACGGTATTAAGTACGGTGATACGCTGGATGGTGTGAACTTCGATTATGCGGCCAAGTTGACCTCGCTTAACGCCGCCAGTCTGGCCAACATGGCGTGGGCACCCAGTCCTCCGGCAAATGTGAGTATAGAAGGTGCGGTTCGCCCCTCCACCACGTTGTCCTGGGATGCACTGGATGCTGAGCAAAATCCACAACTCGCGGGCTACAAAATATACTGGCGACACACCGATGCCCCACAATGGGAATTCAGTCGTTTTGTGGGTAATGTGACCACCGCAACGCTTGAAAATATCGTGATCGACAATTACTTTTTCGGCGTTGCCAGCGTCAGCAAAGAAGGCTACGAAAGCCCGGTTGTTTTTCCGGGCGCAGCCGGAAGCTTTGGCGACTAACGCCTCTGTAGCAAAGTCCAGATAGGAACGTCATCGCTCGCGATGTCGTTCCCATCCGTTGTGGACAACTTTCGACAAGGCCATCTCCATGTTGGTTTGGTACATTAGACTTTGCTTACATACCGTGTGATCTCCGGAAAACAGGTTATTCGTACAATTTTAATGTAAGCTAGAAGCAGAAAAGAAGCACAGGCGAAAGCGGTTGATGTTTGCAAAAAGCGTAATGCAAAAGTGATCACGGCTTCTCTGGTGCCATCATTCACCGGTTACCGCGAACGCGATGGCGAGTGACCGATGTAACTACAAAGTCGATGTCGTCTTTCGCATCATATTGATAGTAACGAAGTGAGTAAAAAATGAATAAGCTGTTGGCCGCCACGGGACTTGGGTTATCCATGTTGTTTTTCGGGAGTGCCAGTGCTGTCACCCTGGGAGCTTCACCATTTGCAACCTATGTCGACGCAGAGGGTGAGCCGGCACGGTTGAATGCAATCGTCGAGGAAGCGTTTTCCCGGATGGGAGAAGACCTTCAGCTTGAGGTTATGCGTCAGGCATTTCTTGGCAGCGGGCTGTTATCAGGAAAGCTTGACGGAGAATTTGCTTTTATCGATTTAGGCGATCAAAAATCTGCTTTTCTTTACTCTGAGCCCTACCTGCCTTTACAGCTTTACGTAAGCAGCAAATCTGAAAACGTGAAGCAAATTCGTCTGATACCTCATCTTGACAGCAATCGCGTTGCCATTGAAAACCGCTTCGCTAACACCCCGAAATTCAGATTAATAAAAGACATCAAGTGGTCAAGAAACCCGTCGAGTTTCGATGCATTCCGTCAACTTGCCGATGATCGCGCACCGTATCTTATGACTTCTTTCTTGTTAGTGGACGAGTTCAACCGGCTGCTCAGAGCCGATGGCGAAGAGATGCTGCATTACTCCGCAGCGCCTCTGGTGAAATCGAGCTTCCATATTTCGCTATCGACAAAAATGGCTAACGCAAAGCAATTACTTGCTACTTTTAACGACACTATCACAAAGATGCAGTCAGACGGCACCTACAATCGTTTACTTGGCGTAACCTGGCTGACACGGGACGTCGACGGTGATGGTGTCGCAGAATACATCACGTCAACCAACGTAAATCATGCCAAAATCGACCCCGGCCTGCTAACCCTGGCATACTCTCTTGACGGAAAGCCCGTCAGCGACAATGCGTCGTTTATCGTTGACGGCGAACGCTTTGCAAGCTGGAATGATGCTCTGCAAGCGCTGGAAACAGTAACGCCTTCGTTGCGACCCAGCCTGCTCGACCCGGATGTCTACAAGCGGATGATTCAGCGCTGGTAATCATCCACCTTTCACGCTCGTGGCACAAAAGAGGCTTTTCGGTAGCAGCCTGGCCTGACAGCGCGTTGTATCAACTCTCTTAAAAAGCGCCAGCGACAGATGTCCCAGGCGCGTGCGTAAGGGGCGCACCGCAGCTTTTTGCAGCCAAAATTCCCCCTGTCGTTAAGCTGTTTCTGTATCTTTCACTTCATAAATTTCCAGCCAGTCGGCGGTTTCCGTGATGGACTGAGCAGTAAGCTCACGTAGGGTTTCTTCAATTTCTTTCGCAGTGACTGCTGTTGTCGCAAGTGTTGATATTTTGCAGTGATATCCCAGCAGAATTTCTCTGGCACTCAGACTTCGTTGCGCTGAGATCTCAAACTCTGCGTGGTTTCGTATTGCAAATGCTGTAGTTCCCGTTACCGGCAGCCAGGCCGCCAGTAGCCCGCAGATTTTTGACAGACTATACAGATGCGGGAGATATAGCGTCAGCCCAATCTTGGCGAACACCACCACGATGGTCGTGATAAACATGGCCTCACTTAACTTTATAAGCCGCTTCGCCATTTGCTTCATCGCGATGGCATTGTGCGTGTGGTACTGATATTGCTCCTTTATCCAGTGCGTCTGAGTAAAATGCAGCGCATCGGATAGATAGTCTGGCTCCATGTTATGGCCTGAAAAGCCAACCCACCGAAGCACCGTTTCTGTGTACAGATAAGCCCAGCAGCGCTCCGGGCCGCCATGCCCGAGCAAGTTCCTCCCTAACACTTCTTCACTGTCGCGGAAACGACGCATAGGGAAATGGCTGCTGAACAAGGATAAATATAAAGTCGGTCTTAAGAATTCGGCAATACAGCGATATTCCAACCACCGGTCATGGAGGCGTTTGTATCTGTCTCGTTTGTATAAAATATAAATCAGGGCTAGCAACGCAATTTCAATAACAGCGCAGTAAAGCGCTGTTTTTCCATAATCGACCGGGCTGGAAAAGGCTATCGCCAGTGCCGCTACCATCAGCGCAGCCGCGCCAAAGATATAAATGTACATGAAGGTGCTGCGATGTAGCGACGCATAAAAGCCTGCCAGCCTGTCAGCGCGCAAGTAAGCGGCATAATAAGCGTCGCTGGCAGGAGAATGAAATTTATTAACGTCTGATGATGACGAAGGCGAGGCTATCTGTGCCGTAGCGGGAAGCTTTTTGTGATGCTGAATCACCTCGCGTTTTATTTTCGCAGGCGATATCAGGAGCTTTCTTAACATGCCGAAGCCGTTATGTAGCAGGTTACTGCGCCCTACTTTCACAGTAATAGGCCCCCGATCATTGTAATCCGGCTCCTCCTGATCACGGAATGACAACGCCGACTCGCGGGCGAAAGTGCGAAACCGATGTAAGACCCGGGATGTTAAATCTCCCTTGCGGGTCTCATCCGGGGAAGACAAAACGGTATCAAATAACAGCGTATGGCCAAGCCACTCGTAAAGTGATGCAGCGGTAAGGGGCGTGGTGATGGTCTCGCCATTTTCCTTATGCAGAAAATACAGGTTATTGGGGTGCTCGATGTCTATCCATATCACCGGGATTTTCTGCGACAACGCCAGTTTGATCGTCCACGACGTGCCATATCCTCCACGATCTTCGCCGTCGTAAAGCGCCACTAGTAAGTCACAGTTGCTGACCAGCGCTTCAGCGCAGTCACGGTATGCAAAGTCAGCGCTTTCCCGCTTGCCGTCCAACTCCAGAACTTTGGAGTCATGCTGTTGATAATTGGCTCGCTTGAGGGTTTGAAAAAATGCCTGCTGGCTCTCTTCGTCAAAATCCTGAGCGTACTCCTTAGCTGCAAAAGGCAAAATACAGGACAGCTCATATTGCTCTTTCACCAGCGCCGGTTCCAGTAACAACCGGTCTGCGCCATCAGCCATCGACGATATCAGCCTTAGCACCGGAGGGCGGGGTGCATAGAGAATTCTGGCATGGGGATGCTCATGACAACGGCTTAACTGCTCATGAATGAGACTGTAAAGTGCCGTAATTTGCTTTATCAGCACATCGTTATCTGCCCGGATGTTTGTATGCTCACGGTGGCCTGCCACACCGACACGCAACGTCATGGGTACCAGTGGCGAATCAACGAACTGCTGATATACAGAAGCAACTTGCGATTCAGGCATGAGTCATGTCCTTATGATGGGCTGAAGGTTATGAGAAGATCTTCTACGACAAGGGGACGCTCGTTTGCACGTCTACAGCAGAACGCTCTCACGTTTAAGAGAGACCTCACACTGCAGCAAATGACGGAAAACGGTTATTTTCGCAGCCCTACCATGTCACTGTTCACTTTTTGTACTAAGCTATTCGACAATAGCACAATAAACCGTAAATCCTATGCCCACCTGCAATATTTTCGTGTCCTCGCCTGGCGACGTTGCGCTTGAACGCGCGCTGGTCGCAAAAGTTGTCGAGCGCCTGCGTAAAGTATTCGGGCATCGCAGCGAACTCAACCTGATCCTCTGGGAAGAGCAGCCGCTTGAAGCCAGAGACTCGTTCCAGCCACAACTACCGAATCCGGCAACCGCGGATTTATTTATCATGGTGCTGTGGCAACGCATGGGCACCCTTTTGCCCGACGATGCCATTCCTGCTCCATATACCGGCCCGCTCACCGGCACCGAATATGAATTTCTGGCCGCCCAGGATGCGCAGCAGACCAATGGCAAGCCCGCGGTAATGGTCTACCGCAGAATGGACAATGCTGGAAAGCGGGCACAAAGCGTAAATGCATTTTTTGCTGAACACTTTACCGATCAGCAGCAGCGTTTGAGCAAGGCATATCATCAATACGCCACCGTGAGTGAATTTGAAAGCTTGCTGGAGCATCATCTTCACCGCTGGTTAGATAATCATCTCCCGATGCTGACCGAAGCAGAAATGACGCATGCCCGCGACTGGTATAGTGGCAACCCGTTTCAAGGGCTTAAAGCATTCCGCTTTGAGCATGCCAGCGTATTTTGTGGTCGAGATGATGCAATTGCAGAGGCGCTGGAAAAACTCAAGCAAAAAGCCGCCATGCATCAGCCATTTCTGCTCATTGTGGGCATGAGCGGTTCAGGAAAGTCGAGCCTGGCCCGGGCAGGGATCCTGCCTGCAATGTACGACCCCGTATTCTTTCGTGATGGCGGTCAGATACTGCGCGGGGTTATGCGTCCGGCAGACATCGAAGGCGATCCTTTTCGGGCACTGGTCTCGGCGTTGGCGTCGCACAGTGCTCACGAACTGGTTCCCCCTAAAGAAATTAACGCGCTTGCCAGACAGGCTTTTTCTTCTCCAGACACTTTCATTGATTACCTGCGTTCAGCATTGGCATCCCAGCCTGAACCGGTCACGATGGTGTTGCTTATCGACCAGTTGGAAGAGTTATACACGTCAGAGGCTATTACGCCCGAACAGCGTACGTTGTTTGCAAAATTGATCGCGGCGATGGTGGAGGAGGTAGGCATCTTTGTAATTGGCACCTTACGCAGTGACTGCTATCACCACCTGTCTTCCACCCCCGAACTGCTGCACCTCAAGCAGCACGGAGGGCAGCACGACTTGTCGCCCCCTGCCCTGTTTAATATTCGCCAGATGATCACCATCCCTGCCCGCGCCGCACACCTGCGATTTGAGGAAGGTGCTAAAGGCCAGCCTCCACTTGATGAAGTCATTGCCACGCGGGCCGCACAATCACCAGAAAGCTTGCCGCTGCTTGAATTTACGTTAACCCAGCTATATGACATGCGTACACCCAGCGGCATGTTAACTTTTGAGCACTACGCGTCGCTTGGGGGAATTGAAGGTGCCATAGCCAGTCATGCAGAGAGCGTGTTCAAAGGCTTGGATAAAACCGTCCGAAAACGCTTTGCGCATGTCTTTAATCAGCTTACCAGTTGCGATGAAACCGGACGTTATTTGCGTAAATGGGCGGTAAGGTCTCACCTTGAGAGCGACCGCCATGCGCGTACCCTGCTGGATGCCTTTATCGATGCGCGGTTACTGGTCAGTGAACGCAACCCCGACGGAGTAGAAGTGGTGACCATTGCACATGAGTCGCTGCATATTCACTGGCCCAGATTGGTAAGCTGGCTTGAGACCAACCGTGCTCTGCTAAATATTCGTAACCAGATGTCGGAACAGGTGCGGCGCTGGGTCAAAACAAAGCGCGATCCGGCCTTGTTGCTAAACGCCGGCAAACCACTGGAAGACGGTCGGGCACTTATTCGAAGTGAGCTTTCACATACTGCGGAATTAAAGGAGTACGTGGCGGCATCTGAAAGGCGTGCCAGAAAGGCCACCGGGATCCGCTACGCCGCTATTGGGGCGCTGATTGCCGTCACTTTGTATGCCACCAGCGCCTCTTTTTCTGCCAGAGAGAGTCAACAAGCTGCCGAGCGAAATCTGGCAAAAAGCCAGGATCTTATTGAGTTTCTTATCGGTGATTTACACTCGGAACTGGAAAAGCTGGGGCGTCTTGATGTGATGCAGTCTATTGGCGAGAAAGCCATGGCCTACTTTGCCGGCCTGGAAGACGAGGAAGCTAACGACACAAGTCTGTTAAATCGGACCAAAGCGCTGTACCAGATCGGCAGCGTGTATATGGATATCGCACAATATGATAAGGCTACCAAAGCATTTGAGCAAAGCCTGAAGCAGGCAGAGAAACTGGTTACACAGTCGCCCGACCGCTTCGACTATATGTATGAAAAGGCACAAGCCGAATTCTGGCTGGGTTATGCCTATTGGGTTGCCAACGATTTACGGCAGGCCGAAGCGTTATTTTTATCATACAGGGAAACGGCTCTTACGCTGCGTGAGATGCGACCCGAGTACCCGGATGCAATGATGGAAGTCGCTTATGCGAACTCGAACCTTGGCACGCTTGCCAACAGCAGAGGTAATATCGACGACGCCATAGGTTATTTTCTCAAGGCAGCGGAATACACGCTGCAGGTTGTTTCAATGGCGCCGGATAATCTGGATGCCATTGCCACCCTGGCCGACGTTTACTCCTGGCTCGGTTCGGCGCATCAGAAGCAACTAAAACTGACTCAGGCACTGAGCTTTTATCAAAGTGAACAACAGCTCTTTCAGCAGATAGCACGTCTGGAAAAAGGCTACCGGGCTAGGGTGAACGTGGTGCTGGCTAATAACCGGCTGGCGAAAATAGAAATATTCAGCGGCAACCTCAGTAAGGCCATTGAGATCTATCTTGAACAACAGCGCACCATGGAAGAGTTGGTAAGACATGACCGTGACAATCAAAACTGGCGACAAATCCTGTCAGCCACCCATGCGTATCTGGGCGAAGTGTATCTGCTGAGCAATGACTATCTTCTCGCAGAACAAAACTTTGATCGCAGCTTTGCCATTAATGCAGAAACGCCAGAAGAAAGTACTAACTTCTGGATGGAAACCTGGTATCACCGGCATTATTGGTACTGGCGTTTGCTAACAGCGCAGGAAAGATATGATGAAGCATATCCTCTTCAACAAACCTTATTGAAGGCAGAAGTGCCGACCGCACAGCTTTGGCGATTGCGTGTCGCTACGGCACTGAATTTACAGCCTGACTACACGGTGACGTCTGAATTTCTTGGACCAGGCGCTCTGGTAGCACAACTCGAGCAGGCGCTCGTGAAAGAAGACTACAGTACACTCAACAACCTGGTTTCTATTACCCCGGATGTTATCTGGCAGTATCCGGAACTTGCTGCGCTTGAGCCGGATATCCGTTCGGCCCTCGCGCATAACTTACTCTGATCAGGAGATCACTTTATGCCAGTACAGGACCTAACCACGCCAACAGATGACAACAGTGTCGATGTTGTTCTTAAGGCCGACACTGCGAATCAACCCGGAAACCTGACGTTGTATTCAGGTACCACGCCGATAAGCGAAATTGACTTCCCAGGCAACAAGCGCTTCATCCGGTTTGCGTTTCCCGATGGCTATTCCGACTTTGATATCCGTGTGTTTGAGGAAAATGAAGCCGCCGACAAAACCGCTGTGATGGCTGCTTACCAAGAGGATCCGCAGGATGGTATTTCGAAATTTGACGATACCTGGGACGGGAAAGCCTCCAGCGATCAGGAAAACCGGGAATTTAAGTTGCGCGCCCCTCAGGGACAAAAAATGGTGGTGCGAGATAAAGATAAGGATGGCGACGAAACCGGAACCCTTCACAGCTATATTCTAAAATTCACTTATAACAATCAAAGCTATTTGCTGGATCCAAGTATCAGAAATAAACAAATGGGATAACTCCCAGTGCGCTGCAGGGCGGAATACCCCGCCCTGCTTATTCAGGGAAGAGGCGGGTAAGTCTTTGGCCGCATCCAACTAAGCAACAGGTGAAAAATAATGAAAAACAAAACACGCTCTATCGTCACTGGCATCATTGCGGTATTACTTGCAGTCACCGTTCAGGCTAACCCAAATACCATTCATGTAGAATACAGAGCGCAGCAGGGCACACCAGGTCAGCTAACCCTGTATCAGGATAATCAGCCAATTGAGATCATTGAGTTTACGGAAGATAAAAAATTTATACGCTTTGAATTTCCCGACGGCTACTCTGACTTTGACCTTAAAGTGTTTGAGCAAAATGAACTTGCAGAAAAAAATGCCATTCTTTCCGCTTACGCGCAGTCGGCAACTGAGGGCATCGCCGCGTTCAATACATTATGGTCAGGCCATGCCTCCAGCGCACAAAACGCCAGAGAGTTTCAGGTTCACTCTGTAGGCAGAAAGGCGCTGGTTGTTCGCAATAAGAATGTGGATGGCACGCCGGAGGGTGTAATGCACGACTATATCGTCAGGTTCACAGTGAACAACACCACATACCTGTTGGACCCAAGTATACGCAATACCACCAGACGATAACCACCGGCATTCCGGGCGCTGTCAAACGTGGTCAAAGTCATGTGTTTTTATCTTTTCAAAGTGGGATATCACGACCACGCAGGAGGAAACTCGTGCTCAGGAAGTTACGTTTCTATCTGACGGATATTTTTTACTACGCCCAGGTTACGGGCGAGAAACAATCACCACAATGTAAATTAGAAATCAGCTTGCAGGCACTCGTTACGTGCCCGCTCGCGTTTTCTAAACCTAATCCCGCAATCCCCGAGACCCGACAGTTAACAGATACAATTCCCTCCTCAGACCTATGAGATGATTGATCGCCTTAGCAATACTGCGAACTGTCTCTCGATAAAAAGTTGACTTAAATCAAGTTCGATCATAAAGTTTCAGTAATTTCTGAAACTTCAATATGGTCAGTATTATGAAAATGACGCCACTAATAACCTCTGCTGTAATGCATTTTGGTGAAATGGGTAGTCGCTGGGGATTTAACCGCACGGTAGGCCAGATGCTGGCACTTATCGTACTGAATGAGGAACCGGTCACGGCTCAGGAAATTGCTGATGCACTTAACATTTCACGCGGCAATGTCAGCATGGGGCTAAAAGAACTTCAGTCCTGGCGATTAGTAAAACCTCACCTCGTGCCCGGTGAACGCAAAGATTACTTTGTTCCGGCAGGGTCAGTGTGGGAATTGGCTAATCGCGTTTTCGAAGAAAGAAGAAAGCGCGAAATTGATCCAACCTTGAGTTTATTACGTGACTTACTACTCGACACCCCCGCAAACAGTAATGAGGCTCAGGCACAACAAACGCTGTCCGAAATTCATGATTTGCTGGAATCTGTGACGGCCTGGTCCCAAGAGCTTCAGAATCTGGGGCCTGACAAGCTGAACACGCTGATGAAACTTGGGTCCGGTGTCGGTCGTATGCTGGATCTGAAAGACAAGCTTTTACCCGGTAAATCTACCGTTAATTGAGGAGGCCAATGTGGACGCGTTTTTGCTGTCTCGTTTGCAGTTCGCACTGAATATCAGTTTTCATATTCTTTTTCCAACCATCACCATGGCGCTGGCCTGGTTTCTTTTCTATTTTAAACTGCGCTCTAATCTGTCAACGAATCCGGTATGGATGCGGATTTATCGGTTTTGGGTACGGGTATTTGCACTAACGTTTGCCCTGGGTGTCGTCAGCGGCGTCACCATGTCATTTCAGTTTGGCACCAACTGGCCGGGTTTTATGGAAAAAGTGGGGAATGTCGCGGGGCCGTTGCTGGGTTATGAAGTGCTGACTGCATTTTTCCTCGAAGCCACCTTCCTGGGCATTATGCTTTTCGGGATCCGCAAAGTGCCCAACTGGGTGCATACACTGGCGACGTTGGTCGTGGCTATCGGCACCAGCACCTCAGCGTTTTGGATCCTCTCGCTAAACAGCTGGATGCATACCCCGCAGGGCCACGAAGTAGTAGACGGGATAGTGTATGCAAGAGACTGGAGCGAGATCATCTTCAACCCCTCTTTCCCCTACCGTTTCGTGCACATGATGCTGGCCTCAGGACTTACCGCGAGCTTTCTGATCGCAGGGCTCTCAGCCTATCGCATGTTAAAAGGCGATGACAAAGAAGCACCGAAAGTCGCGCTGAAGACAGCAACATATACCGCTGCTGTACTGATACCGCTGCAAATTTTCGCCGGCGATATGCACGGACTAAATACGCTGGAGCATCAACCACAAAAAGTGGCGGCTATGGAAGGGTTATGGGAAACCACTGAAGGCGCGCCGCTGTTACTGTTTGCCGTGCCCGATGAAGATAGCCGTGAGAATCATTTTGAAATCAAAATCCCACGTGCTGCCAGTCTTATCCTTACCCATGATCCTAACGGAGAGGTACAGGGGCTGAATGACTTTAAAGGTGAACACCCGCCGGTTGCTCAGGTATTTTTCAGCTTCCGCGTCATGATAGGAATGGGCCTTCTGATGCTGCTGGTGTCCTGGACAGGAGCTTTCTTGCTGTGGCGACGCGGCGACATCCCGCTGTGGATGAAAAAAGTTTATGCCGGTATGGCTTTCAGTGGCTGGATCGCCACGCTGGCAGGCTGGTATGTCACGGAAATAGGACGGCAACCCTATCTGGTATCGGGGGTATTGCGAACAGAAGAAGCGGTAACAGGCTTGCCGGCGGGCAATGTTGCGCTGTCTTTCACTTTGTATGCCGTTATTTACACTATTCTCTTGTTTGCCTACATGGGCACGCTGATGCTGATGTGTCGCCGGGCAGTCGAAATTGAAGAAATTACCACCGAAGAGCGGGAGATGGCGAAAGCCGGAAAATTGTCTCCTGCGAACACGTAGGAGTTCATCATGCCATTTGAAAGTTTATCAGCCGAAACGTTAGGTGATATCTATGTTGGCCTGCTTGGGCTAGCGGTCTT
This sequence comes from Alteromonas sp. H39, assembly GCF_047556435.1. GTDB lineage: Bacteria > Pseudomonadota > Gammaproteobacteria > Enterobacterales > Alteromonadaceae > Alteromonas. The sequence goes on from NZ_CP180210.1 coordinate 3,808,008, forward strand.
GCTGTACGCAATCCTCGACGGTTACGATCTGGGGGTTGGCGTATTGCTGCCGCCTCGGGAAGAAAAATTTCGTGACGATATGATTGCCTCCATTGGCCCGTACTGGGACGCTAACGAAACCTGGCTGGTACTGGCTATAGGCCTGCTGCTGTTTGCATTTCCGGAAGCGCACAGTGAGTTTCTGCAGTCGTTATATATTCCGGCCACGCTGATGTTAATCGGCCTGATCTTACGTGGCGTGTCATTTGATTTTCGGGCAAAGGTGGCGCAGGTAAGAAAGCGCAGCTGGGATCTTAGCTTTAAGTGGGGCTCGTTACTGACAACCCTGGCGCAGGGCTACATGCTGGGTATTTATGTTACCGGGTTGCGAACCGACATCTGGGCACAAGGATTTGCGCTGCTGGCGGCACTGGGTGTAACTGCTGCCTATGCATTCATTGGTTCATGCTGGCTGATTATGAAGTCTGAAAACGAATTGCAGGAGAAAGCCTTTTATTGGGCACGTCGCGGACTTTTCGTCTTATCCGGCGGTATCATCGCCGTAAGTCTGGCAAACCTTACGCTACACGATGACGTCAGGGCGCTCTGGCTGAGCGCACCGTGGGGTTATCTGCTGATGGCCATTCCGGTTACCTGTTTTGCGCTGCTGGTACTGTGTGCCGTGTTGCTCAAAAAGCTTCCTGAGGCTAAAGGGAAAGGAGAATGGCTGCCGTTCTTTATCGCCCTGGTGGTCTTTGTGCTGTGCTTTAACGCATTTGGTATCAGCTATTACCCGTATGTCATCCCCGGGCAACTCACGGTTATGGATGCACTGAGTGATGCAAACTCACTGCGCTTTCTGTTAGTAGGCACGGTCATCGTGGTGCCGTGCATTCTTGCTTATACCGTGTTGGTTTACCGCATTTTTGCCGGTAAATCGGAAAAACTCAGTTATTACTGACATTCGTCCAGGCCGCCGCCAGGTAAAGCATTACCCGCGGTGGCGCTGGCTTTGATATATCATCTGCATTTTTGACACTTCTCTTAGACTGTTTGCCTTAGTAGTGTGATAGGGTAAAGAAGATACGATAGCAGTGATCTTTTCCTCTTTTTACTGCGTTTCTATATTACGATAGCCTTCAGGTTATCAACAATTCGCACAGATAACTGCTTACACACAACGAGCAGTTATCTATTCGGATTGGGGCCTTATGTAACAATACTCCAGGGAGGAGATAAATATGAATATTTTAACGAAGTCCTTTTCCCGCTTTTTTGAAAAAGCGCATCCATACACTATTGCCTATTATCTGGGGCGGAAGAATACGCAGCGCATTCTGGACTGCAAGATAAAGAAAAAATCTAAGCTGGAAGCGCAAATGCAAGCAGAAGCCTCTTCAAAAGAGTCTGTGTAGCTGTGTGAACCCCCGGTTCTGTCAGAACCGGGGGTGTTAAACAGCTCAAGTTAACCCAAATAAAAAAGGCCGGTGAAAACCGGCCTTTTTTGTTTGATTAATATACATCAAGGATTAGAAAAACGCCTGAAAACCGGTTTGCGCACGCCCAAGAATGAGACCATGCACATCGTAGGTACCTTCGTACGTATTAACTGTCTCCAGATTAATCATATGTCGCATCACATGGAATTCATCACTTATGCCATTACCGCCGTGCATGTCTCTGGCTTGTCTGGCGATATCCAGCGCTTTACCACAGTTGTTGCGCTTCACTAACGAAATCATAGTGGGGTCGAAGGCTTTGCTGTCAATCAGCTGGCCCACTCGAAGTGATGCCTGCAGGCCCAGCGCAATTTCAGTCTGCATATTTGCAAGCTTAGTTTGAAACAGCTGAGTTTGCGCCAGCGGCTTGTTGAACTGCTTTCGGTCAAGCCCGTACTGGCGCGCCGCGTGCCAGCAAAACTCTGCCGCACCCATCGCCCCCCAGGAGATCCCATACCGAGCCATGTTCAGGCAACTAAAGGGGCCTTTTAGCCCTCGCACGTTAGGCAGCATGTTTTCTTCAGGTACAAATACATTGTCCATAACAATTTCACCGGTAATGGATGCACGGAGCGACAGCTTGCCTTCCACCTTAGGTGCGGATAATCCCTGCATGCCTTTTTCCAGCACGAAACCGGTAATTTTGTCATCCTCGTTCTGATTCTTAGCCCACACGACAAACACATCGGCAACCGGCGAGTTGGTTATCCACATTTTGCTGCCGGTCAGACGATACCCACCCTCTACCTTTTTCGCACGGGTTTTCATGCCTGCAGGATCAGAACCCGCATCAGGCTCTGTCAGCCCGAAGCAGCCTATCCACTCACCACTTGCCAGCTTCGGCAGATATTTTTCTTTCTGCGCCTCTGAGCCAAACTGATAAATCGGATGCATCACCAATGAAGATTGCACACTCATTGCACTGCGATAGCCGCTGTCTACCCGTTCAACCTCACGAGCAATCAGACCATAGGTCACATAATTCACGCCAGAACAGCCATAACCGTCAATCGTTGCTCCTAACAATCCCATTTCACCGAACTGGCGCATGATGGAAGTATCAAAGTGATCCTGACGATTAGCCTGCAAGATACCTGGCATCAGGGTTTGCTGGCAGAATTCACGGGCAGAATCTCTTACCATGCGCTCATCTTCAGACAGTTGCTCATTAAGCAACAAAATATCATCCCAGTTATTGGCTACATCTTGTGACATACATGGAGTCCTGTTTACGTCGAATCGTTACCGATAATGCCATGCCGCTTTCACTGACAGCAAAAGACATCTTTGTAATTGTTACCGTCAAGGTTTTAGCCTGTATACAGCAGACTGCTGTCGCTCTGGCAACATAACACAGCAGAGTTTACCACAGCCGCACGTGCGCCATATTCATCTGCATCAATGAAGTGATATTACTTTTGCGAATGTTATCCACAGCGTAATTGTGGTTAAGCCTGATATAACGGACTCTGTGAACGCGACGCGCTTTGTCTGCCTCTGTGTGATTTCTCATACAACCTGGCGCACGATGGCGGCAACGTAGTCCGGCTGTTCTCTGATACTTTTACAAGTGATGAAGCGGCAGCGCTGTGTCGTATTTGATTTGCTCCATGGCAAAGCTTGAGGTGACATCGCTTAATTCAATACCATTTACAAGTCGCTTATAGAAATGGTCGAAACTGGCCATGTCTGTTACCTGTACTTTCAGCATGTAATCGTACTCTCCCGACATCCGATAAAATTCCACCACCTCATCAAAGGCGGACGCATGGCGGGCAAACGCATCTAACCAGCTTCCATCATGCCGGCCAGCTTTTACCTGCACGAACACGGTCATCGCCAGGCCAAGTTTCTGCGCATCCAGCAGGGCTACACGCCGGGAAATCAGCCCTTGCTGTTCCAGTCGCTGAATACGTCGCCAGCAAGGGGTCTGGGTCAGACCAACCTGTTCCGCGATGTCTGATAGCGGCACATCAGCATTTTGTTGTAGCAACGCCAAAATATCACGATCTATTCGATCAATAGAATAACTTTTCATTTAACCACTTAAAGAAGAATTTTTTTCTAAAAAAGAATAACCTTTACTATTTTTTTAGCAATATTATTCATATTTTTAGCACAAACTGGTTATCTGGTTTTTTCACAGGTAACCCTATGCTGGATTCAACACATTCACTCACAGACAATCCGCCACGTATCTTTCAGGGTATTGAGCACACGATTGGCAATACCCCGCTCGTTGCCCTGTCACGTATTGCAAAAAGCGAAGGCTTTATGGCTAATGTGCTGGGCAAAGTGGAGTTTATGAATCCGGCTGGTTCCATTAAAGACCGGCCCGCGTACGCGATGTTGAAGGCATTAGTGGCGGGGCCGGACTTTACCGCAGACACTGAGCTTATCGAGGCATCTTCAGGCAACAACGGTGTGGCCTGTGCCTGGCTATGCGCTCTGTATGGTATTCCGCTTACCATCGTGATCCCCGAGCATATGTCTGTCGAGAGGCAAAAGCTGATCCGTCATTATGGCGCCAAGGTAATCACTACCCCAAAAGCGCTTGGCACCAAAGGCGCTATTGACGAAGCCGCACGACTGGTTTCCGCAAGGCCAGGCGCCCGCTCACTCAATCAGTTTTCCAATCTTGCAAACCCGCTGGCGCATGCACAGACCACCGCCAAAGAGCTTCTGCATGACACACAAGACAACATTGATGTGTTGGTAGCAGGAGTCGGCACTGGTGGTACGCTTACGGGCATTGCGCAGGTGATCACAGAACGCTGTCCGAACGTGGAAGTCATCGCCGTGGAACCTGCACGTTGTCCAGTGCTTAGTGAAGGACGCGCTGGTGTGCACAACATACAAGGGTTAAGCTCAGGGCATGTGCCCGAGGTGTTGAACACTGCCTGCTATCACGACATCATGACTGTCGATGATGAGGACGCGATCCATTGGGCCAGAATGCTGGCGCGGGTTGAAGGGCTGGCCGTAGGGATTTCGTCGGGCGCCACAATGGCAGCCGCTTCACGGCTGGCGAAGCAATCAGATTATGAAGGTAAGAATATCGTTGTGATCCTGGCCGATGGCGCTGAGCGCTATTTTTCTACGCCACTGTTTGAATAATTCATGCTGATGAAAACAACCTGCCAGCAGGGTGTCGTACGAGCAGCCGGATACTTAGTCAGGTTCTGCCGGTTGAGAGGGCTCGAGTATAAACAAACGTGCTCCAACTCTCTGAGCACGGATGTTTCTGCATCACTCGAGCCACCATGGTTGTGAAAAATCGACCTGTTCAGGCTCAATTTCAAACGTAAAAGGTGGCTCAAAGGCCTCCCAGAACACAGCGCTGTAATTGTCATCTTTTATGGCAAAGTGACCTTTTTGCTGATATTGCTTCAAGAGTTGCTCGTAAGCACCTACGGGCATTTGCGGGTTATTTTGCTGAAAAATAACAACGCCACCAAAATCTTCATACAGTGCCTTATCAATCAACCACCGCTCCACCTGCTTAATCGCAACATCATCAAAAGAGAGTGGCTCGTCGGAAGCCGGCTGACTCTCACTAAAATCCTCGGCGAAACGCGCCTTAAACTTTTCAACCAACTCTGGTGTAGCGGAAATATTTTGGGCGCTGGCATAGTGCGACAGCACCGCTTCCACAATTTTATCCGCGAGAAAGCCATGTCGATACTGTGCCATCGCCATATCTTTTGATGCGGAATTCATGCGCGCGATCTGGCTTAACTGTTTCCTGTCCGGACTGATATCGTCTAACGTGAGTGACTCACCAAAGACCGTGGCGATCACGTTGTCCTGCGCCTGCGCGGTGGCAGCGAAAACCGTTAAAATAAACAGGAACAGAGAAACTCTGTAACCACCCCTGAACATCTACACACTCCTTTTTTCTGTAACCGGGTAGTGCCGTAACAATATTTATTGTATACGTCAGTGTCATGATTTTGGTATCAGTCTGTGCGTTGCCCGTGATAATGCCACCGGCTTACACTGCTGAGAAATAACCGGCACTTCCCTCTGCACGCCACAGTGAGAACCGCATTTGCACTCGCGCTTTCAGAAACTCAGACTTTACCTTACCACGTTGGTTCATTCTGAGGCCATTTGTATTGTACCGCCCTGCTCTTTTTCTGTTGTTATCAAGTGTAACCCCAGGTGACGTCGCATCGCTGGCGCTGCGTTTACGTTCCATTCTGAGGTGATAGCCGCTACACTTTTGTTTCTATTTGAGCATACTGTCCCAAGCCGGATCAGAATTTCAATACGAATACTGCTGTTACCACGCTGTATCCATTTTCAGGGTAAACGAGTTTGCACAATCTTTTTATTTTCGCAGGACAGCCCGGCGTCGGTAAATCGACGTGGTCAGCCAGACTCGCCAGAGCCTGTGGTGGTTGTTTCATTGATATTGATGCCCATTTTAGCCATGTGGTGGAGGCCGGACTTAACTTAGCGGATCATGATCAGAACGACCGCGATTCGGACATTTTTAAACAGACATTTCGTGATCCGATTTATCTATCCATGTTTGCCCTTGCCAGGGATAATCTGACACATAGTGATGTAGTGATGAATGGCCCGTTTACCCGTGAACTTTCACAGCCTGACTGGACAACGCAGTTAGCCAGAACGTACAGCGCCAGTGTGCATGTTATTTATCTCACCTGCGATGCTACGGAGCTCAGAGAACGAATTCAAAAGCGTGGGTTATCGCGAGATATTGGAAAGCTAGCGAACTGGGATCACTATCAACAGCGCTTCAGGCAATCGGGAGAACCGCTATGCAAACATACTCGGGTTGATACGGGTATCGTGAGTCAGGAAGAGTGGATTACGATGTACTTGGAAAGGTGTGGAATAGAAAGAAAAAACGGCGGATAAATCCGCCGTTTTTGAATCTTTTAGATAGCTTGCACGTTAGCAGCCTGAAGACCTTTCTGACCTTCTTCAACTTCAAATTCTACGCGCTGGCCTTCTGGCAGAGTTTTATAACCGTCAGACATAATTGCACGGAAATGAACGAAAACGTCCTTGCCGCCATTATCCTGAGTTAGAAAACCATAACCTTTGTCAGCGTTAAACCACTTAACGGTGCCTGTTACTTTAGACATGTCGTATAGACCTCAAATAGCAAATCAAATGCGCTTATTGCGCGTGTAACTGTTGTCTTTAATTGAAGCGAGTTATTTGGGTCTTACTTACGAAAGGGGCAAACGTCTTACAACAAATCACTAAGTAACTTGCGTGGTTTTACATCCTGCAAATAAACAATAATCACGTCTTCAAAAAGACCTGTGACCCGAAGGCCAATGTCACTATACCATTGTGGTAAGAGAATGATACAAAAATTAGGCATTTAACTGCATTTATCACAAAATTTTCATGCAACTGTCACAGCATTAATTTGACCATTCGTGCAGGTGAATGAGTACTTACTGCCCTTTTCTCCATGCCAAATACCAACAAATAACTCCGGCCAGCGCACTCGCTGCAGGAAACCCCCAGTGGATCTGATAAACCGGCAAAATAGCGGCAAGTAAAACGCCAGTAGCGCCCACAATGCTTAAATGTGTCGATTGAATAGATTGCGTCTGAAGCTCAATCATCTTCTGGTGCGTGCGTTGTTGTTGCAACGGTATGCGCTTCATTTGCTGCATACTGTCGTGAAGAAGGTCCGGCATTTCTGGCAGCTTTTCTGACCAGTACGGCATATTCTCACGAATTTTTTTGATCATCGCCGTCATGCCGATTTGTTCACGCATCCAGTTTTCCAGAAAAGGCTTCGCCGTTTTCCACAAATCCAGTTGCGGATACAGCTGTCGGCCCAGCCCCTCAATGTAAAGCAGCGTTTTCTGCAGCAACACCAGCTGTGGCTGAACTTCCATGTTAAAGCGGCGAGCGGTGTTAAACAGTTGCAATAACACATTACCAAAAGAGATTTCTGCCAGCGGCTTCTGGAAAATCGGTTCGCACACGGTGCGGATTGCCATTTCAAACTCGTCGATATTGGTATCCTGCGGCACCCAGCCGGAATCGGCGTGCAATTGCGCTACCTTGCGGTAATCCCGGTTGAAAAACGCGATGAAGTTCTCAGCCAGATAGCGCTTATCTTCTTTATTCAGTGTGCCGACAATGCCAAAATCGATAGCGATATACTTCGGATTAGTCGGGTTTTCCGTCGCCACAAAGATATTGCCCGGATGCATATCTGCGTGAAAGAAGCTGTCGCGAAACACCTGGGTGAAGAAAACCTCAACGCCCCGCTCAGCCAGCACTTTCATATTGGTGTTTTGTGCCAGCAGTGCATCGATATTCGATATTGGCAGACCGTAAATCCGTTCCATTACCAATACGTTGTGCCGACAGTGATCACTGTAAATTTCCGGCACATACAATGCGTCAGAGCCTTCGAAATTGCGACGAAGCTGCATGCCATTCGCCGACTCACGCAACAGGTCTAACTCATCAACAATGGTTTTCTGATATTCCTTCACCACTTCGACTGGCCGCAATCGCTTGCCATCCGGCAGCCACTTTTGCAGCACTTGCGCCAGCGTGTACAGCAACTCCATATCAGCGTTAATGGTGTCGCGGATATCCGGACGCAAAACCTTAACCACTACATCCTGATTATTACTGCGAAGCTTCGCAGCGTGCACCTGAGCAATTGACGCCGATGCCAACGGCTCGGCGTGAAACTCACTAAACAATTCATCCAGCGAGCGCAGGTTTAGCGACGTTTTAATTATTTGTTGCGCGGCATCACTGGAGAACGGCGTGACTTTGTCCTGCAGCATCGCCAGTTCATTCGCTATCGCCGGGGCCAACAGGTCTCGTCGGGTAGACAGCATTTGTCCAAACTTGATAAACACCGGGCCGAGTGATTGCAGCGCCAGCGTGATACGCTCTCCTGCATTATTCTTTTTATGTTTGTTACGGATCCAGAATATAGACTTTCTTGCAAGCCGGGCATACCAAGGCAACCAACGCTTCGGAATAAGCTCATCAACACCATGCTGTAACAGCACTTTATTTATTTTATACAACCTGAGAATGCGCATAGTCAGTTCTTGTTCGCCTTCTCTTCCAACTTCTGTAATCGCACTTCGGCACGTGCGACGTCATCGCGTAACTCGCTGACCTCATCGTTGAAATGCATGACTGCCAGGCGGTGTGCAGCCAGCTGCTTTTCTTCCACTACCGCATTGCCCACGGTACGGTTAAGCTTACGAGTAAAGGTTAACAGCGTATCGTGCATACGTTTACCCGCTGAAAAAACTTCATGCGCCAGCACATCATTGGTGAGCTCAGCCAGGTGCTCCTCCCAGTCGATATCCAGCTGCTGAAACAGCGCACTAACCTGTTGGGCAATTCGCAGTTCGCCGTCCAGACTCAGCTTTTTTTCCTGAATGAGACGGGTAAGCTGGCTGGTGTCTTTTAGAGTAGGTAAGGTGTCCAGCGAGGTCTGAATACAACAATCAGCAGCCCCTAGCGACGCCACGCGCTCTTCTCTGGATTGCTGGGTTGTGAGTACATCCACCCGGTCTGAAAAATGCAGCTCAACCCCAAAAGGCAGGGGCGCAACGAAAATCACAAACCGCGAACCAGCCAATGGTTTCAGGCGCGCGGCTGAATCGGGATCCATGTTGAGCACCTGGTTTACCAGTTGCTCAACCGTGGCGCTAAATAATGCTGACGCCGGCATTAAAACTTGTACCCTCGGTGCAGTGCGACAATACCACCGGTCAGATTTTTGTAATCGCACTGCTCGAAACCAGCCTTTTCAAACATGCCTTTCAGGGTTTCCTGATCCGGGTGCATGCGAATACTTTCTGCCAGATACTGATAACTTTCACCATCGTTAGCCACCAGTTGCCCCATTTTAGGCAAGATGTGAAACGAGTACATATCGTAGAGTTTACTTAACTGTTCCGTGGTCGGCTTGGAAAACTCCAGCACCAGCAAGCGTCCACCCGGCTTCAATACCCTGTAAATCGAGTTCAGCGCGTTTTGCTTCTCGGTCACGTTACGCAATCCGAACGCCATCGTCACTATGTCAAAAGAGTTATCCGGGAACGGCAGCGCTTCTGCATCAGCCTGAACATAGTCGATATTGCTGATAAGTCCGCGATCACGCAGTTTATCGCGTCCGACTTTCAGCATAGACAGATTGATATCTGCCAGCGTGACATTACCGGTAGGACCAACCAGACGAGAAAACTTGGCAGTTAAATCGCCAGTTCCACCGGCGATATCGAGAATGTTGTGTCCGGCTCTGGCGCCCGAACAATCAATGGTGTATCGCTTCCATAAGCGATGGATACCCATCGACATCAGGTCATTCATGACATCGTACTTTGCCGCTACCGAGTCAAATACATTAGCCACCATAGAGGCTTTCTGCGATTTATCGACCTGCTTGTAACCAAAATCGGTTGTCACGGCTGCATGCTGATTTTCGGAAGTGGCGGGCGTGTTCGGATTGTCGCTCATGACGGTCCTGTCAGTTATTTTTACTGTGCCAAAGTGTAACGAAATAAGGCGGTTAGCAACAGCGCTTTACCACCTTAAATGCAGGAAAGTTTGGCCTGAGGCTGGCACAGAAAATTTCGGCTGTCAGCGATAGCGCTTGGCGGGCAAATGCTTACTCGCGAGGTGGTGGCTTAATCATAGTTCACCGTTATCACTGTGCTCGTCACAGTATCGACGCTGCTGCTTTAGTGCTGTCGACGCGCTCACTCGATACCCGCTGCAGTGCAGTGCTTTTACTGCCCTGATGACTCGAAAAGACATAGCCCACAAGAAATCACACTACGCGACGGTTGGCCCCCCAACTGTAGGCAAGGAGTTGACTGAGTTGCTCAAGTGGTCGTCCGCTTTGTTGCTGCCAGGTATCAAACTGCGCGGCAATGGTCTCCATACTGCGCTTTGTTTGCAGGCCACCGTGAATGAGATCCTGTTTACGAAAGTAATCTTCCACGTCCTGCGACAACAAAAACGTATCCACGCCAATAGCGCGCAGCATGTAGGGGCCAGTATTGCCGCCAAGGCGCGCACCCCGTTTTTTGAGAAACTGCCAGAGTCGTACAATGTCCGCCCCTTCAAATGAGGCCACAAAGTTTCCGAAACTGCCGTGTTCGCGACTGACATCTTTGATCATGATGGCGTTGTCGCGTACCGTCATCACTTTTTTGTAGTTCCTGACAATTCGTTTATCTGACGCTTTCTGCTCAAGCATTTCATCGGGCATTAATAGCACCTTATCGATGTCGAAACCAAAAAACACGGTCTCGAAATCAGGCCACTTCTTTTCAATTACCCGCCACACAAAGCCAGACTGAAATACCTTTTTGGTCATTTCAGCCAGAAAGCGATCGTCAGTGATTTGGCTGACCTGTTTCGCCGTCAACGGCTTTGTAAGCATTGCCTCTAAAACATCAGCGCCTCCTTTACGTTCACAGGCGCGCTGATAAATGCTGTCGAAGGTTTCCGCCATTAGCCAGTAATACCACTGTGTCGAAGCAGTGCGTCGACGTTAGGCTCCCGCCCGCGGAAGGCCACAAACAAATCCATCGGCTCACGGCTACCGCCCATCTCCAGAATGTTTTGCAAAAACGCCCTGCCAGTATCACGGTTAAAGATCCCTTCTTCTTCGAATCGGCTGAACGCGTCAGAGGAGAGCACCTCGGCCCATTTGTAGCTGTAGTAACCGGCAGCGTAACCACCCGCAAAAATATGACCGAAGCTGTTCTGGAAACGATTAAACGAAGGCGGCGTGATAACCGCCACCTCGTCGCGCACTGTATCCAGTGTCTTTTGCACGTCGACGGTGCTGCCATCCTGCTGGTGCAGCAGGAAATCGAACAGGCTAAATTCCAGTTGTCTTACCATCTGCATTGCAGACTGGAAGTTCCGCGCCGCCAGCATTCTGTCGAGCAAGTCGTTAGGCAGCGCTTCTTCTGTCTCATAATGGCCGGAAATAAAGCTCAGTGCTTCTTCTTCCCAACACCAGTTCTCAAGAAACTGACTCGGCAGTTCTACCGCATCCCAGGGCACGCCGTTGATGCCTGACACACCGGCGACAGACATTTTGGTCAGCATGTGGTGAATGCCGTGGCCGAACTCATGAAACAGTGTGACCACCTCATCGTGAGTAAATAAGGCAGGCTTGTTACCCACCGGCGCATTAAAGTTACAGGTTAAATAGGCTACCGGACGCTGCAGCTCGCCATTTAGCAGGGTACGGCGCACACGACATTCATCCATCCATGCGCCACCGCGCTTTTTCTCACGGGCGTATAAATCAAGATAAAAGCTGCCTCGTAGCGCATCCGCATCGTCAGTGATGGTGAAGTAACGCACATCTTTATGCCAGGTATCAATGCCCGGCTGCTCCAGAATTTTAAGGCCATACAGGCGGTGCACAACTTCAAACAAACCCGACAGCACCTTGTCTTCCGGAAAGTAAGGGCGCAGCATCTCATCACTAATGGTGTACTTTTCCTGCTTTAGCTTTTCACTGTAATAAGGGATATCCCAGGCTTCCAGTTCCGTTACGTTATGCCTGTCACTGGCAAACTGCCTGACGTCGTCGAGATCCTGCTGCGCCTGTGGCTTCGATTTGGCTGCTAAATCACGCAGGAAGTCGATAACCTGTTGCGGTGACTCTGCCATCTTGGTTGCCAGTGAGCTTTCCGCGTAACTGTCAAAGCCCAGCAGTTTGGCCATTTCAGTGCGCAGTGACAGAATTTCCTGAATGATGTCGGTATTGTCCCACTTACCGGCATTTGGACCTTGCTCAGAGGCACGCGTGCTGTAGGCACGATACATCTCTTCACGAAACTCTCGCTTATCTGCGTAAAGCATCACGGGCAAATAAGACGGAATATCCAGCGTGAAAAGCCAGCCCTGTAAATCTTTCTGGTGAGCCGCCTGCGCTGCCGCTTCACGCGCTGACTCTGGCAGGCCAGCCAGATCAGACTCGTCGGTAATGTGTTTGGTCCACCCCATGGTGGCATCCATGACATTGTTACTAAACGTGGAAGACAGTTCGCTAAGGCGTGCCTGGATTTCGGCATAACGTTTTTTCTGTTCAGCAGGCAGCGCCACACCGGACAGAGTAAAATCGCGGATAGTGTTAGTAATATGCTTTTGCTGTTCTTCACTAAGCTGTGCAAATTCGTCGCTGTCTTTGAGAGACTTGTATGCCTGATAAAGTCCCTCGTGCTGCCCTACCCAGGTGCCGTATTCTGATAACAAGGGTAAGCAGCTGTCATGCGCTTCACGCAGCGCATCGGTACTAACCACAGAGTTCATATGGGAAACCGGCGACCATAGCTTGCTCAGGTGATCGTCAACCTCTTCTATTTTCAACACAACATTTGCGTAAGAGTAATCTCTGGATTCAACCACCTCATCAATGGTTTGCTTGCATTTTGCAATAGCAGATTCCACAGCGGGTTTAATTTGCTCGGGCGAGATGCCTGAAAAAATTGGCAAGCCGTCTGTTTTCTCGATAGCAGGTGTTGTCATTCCATTCTCACTTTCATTGGGATATGAATGAGTATGTGGGATCGTAGCTAAGAAAAACAAGGGAAAGTGACAGCGTGTTTTGCCGGAACACGCTAAAGAAACTAAGCGAGAGATAACTGGGGCAGCCTAAGGGCACGAATGGCCTCCTGCGACAGCCCCATCAGCAGCACGGTTTACCGTCACAAACACGTTTTGGGTTAGTCATTGATAAAGTGTAAATAAGTCGCATACTACTACTCGTGTCACTGTAAACTCAGAATGGGCGCCCACGGAAACAGCTGCTCCACCTGCATCACCTGCATCACGGTAAACTTTGCTGTCCGAAATGCGTAAGGATCAAGTTCAGAGACCTTTTGTTCCTGTTTTTCATTCATGCCAGAATGAGAGCCATACAAACTTTAACCAAAAGCGACCAACATGAAAGAATTTGACTACATCTGTATTGGCGGCGGCAGCGGTGGAATCGCTTCTGCAAACCGCGCCGCTAAGCACGGCAAACGTGCAGCAATTATCGAAGCCAAAGATATTGGTGGCACCTGCGTAAACGTAGGTTGCGTGCCTAAGAAGGCCATGTGGTATGGGGCGCAGATTGCTGAGTCTATTCATCGGTATGCGCCTGAATATGGCTTCGATGTCAGCGTTAATCATTTCAGTTGGGACACACTGGTAGCAAGTCGTCAGGCCTACATCGAGCGCATTCACGCCTCATATGACCGAGTACTTTCTGCCAACAACGTTACCCTGATCAAAGGGTTTGCCCGCTTTATCGATAATCACACCGTCGAGGTCAACGGCGAGCATTACACAGCGAAACATATCACCCTCGCCACCGGCGGCCATCCGATTATTCCGGACATCGAAGGTGCTGAACACGGCATCGATTCCGACGGCTTTTTCGCACTAAAAGAGCAGCCCAAAACGGCTGTGGTTGTGGGTGCCGGATATATCGGTGTAGAGCTGGCGGGCGTGCTGCAATCCTTAGGGACACAAACGCACCTGGTTGTCAGAAAACATGCGCCGTTGCGTCACTTCGATCCGCTAATTCACGAAACACTGGTCGACCTTATTCATGAGGAGGGCCCCAAACTGCACACCTTTGCCTCTGTGGAAAAGGTGGAGAAGGTATCCGACAGGCACCTGAAAGTGCAGTTGAGCAATGGCGAGACAATTGACACTGACTGTCTTATCTGGGCAATTGGCCGCGCCCCTTCCACCGGCGACCTCGGCCTGGAAAATACCGATGTGAAGGTACTGCCAAACGGCATTGTAGAAGTGGATAAATATCAAAATACTTCAGCCGAAGGCCTTTATGCGGTGGGCGATATCACCGGCCACGCTGAATTAACCCCCGTGGCGATAAAAGCAGGCCGACTGTTGAGTGAGCGGTTATTTAACGGGCAAGAAGATGCCCATCTGGATTACTCTTTAATCCCGACCGTGGTATTCAGTCACCCTCCCATTGGCACCATCGGCATGACGGAACCGGAAGCGGTGAAAGAATACGGTGAAGCGAATATCAAGGTTTATACCTCATCGTTTGCATCCATGTTCTCAGCAGTAACGCGTCACCGTCAGGCCACCAAAATGAAAGTAATTTGTGCCGGTGAAAGCGAAAAAGTTGTCGGTCTTCACGGTATCGGGCACGGTATGGATGAAATCCTGCAGGGCTTTGCCGTAGCCATCAAGATGGGCGCGACGAAGGCCGATCTGGATGCCTGCGTAGCGATTCACCCCACCAGCGCCGAAGAGTTTGTTACGATGACGTAGTGCAGCGACCTGATTGCTCAGTGAGGTATGCAGTAAGGGGCAACGACGTTACATCGTCATTGCCCCTTCACTCAAGATAAGCCCGATAATTCCGATAATTACGCAGTACAGAAACATGGGAACCACCGTCGCTCTGATAATCTGCCCTTCTTTACCAACCAGGTTCACCACCGCAGCCGCGGCAACGACGTTTGCAACACAAATCATATTCCCGGCATTCGCACCCAGTAGCTGGAGGGCTAGAATCAATGTCTGGTCGAGTTGCAGCATGCTTGCAGCCTGCGACTGGAGTCCAGAAAACATCATGTTCGAGAACGTAGAGGAACCGGACACAAAGCTTCCTAATGCCCCCATGAAGGGCGCAACGACAGGCCAGGCTCCCTGAACGTAACTTACCGCTGCATCCGCCAGCGCCAGCGGCATTGCACTTAATCCATTGTCGTTACTTTCTGAATGAATGAACACCCTGACCATAGGAACGGAACTACCTAACGCCAGCACAGCAGGCCATAGTTTTGAGGTGGTGTGATGCGTAATTTCAGCCAGTTGTTTCAGCCTTACCTTAGCGACAATCAATGTGATAAGCGCCACCAGCATAAATACCGTACCGGGCAAGAAAAGTGGAGATAACGATGCTGAGATAGTGGTATCAAAGATCTGGTTCCATTGCCATTTCACCGACATGAGCATTGATTTAAACGGTAAGTCCGGCAGCCTTGAGAGCATCAGCAACAGGGCGGCAGACAGATAAGGTAACCAGGCTTTCCACAAAGGTAACGTGGGCTGAACCTCGCTATCCGGATTCCGGTCGTCCGGTAACGTATCAGCAGGAAACGTCCATATCGTTTTGGGAACCAGCCACCCTCTTCTTATTACAAAAGTAGTTATCAGCAGACCGGTAATTCCGCCAAGCAGCGACGGAAGTTCGATACCTATAAAGTACACTGTTAACCACGCAGGCAGCGTGAAGGAAAAGCCGGCAAACAACGCCAGAGGAAACACATCAAAGCCTTCTTTCCAATTTTTATTTGCGCCAAAAAAGCGGGTCATCAGGAGTGACAGGCACAACGGAAAAAGTGACGCCACAAACACATCAATTGATATTGCGATCAGCGCTATGGTGTTGAGGTTTTCCGCGGATAAGCCTGGAACCCCCTCACTCATCCCAATGATGATAGGTGTACCAACTGCACCGAAAGACACTGCCGGACTGGCACCAATCAAAGCCAGCGCAACTGCCGCAACTGGCGGGAAACCCAGCGCGACTAATAGCGGTGCAGCAATCGCCGCAGGGGTACCAAACCCGCCAACGCCTTCCAGAAAGGAACCAAATAGCCAGACAATCACGATGCATTGCACACGCCGGTCTTCAGAGATTTTCGAGAATCCGTTACAAATAGCGTTAAGGGCGTAAATCTGTTTTAGTGTATTCAGCAGAAACAGCGCACCAAACACAATGATAAGGATAGATAAGGCAATCACCCAGCCCTCTATTGTGGCTGCAACAATGTGCCGTAGCGATACTCCCCACACGCCCCAACCCATTAACACCGTCAGCACGTAGCCAAACGGCATCGCGACAGACGCCGGGTAACGCAGCAAAACGAGAGTAATAAAAGTAATTAGTATCGGTGTTAATGCAGCGAAAAGTTGTAATGTGGTCATAGCACTCGACGGAATGATAGTTTTTATTAAGGCGTATACCAGAGAATGAGTAAAGAACGCCGATTGTGATCAGAATTCCCCTGCGAGAACCGAGATATCAATCCAGCGCCGGACTGCGCTGTCGACCATAGGGTATCGGTCAGCAGCCGTTACAGACTGACCGGAGACACAAAGCCGACGGGCTTCATAACCACAATCGGACAACTGACTTTTAACAGCGTGGATTCCGCTGTGTTTCCGATAAACAATCCAGAAACACCGCTTCGCGCGACACTTCCCATGACCAGTAACGGCGAAAGCAGCTTTCCTACCGTTTGGGCAATCTGCTCAGCAGGATCGCCATTTACCAAACGTATACTATATTGGAGAGAATCAAATATACCGGGCGTCTCTTCACTCATTTCGCTGATAAGAAACTGCATTGCAGCTTGTCGTGTAACCTTCTCGTCTGCAAGGAGTTCCTGTTCCAATTTACCCGGATCGTCCGCCCACAGTGTGGCAAAATCCAGATCACGGATGTTAAAAACATTGATTAGATGCAGCGGAACGCTTTTCATTCTGGCAATGTCAATGGCCTTACTCAGAAGCCGTTTATTCAGGCTTTGACTTTCCGGCTCCTCGTCGTGGTCGAAATCAAGCGCCACCGCAACCGATTTCACCGGCTCGGCACTTTCCGGACGCGTAAGCCAAATCGGAACTGATGACTTCCTCAGCAAATGCAAATCTTCACTGTCTAAAAACATGCGCGACCAACCAGGCTCTTTCGCGGCTTTTACTACGATAGTAATTGCATGCTTTTGACAGTATCGAATCACTTCCAGAAAGAGATGACCAAAACTCACGCTGCAGGTAATGTTGTCTGCCGGTGTAACAGACTGAACCTGTTTGGTGAGGGCACGCATCGCTTTCTCTGCAAGCGTTTCTTTTACTACCTCACGGTCCGGAAGTAACTGGCTTAACCGCGAAGACCACTTGAGTTCTTCATGCACATACAAACAATGTAAATGAGCCCCCTCGGTCTTAGCCAGTTCAGCCGCCTGCAATATGGTGTGAGTATCGACAGGTGAGCTGTGCGACCCAACCAACAAAACCGCGTGTTTTGTCATAACAATACTATCCGTTAAGCGTGTGACGTGAAGGTAGCCAAGGGCAAATCAAGTTAGGCTCGTCTGGTGCTAACCTGCTGAATTGACCAGGCTGCGGCAATGCTCATTGCCCCGCAAACACCTGTCTTTAGCAACCTGCCCGGTGACATTTTTTCTGACTGGCTTTTCCAAAGAATAGTGCATTTTTCCGGGCTTGCGCTATTTTTAGTTCATCGGATCGGATGGCTAACGGTTTCTCTGGATTTGTATGGATTATGACGCGTTTACTGAAATGCTTCGAGCGAATGCGTTTTTTGAGTTAACGGCGTTATTGGCGATCACGGCGCTTATTTCTTTCATAGGTCACTTCCTCCGCCAGCCGGTCATTGTCAGCTTTATTATCGCAGGACTGGTTCTGGGTCCGTCGGTACTGGATATTGTCCACTCCAGTGACAATATCGCCCTACTCGCTCAGCTTGGTATCGCAATTCTGCTGTTTTTAGTTGGTCTCAAGCTTGATCTCTCTTTAATAAAGTCGATGGGCAAAGTGGCGGTGGCAACCGGGATTGGACAGGTTGTATTCACCTCAGTTATTGGTCTTGGTATATGTCTTGCGCTGGGCTTCTCCCTTGTCAGCGCAATCTATGTCGGTGTAGCCCTGACTTTTTCCAGTACCATAATCATCGTAAAAATGCTCAGTGACAAACGCGAAGTTGACTCGTTGCACGGCAGAATAGCCATCGGTTTTCTGATTGTGCAGGACATCGTGGTTGTTATCGCCATGGTGATACTGTCTGCAATGGGCATAGGCGAACAGCAAGACAGTAATGTGTGGTACCGACTCGGGCAAATACTGCTTAGCGCGCTGGCGATGATAGCAATAACGGTACTCTTTATACGCTATTGGGCAGACTATATCCTGCGTCACGTTGCTAAATCTTCAGAGCTGCTGCTGATTTTTGCTGTCGCATTAGCTGCGGCTTTCGCGACAGCAGGACAGCTGTTTGGGTTCAGTAAGGAACTCGGCGGCTTATTAGCAGGGATTGCGCTTGCCTCTACCCCCTACCGCGAGGCCATTATCACCAGGCTTGCTTCATTGCGAGACTTCTTGCTGCTGTTTTTCTTTATCTCACTTGGCAGTCACTTTGAGATTGGTCTTCTTGCTGATCAGCTCTTACCTGCCATCGTGTTGTCGCTCTTTGTATTGATTGGCAACCCACTGATTGTCATGGTCATCATGGGCTTCATGGGATATAGAAGCAGAACCAGTTTTCTGGCAGGTCTCACCGTAGCGCAAATTAGTGAGTTTTCACTTATTTTTATCGCTATGGGCATCTCGCTTGGTCACCTAAACAATGAGGCACTGGGGCTGGTAACGCTGGTTGGACTGGTAACCATCGCGCTGTCTGTTTATATGATTAGCTTTAGCCATCAACTTTATGAAAGGTTCTCCGGCTGGCTCAAAGTCTTTGAGTTTGCCGGAGGCAGGCAAGAACTTCACTCTCCTGATGACTCCCCTCCTACCAGCCCGGAAATCATCGTTTGCGGTGCAGGGAACTACGGAAGTGAAATCATTGAACGGCTGTTACGGGCCAATAAGCGCGTAGCCGTTGTCGATTTTAATCCTGAGATCTATCGCCAGTGGTTGAGTAAAAATACACTTAGTTATTTTGGTGATATCAGTGATGTTGAGTTTCTCTCACACTTGCCATTGCAAGACGCCCGCTGGTTTGTTGCAACCTTACCGCGCGATGCTCTGGGACGACGATTCGAAGATCCGCGCAGGCAGTTATTTTCAAACCTGGTTAAATTTGGCTTTACAGGCCGTATTGCCGTTGCGGTGAACAATGAAAAAGAAGCCCAGACGCTAAAAAAATTAGGGGTAGACCTCATACTGCAGCCATATTGTGATGCAGCAGAACAGGCGGCCCGCTTGCTAAGCGATACGCCTTGATGACCTCGGATAATCGCGGTAGCCGCTTTCAGTCTGCTACGAAAACGAGGATAAATTCCACATTGCCCGTCTGTTCGCGCCTTCGGCTTCATCAGGTTCACAAAGTTCTGAGTACACAAAACACCAGCCACAGTTCATATAAACTGAATCGTTATTCCGGCGAATATACAATAGATGCCACGGCTACAATCGCTGTTTTCGGCATCCGAGTGCAACTTTCGTGGTAACGGGCCAGCACAAACAGCACACGGAAGCAGCATCTGCCAGTTCGGCAGCAAAATTTCATCTAATAAAAAGGCACTTTGCTGAGATACTGTAAATAGCACAGTTCCGGTCTTCAGCTCAGGTTCTATTGCGTTGTCTGTCAATTACACTGTTAATCCAGGATGGAGAGGCAAACTATGACGCAATTTCTTCGCATAGCATTATTAAGCTTTTTTTCAGCATTGACTGCGGCGGGCGATCTACCCAATGACACCGCCATGGTTCAGCTGGCCAGCCGCTACCAGGCACAGGTCGATATTCAACACTATCTGGTCAGTGAGAAATTAGACGGCATTCGCGCTCGCTGGACGGGCTCACAACTGATAACCCGCAATGGCAACACCATTCATGCGCCGCCGTGGTTTACTAAGAACTGGCCTGATCAGGAACTCGAGGGAGAATTGTGGACTCAGCGCGGCGAGTTTGAACGCGTCGCTTCCATTGTGCTGACCAAACACCCTGATGAACGATGGCGCTCGGTGACGATGAAACTGTTCGATTTACCTGCCGAGGATCTGGTTTTCGCTGACCGTGTCAACAAGATGTCTGAGGTGGTTCGTGCGACTGACAATCCCTACCTCAGCATGATCCCGCAGCTTGCCTTTACGTCAATCGACGCCATGGAGCGACATCTTGATAACATTATCGCCAACGGCGGTGAAGGCCTGATGTTGCATCATAAACAGGCAACCTACCAGCACGGCCGCAACCCGCACTTGCTTAAGCTAAAGCGCTATGATGACGCCGAAGCAAAAGTCATTGCGCACTTACCGGGGAAAGGAAAATTCAAAGGCATGATGGGGTCGTTGATGGTCAAAACTTCCGATGGCATGGAATTTAAAATTGGAAGCGGGTTCAGCCATAACGAGCGACTCAATCCGCCTCCACCAGGAAGCTGGATCACTTTCAAATATTACGGTCTGACCCGAAATGGCATCCCTCGCTTTGCCAGCTTTTTGCATGTCAGGCCCCAAAGCGACCGGCCGCAGTAGCAATTATTTTAAGCCTGGCTGTTAAACGCGATAGCGCACTACATAAACTGGAGTGCGCTGGCCAGCAGTCAATTGAGAAAATACCGTTTACCTGCCATTGCCACCTGTACGGTCACGACGAACGTCATCGGCCTTTTGCTCGCTTGCAAATGCATCTCAGGCAGCAGGCACAAATCTGGCGGTGAACTCTGGCACATTTTTTCATCCGCGTTTATGCAAATATAAAAATGCTTCCTATAGTAAAGACAGAGCTCTGATTAATGCCTGCTTCACATCCACCGTCCTGCTGGAATGTAAAACTGGCTCTACTCAGTGCCGGCTGGTTGTTCTTTAGCATGTGCCAGCTGCAAACACATAAGGTAGTCATTATGTTTGAAGACGAACTGGTATTTGCCAGTGATGAAATCAGCGATAACGTTATTAGTCCCAAAGCGTCCTGGAAAATTCTGGTCGTTGATGACGAAGAAGAAGTCCACCACGTTACCCGAATCGTGCTTAGCGAGTTTCTCTTTGACGGCAGAGAGGTATCGCTGACTTTTGCCAGTTCGGCCAAAGAAGCCCGTAACCTTTTAAGCAACGACAAAAACCGTGAGTTTGCCGTGGCGATAGTCGATGTCGTTATGGAAACCTCTCAGGCCGGGCTGGAACTGGTCCAATGGATCCGTGATGAGCAGCAAAACCATCTGATCCGACTGATATTGCGCACTGGTCAGCCGGGCGAAGCGCCAGAAGAAAGCGTAATACGCGACTATGATATTAACGACTATAAAAATAAGACCGAACTGACAGCGATGCGCTTAAAGGCCTCGATCTTTTCAGCGCTGCGGGGATATCGGGATATAAAAATTATCGAACGGCATCGTCAGGGCCTGGAAAAAATTATCGCCGCCTCGGTCGAGTTTATTGAGTGCGATACCCTGTCGCAGTTTGCCTCTGCCATTCTTAATCAGATTTCGGTGGTGCTGAATATCGAATCCAACCCAATTGTTTGCTGCGCCGTCGTGCCTGAAAACCAAAAATACCCTGACAAAATAAAAGTGCTGGCAGCGAACACCGGGGCTGAAGTGGTGTGTAATACCCAGCTTGACACCTTGGCCCCATCAATTCAGCGAGCTATCAGCAAAGCCCTGGCAAACAAAGCCAGCGTTCATAATCATGATGAATTTGTGGGTTATTTTACCACCAGCAGGGGCACAGAGAATATTCTTTACGTAGCGCATGATGAGCCATTAGAGGCGGTACAGCATCACTTGCTGGACTATTTTGCCAATCACATCGCGGTAGCACACGAAAGCCTGAAACTGCGCGAGACCATCCGAGAGTCACAGAAAGAACTTTCCTATGTCATCGGCGAAGCAGTAGAAATGCGCTCTAAAGAAACGGGTAGTCATGTGAAGCGCGTGGCCCATATCAGTCATCTGCTTGCCGGATACTATGGTGTACCGGATGATCAGGCCGAGATGATAAAGCTGGCCTCGCCGCTTCACGACGTGGGCAAAGTTGGGATACCCGATACCATCTTAAATAAGCCCGGTAAGCATGCACCTGATGAAACCGAAATCATGCAAAAACATGCTGAAATTGGTTATGAAATGCTTATCAAATCAGACAATCCCATTTTGCAACTTGGCGCTCAGATTGCGTATCAACATCATGAAAACTGGGATGGCAGCGGTTATCCTCGGGGATTATCGGGTAAAAACATACATGTTGCCGGGCGCATTTCAGCAGTAGCAGATGTCTTTGATGCACTGGGAAGCCGACGTTGCTATAAAGGCCCATGGAATGACGATGAGATCGTTGAATATTTCAGGGCTAACCGCGGCATTCGCTTTGAACCTGAACTCGTGGATATTTTGCTGGATCATTTTGATGAATTTGCTGCGATTAAGCAGGCATATCCTGATGACGCACAACCCGATTTCCCTTCTGTTGATTAGCACAGGTGTTAATAAGTCTGTCGTCACCTAGCAAGCCTGGAAGTATACCGCTTCAATTCAGGTTCTGCAGAAAGACGCGGCGGTTCTTACTCGCAAGCCTAATGTCGCAAGCATCTTAGCGGTTACAGACCTGTTCACATTTCATTAAGCAGCAACCTAAGCTGCGTCTCTCTTACGCCGGCAGATTTACGTCACCTAACGCGGTATTCACTGACTGCAACCGATTCCTGTGATTTTCGTTCGCGGACGCTTGACGGCAGTGAGCGGTTGGAGAAAAGACACTCATCATATACATTTTGCCGTTAGTCGCGTTTTGCAATCCCCCACAACTAGGGATACTTTAAGATGGCACTGATAATGAAAACGCAGCGGTGAAACGTAAAAGCCCCCTGCGAATAATAAAACCCATACAAGAAGTTGGATCCAGAGAATGATTAAAACACCTAAAACGCTGCTGGCGGCGGCGATGATGGGCCTCTCGTTTGGCTCGTCATCCTTTGCGCTGGCGCAAGACGACACGACAGCGTCAGAATATAATGTGGAAGAGTGGGATGTGCTTAACCCGCCTTTTGCGCTCAATGAAGTCACCATCAAGACCAACGAAACAACCTGGTCGAGCCTGGATATCGCTCCTGATGGCAAATATATGGTTTTCGACATGCTGGGCGACCTTTACAAGGTATCGGTAACAGGCGGTGATGCCAGCCCGCTGACACAGGATTTTGCCTGGAACATCCACCCTGCTATTTCACCCGATGGCAGCAAAGTTGCGTTTATCTCTGACCGTGGCGGCGTATCCAATGTGTGGGTAATGGACAGCAACGGCGAAAATCTGACTCAGGTAACGAAAGAAAAAAATAACCTCATTCATTCTCCTAAGTGGAGTCCGGACGGCGAATACCTCGTTGTGACCAAAGGCATCATGTCCAGCCGCAGTATTCCTGCCGGAGAAATCTGGATGTATCACCACACAGGCGGTGACGGTCTACAGATCAAAGCGCGGGTACATGGCAAGAGCGACCAGCAAAACATCGCGGATCCGGTGTTCTCCCCCGACGGCAAATACATTTATTACACGCAAAATACTGTGGGTGGCAGTCAGTTTGAATACAACCGTGACCCCATGGAAGGTATTTTCGCCATCACCCGCTATAACCGTGAAACCGGTGAAGAAGAACGCTATATCAGTGGCACAGGTGGCGCGGTTGTCCCAACTCCTTCTCCGGACGGGAAATATGTGGCGTTTGTCCGCCGTGTGAAAGACCGTACCGGACTGTTTATCAAAGATGTTGAAACCGGCCTTGAAAAGCCGCTGACGCTGACCTTAGAACGTGACATGCAGGAAGGTTTCGGCTCTGAAGGGTATTTCGCCTACTTCGACTGGATGCCGGATTCATCCGCACTGGTGTACTGGACTGGCGGCAAATTCCACAAAATTGATGTCGACAGTAAGTCCATTGCCGATATTGACGTATCGGTTGAAGCCACACTGAAGTACGCCGATGCGCTGCGCTTTGATGTAGATGTCGCGCCGGATAAGTTTGATGTGCGCATGATCCGCTGGTCGCAAGCCTCACCCGATGGTAAATCAGTCCTGTTTCAGGCCTTGGGCAAACTGTACGTGCGCGACTTAAAATCCGGCAAGATCAAACGCCTGACCAGCCAGGATGAGCACGGTGAGTACTACCCGCGCTATTCTAACGACGGTAAGTCGATTGTCTACACCACCTGGAGTGACGATCAGCAAGGCGCGGTACGCGTTGTCTCTGCAAAAGGCGGCAAGGGTAAAGTGATCACCGACAAGCCGGGTCACTACATCGAGCCTGCTTTTTCAACCGATGGCAAGAAAGTGGTATACCGTAAATTTACCGGTGGTTATCTGCTGGATCCTAAATACTCGGTTGAGCCTGGCATTTACGTGGCTGACCTTAAGTCTGGCGAAAGCAAACGGATTGTAGAAAGCGGCTTTGATGCGCACTTTGCTGGTGACAATTCGCGGATTTACTTCACCGAGTCCGTCGGTGGTACGCCATATCCCGAAACCCAGTTAAGCTCTGTGAATCTGGAGGGAAACGATAAACGCACACACCTATACGGTGGCGATGAGGTAAGCGAGTACCGTTTATCTCACGACAAAAAGTGGGTCGCGTTCGTACATCAGTTTAAAACGTATGTGGCGCCTTTTGTAGAAAATGGCCAGAAAGTTACTATCGGCCCGTCGATGACCTCCTTACCGGTTACTCAGCTCTCCGCGCGCGCCGGTGAATACTTAAGCTGGTCGGCGGATAATACCCGCGTTGGCTGGTTCCATGGTCCACATTACTATGAAAGAGGATTGAAAGAAGCTTTTGCCTTTGTTGAGGGTAGCCCGGAAACTCTGCCTGAGCCGGAAGAAAAAGGCATTGATTTGTCGTTCGAGGCGGATGCTGACAAACCTTCAGGTTACAAGGCACTGGTTGGCGGTACCGTCGTAACCATGCGCGATGCTGACAACACCCAGGAAATCATCGAAAACGGCGTCGTACTGATTAAAGACAACCGCATTGAAGCCGTGAGCAAAGTAGGCGATGTCCGTATTCCTGACAACGCCATGCAGATTGATGCCAGCGGCAAAACCATTGTGCCAGGGCTGGTCGATGCCCACGCACACGGTGCACAGGGTCGCAATGAAATCATTCCGGATCAGAACTGGATGCAATATTCGAATCTGGCATTTGGAGTGACGACTATCCACGATCCGTCTAACGATACTACTGAAATCTTTGCCGCTTCTGAGCTGCAGCGTACTGGTGATATCGTGGCACCGCGCATTTACTCTACCGGAACTATCCTTTACGGTGCTGAAGCGCTGGGTTATAAAGCCATCATCAACGATTATGACGATGCCTATTTCCACGTTGAGCGTTTAAAAGACAGCGGAGCGATTTCGGTAAAAAGCTACAACCAGCCTCGTCGCGATCAGCGTCAGCAGGTTCTGTGGGCGGCCAAAAATCAGGATATGATGGTCGTGCCAGAAGGTGGCGGTAAATACCAGCAGAATATCTCAATGCTGGTAGACGGTCATACCGGCCTGGAACACAGCATTCCAATCCCCCGTGGTTATGATGATCTTACCCAATTGTGGAAAGCCACTGAATTTGGCTATACCCCCACTTTCGTGGTGTCGTACGGCGGCATGATGGGTGAAGAATACATGTACGATCGCACCGAAGTGTGGAAAAACCCTCGTCTGCTTCGCTATACGCCGTCGTTCATGTTGGACAGCAGAGCGATTCGCCGCCCTACTGCGCCAGATAACCAGTACAACCACCAGAATGTTGCCAGCTACGCGAAAGAGCTGCGTGATAATGGGGTAAGCGTACACATTGGTGCTCACGGTCAGCGCGAAGGACTGGCCGCCCACTGGGAGATGTGGATCATGAACCAGGGCGGGTTCACGCCGTGGGAAGCGCTACGTGGCGCGACCATCGATGGCGCAACTCACTTAGGTATGGGTGATGACATCGGCAGTATCGAGAAAGGCAAACTGGCGGACCTGGTGGTCATGGACGGCAACGTGCTTGACGATATTCGTCGTAGCGAATACGTCGAATACACCGTGATTAACGGCCGCGTTTTTGAGGCCGCAACCATGAATGAAGTGGGTAGCAAGACAAAACGTCAGCCGTTCTTCTTTGAAGAGGACAACGCCACCTTTATGCCACAGGAAACGGCAACAGAAGTGGAAGCCAAAGCGCATAAATATCACTGGGAACATTAAGCCCGGTATCTGGCAGGTATCGCAGCATCCCTGCCAGAATTTGCACACCGTGCTATGCGTTTACGTTGCAGCCTCACTGGCTGAAAAGAGAAAGGCCGCAAGTGAAAACACTGGCGGCCTTTTTATTTGCTTTTCATTCACGCCGGCGCTTCACCCGCGTTGCTCACAGGGCTCGAAAGCTGGCTGATTACCGGTTACGGCCATACTGCTCGTGCGAGGACACCCAGTCTGATGATGAAATGGCTGAGGCCAATGAAATTTCACCCGCCAATGCCACCGCACCTACGATTTCAGCAAACTTGTACACCCGGTCGCGCCCGTAACAATCCATCAGTTCCAGACATTCCCTTTGCGTACCAATTCCCGTACCGCCGCCATAGGTTGCCACTATAAGTGACGGTATTGTGATCGACAGATACAAATCGCCCTCATCCGTTAATTCAGAGTACATGATTGCCGCAGACGACTCTGACACGTTTGCCACGTCCTGTCCGGTTGCGATAAACATCGCCGTGATGCCGTTCGGTGAATGCAACCCGGTATTGTTCACCCCGGAGAGAAACGAGCCCACGCCTGCTACTCTGCCGTGATAATCAATTTGCTTGGGATCAACACGCATCACGCTGAGCAAATGTTCGCGTTTGATTGTGGCTTCCGCTGTTACCCGTTTACCACGGGTACGCATAATATTAATTTGTGAGGCTTTCTTATCCGTCGCGAAGTTAGATTCAAGATAGAAGTTCTCGATACCGTCATAATGATCCAGTATCCAGCCACAGGCGGCAAACGTGGCGCGCCCTACCATGTTCTGACCGGCCGCATCGCCGGTGCGGTAATTAAAGCGCAAAAAGGCAAACTTGTTAGACAGGAAATGATCGATATATGTCAGTTTTGCTACCGAGGATGTCGCTTCGGCCTCTTCGCGGATCGTGTCGATATTTTTCTGAACCCAGGCAACAAAATCCCGAGCCCCGCGGGCATCTGAGAACACGAACACAGGGGCGCGCTGCATAGCGTCATCCACTACCGTTGCTTTGACACCGCCACTCATATTCAACAGCTTCATCCCACGGTTATAGGACGCTACCAAGGTACCCTCAGTAGTCGCCAGCGGAACCACAAACTCGCCTTTCGCGTATTCACCGTCAATTTTGAGGGGGCCCGCAATCCCCATTGGCACCTGGGCGACACCAATAAAGTGCTCAATGTTGCCTTTTAACTCATTCGGGTCAATCGAGTATTTACCCACGTGGTTAATTTTTCCGCTTGCACGGGCCTCAAAATACTTCTGACGTTCGGAGATAACAGCAGGACCATAGTCATCATGCGAGTCGCGTGGAATATGACCGTTCGAAGATGTCGCCTCGGAGACATTGTCTTCCACTTCAAATTTGAGCTTGCCAAACGGCGAAGCTGAGAAGGAAATGCCGATTTTGCGTTTTTCCGGACTGATCTGTTCATCGATTTTCAGATACACCGTGATGACCTGCTTAAGCGCAAAGTCTGTCCCCTGAGCATTGTTCAGCTCTTCCACACTCAATAGCGTGTCCGGGCCAACCTGCAAGGTAATTTTATCATCAGGGATTTTTTCGCCGTCCAGTGATATCCATTTGAGCTCTTTGAGCGTGGCATCCTTGAGTCGGTTTTTAAGCATAAACGTCAGGCCATCTTCCGTTTTTTTGAGACTGCCATGCGTATAAAGTTGCTTGAGAAGTATGCTGGGTACAAACATATCGAGTCCTTCTTACCGCCGAATCCCGTCACAGTATGTGCGGAAATGTTATTGTAAATGATTTTATAGCACAGACTTTATACAACTGTTTGATTTTCTCGCAACATCTTTTATTCGCCGATTTCAGCTCGTTTCTCTTCTTTTGCAAACCTCCAAATACTTTCACAAATGGGACATCGACTATCAGAAATAGGCCAAAAACAGGCCTGACCTGAACTGACCTGAAGGTTGGCGCCAAGTGCAATGCACCGGGCAACGGCAGAATCTAATCTGAACCACGTCAGCAAGGATGACTGACAATTCTCAGTGGGTACCCGGCAAGCAAAAAAAGGAGGCGTCAGGGATTACGATGCCAGGGATTCTCCAGTCACCATGGAAGTGACACACCGGGTACCACATTGAGACTCTACTGCGAATACAGGAATAACAATCATAATGCGAACGTCACTTTTCAGAAAACAGGCTGTTGAGCATCAGCGCAAGCGACTTGAAGGCAGCGTGCTGGTCACACCATCACTATCGTCTCAGCTTGTCACTTTACTCATCATCGCCTGGCTGGTTGCAGTCACAGTCTATCTGTTCACTCAGGAATTCAGCCGCCGTGAAACCGTGACCGGATGGGTAGTACCTTCAGAAGGACTGATCCGGCTACATTCGCAATCCCATGGTGGGAGGGTGAATCAGGTGTTGGTATCGCAAGGTGAGAAAGTCATGAAAGGGACGCCGCTACTCAGTGTGGACAACGCGCGTAGTCTCCTATCGGGTGACTCCATGGAAGACACATTGCTGATAGAGCTGCAGGCGCAGCTTGACCGGCTTGAGGAAAAACTAGTGCGTGCACATGCCATGCATAAAAATGAAATGCGGCAACAGCAATCTGCCGTTCAGACTCTCAAAGACGATCTTACGCGTATCGACGAACTGAAGTCACTAACAGCATCGCGCCTTGCACTGACTTCCCGACAACGCCAGCAACTGGATACGCTGGCTAGCCTTGGGCATACCGCCCGATATGAAGTGGACGAGCTTGAATCGCGCAAATTGCAAATTACACAGGAAATCAAACAACTGACGAGGGATTGGCACCGGGCTTCTCAAACGCTTACCGAACAGCAATTTACGCTTCGCCAGTTACCGCAACGCTATCAGGACACCGTAAGCACATTAGAAGATGAGAAAAGCCAGATAAAACAGCAGATTGCGCGCTTGCAATCTTCACAGGAAGAAGTTATCAAAGCGCCACGGGATGGCATTGTCACCGCTGTAACCGTAGGTATCGGTCAGTTTGTCGATTCAGGTGTGCCGGTTATCAGTATGATTCCAGCGAATGCTGATATCGAAGCCACGTTACTGGTACCGGTAAGCGCAGCCGGATTTGTAGCCGAAGGACAGTCCCTGTCGATTCGCTATGATGCGTTCCCTTATCAGAAGTTCGGCATGCATCAGGGACGGATAAAAGGGATTTCTGCGTCTGTGATCCTCCCCGGCGAGCTTACCGGTGCGCCTGTTACCGTCAATGAGCCAGCGTATCTGGTAAAGGCATCCCTCCACTCTGATATGCTGGAAGCTTATGGTCAGGCTGTTAGGTTAAAGCCCGGCATGACATTAACGGCAGACGTAACACTTAGCCATCGAACGATTGTTGAGTGGTTGTTTGAACCACTGTATACCTTGGCGGGGAGAATATAATATGACAGCACTCCCCCGTCAGTTACCCGTACGTCGGCTTAAGCTTGGCGACCATCGACGCGTGCCGGTGGTATTCCAGAGCGAGGCGGCAGAATGCGGGCTTGCTTGCCTGTGCATGATAGCTCAATACCATGGTGCCGGCCTGGATATGACCGAACTCAGACAACACCATGGTATGTCGATGCGCGGCGCGACACTAAAGGGGCTGATGGACATTGCCTCACACCTGTCGCTGTCTGCACGGGCGTTAAAGGCCGAGCCCGAAGACCTGCACCAACTGGCCCTGCCCGCTATTTTGCATTGGGATTTGCAGCACTTTGTGGTGCTGACGAAGGTCACACGCAGAGGCGTGGTGATCCACGACCCTGCGAAAGGCGAGCGGCGCATGGGCTGGGAGGATGTGAGTAATCACTTTAGTGGTGTCGCGCTTGAGCTGACGCCGAACTCCTCGTTTACGCAGGCATCGCCAGCGCCTTCACTGACGATGCGCCATTTCTGGGAAAAAATAACCGGGTTAAAGCGCAGCCTTCTGGTGCTCTTCGCATTGTCCGCACTGCTTCAGCTATTCGCTATTGCTGCACCTTATTATATGCAAACCGTGATCGACGACGTACTGCTGCGACAACAACGGGACTTACTGTTAGTCCTGGCGCTCGGATTTGGACTGTTGTTGTGCGTGGAGACGCTAACCAGCGTTATCCGGCGACTGGTCATTTTGTCGCTGTCATCACGTTTGCAGCTTCAGATGTCGGCGAATGTGTTTCAGCATTTATTGCGGTTACCGCTGGACTTTTTCTCACGCCGCCACGTTGGCGATATTGTCTCGCGATTCGGCTCCCTCTCGCAGATCCGTGAGTTTCTTACCACTGGACTTGTGACCGCCTTACTGGATGGTGTCATGGCCATAGTGACCCTGGTAGTAATGGCAATTTACTCACCCACGCTGACCTGGATAGTCTGCGCTATCATGATGCTTTACGCCCTCGTTCGCATCTTACTGACCCCGATAATGCGCAAACTCACGGCAGAAAGAATCGATATTGCGGCAAAGGAGCAATCGCATTTCATAGAGTCTGTACGCGCCATTCAGCCGGTTCGCATTTTTAATCAGGAAAACCGGCGACAAGGACAGTGGCAAAACCGGCTGGTGTCCACGCTCAATACCGATATTCGCCTCGGCAAATGGGATATCGGTGCGCAGACTGTTAACCAGATCCTGTTTGGGCTGGAAAACATTATTATCATTTATGTGGCTGCCACGCTGGTTATGGACAACGTGTTATCCGTGGGGATGCTATATGCGTTTATTGCCTACAAAAACCGCTTTACCGGGGCCATCGACAGTCTCATCAACCATGCTATTGAATACAATATGTTGCGCGTACATTTCGATCGCTTGTCGGACATTGTGTTTTCTCCGGCCGAGGTCAGCCATTCAGGTGGTGCTGCGCAATCGCAATCGCTGTCAGCGACACAGGGGCGCCTGACTATAACAGGACTTAGCTACCGATACAGCGCAAGTGACTCGCCGGTTTTCAGCAACGTCTCGCTGGATATCGCACCTGGCTTCATGATCGCTATCGTCGGTGCCAGCGGCTGCGGTAAAACCACCTTATTAAAGTGCATGATGGGATTGTTCACGCCCGACGAGGGAGAGGTGTCCGTAGACGGTATGAAGGTTTGCGAGTCACGCTGGTTACGCGAACATGTCGCGTCGGTGATGCAGGATGACTGCTGCTTAAGCGGTACGCTGACCGAAAATATCAGCTGTTTTGAAGATAATCCCGATCCTGAAAAGCTGGTGTTTGCAGCACAAATGGCCTGCATTCACGAAGACATCATGGCCATGCCAATGCAGTACCAGACGCTGGTCGGTGACATGGGCAGTGCGCTAAGTGGCGGTCAGTTGCAGCGCGTATTGCTGGCAAGAGCACTTTACCGGCAGCCTGCCATCCTGTTTCTCGATGAGGCCAGCAGCAATTTAGACGTTACCAATGAATCAAGAATTAATGAAAACCTGAAGGCGCTGCGTATCACGCGCGTCATCGTAGCGCATCGCCCGCAAACTATCGCGATGGCTGATACCGTGTACTCGCTGTCGTCAGAGGGTTTGACGCAGGTACAACCACAACCGGCCTAGAGCCGATACGCAAATAACAAGGAGAGCATTATGCTTACTACAGAAGTGTTGGATGAAAAACTCACGCAACTGTCAAAACGTGAACTGCAGGTTGCCCACAAGATCATGGAAGGCCTGCCAAATAAAACGATTGCTAACCAGCTGTTTATCAGCGAACGAACGGTGAAATTTCATTGCGCAAATATTTACCGGAAGCTGGAAATTCGAAACCGTGCGGCATTGATGGCCAGCTATTTCCGGTTGCTGTATCAACCGATTAGCCACTCAGCATAAGTCGTCGCATCGGTCAGGCGGTAATAAAACCGCCTCCGGTACAGGCGACAATGCCAGCAACACCATTTATGATTTTATTACTGCAACGGATGCAGCATTACCTAAAACCTAAACAAGGAATGTTCAAAATGAATATCAAACCTACTCTCACAGAACTTGCACAATCAGAAGCCATTGAAGTAAGCGGTGGCAAAATTCCCTTCCCCGTTCCTGGTGAGCCTATAAAACCGATTACGCCACCGGTGTATTACACACTGGCCCTGGGCGAGGACGGTGGCGATTTGCCGGACACTCTGGCCTGATAAGTGAGGGGTGGTTGTCAATTACGACACCACCCGAATTCTATGAAAAACAATATTGTACTACTGGGTCAGGCGTCAGACCCACAGATCCAGCATATGGCTGCGGCAGTCACAGACGCAGGATTACAACCATGGATAGTAGACACCGCGCTTTTTGGTACGACCTGGTGTTTAAGTTACGACCCATGCTATCACGATGGAATGCTGCATATTCACGGCACGTCGCTGACATTTTCCACCATCGAGGCGACATACTGGCACCAGTACCGTAGCCCGATAAACTGCCGCCCTGATGATGCTGCAGCCAGTCTGGTGGCGCGTGATCAGGCAAGTACGCTACAGAGCTTTTTCCTGTTTGACAGCATTCGCTGGATCAACAGCATACACGCAATCCGCGCACATCAATGTAAACCCGCTCAGCTGAATATGGCACAACGGGCCGGCGCAACCATACCCGACTCCTACATAGGCAACGAAAAGCATATTGCCCGCGCATTTGCGCGCAACTACCCGTCGGTTATCTTCAAACCCGTCCGCGGCGGTGCTACGGCCAGACTGTTAAATGAAAACGAGCGCGAACCTGATGCCATAGTTCGCTTGCTTGAAAATACGCCAGGCACACTGCAGGAATATATACCGGGAACCAATGTGCGCAGTTACGTATTTGTTGATGATGTCGTTAGTGTTCAGATTGATTCTGACAACGCAGATTACCGGGAAGATCCTGACGCACAGGTTTTCCGCACGCCAACGCCCGAGGCAGTCAAACGTCTTGCGGTATCAATTTGTCAGCAATTTGGTATGACATGGTGTGCAATAGACTGGCGTCGTCGCACCAATGGCGAGTTTGTGTTTCTGGAAGCCAACCCCTGCCCCTGTTTTCTGGCTATTGAAAATCAAACCGGTATTGACCTGACCGGAAGATTGCTCAAGCAGTTAGTAGCCGGTCGTCGCCACGCCAAAGCGTAAAAGGGATGCGCTACGCTGCGTGCGAGTTTTCGCGGTGTATCTGCAGACACGGACTGCATTATTTCTGGCGAGTTGAAGATGCACGAAATAGGCAAAAGTGTCAGGCATCCGGTGTCGCAACTATTGCGACGCTGCATCCAAATATACTCCTGACCTAAGGCACTACACATCGAATGCCAGAGACAGATGTGAATAAGCCTCTCACCGGCGGGTTATGAAGCCTGTATCGCAAGGCAAGAAGCGCACTAAATGCCAGTGGTTATTCTCTGGAACCATAACGCCGCTCCGCGGACTTGAGGCTCGGCCAGTCACTCTCTGATATTTTTCGTTACCCAAAAAAAGAGCCACGATAAGTGGCTCTTTCAATAATGGCTTGATTACACCGAAATCACTACAGAATAAAACGTGACAGATCTTCGTTGTCTACCAGCGATTCAAGATGCGCGTTGACGTAGTCTGCATCGATTGAGACAGAGTCGCCGGATTTCTCAGACGCATCAAAGGAGATGTCTTCCATCAGCCGCTCAAGAACCGTATGCAGCCGCCGTGCGCCAATGTTTTCTGTGCGCTCATTGACCTGCCAGGCAGCTTCAGCAATTCGTTTGATGCCAGATTCAGTAAAGGCAACGTCTACCCCTTCTGTCTTCATCAACGCAATATACTGCTCTGTCAGCGACGCATTTGGCTCGGTCAGGATACGGACAAAGTCTTCCACTTCCAGTGCCGCCAGTTCAACGCGAATTGGCAACCGTCCCTGTAATTCAGGAATTAAGTCAGAAGGCTTGCTCATCTGAAAAGCGCCTGAAGCAATAAACAGAATATGGTCGGTTTTTACCATGCCATGCTTGGTGGAAACCGTTGATCCTTCTACCAGCGGCAGCAGGTCACGCTGCACGCCTTCGCGTGAAACATCACCGCTTTGGTTGCCTTCACGCTTACAAATTTTGTCAATCTCGTCGACAAACACGATGCCGTGCTGCTCTACCGCGTGGATCGCTTTCTCTTTCAGATCTTCCTGATTTACCAGGCGGGCGGCTTCTTCTTCGATAAGAAGCTTAAACGCCTCTTTGATCTTCATTTTCTTTTTCTTTTTCTGCGAGCCAGACAGATTCTGGAACATGCCCTGCAACTGATTGGTCATCTCTTCCATACCAGGAGGCGCCATGATCTCTACGCCCATTTGCGGCAGTGCCACGTCGATTTCAATTTCTTTATCGTCAAGCTGACCTTCGCGTAACCGCTTACGGAAATTCTGACGCGTGCCGCGATCTTCCACTTCTTCCTTTTTCCCCCACACATCTTCCGGTGGTGGCAACAGCACATCGAGGATACGATCTTCGGCAGCTTCCTCTGCGCGATACTTAACCTTTTGCATCTCCTGCTCTTTGGTCATTTTCACGGCAATATCAGCCAGATCGCGAATGATCGTTTCGACTTCTTTACCAACGTAGCCCACTTCCGTGAACTTCGTGGCTTCAACCTTGATAAATGGCGCGTTGGCAAGCTTTGCCAGGCGGCGGGCAATTTCCGTTTTTCCCACACCGGTCGGGCCAATCATCAGAATGTTTTTTGGCGTCACTTCCTGGCGCAGCTCTTCGTCAAGCTGCATCCGGCGCCAGCGGTTACGCAGGGCAATAGATACCGCGCGTTTTGCTTGCTGCTGACCGATAATATGACGGTCCAGCTCATGTACGATTTCTCGTGGAGTCATTTCAGACATGGGTAACCCTTGTATTTAACGGTGCCCGTAGCACCTCCGAAAGCGTATCGCTTTCGGTTAGTAATCCAGTATTTCGACAGTTTGACTGTGGTTGGTGTATACGCAGATATCACCAGCAATGCTCAGACTTTTTTCAGCAATATCTTTTGCCGACAAGTCGGTATTTGCAAGCAGAGCTGTAGCTGCTGCCTGTGCGTAGGGACCGCCAGAGCCAATAGCGATAAGATCATTTTCCGGCTGCACCACATCACCGTTTCCGGTAATAATAAACGACGCGGTTTCGTCAGCCACGGCAAGCAATGCCTCTAGCTTGCGAAGTGCGCGGTCGGTTCGCCAGTCTTTGGCTAACTCTACTGCTGCCCGGGTAAGATGACCCTGATGCATTTCCAGTTTCGATTCAAAGCGCTCAAATAAAGTGAACGCGTCGGCGGTACCACCGGCAAATCCGGCCAGTACTTTGTTGTGATAGAGGCGACGCACCTTTTTCGCGTTGCCTTTCATTACGGTGTTACCCAGTGAAACCTGGCCATCGCCAGCAATTACTACCTGGTTATCCCGTCTTACAGATACGATTGTAGTCACGTAAACTCCCGTTTTGGATGGGCATAAACCCAAAGGTGACATGCTGTGGCAATAATTCCTGACTGCAGCCCACAGGGCATCTCAGATTATTACCATCAGATTACTTTCAATGAAAACTAAGTGGGGGAAGCGTACCGATTTTCAAGGCTTGGCCGCAGACATTTATTGCTTCTTCCTACGCAGCATGTCAGCAAACAACGTAATAATCACTACGCAATGGCAGCAACAAACACACCCTTGCGAAGCAAGTCGTCCTTCCCTTTTCCAAGCCGTGTTACGTCAAGGAAATGTGCCAGGTTCACTGGATTGTGACGAAGTTAAAAAAACGGTAACGAATAAACAGAAGTGCCGCCCAAGCCAGGGAAAGCATATCTGCACGTACAAGAGGCATCAGCGGCATATGCAGTGTACAGGTAATGCAGCGAGCAGAGTAATCATGACCATGTGTTTATGCATCGAATGCAGCGCCAGTGCATGGCATGCAAAAGGTCGGGAGGATGTGTTAATAATCGGACTTGTAAACCACGTCACGAGTGCTGACGTGGTTTACAAGCAGAATACCCTGCGTTTACAGGTTCCAGTACCAGATTTGGCAAGTAGAGATGTTCACTTTCCGTAGTGTGTGTTTTGCTCGTTCGGCGTCACGTTTAGAATCAAATGGCCCCAGAATCACTCTGAACCAGTCGCCATTCGCACCGCTACTCGGGCGGATCTGGGCTTCTAGTCCCTGAAAGGCAATTTTCGCTTTCATTTCTTCAGCCTGAGAACGGGTACGGAACGACGCGCACTGCATCAGGTAACGTTTATCAGAAGCTTCCTGTTCCGCGACATCAACCTCCACTTCATAGCCTGGCAGTGTTTTGATGTACTCCCACTCTTCTTCTGGCAGTTCCGGTAACTCGTCTTCGGAAGGCGCTACCGATTTGGTTACCGGTGCATCCACTTCCGTTTCTGCGGCATCTTTTATCGACCAGAGAAACACTGCAAACCCAACCAGTAAAATAACCACGATTGCCAGCTTGATTCTGGCGTAAGGTGTGATTTGAGGAGAACCGGGTTTCTTTTTATTCTTTGCTTGCTTTTTCTTCTGCGGCGCACGACCACGAGAAACATAATCACGTTGAGCCATAGACGGCGTACTTTTCCACTACTGTAATTCATTGACGCGTTGATGATGCCGATGAGGATCCTCATCGCACTGATGGCCAGTGTAACCGCAATTACATTTAATTGCTGCCCACTTTGTCAACAAAATGACTAAGTATTTGACGGCCACAGAAAATCAGCTTGGTAACGGAGGCCCGGCACTCTCTGAGCCCGTTTCATCACTTTGGTTTTGTGCTTTAATGACCGCTTAAATAATAGCTTCCCCTGATACCGACAGCGGCTGCTTAACTAAAATCCGTTGGGTCTACATCCACCGACCAGCGAACGCGACTGGCCTGAGGCTGACTGGACATGTAGGGCAAAGCAATGCGCACAGCATCATGCAGCGGTTTTCGCTTGTCACTTTGACAGAGCAGGATAAACCGGTAACGTCCCTGTCGCTTTTCCATCAGACCGGGCATCGGACCTATCAACTGAATATGACCGTATTCGGCAAGCACATGCCGACATCCACTTAAAAAATCATAAGCCAGACGGCCCTCTACGGCTTCAGCACGCACCACAACCTGACTGGTATAAGGAGGAAGTGCTGCCAGCTTACGCTCTTCCAGCGCATGTCGGGCAAAATGTCCGTATCCGTTTTGCACCAGATCCTGTAGCAGAGGATGATCAGGATTGTGCGTTTGCAGCCACATTTCTCCCGGCTTGCTGGCGCGTCCAGCACGCCCCGCAAGCTGCGTCACCAACTGTGCTAGTTTCTCAGCGGCCCGAAAATCCGCACTGAAAAGCGCGCCATCACAATCCAGTACCACCACCAGCGTCACATGTGGAAAGTGGTGGCCTTTCGATAAAATTTGCGTGCCAATAAGGATTTGGTAATCTCTGGCATTAATCGCGTCGAGCGTGCCCTGCA
Source organism: Alteromonas sp. H39 (assembly GCF_047556435.1). Lineage (GTDB taxonomy): Bacteria > Pseudomonadota > Gammaproteobacteria > Enterobacterales > Alteromonadaceae > Alteromonas. The sequence goes on from NZ_CP180210.1 coordinate 3,845,881, forward strand.
GTTTATCTTTTCCGCGCACTGAATCACTGTCTATACGTATCTGGGCCGCATGCGGGAAATGGGTAGCAAGCCCTTGCTCCACTTGTTCAGTCCCCACACCACTGGTGACCAGTTCGGGACTGCCGCACGCACCGCAACGCGCCGGTATAGGTCGCGTGGCAGCACAGTGATGACACTGCATACGGTTTAACGAACGATGCACCGTGAAAGGTCGGTCACATCGCTCACACATTTCCGTTTCACCGCAGTGGTGACAAAGCAATGCCGGGGCAAACCCACGTCGATTGACAAAAACCAGCACCTGATTGCCCTGTTGCAGATGTTGACGCATCACCGTCAGTAACCCCTCGGCAATGCCGCTGTGCAGTGGCTGATCCCGGATATCCAGAATGTGCTGGCGGGTCGACTGAGCACCACCTGCTCTTTGCGTCAATTGCAAGTGATGGTAGCGGCCGGCTATGGCATTATTCAGCGTTTCCAGCGACGGGGTTGCCGTGCCCATAACCAGCGGAATATTTTCCTCTTTGGCTCTTAATACCGCCAGATCTCTGGCGTGATAACGGAGTCCGTCCTGCTGTTTAAAAGACTCGTCGTGCTCCTCGTCGACAATCAACATGCCAGGACTATGCAGGGGGGTAAAAATGGCAGAACGTGTGCCGATAATGATACCAAGTTCACCGGCTCTGGCACGCTGCCAGACTGTCAGCCTGGCGGTATCGGTGAGCTGCGAATGGAGCACGCCAACCTCAATACCGAAACGGTCAGAAAACCGCTGAACCGTTTGGGGTGTTAATCCTATTTCAGGAACCAGAATCAGTACCTGTCTGCCCGCCTTAAGCACAGGTTCAATCGCCTGCAGATATACTTCGGTTTTTCCGCTGCCGGTAACGCCTTCCAGCAAATGGGGGGTAAACGCGTCTTTCTGTGTAGTGATTGCCGCGATGGCTACTGCTTGTTCACGATCAGGCCGCGGCGCCTGGCCCATTGTAATGTCAGCGACGAATTGCCGGGGCGAAGGCGTCCATGGGTGACGCTTCTCACAAATCAGCGCTTTCTCTATGAGCGCATTAATCACGGCGGCAGAATAGTCTCGCCGCATTGCCTCTTTGGGCTGCGGCGCCTCTTTTATTGCCGAAAAACAGGCTTGTTGTTTAGGCGCGCGGCTTAGCGAATCTGGCTGCGTTGTCTCACCGGTTTGTGTGCAATGCAGAAAAAGTACGCCGTCTGGTATCGCGGCCTCTCCTTTTCGCAGTAATACTGGCAGCACCGTATGCAACACTTCGCCCGGTGCGTGATGATAATATTGAGATAACCATCTGCATAGTGTCAGTAGCGTGCCGGACAGTACCGGTTCGTCATCCAGCACCTCGCTGATAGCTTTGATTTTCGATGTGTCTTGCTGTGCATCTGCCTCCCCCATCACAATACCCACCACGTTGCGTGGCCCGAACGGAACGCGAACTCTGACACCAGCGTTGAGCGCCGTGTTGTGCTGATAGGTAAAGGTTTGTCTGAGCGGTACCGGCACCGCCACATCGATTAGCGCCATGATGCGCATGCACTCCACTACAATTCGGGAAACTGAAAACGTTATAGTATACAGGACATAACCCGGATACCAACGCGCTGACTGCCTGCATCGCTGCATCACAGGTCGACATGCGGGATCGTCACAACGCCCTCTTCGTCAGACGCCCTTTCTGGCTGTTTGCAGGTGCAATGACTCACTGTAAAAAACGCCTGAAAATGCGATGCTGGCTGGCTTTATGAGCGTTTAATTATCACACAAACTGCTTGATCCCGAGGGCAAGTTACATTAATATGCGCCGCTCTTTACGGCAAGGCCATGGTGCTTTGCATAACTTTTAAGTTGCGTATGGTGTTCAGCTTCGGGCTGGATAGCGATACGGCCTTATAATGAGGTACCCCATGAAACAAGGTATTCACCCTGATTACGCTGAAATTACTGCAACTTGCTCTTGCGGTAATACCATTAAAGTTCGCTCTACAATGGGTAAAGACATCAACCTGGACGTATGTTCATCATGTCACCCGTTCTACACTGGTAAGCAACGTAACGTTGATACCGGTGGTCGTGTAGATCGCTTCAAGAAGCGTTTTGGTGCACTGGGCAAAAAATAAGTCTGGTTTCCAAACGAAAAAAAGCGCCTTCCCGGCGCTTTTTTTGTGTCTGTAATAATTATTCGTCACGATAATTTTCACCAGCCAGGGCTTCCTTTTGTTATAAGCCAATACCAGCAAAGTAAAAACCAGCGACGCTTCGTCATTCTCTTTTCATTATTATTCACATTTATGCATTTGGATTCAAAAGCGATATATATTTCGCTCATTTCATAAACAAAATAAATAGCGAATATTGACAGACTTCGCTAGAGACCCGCCTTGGTTCCCGATAAATTATAGATTAAACAGCCTGATCAGATATGTTCTGTGAATAATGCTGTGGTAAAGTTGCGCGAAAAAACAGCGAACGCTACGTTATGCTGTATTTATGGCGTGTTGATAGTTGCAGCACGCCAAAGGCACTATTGACAATAAAACCGTCAAGTAATGTTCACCAGCACGAAAAAGAAGTATTAACAGCACGCCTCTTTTTCATGAGACAGTGATGTCACGGCTGGCGGCAGACACCCTCAACCCCTACAGTGAAGGACACTTGAAATAATGTCAGATTTTAGACAACGCGCCCTTGATTATCATGCAAAGCCAACCCCTGGAAAAATTCGGGTTGAGCTGTCCAAACCCGCCGAGGGAGTCGATGATCTTGCTCTTGCCTACAGCCCAGGCGTGGCTGAGCCGGTCCGTGAAATAGCGGAAGATCCTGATGCGGCTTATCAGTACACCGCCAAAGGCAATATGGTTGCGGTTATCAGTAATGGGACCGCCATTCTGGGACTTGGCAACCTGGGTCCACTGGCGTCTAAGCCGGTGATGGAAGGCAAAGCGCTGCTGTTTAAACGATTCGCGGGGCTGGACGCCATCGACATCGAAGTAAAACATCGCACCACCGAAGAGTTCATCAATACGGTAGCCAATATCGCCGATACCTTTGGTGGTATTAATTTAGAAGACATCAAAGCGCCGGAGTGTTTCGAGATAGAGCAGGAGCTTATCAAACGCTGCAAAATTCCGGTGTTTCATGATGATCAGCACGGCACAGCTATTGTCACCGCCGCCGGCATGCTGAATGCGCTGGAGATCCAGGGCAAGAATATTGAAGACGCCAAAATCGTGTGTATGGGTGCAGGTGCGGCCGCCGTTGCCTGTATGGAGCTGTTGATTAAGTGTGGTGCGCAACGCGAACGCATCTATATGCTTGACAGAAAAGGCGTAATTCACACCCGCCGCGAAGACTTAACTGAACATAAAGCACTGTTTGCGAACAACACCGACAAGCGCACGCTGGATGATGTCATGGACGGGGCTGATATCTTTGTCGGCGTATCAGGCCCGGATGTATTGCCGCCGGAAACGCTACGTCTGATGGCAGAAAATCCGATTGTCTTTGCCTGCTCCAATCCGGATCCGGAAATTAAACCTGAGCTGGCCCACGAAGTCCGTTCTGACTTAATCATGGCAACGGGCCGTTCCGATTATCCGAATCAGGTGAATAACGTGCTGTGTTTCCCATTTATCTTCCGCGGCGCACTGGATGTCAGGGCAACGGCAATAAATGATGAAATGAAAGTGGCGGCGGTAGAAGCTATCAGAGCCATTTCGAAAGAGCCGGTTCCTGAAGAGGTACTGAAAGCCAGTAAAAGCGAATCGCTCACCTTTGGGAAAGATTACATTATCCCCAAGCCGATGGATCCGCGTCTGTGCTCGCGTATCGCCAGAGCCGTCGCTCAGGCGGCGCTGGATTCTGGAGTAGCAAGACTGGAATCACTACCAGCCTCTTACGAATAAGACAAAAACAGGTGCTGGTTATGACCAGCACCTTTATCTTACTTTTCACGCATCGATTGCAAGACGTCACTTTCTAACACCGACGCCTCAATCCTGCTTACGATTTCAGTGCATCTTCGTCGACCTGTGGGTCGATACCCATCTCTTGCATAATCTTACGGGCTTCTTCAGGAATACGATTCGGATTGTCTTTGCGCAAATCCTCGTCGCTTGGTAAAGGCTGACCGGTGAATGCATGTAAGAATGCTTCACACAGTAATTCTGAATTGGTGGCATGGCGCAGATTATTAATTTGTCTGCGTGTTCGCTCATCCGTCAGTTCTTTGAGCACATTGATTGGGATTGAAACGGTAACTTTTTTTACCTGCTCACTCTTTTTTCCGTGCTCTGCGTAGGGGTGTATATACTTTCCGTTCCATTTTGCCATTAGGGATCCCGGGCTACTCTTATTTATGTTATGAAGAGAAATTCTAAACAATGTGGCGAAAAGGTCAATTGAGCAGTGTAAACCGCTTGACGTCTAGACATATATAAAATAATTTAGACGTCTAAACGTCTACAAGGGTATTCATCATGGTTTCTTACGCACAAGGTATCGATGCATTGAATCAGTCGCTCTCTGAGCTACGCGATATCGATGTGTCATTTGAGTTTTTTCCACCCAAATCCGAGCAGATGGAGAGAACCCTGTGGAAATCGGTAGAACGTCTGGCACCACTGAAACCCAGCTATATGTCTGTCACCTACGGCGCAAACAGCGGTGAGCGCGACCGGACTCATGATGTCGTAAAACGCATTCAACAGCAAACCGGCGTGCCGGCGGTGCCTCACCTGACCTGCGTCGATGCCTCCAAAGATGAGCTGAAACAAATAGCGAAAGATTATTGGAACTCCGGTATCCGCCGCATTGTTGCACTGCGAGGCGACTTGCCTCAGGGCGTAGATAAAACTGAAATGTATGCTTCAGATCTGGTCGCGTTGCTCAAAGACGTTGCGGATTTTGATATTTCAGTGGCAGCCTATCCGGAAAAACATCCTGAAGCCCCTAATGCGCAGTTTGATCTGCTCAACCTGAAGCGCAAAGCTGAAGCTGGCGCCAGCGAGGCTATCACCCAGTTTTTCTTTGATACCAGTTTATTTCTGCGATTTCGTGATCGCGCTGCCGCAGCAGGCATTGATTTAGATATTGTTCCTGGCATTCTGCCAGTCACTAACTATCAGACTCTGGTCAAATTTGCCGGCTTTACCAATGTTCACGTACCAGGCTGGTTGCACAAAATGTATGAGGGGCTGGACGACGATGACCAGACCACCCGTAACTTGCTGGGGGCCAATATCGCCATGGAGCAGGTGAAGGTACTGGCAAAAGAAGGGGTAAAACACTTTCACTTCTATACCCTGAATCGTAGTGAGCTTAGCTATGCAATCTGTCATATGCTGGGACTCAGAGCCTGAGACTACATTGTAGTTCAGATTATTGCGGCCAACAGTGGCAGGTAGGATATTGTTATATTGCCAATACTACCTGCACGCGGTTATGCCAGTAAAATGAACAAGTAGCGGCCACCGATTATGAGTAAATGCATTATCAGTGAAAGCCACCGCTACAGCAGCGCCCACTTTTCCATGATTTGCCGATATTCGCCGGATGCTTTAAGCGACGCCAAACCGGCCCTCAGCTTTTCTGTCAGCGCTACGGAAGTATCAGGGCCGGTTGCCATTTGAAGCTCAAGATTAAGCGGCTCCACTTCAGCCGCACTGACGATGTGAATCGGATCGAGCCCGGCACTACTGACCTCATATTTACCGGTCACGAGATTAGACAACACCAGGTCAATACGTTTTTTGTATAGAAGCGACCACAGTTCAGTAGGGCTTTTAGCCAAGATCAGGTTTTGATATTCCTTAAAGCCATGACGCTGTAAATACCCTGCAGAACCGTACCCCCTGACAGTGCCTACCCGATACTTTTTGGCATCGTGAAACTCAGAGATTTCAATATCGGCCCTCTCACGAAGGCGAATAAACGACGCTTTTGCCACGTGCACTACCCCCAACCACTGCAGGTCGTTTTCCCTTGCAGGTGTTTTTAGAACCGACAACAGCACCACATTCGGATGATGCTCCGCTTCATAATAAGCGCGTGCCCAGGGAAGTAATTCAACGGTGGCGTTCAGATGCAAATGCGCGATAAGCGCGTTGGCAAGATCATATACTGCGCCTTGTTCCACCCCCTCTTCTTCCCAATAAAAAGGGGCGGCGGACTCGCCATAGAAGCGGATAACGGTGCTGTCGCTGGCGGATACTGTTTGACAAAAATACAGGCATCCGAACACGCTTAACGCTCGCAGGAATGAAATAAGTCTGCTTTTGTTATTGTGCATCATACAATACTACCACCTGATACTACCGATACCGTGTAAAGCCGGGGCAGTCATCTGCCCAGGAGTCATTATGTACTTGCCGTAACTGTCGTGACCGTGGATAACTGCTGATGCAGCGGTTCGCCGGGCAATCGTTATTATTTATTTTTACAGTATCACTGGGCATTTTATCACCAAATTCTGAGATTAAAAAAGATACTGCCAAGGAGATATTTCGGCCCGGCCCTGCACAGCGACGTTAAAGGAGAGAGCACCGACATCCCCTTCGCCGTGAAACGCATTGCTCACCGGGTAGATGGGGTATACCATCTAGATGACAGCAAATTTCGGGTATTCAGGAGTCCGACGTGAGTGAAAACCGTCTGCAGGAACGATGGAAGCAAGTGCAGCCGCAGCTTTTCAATTTTGGAAAAGTGTTTATAGCGCGTTGCCGACAGGACAATATTGCCATGTCGGCAGGTCATCTGGCGTACGTCACACTGCTCTCGCTGGTACCTTTCATCATGGTAACATTCACGATCATGTCGGCATTTCCGGCATTTGTCTCTGTGCGCAGCAAGCTCGAGCATTTTATTTTCAGCAACTTCGTGCCAACTGCCAGTGACGTGGTGCATCAATATATGTCCGAATTTGTGGGTAACGCATCACAAATGGGCGCGATCGGGATCCTTTCTCTGCTAATGGTGGCATTGTTGCTGATTTCGAACGTCGATAAAACACTCAACCGGATATGGCGGACTCAGTCAGACCGCCCCATCGTTTATACGTTTGCCATTTACTGGATGGTCATTACGCTGACGCCGATGCTGATTGGATCCAGCGTGATTGTCAGCTCCTACCTTGTAGGCATTGCCGCTTTTGCTGAAGAGTACACGCCTGGGTTAGGCACCTTTTTGCTTAGTATGGTGCCCAGCTTCACCGCTATGCTCGCCTTTCTCATTTTATATATGGTAGTTCCTAACCGACGTGTTAATGCGGTACACGCACTACTGGGGGCGTTTATTGCCACGCTGGCATTTGAAGGAACCAAGCAGGTCTTTACATTGTATGTCACAAGCTTTCCCTCCTATCAGCTCATATATGGCGCTCTGGCGGTAGTACCTATTCTGTTTCTGTGGGTGTACCTTTCCTGGATAGTGGTTCTACTGGGCGCAGAATTTACCTGCTCGATAGCAGATACCTTTGACAGCCACAGGGCTGAAGACGAACCCAGAAAAATAGCTGAAGAATGATAACAGCCTTCGTCTGACGCTCTGGGCCTGCTGCACCGCAATTTTACTGCACTGCGCACGCCCGGGGCGGCTGTCTGAAGCATTGTTGGTAAAGGCGAATAGTCAGTTTATCAATGAAAGCGTAATCAACTTTCGTAAACTGAGGCGGCATCTGACATTGCCCCAGCACGGTGTCCGTCTTGTTAATGTGACTCCCCGTGTACTGTCGGCCAGTGCCGCAATACCACATAGGATGGTCTTCTAACGGGTTGCGACGGTAATATCGGCAGCAAGACAGCAAAAAACGCTGCACAAATAACCATGAGCTGGCACCTGCACAACGTTTTTTATTAAGATAGATTGTATCGGCAGCGTTAGTTTTTCAGCGTATTAATGAAAGCATCGGACTCGGCGATTGCATCGTTCATTTCCTGAATAAGCTGCTGCACATCACCCTGGATTTCATTAAGTTCGCCTTGCAGCGCGCCGATCGCGCTGGCATTCAGATTGTGTTTCAAATACAGCACATTATCCTGAAACGCCGTCAGGATAGGATCCATACGGCTTTCAGCCTTACGCATCGCTTTAATCATAGTTTCGTAACGACGGCGGGTATCGCGAAGCTTATTGGCGCTATCGCGCTTAAGTGAGTCGTTCTGGTATTTCTCCAGTTCATCTTCCCACTCATCAAACAGCGCCTCGGCAACGCTTTCCACGTTATCGATTCGCGTGTTCACTTCTTCCGCTGCTGCCTGGCTGTCTTCAAACTGACTATTGAGCTCGTTATAGACATCTTCAAGTTCGCCACCATCAAAGTTGATAAGTGCGCTGAACTCTTCAAGTGCAGAACTAAACTGCTCTTGCGCGTCTTCCTGTGACTCTTTCGCATTCTCTACGCGGTCAACAAGGATGTCACGTTTCTCAACGCCAACTTTCTCCCACGCCGCATAATAGGCCGACTGGCAGCCTGAAAGAGTCAAAAAGGCTGCTGAAACCAGCGCAACCTTTAAACTGTGTAATCTCATAACGTTTCCCTGCCGCGATAACGTGCGGCACTAATGATGGACCAGATGTGGAAAATTACGCCAAGTGGCCAGAAAAGGATCGCAAGGAAAACCGTAGCCGCCAACGCGTAGCACACACCCACCACAATGAAGAAAAATAAGGCACCGAGTATGCGTCCCTGGACGAGGTGACCCAGCCCCGGGATAAAAAAGTTACATACCGCTGCAATAACATTACCACCGGATCCCTGACCTGCCATATTAACTTCCTCGCAATTACTCTCAGAATATGATTCATTATGTAAACTAAACCAAAAAACTCAGTCATACAACGCACTGAAATAAAATGAAACGACTTTATCCTGATATTGGCTGTTCAGATAGCGGGTTTTTAGACACGGACGATGGCCACTCGCTGTACTACGAAGTCAGTGGCAACCCCGATGGGATCCCCGTACTTTATCTGCATGGTGGCCCCGGCGCGGGCCTGTCACCGAACTATAAGCGTTTCTTTGATGCCAACCGATACCGCATCATTGGTTTTGAACAGCGCGGCTGCGGTCGCTCTAAGCCGTTTGGCTCGCTGCAAAATAACACGACGCAGCATAGTCTTGGAGATATCCAGCGGCTGCGCCGCTTTCTGGGTATTGACAGGTGGGTGGTGTTTGGCGGTTCGTGGGGCGCCACGCTGGCATTGTTAAGCGCGCTGGATAATCCTGAAGCGGCCAGCGGCGTTATTTTGCGTGGTGTATTCCTTGGAAGGCAACAAGACAGAGACTGGTTTTTGTCTCCTTCAGGAGGAGCCGCACAGCTGTTTCCGGAATTTTATGCGCAGTTTATTGACCGCATACCCGAGCCTCTCACTACAGAATCAATCTGTGAGCACTTTCGCGCTGAGTTCAGTGCAAAAAGTGAAGTTACCAGGCTTTCCGCATTGAAGCGCTGGTATGTGTGGGAGGAGCGGTTGTCGCGATTATCACTACCTCCTGGCACCGGTGATTTTACGTCGCACTACCCTATTGCGCTAATGACCAGCCTCGCCAAATTAGAATGCCATTTCCTTTCCCATCACTGTTTTATCCCCGAAAACTATATTCTTGATAACATAAAGAAAATTGCTCATATTCCTGCGACAATCGTACATGGTCGGTATGACATGATTTGCAAATCAAGTGCTGCATTTAGCCTGCACAAGGCCTGGGAGAACAGTGACCTGGTGGTGGTACCGGACGCGGGTCACAGTACTTCAGAACCCGGCATCGCCTACGCGCTTTGCCGTGCCACGCGGGATATGTCCAGATTTATCAGAGAGCGGAATAAATGATTGGAATAATACAACGGGTATCGAGAGCCAGTGTGGATGTCGATAACAGTGAGATAAGTGCCATTGATAAAGGGATCCTGCTGCTGCTTGGTGTAGAAAAAGATGACACTGCAGAGCAAGTCGAGAAACTGGCTCAGAAGATCTGCCAGTACCGGATCTTTGCAGACGACAATGGCAAAATGAATCTGAATATTCAGCAGATCGGCGGCAGTGTACTGGTTGTCTCTCAGTTTACCCTGGTAGCAGATACGAAGAAGGGGAATCGTCCTGGCTTTTCACGTGGCGCATCGCCTGAACATGGAGAAAAAATTTACCGGGACGTTATCGCAGCAATAGAAGGTAAGGGCGTGCCAGTGAAAACCGGTCAGTTCGGTGCCGATATGCAAGTTTCGCTGGTAAATGACGGACCAGTCACCTTTGAGTTTCAGTTCTGACAGTGCATCGCGTAGCGACCCGCCCGTGTACCGCTGCCATTCGCTTGCAGATAATTACATCAGCTCTGCACGCAGTCAGCTGCGACCAGCGCTCCTGACAATATCAGAATTTCCCTTGTGAGCGGTGGCTGCTTGCGTTTAAATGGGGGCTGACTCATTAACGCAGAGCGCTGATATCGTGTTCAAAGTGGTTACTCCTCAAACAGAAGAAGAGCTAGAGGCCTACTATCATTTTCGCTGGCAATATTTACGCCAGCCATGGAACTTCCCTCCGGGCTCAGAAAAAGATGAGTATGAGCAAGTTGCTGAGCACCGGATGATTGTCGACGGAAAAAGCACTATCGTCGCCTGTGGCCGCGTTCACATGAATACTGCCGAAGAAGCCCAAATCCGCCATATTGCAGTGCACAGTGATCACCAGCGAAAAGGCCTTGGCCAGATGATACTGGGTGCGTTGGAAAACGTAGCGCGTGAACAGGGGGCGATTCGTGCGGTCACGAATAGCCGTGAAATCTCCATTCCGTTTTTCTCCGGCTGTGGCTTTATTATTGAGCGGGAGGCGCCCAACGAGCTTGGACTGCTAAAGCGCCAGCAAATGGTGAAAAAGCTTACCGCCATCGACACGCTGGTTCTGCATCCAAAATGGTGTACTGAACTTCAACAAACCTGGTCAGACACTATCCCCATCACCGAGCACATGGGAATCAAACTCCACCAGTTCACCGGACGAACCCTTGAGACCCGGGCGTCGCTAAACAAAAATATCAATATTCACGGCACCATGTTTGCTGGCAGCATTTTTTCTCTGGCTACCCTCACTGGGTGGGGAATGATTTACCTGCAGTTAAAAGAACGACAGCTAGACGGCGATATCGTATTGGGTGACGGCGACATTCATTACCACAAGCCTATCACAATGAAACCGCGGGCATTGTGCAATATCGAAACCCTGTCGGGGAAATTTGCATTACTGGAAAAGCGCAAAAAGTCGCGTTTTATCCTGCAGGTCGACATTCTCGATGACGACACGCCCGTTGCCGAATTTAAAGGGGTTTACTGGGTATTACCGCCAGCCAGAGAGAAGGAAACATCATGACTAGTATCGGTACGCCTTTTACCTCTTCAGCTACCAGGATCATGTTGCTGGGAAGTGGTGAACTCGGCAAAGAGGTGGCTATTGAGTGTCAGCGACTTGGCTGTGAGGTCATTGCCTGTGATAGTTACAAGAATGCACCCGCTATGCAGGTAGCTGACCGTTATCGGGTCTTTTCCATGCTGGATAGCGCGGCGTTAAAGACGGCAATTCTGGAAGAGAAACCTGATTATATCGTACCAGAGGTAGAAGCTATCGCCACTGACGTGCTGGTAGAAGTTGAAGAGATGGGGTTTCATGTCGTTCCCAGCGCCCGCGCGACCCAACTGACAATGAATCGTGAGGGGATCCGCACACTGGCTGCAGAAACCCTCGGTTTGCCCACTTCCAGATACGCCTTTGCAGAAAGTCTTGAAAGCTTCCGGCAGGCCGTTACCAGCATTGGTTTTCCCTGTTTCGTTAAACCGATTATGAGTTCGTCTGGCAAAGGCCAGAGTAAGCTCGATGGCCCCGACGAGATAGCGTCTGCCTGGGATTACGCGCAGCAGGGTGGGCGTGCCGGCAGCGGTAAAGTCATTGTAGAAGGCATGGTAGATTTCGATTATGAAATCACGCTTTTAACCACACGCACCCGTGATGGAACGGTGTTTTGTGCTCCTATTGGCCACCTACAGAAAGAGGGTGATTACCAACAATCGTGGCAGCCCCAGCCAATGTCGCAGCCTGCACTAGACAATGCACAACGTATTGCCGCAACCATCACCGAGGCCCTGGGCGGTTATGGCCTGTTTGGCGTTGAGTTGTTTATTAAAGGCAATGAGGTGATTTTCAGTGAGGTGTCTCCACGTCCACATGATACCGGAATGGTAACCCTTATTTCGCAGAACCTGTCTGAATTTGCACTGCACGCACGGGCCATTCTCGGGCTTCCTATTCCGACTATCACCTGCGACAGCCCAAGCGCCTCCTCGGTAATCCTGGTAGAAGGACATAGCAGCAATATCACCTACAGTGGACTGGACGTCGCATTATCACAGCCACAAACCGAACTGCGATTATTTGGTAAGCCAGAAGTCGCCGGAAAACGTAGAATGGGGGTCGCTCTGGCAAAAGGGATCTCTCTGGAAAAGGCCGTTGAAAAAGCGAAAGCGGCAGCCGCCGCAGTAAAGCCCACGTTTAACGACGCGTGAGCCTCGTGCTGAGGAGTGAGGTCGCAATAATCACACCGTCAGGGCGTGCCCGCTTTCCTCTGTTGGTGGCGTTTGAACACTCTAGCCAGTGCAGTGCATTATGTACAATTCAGGTATTACAGTCACTTTCTCTGCCGTGCTGATATCGTGTGAAACGAGCACAAAAAAGGCGCCTGAAGGCGCCTTTTTCAAATCAGTTTACCGCTCAAGCAGTCATTGCTGCCTGTAGCTTCTTCATCGCATTCTTTTCAATCTGACGTACACGTTCCGCAGACACTTCGTACTTGTCAGCAAGGTCCTGCAACGTAATCTTGTCGTCAGCAAGCCAGCGAGTTTCGATGATATGCTGGCTGCGCTCGTCAAGCGTCTTGATGGCAGAATACAAACGCTTAGAAGCATTAGTGTCCCAGTCCGTGTTAATCACGTCCATCTCGACGTCGGTAGATTTGTCTTCAAGGAACTGTACAGGCGCAAAGTTACCGTTCTCGTCGTCATCAGCGCTCAGATCAAATGCCTGATCCTGACTACTCATTCGCGCTTCCATCTGCAACACTTCTTTGGTGCTGACCCCCAGTTCGTTGGCGACGGTCTGCACTTCTTCGTGAGTGAACCAACCAAGACGTTTCTTCGCTTTACGCAAATTAAAGAACAATTTACGCTGCGCTTTTGTGGTCGCGACTTTTACAATACGCCAGTTTTTCAGCACAAATTCGTGTATTTCTGCTTTAATCCAGTGAACAGCAAACGACACAAGGCGTACACCTACTGTCGGGTCAAAGCGTTTCACCGCTTTCATCAGGCCAATATTACCTTCCTGAATCAAGTCAGCTTGCGGTAATCCATAGCCCGAATAAGATTTAGCAATATGCACAACGAAGCGCAGATGAGACATTACCAGCTTACGTGCAGCTGTCAGGTCCTCATCTTCACGTAATCGTAAAGCCAGTTCACGCTCTTGTTCAGCGGTCAGCATATCAATGCTGCTCACAGCCTGAATGTAGCCTTCAATGCTACCGCTGTGCAGCACCGACAGGGCCATAGATTGCATGTTGTTGCTCATATTCACCTCATTCATTAAGCACCTCATGGTAACAAAACCACCAGATCCTTGCGAGTCCTTTTCGTATTACAGACACGATCTGCAAGACGTCTATATGGGAACGAATTCCACATTATCAAGACCGCAATATGCAACGAAAGTTCATTTTCATTAAAACCTTGTACGTGTCAATATAGTAGCGGGTTTAAACTGTTAATAAAATGCCGACAAATGCCGCTCATCGTAACCAGAGAAGCATTTGTCCGTTCATAGATACAGGCCCAAACATCTGCATGAAGAGGGCGCGGCAATCGCGCCACCAGAGACTGGCGTGGTATGTGAGTGTCATAGCTAACGCCAGGTTCTACTGATAACGTAGCAGTGCAGATTTACTTAAAAAAACGCTATGCGCAGAGGTTGTAAATGTTCGCTTATGTTGCCCGCCAGCCGATATTTGACGATAAACGCGAAGTCTATGCCTATGAGATTTTGTTTCGCGATGGCGAGGACAACTGCTTCCCGGACATTCCCCCTGACGAAGCGACATCTAAAATTCTCACTTCGACACACCTGAGCCTGGGAATCGAAGAAATTACCAATGGCAAACTGGCATTTATCAATTTCCATCGCGATACCCTGATGTATCGGTTCCCAACCTCGCTGGATCCCTCGGCCGTGGTCATTGAGGTAGTGGAGACAGTAGATGTGGACGAACAGCTGGTGGCAGCCTGTAGACACATTCGCGGGCTTGGCTACCCTATCGCTCTGGATGATTACGACAATACCGGTCGCTGGGAACCGTTCATCCCTTTTACCAGTGTGATTAAGTTCGATATTACTACCATGGATATCGAGAAAATTCGCGAGCTCGTACCGATATTAAAAGAACATCGGGTTAAGCTGGTTGCAGAAAAAATCGAAACCTACGAGCAATTCGAAACATTTAAAGAAATGGGATTTGATTTTTTCCAGGGCTATTTTCTTGCCCGACCAGAGATTGTCCGGCATCGAAAGCTAGGTGCATCGAAATTAACGATGCTTGAACTTATCTCTGCCAGTTCTTCGCGCGAACTCGATTTCGACAAAATAAGCAGCATCATCGAGCGTGACCCAGCACTGACCTATTTGCTGCTGCGGTTTATCAACAATCCGCTGACAAACAAACGCAATAAAATCAGCTCCCTGAAGCATGCCCTGAATTACATGGGCGAAATCGAAGTGAAGAAATTCATCGCGCTGTTGGCACTTGCCAACCTCAATGAGGGCCAGCCCAGCGAGCTGCTGCAAATGTCTCTGGTGCGGGCTAAATTTTGTGAACTTGTCTCCATCGCCTTAAAAGAACAGGAAAACCCGCCCACTGGCTTTCTTACAGGTTTACTGTCGATGATGGATGCGATGATGGAGCAGGACATGGAAGAGCTGATGGACAAAGTGCCGGTCTCGGATAACGTTAGAGATGCACTTTGCGGTCGGCAAAACCTGCTTTTCGATTGCTTGACTGCGGTGCAGCATCTGGAACATGCCAACTGGGCCGGCATCAAGCGATTTGCAGCAAAATACAATTTAAAACAACCGATGATCCATCATTTTTATAATGAAGGCATTAAGTGGGCGAAAGCCATACATTCAAGTGTGAAAAAGCCTTAGCCTGCGTTGGCGAGCGGTCAGGTGGACAGACCAGGTTTTGCAATCGTCGTACGAATAACCTTACAGCCTCGCTACTTGTGGACTACAATTTGACCATAAGGTAAAGTGAAGCATAGCGCGAAACCGTCTTTGGCCACGGATATTCTGATAATAGGAAAACTGGCTCTGACCTGTTTCATGCATTGTTGTTTGGTTTTTTTAAGCCTGATTATGTAAGTGCATTCGTATTCGCATCTTCCTAGATACGAATAAATCGGCCTGATGTGGTAAAAAAATCCATTATACAGTCCGATAAATAAAATAATAACGACGTTAAAGGGATAACCTGTCTATATGTTTGCGTTTATTGCTCGTCAACCAATCCTGGATCGAGATAAGGATGTCTTTGCTTACGAGCTGCTGTTCCGGGATGGTAAAGGAGGCTCGTTTCCTGATTTGGATAGCGATAAAGCAAAGTATATCGCTAACCGCTTCCACACCCTCGGTCTCGATGATATCTGTGGTGAGAAAAAGTCTTTCATCAATTTTAGCAGCGACACTATCATTTCACGCTTTCCAACTACGTTTAATCCGGAAACCGTTGTCGTTGAACTGGATGAAAATCCGTTTCTGCAAAGCGGATTATTAGAGGCTTGCCAGCATATTAAACAACTCGGCTTTAAGCTGGCCATCGACGACCCGATGATGATGAGCGGCAAGCACGAAATCTTCCCGCTGATTGATATTGTCAAAGTAGATGTCTCAAAAGCCCGCTACGAAGTCATAGAAAAGAACATTCCCCGCTTTCTGGACTCGAACATCAAACTGGTGGCCGAACAAGTCGACAGTCACACAGACTTTAATAATTGCCGTGATTTAGGCTTCGATTTCTTCCAGGGCTATTTCTTTGCGACACCGGAAGCGCGCATTCAGCGCCAGTTGCCGGCATCGAAGATGAACCTGGTCGATTTAATGGGAGAGAGCGCTAACAGCAATTTTGATCTTGCTCGTATCAATCAGATCATTGAGCGTGATGCGGCCTTAAGTTACCTGCTGCTGAAGTTCATCAACAATCCCACTATCAACAAGCGCTACAAGATTACCTCTCTGAAACACGCTTTGGCGTACATGGGCGAGGTCGAAATCAAAAAGTTCATTGCGTTGTTATCACTGGCTAACCTTGGTGATGATAAGCCACTTGAACTGATTCATATGTCGCTGGTGCGCGCGAAGTTTTTTGACCTGCTATCGCAGGAAAGAAAGCTGAATACCGATCCACCGGTTGGTTTTCTCGTGGGACTGTTCTCGTTGTTGGATGCACTGCTTGACCAATCGATGCCGGATATCTTAAAACAACTGCCGTTAACCGATGATGTCAATACGGCGCTGCTGGGTAAATCCAGTGAATTTAACCACTATCTTTCGCTTGCAAGGGCTTTTGAGAGCGCGTTATGGCTAAACGTTATTAAGCAGTCCCGAGAGCTGAATATTGATCAGAAGCACCTGCACAGCCTGTACAATCAGGCGATCATCTGGGGTAACGGGGTAAGAAATACCATCTCATCTTATTTTCCCAGACCGGTACTCAAGCAATAGCCCGCCCAAAGAAAAAACAGTAGAGCGAGAAAAGTCCGGCATACCGGACTTTTTTGTATTCGACGTCTTTTTAAGAACGATAGTGACATGCCAGCTTGTGTAAGACACAGACAGGTTACACCAATACACCTGGATATGAGTTCACCCAGCACGTGAATTTTTCAACTTTTGACAAGCCAGTTTTGTGTCGGTGTGGTGGGGCTAAATCCCGCGAAATTCAGTCAGCTCAACAATGTAACAAGCCACGGCCGGAGCGCGAAAGAGAAATGTACCCAATCACACATCATTATGATTATGGGCTGGTACAAAGGCTTATTTAGGCTCAATCTCTCTGACGTGGCGCTGCACAGAAATCAACGAGCCTACCAGCCCCAGCAGCACCGATAATCCCAGCATTGTAAACAGCGCACTGCCGGTTAAACCGGTGATAGCGAAATCTTTTTGATACAGCGCGGCAAAGGCCTGGATGCTACTGTCCATCCACCAAAGAATAAGGATCACCGCTACCCACGCTATCAGACCGCCTAAGAGTCCATACCAGAATCCGGTATACAAAAACGGTCGGTGGATAAAAGCGTCAGTCGCTCCCACCAGCTTCATCACCAGAATCTCATCACGCTTATTAAGAATATTCAGCCTGATGGTATTACCAATTATCAGCACCACTGCAATAAATAACAGGCCACCAATAAGCGTTACCAGGTCACGGATAATATCCAGTACTGCGTAAAGCCGCTCCAGCCACTCAATATCCAGCTTACCGATATCTACTTCGCGCTGCTGCTTCAGTTTGTCCAGCAGCATCTGTGCGGCTTGTGGCGTGGCATGCTTTTCGACGGGAGCCACCAGCACCACGTCAGGTAGCGGATTGGACTCCAGATACGCGATGGCATCGCCCAGGCCAGAGAGGTGCTGGAATTCTTTTAGCGCATCGTCGGCAGGAATGAAGGTGACGGTATCGATTTCCGGCCAGGTATTTAACCGGGTTAACAGCTGTTGTGCGCTTGCCTCTGACGTACTTTCTTTTAAAAACAGTGAAATTTCTGATGCCTGCTCCCACCCGGCACTGATTTTTTCGGTATTTTTTACCATGATGTAAAGTGTGCTGGGCAACGTGATACTTAGTCCAAGCACACCTACCGTCATAATCGAGGCAGCTGGCTGTCGCCAAAGTTCACCAAGACTTCCTAACGCCTGACGCAGATGACTGATAAAAAATGCCATAATTGTCTGAACAGTACCGATGCGGGCATCGCTGGCACCTTGCGGTCGGCCTTTAAATAATAAACTCATGACCAGCTCCCGTCGGTGTCTGTCAGCCCATCGGTGATCATCTGGCCATTTTTTAAGGTCAGAGTGCGGTACTTCATGCGCGCTATCAGGCCCAGGTCATGGGTTGCAATGAAGACCGATACGCCCGCCTGATTAAAGTCTTCGAATAACCGTACTATTTCCATAGACAGTTTGGGGTCGAGATTACCGGTTGGCTCATCGGCAAGCAGTAATGGTGGCTTGTTTACGACAGCCCGGGCTATGCCGACACGCTGCTGTTCACCACCGGAGAGCATTATCGGCAGGTTGCGGGCTTTGTCACGCAACCCCACCATTTCCAATGCGGCATGAACGCGTTTCGTGGTTTCCTTGTGGGTGTAGCCTTCAATAACGAGCGGCAGGGCCACATTATCGAACACCGTTTTGTCCATTAACAACTGATGGCTCTGGAAGATCATACCGATATCACGACGGATATAGGCAATCTGGCGACGAGAGATACTGTTCAGGTCATGGCCGTTAATCAGCACACGTCCGACAGTCGGACGTTCCATAATACTGATAAGCTTTAACAATGTGCTTTTTCCGGCTCCGGAATGGCCGGTCAGAAACGCCATTTCGCCCGGCTCAATGTGAAAATTCACTTTGCTGAGCGCGCGTTGTCCCCCGGGATACGTTTTGCTTACCTGCTCGAATTTAATCATATCCTGGTCCTGCTGTATGCGCCGGGGGCGGCGATGTTTTAATTATTATTGTCGGCTTCGCTGAACAGCGCGTCGATAAACTCATCACTGTTAAAGCGGCGAAGATCATCAATGCCTTCACCCACACCGATGTATCGGATAGGTATACCAAACTGATCAGCAATAGAAAAGATCACGCCACCTTTTGCCGTGCCATCCAGTTTGGTGAGTGTGATACCACTTAACCCTACCGCTTCATTAAACAGCTTTGCCTGACTCACGGCATTCTGTCCTGTACCGGCATCCAGCGTAAGCATGACTTCGTGCGGGGCATTGGGGTTCACCTTTTTCATCACCCGCACGACTTTCTTAAGCTCTTCCATCAGGTTGTTTTTATTTTGCAGACGCCCTGCGGTATCGGCAATCAGTACATCCATTTTTCGCGACTTGGCGGCTTCCAAAGCATCATACAGTACCGAAGCACTGTCAGAGCCAGTCGGCTGGGCAATAACAGGAATGCTGTTACGCTCACCCCACACCTGCAGCTGCTCAACGGCTGCCGCCCGGAACGTATCACCGGCAGCCAGCATGACACGTTTGCCATCCTGCTGGAACTGCTTGGCCAGCTTACCGATTGTAGTAGTTTTCCCGACACCATTAACCCCCACCATCAGAATGACAAACGGGCCTTCTTCACGGTCATGGGTTTTCATTACCTCTGTCAGCGGCTGATCAACGTCATTGAGCATCTCGCGCATCTGGTTTTTAAGAATATCTACCAGTGCTTCCGCATCTTTAAGTTGTCTGCGATCGGCGCTGTCGGTTAACCGCGTGATTATTTTCTGAGTGGTATCCATACCCACATCTGCAACCAGCAGCTGGGTCTCAAGATCTTCATAAAGCTCATCGTCGATGGCTTTGCCTTTAAACAGGCTGACAAAGCCGCTGCCCAGATTCGCTTTGGTGCGTGACAGGCTCTCGCGCAGACGACCGAAGAACGATTTTTTCTCTGGCTGTGGTGCTGGCTCAGGTACTTGCTCTTGTATTGGTTCTGGCTCTGGCTCTGGCTCTGGCTCTGGCTCTGGCTCTGGCTCTGGCTCTGGCTCTGGCTCTGGCTCTGCAGTGTTCTGTTGAGCTACCACGTCATCAAGAGGTTGCGGCTGTTCAGTTTCGCTGACAGCGGGCTGTGCATCGTTCTGGGTAACTGATGATGAAGTATCTGGTTCTTTGGGCTCGCTGGCTACCGGTGAAACAGACGGAACAGGTTTATCCTCATCGGTATTAATCGACACCGTTTCCCTGTCGTCGACCACCTCATGTTGCAATTCGTTCGTCGACGCTGTTGATGACTCGCGCTTTACGCCATCTTCAGTAATGCCGGAAGACGCGATATTGTCCGCTGACGGGGTGTTTGTAACGGCCTTTTTGTCTTCCGCTGGCTGTTCCGAGCGCTCGCTGGCTGCCGTAGTGTCATCACTGGTATCAACATCGGGTGCCTGCTGCAGATCCGAAGGAATAGATTCCTTATTTGAAGTGACGTCTGAGGGTGATTCTTTGTCTTGTTTGGACTTATCTGATTGCTTGTTCTTGCTGAACCAGCCAAAAAGTTTCGACATTGTGCGGTCAAATCCTTATAAAATCGGAGCAAATTCGGCTAAACTGGCCGGCTATTGTATGCAGCCATGATAGCATTGTCAGCCTCTATGAAGCGAGTTTCTCAGTCCTCACGAAAACAGCCGTCGAAAACCGGTCAAATCAGAGTCATCGCGGGTCAGTGGCGAGGACGAAAGCTACCTGTGTCTGACGTTGAAGGGCTGCGCCCCACCACCGACAGAAACAAGGAAACGCTGTTTAACTGGTTGATGCAGGATATCCGTGACGCCAGGTGTCTGGATGTTTTTGCCGGTAGTGGCGGACTGGGTATAGAGGCGTTATCCCGGTATGCTAAACATTGTGTCTTCTTTGAAAAAGACAAGCAGGCAGCAAGTATCTTAAGAAAAAACCTGCAGACTTTGGGGGCTAATGCTGAAGTCAGACAAGGCGATGCACTTTCTCTGTTAAACGACCAGCACCAGCCGTTTGATATTATCTTTGTCGATCCGCCGTTTGGTATGAATCTGGTAAACCCAACGCTGGCATCGCTCTCGCAAAACCGTCTACTGGCATCGGGTACACTGATTTACGTCGAGCAGGAAAGTCAGGCCAGCGATATTATGCTGCCTCCTGATAGCAGAATCATTAAAGAAAAACGTTTGCCACAATTACACTATCTGCTGATTGAGCTGGATTAATTAATGTGCGCAACATAAATACCCTACGGGCCTTAAGAAGTCATTTTCCTGTTATCGCGCGCGCTTTTCACGCACAGTGAACACTTCTGGTTTAACTCAGTGCTTCCCGTATCAGGAAAAACCTCAAAAGAAAAAAGCCGCTCATAAAGCGGCTTTCATAAAATAGTTTGCACTACATGTTAATTGTCGCTGTGCAAATCATCACTGACATCGGAACTGAGATCGATGCCGATATTCGAAATCCCTTCTTCCAACGCCAGAGCTTTCAGTGCATCCGCCGTCTCTGCCGGACGTCCACCCTGCTCGGCACAATCCAGCAACGCGTTCTGAATTTCCACTTCAAACTGCATTAGCGGATGGGCTTTTACGTTGTCTTCGGTCGCCTCGCCGGATGCTAGCAGGTAGGCTTCCACACTGCCCTGTGACAGTTTGCTGACCACGACCGCGCCCTGTAAATCGTCTTTTTTCGCCAGACTAACCGCTGCAGCCAGACCAATTGCCGCATCGATTGCCGGATACACGCCGAAGTTATCGTAATCCTGCGTATCTGGCGTCAACAACTCCACTTTCTCAAGCTGAACGGAAAAGTTAATTTTACTTTTCGGTGACTTCACTGACTCCCACAGCAAATCCAGACAGTTTCGACAGGTCTTGCCATCATCATACTCTGTCAGCTCGCAAAAAAGCTGATAGTTCGGAAGCATCCGCTCAAGTAACGCGGCACTGAAAGCCACCGCACGCCATCCTTCAAGGGCTCTTACACGGGCGAAGGTTGTGAGTTTTTGTTGCGCCATTACATCACTCCGGCAGTATGGGTAAAGTAGTTTGCCACGCCATCCAGGAACATCTGGATAGAAATCATCACCAGGATCATGCCCATCAGGCGCTCCATGGCGGTCAGTCCGCGTTCACCCAATAAACGATGAAAGAGACCTGAAAACATAAGAATAATTGCACTTACCAGCCAGCTTGCGCCCAACGCAATTGACCAGTCGAGCATGCGATCGGGATTTTGATTCGACATCAGAATAAGGGCCGCCAGCGTGGAGGGACCAGCAATCATCGGGATCGCAAGCGGAACCAGGAATGGCTCTTCCCCCACAGCCAGACCACTGGGGTTGCCCGCAGAGGGGAAAATCATTTTCAGCGCGATCAGGAATAGGATAATACCGCCTGCGATGCTGACGGTTTCCTGCTGAACGTTAAGAAAATCCAGTACCGCCTGACCGCTGAACAAAAAGGTGAACAGAATCAGCAGTGCGAAAAGCAACTCTCGAATGAGAATAAAGCGTCTGCGTTTGGGCTCAATGGTTTTTAACACCGACATAAACACCGGCAAGTTGCCCAGCGGATCCATGATCAGAAACAACATGACAGCAGCGGACCAGGTATCCATCGTCGGGGCAAACTCCTCAATCTGGGCATGGCAAGTCATGGTTTGCGCAGGTGGTGTCAGAATAAACACCTTTGATTTTCGCAGACTGGCCGGTTTTTACGTAAAAGACTCGCAAATTGTCGCATTTACGCTTAAATTTTACTATCACCAAAACGAGGTAGTGTTAAATGAGCTTAATGACAGTAAAAGAAGTCGCTGCGTTTCTGGATATTCAGGAAGTGCGGGTTGAACGACTCGAGCGCGAAAGCTTACTGGTTTCCAAAGAAAAAGATATTGAGGGAAATCCGCTTTTCGCAAGAAACGATGTTGAAAACTATAAAAAGCTGGCTGAACGTCTGGGCGGACTATAACTTCCAGGCAGTCAGCAGGCTCTGAGTATACGTACGCGTAGCACGCCTGTCAGCGCAGGGCCCGCAAAGCAAAAAATCCAGACAGTTTGTAAAGGGTGTCTGGATTTTTTTTGTATTAGCAGTAACTGGAAACGAATGCGGCCTGACAAAGACCGCACGCTGTCAGCGACAACTAATAATCCATCACCATTCTGGAAATGCTTTTAATGCCGTTCGCTGTTGCGCCAATCGGCATTTCTGCACTGCCACTGCCGTGATATGCCGCCGCCAGGTCCAGGTGTACCCATCCTTTGCCGCTTGGGTCAACGAAGCGAGCCAGGAAGCCTGCGGCATTAGACGCGCCGCCACCGCCGCCGCCTTTTTGCGGACGACTATTGGCGGTGTCTGCAAACGCCGAAGGGCAACGATCTTTATGGAATGGCTCAAGAGGCAATGGCCAGAAGCGCTCACCTTCGCTTTTCGCCGACGCCAGCATCGCCTCGCGGGCGTTATCATCTATAGTAAAGACAGCGTGGTAGTCGTTACCCAGCGCAACCACCGCTGCACCAGTGAGCGTTGCGGCGTTAATAATGAGCGGCGCACCGGTTTCGGTTGCCCGTAGCAGGCCATCAGCTAACACCAGACGACCTTCTGCATCAGTATTTACAATTTCCACGCTCACGCCGTTTTTGTACGTCAGCACGTCACCCAGCTTGTACGCATGGCCTGAAATGAGGTTTTCCGCACAACATAAGATCAGTTTGATACGCTTTTTCGTGCCTTTCATGATGGACAAACCCAGCGCACCAGTAACGGTAGCTGCACCGCCCATGTCACACTTCATGTCCAGCATGCCTTCGCTGGACTTAATGCTGTAGCCGCCACTGTCAAAAGTGATGCCCTTGCCAACCAGCACCGCGTCTACCGGCGCGCTATCGGCACCGGAAGGGTTGTAGTCTACTTCCAGCATCACAGGCGGGCGCACACTGCCGCGACCGACATTGTAAATTCCTGTCCAGCCCGCTTTGTTGAGGTCTTCACCGACAATCATCTCTACCGTGACCGCGTCACCGCCCAACTCTTTAATCCAGTTGCCTGCGCGTCTCGCCAGATTCTCCGGAGAGAGATCTTCCGGCGTATCGTTAACCAGCTGGCGGGTAAACAGCATGGCAGCATAATCCTGCTCCAATGTGGCTTTATCGTCATTGTCGCACCAGTTAATCGAGCCCGGATTGCGCGCACGGGTGAAACTCATTGCGAACGCCCATTGCTGAGCGCGGGTCCAGTCACCGTGCAGAGTCACTGAGGGGATCGTTAACCCGTCTATTTTGCGCGCAGCTTGCTGGATCACGCGTAACTCGTCCTGCGCGTCAGCAAGATGGATCGTAGCGCCTTCCCCATTAAAGGTCAGACGGTTCGCTTCGCCCCATTTTAATTCTGGCTTATCCTGCGATAGCGATACGGTAAAATCAGTCATAACAAATGCTTCCTCGCTTGGTACACTTAACATGTTTTTTGTTTTTACGAATAGGTGCCTATGCAGTTCAGTTCTCCGCTTTTACGCGGCACGCTGATTAAACGCTATAAACGTTTCTTCGCCGATGTGTTATTGGATGACGGACGAACCGTCACCGCACACTGCCCCAATACCGGTGCGATGACCGGCTGCGCTGAGCCGGGCTTTATCGCCTTCCTGAGTGAGTCAGATAACCCAAAAAGAAAACTAAAGTTCACTTGGGAGCTGGCGCAAACGCCCGAAGGGCATTTCATCGGCATTAATACGCACAATGCTAATAAACTGGTAGCGGAAGCATTAAATAACAAGGTGCTGGACGAATTTAATGTGATTGATGACTGGAAAGCGGAGGTCACACCTCCGGGTGCAGACAGCCGATTCGATTTTGCACTACAGGCAGGTGAAGAAACCCGCTACATGGAAGTGAAATCCGTTACGCTGGCCCGTGGCAATAAAGGATACTTTCCTGATGCGATTACTGCACGTGGCGCGAAGCATTGTCTGGAGTTAGCCAGACTCGCCAGAGAAGGTGTTCACACCAGCTTGCTGTTTTGTGTTCAACATACGGGGGTGAAAAGTGTGCAACCCGCGTTAGATATTGATCCAAAATACGCAGAAGCACTATCCATAGCTGCGCAAGCTGGGGTACAGATACTGGCGGCGGGCTGTGCAATTAACGAACAAAAAATTACGTTAAATCAATCACTCCCGCTATTAAAGTAAAAAATAAGTTGATTTTTCTGCTTATGCCGCCATATTTGCGCCTTGTTTTGCCTTTGCGGAACCGTAAATGGTCCGCCCAATCAGCGCGCCGTTGCCCAGTTTTGGCGCGCATCAGAAAGGTTACTGAGACACGTCCGTTGCCTGAAGGTGTCGATTCTGTTATAGATACTCGACTATTCAGGACACCTGGGTGTCGTAGTGTAGGAGATGTGGCAGATGCCAACAGGAAAAGAAGCGAAATCCCTGGGACTGTTAGCCCTAGCTGGCCTGGAACCATACCAGCCGAAAGCTGACGAAGAATACATGAACGATGCACAGATGGAGCACTTCCGTCTGTTGCTAAAGGCGTGGCGCAATCAGCTTCGTGAAGAAGTCGATCGCACGGTTACGCACATGAAAGATGAAGCTGCTAACTTCCCTGATCCGGTTGACCGGGCCGCACAGGAAGAAGAGTTCAGTCTGGAACTGCGTACCCGCGACCGCGAGCGCAAGCTTATCAAGAAAATTGAGAAGACACTGAAGCGTATCGAAGATGACGATTTTGGTTTCTGTGACCAGTGCGGCATTGAGATTGGCATCCGTCGTCTCGAAGCGCGTCCGACAGCAGATCTTTGTATCGACTGCAAAACCATGGCTGAAATTAAAGAGAAGCAGCTGCAAGGCTAACACCGTCAGCGGCCTGCTTTTCAGAGACACACCTGCCCTCGTGGATGCAGGTTTGTCTCGCTGTCTGTTTTTTACCCCCGACCTATTCCAATGACACGTGTTGCCGGCTATACCGGCCGATTTGCTCCCTCTCCCTCTGGTCCACTGCATTTTGGCTCTCTGCTCGCGGCATTGGCCAGTTATCTTGACGCTCGCGCCAATGACGGTACATGGCTGGTGAGAATGGAAGATATCGATACGCCACGCTGCATAAAAGGCGCTGACAGCGATATCCTTCACACTCTTGAAAAATACGGATTGGAGTGGGACGGTGATGTGCTGTATCAGTCACATCAGCATGAAAGATATCAGGACACCCTGAACACGCTTCTGAATAAACAACAAGCGTATTATTGCACCTGTACCCGTAAAATGATCAAAAATGCCGGTGGCGTGTATCCGGGAACATGTCGAGATGCCTCCCGCTCTCCGGAAAACGCAGCGACGCGGGCAAAGATAGTTACGCATCATAATCAGGTAAGCGATCGTGTCCAGGGCGATATTGTGATTGATGACCCTCATGCTCTCGAAGACCCTGTTATTAAACGTCGTGATGGTCTGTTTGCCTATAATTTAGTGGTCGTTATGGATGACGCCTTTCAGAATGTCACGCACATAGTTCGCGGCAGTGACCTGCTAACTACCACGGCTACCCAGCAAAGTTTATACGCATTGTTAGGTTACCCGCTCCCGACATACGCCCATATTCCAGTTGCATCGGTGACCCCCGGACGAAAACTCAGTAAGCAGAACCATGCCGCACCACTGAGCCTGACCAATATAGCGCAGACATTGACGACTGCCATGTCATTGCTGGGGTTACCGGTTTCTCAGGCTCCACAGGACGGCAACAGCCAAAGCCTGTTATCATGGGCAGTAGCAGAATGGGACGTGAATTTCGTACCCAAACGAAGTGAAATTATTGTCGATCGCTATCAATCCACTTATTATAGCGACCCTCAGGTTATAGCGGAGTAAACATCATCATTAATCGCGTGTTCAAATCGGTGAAAGGCGTATTCAGCCGGGAAAAGTCCTCAGTTAATGGTATTGAGGGAGTCAAAATCCCGCGTGCCGAACATGGCATATCCCGTGAAGATATCAGTGAAAACGCATTGAAAGTATTATACCGGCTGAACAAAGCGGGCTTTCAGTCGTATCTCGTCGGCGGCTGCGTTCGGGACCTGATGATAGGGTTAAAGCCAAAAGATTTTGATGTCGTCACCGATGCTACACCTGAACAGATTAAAGGGTTGTTTAAAAACTGTCGACTAATTGGACGACGTTTTCGCCTCGCCCACATCGTATTTGGCAGAGAAATCATAGAAGTCGCCACATTCCGCGGTCACCACGCTGATGACCACGACGGCGATAAGAAAACCGCACTGGGCAAGCAGGATGAGCACGGCCAGTTAGTGCGCGACAACGTATTTGGTAGCATTGAAGAAGACGCGGAGCGAAGAGACTTCACTTTCAATGCCATGTACTACTCGGTTGCTGATTTTACCGTTACTGACTTCGCCAACGGCATCGACGCTATCAAAAAACGCGAAGTGCGTTTAATTGGGGATCCTGAAACCCGCTATCGTGAAGATCCCGTAAGGATGTTACGCGCAGTGCGCTTTGCCGCAAAACTGGAAATGCGCATCGACAACTCAGCCGCAGCCCCGATTAAACCGCTGGCACATTTGCTGGGCAATATACCCCCTGCACGCCTGTTTGAGGAAACGCTGAAACTGTTTCTTTCCGGTCAGGGCGAACAGACATTCCTGAAGCTCCACGATTACGGACTTGTTGCCCCGCTTTTCCCGCAACTGGAGCCCTTACTCAAAGATCCAAACAGCCGGGAAATGCAGTTCATTCTGAAAGTACTGCGTAATACCGATGACCGGATTAACAGCAATCAGCGAGTTACGCCAGCGTTCCTTTACGCCGCACTGCTGTGGTATCCGCTGGAAGAGCAGTCTCAGAAACTGATGGCTGAGTCAGGTCTCAACAGTCACGATGCGGTGAATATTGCCATGGGAGAGGTGATCAGCCGGCAAACCCAACGCATCATGATCCCGAAACGTTTTTCCACCGTTATCCGGGATATCTGGATTTTGCAGCAACGGTTACCGAAGCGTTTCGGGCGTCGCGCCTTCCAGCTTCTGACACATCCAAAATTCCGTGCCGGTTATGATTTCCTGCTGGTGCGTGGCCAGGTAGAAGGTGGAGAATTGCTGGAACTGGCTGAGTGGTGGACGCAATTCCAGCACGCTGACAACAATAAGCAAAAAGGCATGCTTAACAGCCTTCGCAAAGCGGAAGGGGGAAGCGATAAGCCACGCCGTCGCCGACGTAAAAGCAGCCCAAAAAAGGCACCTGATGCATAAAGAACACGTTTATCTTGGTCTGGGAAGTAACTTAGGTGAATCGGAAGAAACGCTGCACCGGGCCTTTGACGCGATAAATAATATTGAAGATACGCGCTTACTGCGAAAATCCTCGCTGTATTCGAGTACGCCGATGGGTCCGCAGGATCAACCTGACTACGTCAATGCGGTATGCCTTATTGAAACCGCACTGAAACCTCACAGTTTGCTAAAGCAACTTCAGGCCATAGAACTGGCGTATGGCCGGGAACGCAAAGGTGAACGTTGGGGGCCACGCACACTCGACCTGGATATTCTCCTTTATGGTGCAGAGTCGGTGGCGACAACAGATTTAATTATTCCACACAGCGGCATGTCGCAGCGCGAATTCGTTCTGGTCCCGTTGTTTGAGATTGCCCCCAATATGATTATGCCTGACGGCAAACCGATCGCACAGTGGGTAGCCAACTGCACACTGGATGGCCTTCGCCGCCTGCGCACTTCCAATTAGTCACAAAATCCGTATAGTTCGCCAATCAACGTATCGATTTCAGGATAGTTGTCATGAAAAAAGTCACGGTTTCCGGTTTACTTTCCAAAAAGCAGTCCGGAGAAAAAATTGCGGCACTGACTGCCTATGACGCCAGCTTCGCCAAAATGTTTGATGAACAGGGCATTGATATTATGCTCATTGGTGACTCTCTGGGCATGGTTCTGCAGGGTCAGGATGATACACTGCCGGTAACCACCGACGACATCGCCTACCATACCCGTGCAGTAAGACGCGGGACTTCCCGCGCGTTTGTCATCGCCGACATGCCGTTCATGAGCTACAGCACTCCCGAGGTGGCCTTTAGTAATGCCGCCACGTTAATGGCAGTAGGCGCCAGCATGGTTAAGCTGGAAGGTGGCAGCTGGCTGGCTGAGACTATCACCGGTTTAAACCAACGTGGTGTACCTGTGTGTGGGCACCTGGGTCTGACTCCCCAATCGGTTCACGTATTTGGCGGGTTTAAAGTTCAGGGGCGTGAACAGGACAAGGCAGCCAAACTTATTGAGGAAGCCATAGCCCTGGAACAGGCAGGCGCTCAGTTGCTGGTGCTTGAATGTGTGCCCTCTTCGCTGGGCAAGGCGGTAACGGAAAAAGTCTCCATTCCGGTTATCGGTATTGGCGCCGGTAAAGATACTGACGGGCAGATTTTAGTCATGCATGACATGTTTGGCATCAGTGCCAACTATATGCCGAAATTTTCAAAAAATTATCTGGTTGAGACAGGTGATATGCGCAAGGCCGTAAAGAAGTACATTGATGATGTACAAACGGGCGCTTTTCCCTCGGCTGCACACAGTTTCGAATAATCATGAAAAACCTTACTACCATTGCTGATTTGCGGGACCTCCGAAAAGGCTGGCGTCAGGCGGGTAAGTCCGTTGGATTTGTACCCACCATGGGCAACCTGCATAACGGTCACTTGCAGTTAGTTCGCGAAGCAAAAAAGCACTGCGATGTTGTCGTTGTCAGTATTTTTGTGAATCCCATGCAGTTTGGCGCGAACGAAGACCTGGACGCCTATCCGCGTACGCTGGAAGCCGATCAGCAGAAGCTTATGTCACTGGCAGTTGATGCGTTGTTTCTGCCCACCGCGGACATCATGTACCCGAAAGGGCTCGATCAGCAAACCTTTGTCGAGGTGCCGGGTATTTCTGATGTGGTTTGTGGCGCCAGCAGGCCGGGTCACTTCCGCGGTGTTGCGACGGTAGTCACTAAGCTGTTCAACATGGTCCAGCCAGAACACGCTTTTTTCGGCGAGAAGGACTATCAACAGTTGCAGGTAATAAAAGCGCTGGTAGAAGACTTGTCCATGGATATTCAGATCCACGGTGTCCCTACTGAGAGAGAAGCATCCGGTTTAGCGATGAGCTCTCGAAATGGTTACCTCAGCGACGAACAGAGACAAACGGCATCAACGCTAAATGCACTGATGCTGTCACTTCGTAACGATATTCTTCAGGGTGAACGCGACTACACCGCCCTTGAAGCGAAGTACTCAACATCTCTAAACGACGCCGGATTCACTACAGACTACGTGTCTGTTCGCCATGCCAGAACACTGCAAAACGCGACAGCGGATGATCAGGACCTCGTCATTCTCATTGCCGCCTACCTTGGCAAAACACGGCTTATTGATAATATTCAGGTGCATCTCTCCTGATAGTCAGGTCAACACCGTTGCAACACGACATCAAAAAGAAAAAGCCGGACGACTGTCCGGCTTTTTCTTTTTGATGTCCAGCGTTGGCACTTATCGTACGTCGCTTTTACTCCCGACGCTTTTTTCGACATACCAATGGCAGTGCAATTTTAAAATGGCTATGCCGTTAGCGAGCGCTCACTTTTTGTTAATGCCCGCCACACTTTAGTGCCTGTCGCAATCAGATGTTGCTCGGCCAGAATGGCGGCAAGATCTTTATGTGTAGTTAATGGATTCGCCAGCACCACCCGGAACACAGTAATAGAGCCGTCAGGATAATCCGGCGCTTCCAGACGCGTTCGAGACACAAACGATTTACCGGCTTCACGCTGTTGCTTCTGCACATTCACTACCAGCCGGTCTACTTTTTGGTTTAACTTGTGCCGCGCCGTTCCTTCCGTACTTTTTAACGCTGCCTGAACGCTCGCAGGGCATACACGGTATGTTAGCAATGACAACGTTGGGGAGGTCACCAGCTCGAAATCAGGGTGACGCTCAATCATATCGGCAAAGGCTTTTGCTTTCTCGATACTCTGATCAATTAACAGCTCATAGCCACGGCGTCCAAATATATGCAGTGAAGCATACACCATCATTGCCATACCATTGCGCGACCCTTCCAGTGTGGTGGCCCCTAAATCTTTGGAGCCTTCACGCAAAATATACTGTGCGTGGTGACGCACGGCGTTAGCATCTTCCGGATTTTTAAACAGTGCCATACCCGCGCCCATTGGCACATACATTTGCTTGTGCGCGTCAATGGTGACCGAGTCTGCCCGGTCAATGCCTTTCAAACGGTGGCGGTACTGATTGGAAAACAGCGTGGCGCCTCCCCAGGCAGCATCAACGTGGAACCAGCAACCCAGCTCCTGTGCTACGTCAGCCAGCTCATCAAGGGGATCGACGTGACCGGTTTCTGTGGTTCCACCAATCCCTACGATTGCCAGCAGCTTGTTTCCCTCTTCCTGGTAGCGTTTCCCTGCCGCAAGGGCTTCTTCAGGACGTAAGGTTTGTTCTGGACAGGGTAATGAAATTAACTGCTCACGCCCCAGTCCCAGCGCATCAACCGCTTTAGAAAGCGAATAGTGGCCGCGTTTTGAGCACATCACGCCCATGTTGTTAATACCGTAAGCACGATAAGCAGAGGCCAATCCGGCCTTTGCTACACCGCTAAAGCCATCTTTCGGGCCGAGTACTTTATTACGGGCTACCCATAACGCCGTGATATTGGCGACCGTGCCGCCCGAGCAGAAAGCGCCCAGCGCATGACGTGCGCTGTGAAGATATTCGTCGTAGTAGTCTTCACTGCGATCATATATGAGGTTATGCATCATCCCCAGCACTTGCCGCTCGAGCGGTGTAAACGCTTTGGAGGTTTCGATTTTCACCAGGTTCTGGTTCAGGCCCACCAGTAACTTCGCCAGTGGTAAATGAAAATACGGCAATGCCGAGGTCATATGACCGATAAACGTTGGTGAATAAGTGTTAACTGAATGCGCCACCAGCTTATTCAGCAAGCTTTCGGCATGCGACGACACAAACTCCGGCGATTCCGGTACGCGGGAGTCAGAAAAGTCCTGCTCTATCTCTTCCAGCGAGGTCTTTTTGGTTACCACGTGCTGAGACAGAAAGTCCAGAATATTGTCTGACAGATGCTGCTCGATCTGAGCCAGTTTGGAGTCTTTGTGCTCAGGCTTGGTAAAGACCCGGAACAAGTGCTTCAGACTAACTTGTGCTTCACCCACTGAACGCACCTCATGATTTGCTACCGATTGCCAGCATAATTACTGACGCCTGCGATTCTGGCTTTCCGCTACACTGTGCAACGCACTGACAGGCGCACTGAAAACTTAGCAATCGTCTTTCAAAGAGGCGAACTTTACCCCAGAATGGGAGCTACGCCAAGGGTGGATTATGCCATGGCACAGCGTTGATGTCTGTTTGCAACGCCACTCCTTAGTCATTTTTCTGCGGTCTGGGCTTTCGCCCTTATACTGTCCGGCTGCATGTGAAGGATACTGGCTTTTGCTGTTCTTATGCCGCTGGCTTCCATGCCCCGCTGTCTAGGACAGTCCAGTCAGAATATTGGTATTTGGCTCTCCTCTGCTATAGTCAGAAGAAGGAAAAACAGGAAACCGGACTATGCCGATTCGCGAGGTTACTGACACATTTAATCTGGACGATATTGTGCCTTATTTTCAGCCTATCGTTGATCTGGAAAATCAGCGCGTGTGGCGTTACGAGTGCCTGGCACGCCTTATCACGCAAAACGACAAAACGTTTTTACCCAGTGAATTTTTGTATCTACTGGAACGCCATAATCATGTTCACCAGCTGACGGAAACCATGTTTTGTCAGAGCGCTCGTTACTTCGAAGACGTGAATATTCCCTGGAATATCAATCTGAACGCCAGCGACCTGTCGAACGACGCCCTGACCAGTAAGCTAATTGCACATCTGGCTAACTACCCAAACGCCAGCAGGGTTAGCGTAGAAGTGAGTGCCAGTGCCGCGCTAAGCCATCAGTCTCAATTGCATACCTTCATTGACCGCAGCCTGCACAGCGGCCTTGGCGTATTTATCGATAACCTGGGTACATCGCCGGGCAATATTAAAACGCTCCTGTCCATGCCAATCCGGGGCATCAAGCTGGCAGGAGGACTTATTCGTCACTATGACTCGCAAGGGGAAGTCAGAGAGTTTGTGGATCATGTGTTGGAAATGACGCACGAACGCAGCATCAGCGTTGTCGCTGAACATATCGAGAACGAAGACATTCTGGAAAAAGTCAGAAAGCTACCCATTCGCTATGCGCAGGGCTATGTGTTCAGTAAACCCATTCCGGCACCAACCAAACACTAACGGTGTCACTTTCTCGGTTAGCAACGCCAATCGCTTTTACACTACAGGGAGCAAAGAAATACGCAAAGCGGCGTCTATGTTGCCCGGTACCGACAGTAGACGCCTAACCAGCGCCAGCTACGCCGCTTCCTCGGCAAAACACAATAGCTTCCAGCACACCTGCCCGCTGCGGCGGTATTTCCGCTCGAATGGCGTGAAATGATCATCGCCAGTAATTTCTTCAAGTGATGAGGCCAGACCATAATGCGCGCTGGCCTGAGCAAACTCCATTAAATACAGCGGCCAGTTACTTCTGACTTCTACCGTTTGGCATAACGCCATCAGGTCTGCCATCGCCGCACTGGCATACCAGCGCTTCTGAATTTGCGCACTTTTCGGATACGGGTTGGGATACAGCAAATAATGCTTTTCCACCAGCCAGTCTGACTGACGTAACAACCGCCAGAAATCATTCACATCGGCTCTGATGACCCGGTAATTATGGCTGTCGGCTGCATAACTTGTGTGCTTTTCGACACGCTGAGCTGACTTGTCCAGCCCGATTACCCGATGATCCGGGTAGATAGCGGCCAGTTTCGCCGTACTCTCTCCAACACCACAGCACGAATCCAGGATCAGTGGCCCACGGTAGTCGGCGAGCCAACGCTCCATTTCGGCGAACGCCTGTTTTGTGTGCTCACCTACCGGACGCTGGTTTTCGGCGCTCTGATAGCGTTTTACCAGCGCATCCAGCTTTTCGTGAATCCCCGTTTGGTTAGTCGTAATGCTGCGGGAATTTCCCTCTGGCTGTGACATTAGCTACGGATCCCCTTACCGGTTTTCAGAAGGTAATAGGCAATACCAAACAACAAGGCATTAAACCCAATCAGCAGCATAACCGACGTCACAATACCCACATCAGACACCCCAAGGAAACCATAGCGGAAACCATTTACCATATAAACTACAGGATTGGCCTTACTCACCCACTGCCAGAACTCAGGCAGTAGTGTCAGAGAGTAAAACACACCACCAAGGTAAGTTAGCGGTGTCAGCACGAAGGTGGGTACCACACTGATATCATCAAAGGTTTTTGCAAATACCGCATTGATCAATCCTGCGGTAGCAAACAGCGTAGAGGTCAGGATCAGCGTCAGCACAATGACGCCAAGATTGTGAATTTGCACGTCGACAAAGAACAGCGACACCAGCGTGACAATCACGCCGATAATCATGGCCCGCGCTACACCGCCACCAACATAACCCAGAATAATGACTGCTGTTGGCACCGGCGCCACCAGCAACTCTTCAATATTGCGCTGGAATTTTGCGCTGAAGAACGACGACGACACATTCGAATACGAGTTGGTGATCACTGACATCATAATGAGGCCCGGCACAATAAATTCCATGTAGGTAAAGCCACCCATCTGCCCAATACGATCGCCAATCAGACTGCCGAAGATGATAAAGTACAAACTCATGGTGATTGCCGGAGGAACCAGGGTTTGCACCCAAATGCGCAAAAAGCGGGTACATTCCTTTATCCAGATGGTATTTAACGCCACCCAGTTTTGTGCGAACCAGCCTTTTTGTGCTGGCTGTACCTCAGACTGTGTCTCTGTTCTGGACTGCGTCATATCAAGCCTCCTTTAATGCATCTTCGGCGGATTCGACAAGGCGCACAAACAACTCTTCCAGCCGGTTAGATTTATTCCGCATACTTAACACCTGCACACCCTGCTCAGAGAGTTGCGCAAATACCGGGTTTAGCCCTTCCGACTTTTCCACATCAACTTCCAGTGTATGCGCATCGGTAAGGCGGTACTCGAAGCCTTTCAGTATCGGCGGAGTGTCTGCTTCTGTGATATCCAGAATAAACGTCTCAATATTGAGCTTCGCCAGCAACGACTTCATACTGGTATTCTCAACGATAGTGCCTTTGTTAATAATCGCGATATTGCGACACAGCATTTCCGCTTCTTCCAGATAATGCGTGGTCAGGATAATCGTAATGCCCTGCTGGTTGATTTCTTTCAGGAACTGCCACATAGAACGGCGGATCTCGATATCTACGCCGGCGGTGGGCTCATCGAGAATAAGCAATTTAGGTTCATGCATCAGGGCCCTGGCAATCATCAGGCGACGCTTCATACCACCGGATAATTCCCGCGCTCTGGCGTTGCGCTTTTCCCATAAATCCAGTTGCGCAAGATATTTCTTTGCCCGTTCTTTGGCTACATGCCGTGGCACGCCATAATATCCCGCCTGATTCAGCACAATCTGCATCACGGTTTCAAACTGGTTGAAGTTGAATTCCTGCGGCACCAGACCAATACACGCTTTTGCGGCTTCTTTCTCTTTATTAAGGTCGTAACCAAAAACTCTTGCCTCTCCGGCGGTCTGGTTCACCAGCGAACTGATAATGCCGATGGTGGTGGATTTCCCCGCGCCGTTGGGACCAAGAAGGGCAAAGAAGTCTCCTTCCTCAACGACCAAATCCACACCTTTGAGCGCTTGTACACCGCCCTTGTAGGTCTTGGATAGCCCTGTAATATCTAATGCTTTCATGCACGAACCTGTCAGTTGTGAGTTGCTGATCTTTTGCTATGTTTACATGGCGGGTGGAAAACGCGCCACATGATATATCAGACACTACAATGTAAACATGCCTGAATGTCGAGACGCGATATCAAGCTCCCAGTTGCCTTTAAGGATAACATGAGGCGAAGAAGAAACCCGGAAGCGATTTATACCACGTCGCGCGGTGGGATGAGTGTGACTTCAGTCGTACTCAGGTCAGTCGGGCACGTTCAATGCCCGATGCCTTGCGCCCACATGCCGTTTTCGATTATGCGTACGAAACCGGCTGGGTAGAAATGCTACCACTTTACGAAAAATCAACCCCGGCACCAGCCTGGATATGACAGTCTGTGAGGTATTTATGGCTCATCTCAAACCGCTCCCGGCATCAACCACCCCTTCTCTTGAAGAAGATTTTGCGGTATTTACAAACATACTTGGCTTTATTCCAAACAGCCTTCTCACCATGCAGCGACGCCCCGATATCGTCAAAGGCTTTGCCGCACTAACCCGCGCAGTGATGTCTGAAGAAGGAACGGTGGATCCCGGTTTTAAGCGGCTTTTGTCACACTTTGCCAGTCGCGCGGCAGGTTGTCAGTATTGCGAAGCGCATTCACTCATCGCGGCAGGTATCCATGGTATTTCAGATGACAAAATCAACGCGATATGGGAATACAAAACCAGTCCGCTCTACACAGCGGCAGAAAAAATCGCGCTGGACTTTGCTCTGGCGGCAGGCAGTGTGCCCAATGCCGTATCGGACTCCCTGATTGCAGAAATGAAAGCACACTGGAATGAAGGGGATATTGTAGAAATCCTTGCCGCAATAAGCCTGTACGGCTTTTTAAATCGCTGGAATGACTCTATGGCGACGGAGCTGGAGTCCGCCCCCACCGAGCTCGGCCGACGCGTGCTAAGCCAGGGAGGGTGGACAGGGGGTAAACACATTTCCGGAAACCAACGATAGCCAGTCCAATAATGCCAGACAGTGCCACCCATACGGGGGTTCACCGTTCAGTTATTGGCTATCTTGCTTTAACGTAGTCATGACGCTGGCGACTAGGCAAAAGTGGTTGCCGGCCTGTTACAAGATGCTACCGCTTAGCTGTAAGCGTGTTTGAGTCTTCGCTTATCTGCATAACGACTCGGCGGTCAAAGAATGTCTCCTCATAAGACTGCCCCGCGCTTTTCTCTTCACCCATCGCTACAGTGAATACTTGCTCACTTTTAACGCCCTTGGCGGTCAGATATTTTTTTACACTTAAAGCACGTTGCATAGAAAGCGCCTGGTTAAACGCTGCATCACCGCGGTTATCGGCATGTCCGGTTAGTCTGACGGTCAGTTTGTCGTGCCGGGCCAGTGCATCAGCGATTTTATCCAGTTGGGTGTGATAGGTTGGCTCAATCGTCACCGAGCCGGTTTTAAACTGCACGCTGCTTTCAATTGCCAGCACTTTTTCTGTCGTTTCTGCCTGATAGTTCACCCTGGTAATACGTGCCTCTTTTTGCATTGCAGAGAGCTCATCGTGCATGGCAAACAGTGCCTGTTGAGAGTCGTTTAGCGCTTGCTGTGATTTTGCCAGGGCCTGACGGGATTCATCCAGCCGCTTTTCCTGTACCTGATCATTGCCAATCATCGCGCCAATGACGCCTGCCACAGCGGCACCAACTGGCCCGGCGACTACAGCACCAATGATCACGCCTGAACCCATGCCTATGGCGGCAGAGCGATCAGCCTCGTCATCACGTTCAGATTTCGCGCTTACCGGCGCAGACAGCAGCGCGGTTAAAACCGCTGCGGTGGCAAAGGATTTCTTGTTAAAGTGTGTCATCATTATTTTACTCTCCGGATAAAAAAGCACTGCGCACCGGTTGGTGTTGTGCGCAGTGCAACGGGTCAACGGTGTCTATTACACCGCCTGATTGAGGCAGCTTTGCTGTTGAAAAGAGGAAATGTGATGACAAATCAGGGAAAA
This sequence comes from Alteromonas sp. H39, assembly GCF_047556435.1. Lineage (GTDB taxonomy): Bacteria > Pseudomonadota > Gammaproteobacteria > Enterobacterales > Alteromonadaceae > Alteromonas. Next base: position 3,883,630 of record NZ_CP180210.1, read on the forward strand.
AGCTGGCGGTTTGCCTGGTCAGTACATAATTTCCCGCGCAGTATTCGGCAGAGTGTTCACCCCTATCGTCGTGCAGGCAAGTGCCTTGTCACCTGGCTTAGCAGCGTGCCGTTCAATAACAGCGAAACAGAATATGGCATAAATGTGGCGCGATTCTGGATTTTATGCCGAACTCAGGCTTTGAGGTTTACTCATAAGGTATAGTGGTGTCGTCAATCGTTGTTAAGGAAGTAACATGCCAAGAACCATTGCGTTAGTTGAAGATGATCCGGCTATCCGCGAAAACTACACCGTGGCATTGAAAAACCAGGGTTATCAGGTAAATGCATACCGTGACCGGCCGTCTGCCTCTGTGGCGTTTGAGGAGGCGCTGCCGGATTTGGCCATCATTGATATTGGGTTGAATGAAGAGATGGAAGGCGGCTTCCTGCTATGCCAGCAACTGCGCCGGTTGTCCCAGTCACTGCCTATCATATTCTTTACTGCCCGCGACAACGATGTAGATACCATAAGCGGCCTGCGCATGGGCGCAGATGACTACCTGACCAAAGACATCAGCATGGCGCATCTGCTGGCGCGTATTGCGGCGCTATTCCGGCGCACCGATTTACTGGCTGCGCCGAAGCAACAAAGCGAACAAATCCGCCTTGGTCATTTACAGGTAGATGTAAGCCGAATGACGGTAAACTGGAAAGCCGAGCCTGTCGCCCTGACAGTCACCGAGTTCTGGATGCTGCATGCACTGATTAAACATCCCGGGCATGTTAAAAGCCGCCAGCAGTTAATGGATGAATCCCGAATGGTAGTTGATGACACGACCATCACGTCTCACATCAAGCGCATGCGCAAGAAATTTGTTCAGCTTGATGAAACCTTTGATCATATCGATACCGTCTACGGTATGGGTTACCGCTGGCAGAATCATTAGGAACCACAATGCAGTTTGGTTTTTCTATCCGTTTACAGCTGTTGCTGCTGTCACTGTTTTTATTTGCTATCCCATGGCTGGGATACAAATATGTCTGGGAGCTGGAGCAATACCTAAGAACGGGGCAGGAACAAACCATGATCGGCACTGCCCGCGCGGTAGCCACTGCACTGCACGAACGCCCGGCACTGTTTGACAGTCAGTCTTCTTATTTGCAGACCGTGCGTCCTGGTACGGATCTCTACGCACCGCCAATAGACACGCCCATCCAATTAGACGGTAAGCTAAACGACTGGGAAACCATCACCCCACTGGCCCGCCAGTATGGGGAAGAGCAGGTAGTCAACTGGTTTCAGTCTACCTTTCCCCGTCCTGAGGTAAGTTTATCCTTTCAGCATATGGTCGGCCGATTTGGCCAGTACCTGTATGCCATGTTTGATGTGACTGACGATAACGTAATCTGGCGACAGCCAAATAGCCTTAGTATCGACCGAAGTGACCACTTACTAACTGGATTAATGCCGGAATCCGGAGAGCTTCAGCGATTTATTATTGCGCCGTATCAGGAAGGATGGGTAAATGCCTTCAGGCTGGACGACGATCTTTCCCGCTACCGTGCTGCAGATAATGAGTTACGCATTCAGGGGCGGTGGCTTCGCACCCCCGATGGCTACAACATTGAGCTTCGTTTTCCACTGGAAATGACCTCCGGCTCGCTGGCGTTCGCGCTGGTTGATATCGATGATCCCGCCACAAGAACGAAGCAATACGCCATCGGCACGGCTGATCCCAATACCTCTGACGGTCTGGGTACGGTGGTCACGCCATCACCGGAAATTGAACGCATTCTATCGGGACTTAAATATGCTGACTCGCGGGTTTGGGTTGTCGATAAGCATAAACGGGTGCTGGCCCGCGCAGGAAACCTGCAGTCATCAGCCGGCTTTCGCGCATCCCAGCGTCCCGAAAGCGAATTGCCCTGGTGGCGTTGGGTTGAGAAGCACTGGCTGTTACCGCTGTATTATCACATCCTGACCAAACCTCCTGCCGACTTCATCGATGAAATGGAGGACGCTTACGCGCTGGTTGGAAAAGACATTACTTCAGCACTGGAGGGTCAGCCTGACTCACTCTGGCGGCTAACGCCAGATAACAAAGCAGTGGTGCTGTCAGCTGCCTACCCTATTTACATCGGCGAGAGCGTCATGGGCGCGGTGGTGGTAGAGCAGACTACCAACGGGATCCGTACCTTGCGCAACCGGGCACTGGAAGAACTGTTCCACGTCATATTGGCAGTCATGCTGCTGGGCACAGCCGGCTTACTGTTGTTTGCTAATCGTATCTCCTCCCGTATTCGCAAGCTAAGAGACGACACAGAAGCGGTGATTGATGATAACGGTAAAATCATCGGCGAGTTAACACCTGCCAGACAGCGAGATGAAATCGGCGATCTCTCACGGGCTTTCGGTGATGTGTTGAGCCGTCTTCAGCAATATAACTCGTACCTGGAGAATATGGCCTCCAGACTCTCTCACGAGTTACGCACTCCCATTGCCGTGGTTAAATCATCGCTGGATACCCTTTCGCATATTGATGATCGTGAGGAGCAAGCCGTTTTTATCAGCCGGGCTCAGTCTGGAATAAGCCGGCTTAGTACGATATTAAACAGCATGAGTGAGGCAACCAGGCTGGAGCACGCTATTGCTCAGGAAGATATTGAAACCTTTGATGTCACCAAAGTAGTGACTGGTTGTGTAGCCGGCTATCAGCACGCATACCGTACGCGTCAGTTTAAGCTAAAAGGGGCAGAATCGAAGATGCCTATTGCGGGTTCTCCGGAACTCTTCGCACAGATGTTGGACAAGATTGTGGCCAACGCTACGGAATTCAGTGAACAGGATGACGCCATCACACTAAACCTCTGGCGAGAGAGTAAAAGCATCAAGCTCAGCGTGACAAATCCCGGCCCCACATTACCTGACGGAATGAAAAGTCAGCTATTGCAGTCGATGGTATCGGTCAGACCCGACACCTCCCGTCATCAGGACACATCCCATCCCCACCTTGGTCTCGGGCTGTTTATTGCCAACATGATTGCGCAGTTCCATAAGGGTAGCCTGACGATTGATAACCTGCCTGATAAAACCGGCGTCTGCGTCGTCATCACCCTCCCTGTAACCTTACCCTGAGTCTTACTTAAGGATTACTTAAAAAACCCTCCACAAAATTACAAATGACAATTGTTATCATTTGCATTTACGAAACTGCGTCGTTTCCTTATACTGCATCGCGAACACATAATAACTGCAAATCAGGACAAATGATGAAACACACTCGACTACACCTGGGGGCATCGACGATTGCTGCGGCTCTGACGTTCGGTCAGGCTCCGGCAATCGCAGATGAAACCCCGACATGCAACGAATCGAACGCAAAAGAATGCAACGCAAAGGACGAACAGGCGATTGAACTTATCCGCATCCACGGGGTGAAAAGCTCAGTATATCGATATGATCGCTCTGGCGACCCCCGACACCTCGCGGATTTAGTTGATACGCCCCAAACCATCAGTGTGTTAACCCAGGATCAAATTCAGGAAAGCGGCAAAACTGACCTTAAGGACATCCTCTCTGCGCAGGCAGGCGTGACCTTAGGCACCGGTGAGAACGGAAATGCGTTTGGCGATCGCTATATTATCCGCGGTCATGAAGCACGAAGCGATGTATTCGTTGATGGTTTGCGAGACCCTGGCATGACCACCCGTGAAAGCTTCGCTATTGAACGTGTCGAGATCACTAAAGGCCCCAGCTCAACGTTTGCGGGGCGAGGCTCGTCCGGTGGTGCAGTGAACAGTATTACCAAGAAAGCTTCTACCAGTTACAGCTTTGGTCGCGTCGATATCAGCGCCGGCACTGACGATCACAAACGTCTGACAGCGGATTACAATCAGGCAATTAACGACAACTCAGCCTTGCGCATCAATGCTTTGGCGGCAGACGAGGACAAACCGGGGCGTGAAGGCATTGAACGGAAACGCACCGGATTACAACTCTCCTACACTATCGACCCGACAGAGAAACTGTCGTTCATTGCGGATGCCTATTACCTGGACGCGGAAGATAAGCCGGACCTGGGGAGCTATTTTGACCGCGATACCCGTCGACCGTTGAAGGACATTCCGGTATACGCACAAGATGAAGACTTTCTGAATTCAGAAGTAAAAACCTTTACGCTTCGCACCGAGTACGAAATTAACGACCATCTGCGGTTATATAACGCCACACGTACCGGGAATACAGAAAATGAATATATCGCCACCGGTTTGCGGGGGACGACGCGCGATGCAACAGATCCGGTGGCACCAGGGGCAGAAACGCTGGTGTTAAGCACCCATCAGGGCTGGCAGGATGTAGACTATGTTACCACGCAGTTTAATTTATTCTGGGACACCGAGTTCGCCGGCCAGCAACATAAACTGGTATTTGGCTTCGAGTACACTGACGAGTCAGTTGATAATGGCGTTTTCGCTGTCGAAAACACCAATCCGACAAATTGTCTGGTTGGAGGCCGCCGCGGCGTTTCTGAGTCATATTGTATTCTGGATGGCAATGGCAACAGCGTTGATAACATTGGCAGTCTGATGGGCAAAACATTCACCCGAGGTGGCGCAGATGCCCTGTTTGATATCGAAACCGTGTCTTTTTATGTGATGGACATGTTCGAACTCACCGAACAGTTCGATATTTTCTGGGGACTACGACAGGACAGCTTCGATTATTCGAATGCCACCAGCGGTTGGAGCGGCGACCAGTTATTCGATTTTTCTGACGACATGTATAACGGACACCTGGGTGTGGTGTATGAGCTGTCTGACATCACCAACCTGTATGTCACCTACAGTACCGCAACGAATATCAATGGCGGGGAGTCTGATTTAGGTGCGAACTGTGGCTATGGTGGGCTCTGTGGCTCTCCCGAGCAAGCGGCGCAGGCCGATCCTGAACGTGTTGAAAACATTGAGCTTGGCGCTAAGTGGATGGTGTTTGATGACAAACTGATGGTAACAGCTGCAGCGTTCCAAATTACAAAAAGTGATGTGCACGAGAGTGTCGGCGACGCTTACTCAACGCTTGGTACGCTTAATACCGGTGAAAACCGGGTGAAAGGTATCGAGATTGGCTTAAGTGGTGATGTTACCGATAAGCTGAGCATTCAGGCCTCTGCTACGGCTATGGATTCGGAAATACTGGCTTCCTACAACGACGCCAATATCGGCTTGGCACTGAGCAACTTTGCCGATGAGAGCTTTTACTTTCAGATGCGTTATCAGCCAAACGATAAGTTCGCTTTCGGCGGTGACTACAGCTATCAGTCAGAGATGTACGGCGGCCAGCCTGATACCGCGGCCGGGTATGATGCAGAGAATAACCGCTACAGTATTGTCGTACCTGACTATCAGGTGATTAATCTGTTTGCTACTTATTATCACAGTGACGCGCTGACTTTCCGGGTTAATGTTGGCAACGCACTGGATGAGGAGTACTGGACTGCGGCGTACCGCTCAGGCTCGTTTATGTACCTGGGAGACGGCCGCAGCGTCCGTGGTACCATCAACTACGAGTTCTGATAAACCCCGCGGCTCGTTCGCGCGTGAGGCAATGGCCACTGTGAATGAACGATTTCAGTCACAGTGGCTACTCGCTTTACGGATCAGCATTTTCTTTTTCAGCAACAATTACACATACAGGTGCTCATGGTTATTATCGAAGCATTACTCAACAAAGACGACCTTGCCCGTTACAGAAGTACACTGGAGAAGGCGAACTGGAATGATGGTAAATCTACCGCGATGGGTATGGCGGCATCAGTAAAACGCAATAGTCAGGCGGACGCCAGAGATCCGCAGGTTATCAGCCTGGCCAATCAGCTTTTGGGAAAGCTCGGCAACCATCCAAAACTGATTTCCTCAGCATTGCCCCAGCGCATCTTTCCTCCCTGCTTCAACCGGTATGCGCAGGATGAATCTTATGGCTTTCATGTAGACGCCGCAATTATGCGCATTCCAGGCTCGCCCGATGTACTGCGTAGCGATGTGTCCAGCACGGTGTTTCTGAATGAGCCAGAAGAATACGATGGCGGAGAACTGATAATCCAGACTGAGTTTAAAGAGCAATCTGTTAAGCTAAATGCGGGTGACGCGGTGGTGTATCCCTCATCCAGTTTACACAAAGTAACTCCGGTCACCCGGGGAGAACGACTGGCGGCTATCACCTGGATGCAAAGCATGATTGCAGACACCAGCTTGCGCCAGACACTGTATGAACTGGACCAAAGTATTCAAAACCTGATGACAACCGGGCAAGTCGACCGGCATGAACTGGATCGCTTGCATCACGTTTATCATAACCTGATAAGACAGTTTGCCAGTGTTTAACCGCGTTGCCGGTGAGCAACGTACCCCAAAGAACTTTCTGAGTCGCCCGCTATTTTGCACGACATTATGACATAGTGAGAAGCAACAGGTTTGCGCTGATGTGAAGCACAAGCGGGTAAAGTAAACTCTTATATTTCACTTTAAGGGCACAAAAAAGTAGCCCATAAATGAAGAAAACCCCTGCGTAAAGCAGACTTGCCGGGTAATGCATCAGCGCGAACAGACTGCTCAACACAAGGCTGGCAACCCACGTACCGGTTTTCCTCAGAAGCCCGTCAAACAGGATCCCACGATAAAATAGCTCTTCAAATACAGGGCCAGTGAAAACAACGCCAGTAATCAGGATGACGCTGGTAATAACACTGATTTCAGCATCTACTGGCTCGATTTCAGCCGGTGCGAATACGCCAAAACAATACACTGCGGTTAGCCCTGACAGAAAAATAACCATCAGTTTTCGGTTCGCTCCCCGCCATCTGAACAGGCGTAAAAAAGCAACGCCCTGAAACCTAAAGTAGGTCAGGACAAACGACGAGGTAAAAAATACGTAGGACAACAACCCGGTAACAGTATCAGGGAGCATTGCGCTTCCCGTAACGCCGCTTGCAAGCAGCGTTACGAAAATTGCCATCGTAAAACTGGCGATAACAACAAGCAACGGAGGATGCATTGCCGTTAATCCCTGCAAGCGCTTTTATTTATCACGAATCGAATACCACTGCCTTACCGTTATGTGATTTGTTGACGGGCCTGAAGGAACTCCGCTTGGCATGCCCATAGAACGAATAAACTGACTCACATCATCAAGCGTTATCGCAATTCCGGCTGCTTCGAACACGTTTTGTATCCTATTAATACTGTTACCACCTGTGACCAGGTGAACATCGCTATCCACTAGCTGCATTACATGCTTATGGTAAAACGTCTTTTTCAATGGGTATATTGCGTAAGAATTACGCCACTTCACGTTACACCAGAACACAACGAAATAAACCTGTACCAGCGTATCGGTTTGACTCAGTGGTGTTTACCCTCTCACCGTAAAGCAATCTGAAATTCGTTCACCAGGGTATAATGTCTAACTATGTAAATTCAGAAGGCATTAGTGCTTCACAATGCAACAAGCCGAAGAGCTTCACCCCGAGCTGGTAGCGTTAGAGTCCTGGTTTACTGACATGCACCTGTCGGTTTTCGAAACCATGGTGAATGCGCAGGCGGTAACGAATGAGGCAAGCAGCAATGGCGGGGAAGTGATTAACGAGCATGAAAGTTTCCGTGCACTGCAGATTGCGTTTCTGGAAGCGAGCAAAAACGATGAGTTCGGGAGCCACGTATTAACGCCGCTGGTCAAGCGGACTTTGCGGATCGAGCGCGGCAGAACGGTTCCGCAGCTCCATTTGGCCCAGACATGGGCAGCGGGTACCTGTACATTACTGTTTTTCAAAATGCTCGATGCTATCCCGCCACACCTTCTTCGCGAAGATAGTGTGTCAGGGGAACTCAGGCACAAAAGCAGGGTACATATGGCACAGTGGCAGGCGTTACTGGATGACGTTCACTAGCGACAACTAATTATTCTGCAGACACGCTCTTTAAATAACGTTACTCACCGATAGTGAGTTCTCTGCGCTTTGTGATAAACAGCTGAAATTTGATTATCGTCAGTGCCCGAAGGGTCGGCACCGCATCGCCCAGAGACCGCTGAAAATGACGTTATTCACCTTCTTTTAATGCTTCATCGGGATCATTTTTTATCATCATGCGCTCACGGCGACGATTCATCATTTTCGCCAGGCGGCGCATGCTCACTGTAGTATCCTTCTCATCAACGATATCTACTCCCAGCAGACGTTCGAGCAAGTCCTCAAGGGTAATGATCCCTTCAAGACCACCATATTCATCCACTACCAGCAGCATATGTACCTGTTTATTAAGGAAGTGATCGAAAGTGCCGGAAAGCGGCATGGTCCCCAGAATCGTTACCATATCTTTGGCGTACTCTGACAGCGGCTTGTCTGTATTCCCCCGCGCCTGAGCCACCAGCAAATCGGAGCGCATCACATAGCCCGAAATATTTTCAGAATCGTTATCCGTATAAACCGGGATCCGTGAATACTCAATGTGCGCATGTTTATGAAAGAAAGCCTCAACCGACATGGATTCGGGCACAGAAAATAGCGTAGTACGGTGAGTGATAGCGTCTTTCACTTTCAGTTCATGCAGACTAAGCAGGCTTTGAAGAAACGCCGCCTCGTGTGTGGCAAGCTGCCCTTCCTGTCCGGACAGCTCAGCCATAGCATGCAACTCTGAGCGACTAAGGCCTCGTAGCGGACTGTCTTCTTTGAAACCCCGTGTGAGCAATTCAGACATTTTCACAAACGGCATCAGCACCATGGTCAGGTATTTCAGAAAGTATGCTGTGACCGGTGCCAGCGCCCGCCAGTAAGTCGCCCCTAATGTTTTAGGAATAATTTCTGAAAACACCAGAATTAACAGTGTCAGAACCGCAGAAATTACTCCCAAATAGGCGTCACCGAATACTGCAGCGGCCTGTGCTCCTGCACCCGCAGCACCCATGGTATGAGCAATGGTATTTAACGTCAGAATAGCCGAGAGCGGTTTATTGATGTTTTCCGTGAGAGAACGCAGCAAGGAGCCACTGGGCTTTCCCTCTTTTTCAAGCACTGATATGTAAGCTGAGGACACACTGAGAATAACCGCTTCAGCTATGGAGCATAAAAACGAAAAACCCAGTGCAACAAACACATACACAATCAGAAGTAACATGAATCCCTTAACGCCATCGGCATCGATTAATTAACTCTCTATTATGGGGAACTATGCTGTTTGTACAAGCCTAAATGGGAAAAACCGTCCTTATCGACCATTCCTTTCGTCGCACCAAAGTACTATGGCGCAAGACCCGGTCAGCATCTAGCCTGTTGTTAACAATTTATTAACGACAGAGAGAAAACAAGATGAAAACCTACCTGTATTGCCTTATCAGCATGCTTGGCCTGTTTGCGGCAAATGAAGCCCAGGCGCAATGCAAAGATCCGGTGGTCCTCGTTCATGGTAATGCTGCCTCTCCTGACAGCTGGGATAATACCGTATCAGCGCTGCTTAATGCCGGATACTCCCTGCAGGATATTTATCTGCCAGACTGGGGGTCAAAAACGTGTGCAGCTTGCAATAATCACAGTGGCGCTGAAGAGACACCGGTTCGCAACGCCATTGTGAATGCAGTAAATGCGTCTTGCAGCGGTAAAATTGATGTAATTGGGCACTCTATGGGTGTGACTCTTGCGGCTCAGCAAATTGATAAGCTGGCGGCATCGTCGTATGTGGATACCTTTGTGGGAATTGCAGGCGCAATGAGAGGGCTATGGAGCTGCGGCGTCTATCCTTACAATGTCTGGAACAGCACCTGTGGCTATTATGGACTGTCCGTACAAAGCCCTTTCCTGGACGGATTATACGGCGTACCTCTTGCAGACCGCGTGTATTCTATTAAAAGCTATATGGATCAAATTGTATGTTCTACCGGCACCTGCACAGTTGGCGGCGTCCACAGCAGTCGGATCTGGTATGAAGATGCAACTTATACCTTTGCGTTGGGTCACTTTGGCTTGCAGACAGATACAACCTCAACACAGCTTCAGTTAATTCAGTAGCCAATCCGGTTATCGCGTGTAGTTTGGAGTGAAGCGAGCAAGGATGACGACGTTAGCTCGCTTCACCGGCCTCGCCGTGCACACCGACATCACACAGTGATACGAACCTGCAGACAACTACAGTACCAGGTAAGCAAAATGCGGGACCGTATCTGTCAGAGGGGGGCAAAGATTGAGCAAACAAATTACACGAATGATAGCGCCCCCATAAGAACGCTTGGGGTGTATTCACTTTCCGCTTAGTGGCAGCAATCAGAATGTTCGGATGGCCGACGCAAGGAAGCCACCACTTTTTTCACGACGTTGCGGATCATTAGCGCTGCCAGCAATATCGCACAAAGTGCGTATACACTTTGCCATGCACCAGCGTGCAGATGCTCCGCTGCTGAACCCACAATATAATTTTCCCAGCCCATACCGCTAACCAGGATATTTAACCCATAGCCACTGACAATGCTCATACTGATCACGGAAAACAAATACAACATCAGGGTACGACGCCCCATTTCCTGATTTATCATGCCCATGGTGGAAATATTCGTTGCTGGCCCCGCCATAAGAAAAACCAGCACAGCGCCGGGTGACAATCCGGCAGCCAGAAAGCCCACCGCAATGGGTGTTGAGGCAGTCGCGCAGATATACATCGGAATACCAATCAGTGCCATAACGATCATGGCTATAAATCCATCGCCCCATTGTGTTAAAAAGTCGGTGGGAACCCAGGTCTTAATAGCTGCCGCCAGTACCAGGCCTATCAGCAGCCATACAATGATATCGTCTAATAACTTACCTGATGCATACTGCCATACGTCCAGCATTCTCTGAGTAACAGAAACAGAGGACGCCGCTGGTTTCTTTGACGTACTGCAACATCCGTCTTCAGACACTGCGCTCTGTGGTACCGGGTTCGAATCACAGCACGAGCCGGTTGTGGTGCTGACTGGCGATGCCGCTGGGGATGACTGACTGGCGCAACAGGAGGAAGAGGCTGACATATCGCCGGGTACCACCGCAGGCGTGGCAGAAGGCGTGATGTCTTTGTCACCGAACCAACGCACCATCAGTCCGGCGTAAATCGCGCTGATAACAGCTGCAACAGGTCTGACGATGGCAAAGACGGGGCCCAGTAGTGCGTACGAAACAGAAACACTGTCGACACCGGTTTCTGGTGTCGACACCAAAAAAGAGACCGTTGCGGGCTTGGAAGCACCACTGCGACGCAGACCGATTGCCGCGGGTATCACCCCACAAGAACACAGTGGTAAGGGCGCGCCGATGACGGCTGCTTTACTCACAGCGGCAATACTGTTGCTGCCCATATGTTTTTGCAGCAGGGAGACAGGCACCAGCTCATGCATTACACCGGCGACCAGCAAACCAAGCAGCAGCCAGGGTGCGGACTCCATGAATAACGAGAGGAAATTTTCAATAAGTAACGCTACGTCGCCCATAATCACCATACCGGTTCACAGTCACTGTCATAATAACAAAAAAGGCGACATTCTGTCGCCTTCTCACTGCATTACTATTGTGCCCGGCCAGCTACTTGGGGTGGTAATTCAAGCCGCAAGGCTGTTCCTATTGATTCATCCCAACTTTAATCAGGCGCCCGCTCTCGCCGTCCTCAAGCACGTAAATATTGCCTTTTGCATCCTGTTCCACCTCACGCACTCGCTCGCCCCATTCATAACGCTCCGCTTCCTCTGCGGCCCACTTACCTTCTTCGTCCTGACTAAAGGTGACGCGCACTAACGCTTTTGATGACAGGCCACCAATAAAGCCGCTCCCCTTCCAGTCAGCATGAAGGGTGCCTTTGTAAATGATAAAGCCAGCAGGGCTGATGGCTGGCACCCAGGCTAGCACGGGTGCTTTATAAACAGGCACGTCCTCATGATTTGGAATTTTAACACCGGAGTAGTGATCGCCCTGCGACACCACCGGATAACCGTAGTTGCGGCCTCGCTCGATAATGTTCAGCTCATCTCCGTGACGCGGCCCCATTTCATGTGACCACAGATTGCCGTTTTCATCGAAATCTATGCCAAGCGGATTGCGATGGCCCAGTGTCCATACCTGCTCAGTGACACTGCCGTTGCCATAAAAAGGATTGTCTTCAGGCACACTGCCATCGTCATTTAATCGAAGAATTTTCCCCAGATTCATTGCCATATTTTGTGATGGAGAAAATTTTTGCCTCTCACCCGATGTGATAAACAAATAACCATCAGGTGAAAACACCATACGATGCGAATAATGACCGTTGCCGGTAATTTTCGGCGACTGACGCCAGATGATTTCTCTGTCGGACAAGTCTGCCCCGTCGTCTGAGATGGTCAGCGTCGCCCGTTCAATCACTGCGCCACTGTAGGCATCGTCGTCAGGATCGCGCTCTACATAAGAGACGTAAATGGTGTTATTCGAGGAGAAATCAGGGTGAATGATCACATCACCTAAACCGCCCTGCCCTCTCGCCGTTACGTCAGGCACATTGGATAACGAAAACCGTTTCTGTTGGTTTTCATCAAGCAGCCAGATGGCACCCGCTTTTTCAGTTACCAGACTATGCCCGTCGGGCAAAAACGTCATCGCCCAGGGTTGTTCAAATGTTGTCAGCACATCGCCTGTGAGAGTCGTCCCTTTACTCCCTTCCATCTCAAGCTGTTGTGTTGACCCGGACTGTGCTGTGGCGACGCCAGAGACCGCCAGCAGAGTAAAAAGAAAAGCTATTTTCTGTCGCATATTGGTTCCCAACATTTTTGATATGTTCGCGAAACACCTGCCACACCGTGATGTGACAGGTAAACGGTAATTGCTAACAGGTGTCTACGTAGGTTGGCCCGGTCAGGCTCAACTATCCCTATAGACACACCGCGCCGTTTGAGCATGACCACCAAATTACTTCAATGGTGCGAAGTCACCAGCGCGTCAGTCGCCCTTACGAAAACGCTTGATAACGGACGCGGCTTCAAGCATCACGAGTACCGATACAATCAACACCACAGCATCAAGGAAGACCAACAGGTAGTTTTGCTCCAGCCAATACTCTTTTAATTTGATGATGCCGGCAAAGAATGCCATCACCAAAACAAAAACCATAGGCACAAGAGTATAAATAGCCGGACGCTTCATTTTTATCAGCATGACCGAGATGACCAGCAGCGTTAAGCTTGCCAGGATCTGATTTGTTGAGCCGAATAAAGGCCAGATGATCATACCACCGCTACCTGAGGCGCCGCCTGCCCCAAAGGCAAGCAATAAGCAGCAGCCTACCGCTACAAGAGTCGCTACCAAACCATTTTTCAGAATATCCAGCTTGTAGATTTCGCCCCACTCCTGAATGATATAACGCTGCAGACGCACCCCCGAATCCATGGTGGTACCTGCAAACAGCACCACCATTACCGCCAGGATCGTAGAAGAGAAATCGACCGGTAACCCCCAGCCTTGCTGAATAAGATTGGCGCCTCCGGTGATAAATGCGCTAACACTGCCCGCGCCCAGGTGGCTATAAACCTCGTGCCATTCTTCTGGCGATGCGGCCAGCGCGACACCACTTACCGCGACAATCGTGATAAGGGCGAGAGAGCCTTCTCCTACCGCGCCCAGATAGCCGACAAACCGGGCATCAGTTTCTTTATTCAATTGCTTTGAACTGGTGCCGGATGACACAATGCCGTGGAAACCGGACACGGCACCACAGGCAATAGTCACAAACAACAGGGGAATAAGACTTGGCGTGTCTACGGCCGTGTGAGTATTAAACGCTGGCGCGGTGATATCCGGCATCGCAAAGAATACGGCACCATAAAGTAAGAACAACCCCACCAGTAATTGCATACCGTTTATAAAGTCGCGCGGCTGCAGCAGCATCCAAACCGGTAACAGTGATGCAATCGCGGCGTAAACAAACAGAATGATGATCCAGTTGGCGGTATCTGCCAGCCCAAACATATTTTCAGGCAGACTTAAAGGAATGTAACTGCCTGCGTAAACTGATGCGTATAACACCAAAATGCCGACCAGGCACAACGGGATCAGGCTAAAGTTACGTTTCAGCAACTGACCAATAATCAGCGCCACAGCAATTGCAGACCATGCCGGAAATACTGCATTAGGCTGAGACACAAAGGAGTTCGCAATAACCACCCCGAATACCGCATTTACCATCAGCAGAACAAGGAATATTACGATCATGAACAGCGCGCGGGAGCGCTTCCCTATCACGCTCTCACTGAGCGCCCCCATGGACTTACCTTTATGCCGCGCACTCGCCCACAGGGCCCCCATGTCGTGCACACCGGCAAAGAAAATGGTACCAAAGACCACCCACAACACGGCGGGAACCCAGCCCCAGTAAACCGCAATGGCCGGACCAACAATCGGCGCGGCGCCGGCAACGGAAGTAAAGTGATGTCCCCACAACACCACTTTATTGGTGGGCACAAAATCTTTGCCATCATTGAGCTCATGAGCCGGAGTGACAAACTTTTCATCCAGTTTGAAAATCTTTGTGGCAATAAATTTTGAATAAACAAACCAGCCCAGTAGCATTCCAACGATACCGAGCAGAACAATGGCAATTGACTGCATAGTTATAATCCACATTTATGTTACGACGATATGCCCTAAGCGGCGGGCACGGTACGCCGCAGTGAGTCGGTGGTTTATATACCGCTTAACCCGAGGTTTGGACTATCTTTGAGACAGCGCACCGTATGATCCTGTATTAGAGCATCCCTTATTGGATGAGGTCGATAACACTCAGACTAAAGTCGTAGACGCTCAGCTTTACCCAGAGGCTGGCGAAGACGACGTTGCGGCAGCGTTAATACGCTGAAAAAGCCAGCCCAATGCTACCAGCGACCCGCCCAGCCCAAGGAATGAGAGCGCGCGAAGCAATCCTTCCAGATGGCTTGTATCTATCAGAAAAACCTTACAAATTACAGCCAGCAAAAGTGTCAGCCCAACCCGACTGATAATGACATGCCGGCGTTGATGCCCTGCCACCAGAAATAATGCTGCGATAATCAGCCAGACCACAGAATAGGTGTACAGCTCTGTCTGTCCGGTAGACAACGACAGTGCGATGTCGCTTTTTTGATAGAGCAGCCGAATAGCGCCGTTGATGAACAGGATAGAAAAAGCACTCGCGATAACCAGTAAACTCCTACGGAGCAGGCTTGCTGCTTTAGCGTACCGGCTAATAACCGCAATGAGTGCTCCTGGCACAAGCCACCACAGAACTAACCAGAGGGCGGTATTCGATACGGGCAGCACACCCTGCGATAGGAATGGGTTATGCATTATCAGCAACCCAAACTGAAACGCCAACGCAATACCGGTCAGCAGACCGCCATAGCTTTTATAGAGTGTACTTGCAGAACCTGCACTCTGCGCTCGCCACAGGTATACGGCGGCCAGAATCAGCCAGTTTGCACTTAGCAGTATTGCCGTTGGCAAGCTAAGGGGCCAGGCCAACACACTGCCTGTGAGGAATAAACAGGTTGCCGTGGAAAGTAGTAACGCACCGATATGTAACTGCGCACCTACAAGCCATTTTTGTAATGTTGCTGGGGCAAACCGGTAACCAGTTGCAAAAGCAATCAGTACCAGCGGATACGTAACAAATATCCAGTAATCGCCCAGCGCATTGTTGGTAGCAGTATTTATATCAAACGGCGCGATGGTGAGCCTCAGGACGATGACACCTACAGCCAGTTTAACTATCCACTCTGGCACAGAGACGGCTAAACGGCGGGCGCTGCTTAGCAGGCTTGCCACTTGCAGAGATAGGGCTACAGTCAGGCTGTTGTCAGTAAGATAAAGTGAAAGTAACAGCGTTATACAACCGTGCATCAGCAGGTTCGAGCAAAGCTTCTGATTAGCGCTGCTTACCCGCATTAAGGCAGTCGCGCTTATCAGTGCGTAAATTCCCAGTTCAACGCTATAAAGCGGCACAAGACTATCCAGATTATTGCGTATGGAGAAAGGCAAAGCGAGAAGCAACGGAATAGCTATGACTGGGAGCACGGCATACCCCAACCGCTCCGGATACCGGCGGGCCATAACAACACCAAACAAGCCGTAACACAACACGGCTAGCTGTGTGTACACCGACGGAAAGGCAAACATGTTTACCGGACTCCGATATTCGGATAACCCAAACAACGACACAACACCAACCGCTGTAACACCAACGGCAACAAAAGGAAGTCCATCGAGCCGGCTGTGACGGCATGCGCCCAGGCATAAAGCTACCGCGAAGACTGCAGTAATAAGACCAATTATCCATGCCTGAGTGGCGAGAATAACAAACACTACCATGACACCAGAAGCAACGAGCCAGCCTGCCGACACGGTCGTAAAAGCGAACCAGTCTTTGACCGTCACCGGATCGCTATGACGATGAAGTAAGCGCCAGCCGAGAACTGGTATCAGCGTAAACGCATAGAGCAGACCTATTACGCCTGCCAGTATAGGAACCACCTGATTCTGGTCCACACTTACGGCTGCAAACAAAAGCCAAAGCCCGTGAAAGGCAAGAGCCAACCGGCATAAGTTCTGCTGTTCAACTCGCTGTGCGATATACACAACAGACAGTGTGACCAATTGCAGGTAGCCAATAAGAACCCACGCAGATGGCGTTTCTGTTTGAATTAGTGCTGGCACCAGATACGCACCGACCAGTCCCACCATGGCCAGCATGATACCCAGTCGCAACGTCAGCCACGTGGTAAACAGCGATACGATTGCTAAAAGCAAAAACGTGCTTTCGGGTCCTATAAAATGATAAGTGGTATGCGCAACCAGCAAAATTGCATAGCATGTGATTACACCACCGCTGGCGATAGCCGCCGTTACTAACGGGCTTCTCACGGCGAACCGCTCACGGTGCCTATCCAGATAGATCGCAACCCCGACCAGGGCACAACCGAAGGCACCGATAAGTAAGACGCGCAAGCCTGCTGATAAAACACCTGCATCAATGGCATACCGGGCCAGAAACAGGCCACCAATTGCCAGTGATATGCCACCGATCCAGAGCAGCCAGTGAGAGTGGAGATGCGCCCAAAACGAGACGAGTGCAGAGTTTAGCGGTGATGATGTCGGTGGTGTACTGGCGCCCCTGCCTGACGAATCCGGCACCGTTGAGCCCGACTTTTTAACGCCATGTGAAGCAGGCCTGAGCAAAGCCGTCTCAGTTTGAGCCTGTTGACTATCCGTGCCGCTGGCTTTAAGCGTGTCTATCGTAAGCTGCTGCTGTCTGACTCGTAATTCTAACGAGTCAAGCCGACCTGACAACCTGCCTAACCAGACCACCAAGACGATCACTACGATAAAAAGAATAATTTCCACAGCTTCCCACTCCCTGAGAATGATTCTGTGAGCCTACCACCGAAGTGACAATAAATACCAGTGACAGACGCCAGACATCACACTGATAACAGGATAGCAGTTGGCAGGGTATCGCTGAAGCAGCTCGCCAGCATATGGCTAGGCCACCACGGAATAACGCTCACGTAGAAAAAGTCGTTGAAACGGGCACAAAAAAGGCCGCTTTCGCGACCTTTTTCTAAGATGACAGTATGTCTTCTAAATTATCGAATTACTCGATGATTTTAGATACAACACCTGCAGCTACTGTGAGCTTACATCAAGTAATTGCCAGCTTGAAAACGTGAGTGTTAACCCATCCATGGTGTCGCACCCAGGGACGACGTCCTGTCGTCCCGTTCGTTCCTTTTTGAGTGAGGTTAACTCACTCAAAATTCACTTCGTGAACCGGAGCCTCACCCATCACGGAACACCGCTCACGCAGAAAGAACCGGTGGAGCGGGCACAAAAAAAGGCCACCGAAGTGACCTTTTTAAATGCAGTGTAGCTTCTATTATTCGATGATCTTAGAAACTACGCCCGCACCAACGGTTCTTCCACCTTCACGGATTGCGAAGCGCAGACCTTCTTCCATCGCGATTGGAGCAATCAGCTCAACAACGAATTTCAGGTTGTCGCCTGGCATTACCATTTCAACGCCGTCAGGCAGTTGAACAGCACCGGTCACGTCAGTTGTACGGAAGTAGAACTGTGGACGATAGCCTTTGAAGAATGGCGTGTGACGGCCACCTTCGTCTTTGCTCAGTACGTAAACTTCAGCTTCGAACTTAGTGTGTGGCGTGATTGAACCTGGCTTCGCCAGTACTTGTCCACGCTCAACTTCGTCACGCTTAGTACCACGCAGAAGAACACCAACGTTCTCACCAGCACGGCCTTCGTCCAGAAGCTTACGGAACATCTCAACACCGGTACAAGTCGTCTTCGTAGTGTCTTTCATACCTACGATTTCAACTTCTTCACCAACTTTAACGATACCTTGCTCAACACGACCAGTTACAACAGTACCACGGCCTGAGATTGAGAATACGTCTTCGATTGGCAGGATGAACGGCTTGTCGATTGCACGCTCTGGCTCTGGAATGTATGAATCCAGTGCTTCACCCAGTTCGATGATTTTCTTTTCCCACTCTGCATCGCCTTCCAGTGCTTTCAGAGCTGAACCCTGAATTACTGGCAGGTCGTCACCTGGGAAGTCATATTCGTTCAGAAGTTCACGAACTTCCATTTCTACCAGCTCAAGCAGCTCTTCATCATCAACCATGTCACATTTGTTCATGAATACGATGATGTAAGGAATACCAACCTGACGACCCAGCAGGATGTGCTCACGAGTCTGAGGCATAGGACCATCAGTCGCTGCAACTACCAGAATACCACCGTCCATCTGTGCGGCACCGGTGATCATGTTCTTAACGTAGTCAGCGTGTCCTGGACAGTCTACGTGCGCGTAGTGGCGAGTAGGCGTGTCGTATTCTACGTGTGACGTAGAGATGGTAATACCACGTGCTTTTTCTTCAGGCGCGTTATCGATCATATCGAATGCGCGAGCTGCACCACCGTAGGTCTTCGCCAGAACAGTAGTGATAGCTGCCGTCAGAGTTGTTTTACCGTGGTCAACGTGGCCGATTGTACCCACGTTTACGTGGGGTTTCGTACGTTCAAACTTTTCTTTTGCCATTTTTCTCGTTTCCTAAGTTAAAAGTCCGACCCAATATAGACCGGACCGAACCTTCATTAAGATTTAGATTCTTGCTTCAATAATAGCTTGCGCAACATTATTAGGCGCTTCGGAATAATTGAAGAACTCCATTGAGTATGACGCTCTGCCCTGTGTTTGCGAACGCAGGTCAGTGGCATAGCCGAACATTTCTGAAAGTGGCACTTTAGCACGAACAATTTTAATGCCCGCTACACCTTCGTCCATACCTTCGATCATACCGCGACGACGATTAAGGTCACCAACGACATCACCCATCCAGCCTTCCGGAGTGGTTACTTCAACTTTCATCATGGGCTCAAGCAACACCGGATTTGCTTCCGCGGCGCCTTTTTTGAAACCCATTGAGCCGGCGATCTTAAACGCCATTTCAGAAGAGTCAACATCATGGAATGAGCCGTCGAATAGGCTGACCTTTACATCAAGTACCGGATAACCTGCAACCACACCATTTTGCATCTGCTCCTGAATTCCTTTATCAACCGCTGGAATGAATTCTTTTGGAATCACACCACCGACGATTTCATTAACGAACTCGTAGCCCTTGCCTTCTTCCTGCGGCTCAATGCGCAGCCAGACGTGACCGAACTGACCCCGGCCACCGGACTGTCGAACAAACTTGCCTTCGACTTCCACTTTCTTGCGGATAGTCTCGCGGTACGCAACCTGGGGTTTACCCACATTACATTCCACTTTAAATTCACGCTTCATACGGTCGACAATAATGTCCAGATGGAGTTCACCCATGCCAGAAATGATTGTCTGACCGGTTTCATCATCTGTCTTAACGCGGAAAGATGGATCTTCTGCTGCCAGTTTACTTAGCGCCATTCCCATCTTTTCCTGATCGGCCTGTGACTTTGGTTCAACGGCAATCGAGATTACCGGATCCGGGAATTCCATACGCTCAAGCGTAATAATGTGATTTGGATCACACAGCGTATCCCCGGTAGTCACATCTTTCAGTCCGATCGCAGCGGCGATATCACCAGCGCGAACTTCTTTTAACTCTTCACGATCTTTTGAGTGCATTTGCACTATACGCCCAAAGCGCTCGCGCTTGCCTTTTACCGGGTTGTAAACGGTGTCACCCGTATTCACTACGCCCGAGTAACAGCGGAAGAATGTTAGCGTACCCACGAACGGGTCGGTGGCAATCTTAAACGCCAGTGCCGAGAACGGCTCGCTATCATCTGCCTTGCGATGCGCTTCAGTTTCGTTTTTGTCGTCCAGAACACCGGTAATCGGCTTCACTTCTGTTGGCGATGGCAAATACTCCACCACCGCATCCAGTACTGCCTGAACGCCCTTATTCTTAAATGCACTGCCACATGTCGCCAGAACAATCTCATTGTTCAGCGTACGGGTGCGCAGGCCATGACGGATTTCCGCTTCGGTCAGCTCTTCGCCTTCCAGGTACTTTTCCATCAGTTCTTCATTAGCCTCAGCAGCCGCTTCAATCATTTCTGAGCGATACTTTTCGGCTTTCTGCACATATTCAGCTGGAATTTCTTCATAGGTAAATGTCATACCCATGTCTTCGGCATTCCAGTTAATTGCCTTCATTTTCAGAAGGTCAATAACGCCACGAAATTCTTCTTCGGCGCCAATGTTCAATTGAATAGGAACACAGGTTGCGCCTAAACGTTTGCGGATTTGTGCCACAACACGTTCAAAATCGGCGCCTGCCCGGTCCATCTTATTGACGAAAACCAGACGAGGCACCTCATATTTGTCAGCCTGTCGCCAGACTGTCTCTGATTGAGGTTCAACCCCGGAAGACCCACAGAACACGACGACAGCGCCGTCGAGAACACGCAAAGAACGCTCTACTTCAATCGTAAAGTCTACGTGTCCCGGTGTATCGATGATATTAATCCGGTGCTGGTCGAACTGCTGCTGCATTCCCGACCAGAAACAAGTTGTCGCAGCAGAGGTAATGGTAATACCACGTTCCTGCTCCTGCTCCATCCAGTCCATGGTGGCCGCGCCATCATGAACTTCACCAATTTTATGTGACAAGCCCGTGTAAAAAAGTACACGTTCTGTGGTTGTGGTTTTACCCGCATCCACGTGTGCCACAATACCAATATTACGATAACGCTCAATTGAGGTCTTGCGAGGCATACGTCTCTCTCAGTTATTAAACGTTGATTACCAACGGTAGTGAGCAAACGCTTTGTTTGCTTCGGCCATACGGTGAACGTCTTCACGTTTCTTAACCGCAGAACCTTTGTTGTCTGCTGCATCTAACATTTCTGCAGCCAGGCGCTGAGCCATTGACTTTTCACCACGTTTACGCGCAGCTTCTACCATCCAACGCATACCCAGAGCGTTACGACGAACAGGACGAACTTCTACTGGAACCTGATAAGTAGAACCACCTACACGACGAGATTTAACCTCTACGGTAGGACGGATGTTGTCCAGTGCATCTTCAAACACATCCAGGTGTGCCTTGCCGGTTTTTTCAGCAACAATATCAAGCGCACCGTAAACGATTTTTTCAGCGACTGACTTTTTGCCGTCGAGCATTACGACATTCATGAATTTCGCAAGCAGCTGTGAACCATATTTTGGTTCTGGTAGGATTTTACGTTGACCTACGACTCTTCTTCTTGGCATCTTCTATTCTCCGTATGAATTCAGGGAAAACCCAAAACTCTAATTACTTCAGTTTGGCCTTACTAACGGAGAACCGTTAAGATTTAGGCTTCTTCGCGCCGTACTTAGAACGGGCTTGTTTACGATCGTTTACACCTGCGCAGTCCAAAGTACCGCGAACTGTGTGATAACGAACACCTGGCAGGTCTTTAACACGACCACCACGGATCAACACAACACTGTGCTCTTGCAGGTTGTGGCCTTCACCACCGATGTATGAAGAAACTTCAAAACCGTTGGTCAGACGCACACGACATACTTTACGCAGTGCAGAGTTTGGTTTCTTAGGCGTAGTAGTATATACACGAGTACATACACCACGTCTTTGCGGACAAGCTTGCAGTGCAGCTACGTTG
Source organism: Alteromonas sp. H39 (assembly GCF_047556435.1). Lineage (GTDB taxonomy): Bacteria > Pseudomonadota > Gammaproteobacteria > Enterobacterales > Alteromonadaceae > Alteromonas. The sequence continues at coordinate 3,905,798 of NZ_CP180210.1, forward strand.
CTTTTTTCAACGGGCTTTCTGCGTGGCTTGCGCACTAACTGGTTAACTGTTGCCATTAACTAGCTCCTGATTAAAAACTACGAAAACCCGTGACAATGGTCCGGGTCCTGATTTTGCGATATTTTCGCTGTTTACCAACGTTGTGCTCGTCAGCGTTGGACAGACTTTAATACAAAAAACCGCGCCCTGTTTCTGCTGCCTTTTTAGGCTAACCAAAAATTGGGTCGCGGAATATTAATGATCAAAGCCTTGCCTGTCAAGCTGTACAAAGGATAACCACCAGATTTAACGGTATACTTTGTCAACTTACACGGGCATCCCCTTGCGGGAAATACGTGTGGGGTGAGTATTCCCCACCCCACGTTTTGCTTACTCGTCAGCAGACTGCTGGCCGCTTACTTCCGCATTCAATGCTTCTGTCAGGGCCTGCTCGGCTTCTGCTGCCGATACAGACATCTCTTCGATCTCTTCTTTGCGGCGCTGTGCACGACGTTCGTGGTAAGCGAAACCGGTACCCGCTGGGATCAGACGTCCCACGATAACGTTTTCTTTCAGACCACGCAGATCGTCTTCCTTGCCCTGTACTGCCGCTTCGGTCAGTACGCGCGTTGTCTCCTGGAACGACGCGGCAGAGATAAACGATTCGGTAGACAGTGACGCTTTAGTGATACCCAGTAGCTGTGTTTCATACTGCGCAGGGATCTTACCGTGTTTTTCAATTTCACGGTTAGTTACCTTCACAGTGGACACTTCCACCTGCTCGCCCTCAAGGAATTGCGTATCGCCTGGGTGCGTGATGATACACTTACGCAGCATCTGGCGAATCACAACCTCGATGTGCTTATCGTTAATCTTAACACCTTGCAGACGGTAAACTTCCTGAACCTCGTTCACGATGTAGTTTGCTACTGCAGAGATACCACGCAGACGCAGGATATCGTGCGGTGACTCAGGACCGTCGGCGATAACTTCACCTTTTTCGACCTTCTCACCTTCAAACACGTTAAGCTGACGCCACTTCGGAATCATCTCTTCGTAAGCATCACCCTCTGCAGGTGTGATAACCAGACGTTTCTTACCTTTGGTTTCTTTACCGAAGCCAATGGTACCTGAGATTTCCGCCAGAATAGCAGGCTCTTTCGGCTTACGTGCTTCAAACAGGTCGGCTACGCGAGGCAGACCACCGGTAATATCACGTGTTTTCGAACTTTCCTGAGGAATACGTGCCAGCACGTCACCTTCGTTAGCCATCTTACCGTCGGAGGCTTCAATGGTAGTAAAGCTCGGCAGGCGAATTTCCTGCAGACCGAATTCGTCGCTTTCCAGAATCAGCTTAGGCTCTTTTGCATTTACCTTAGACAGGTCTTTCACCACGATACGGGTAAGACCAGTCAGCTCGTCCTGCTGCATCTCTGTGTTCGAGTCATCAACGTCCGAGAAGCTGATCTTAGCTGCACGTTCGGTGATGATTGGGTGACTATGCGGGTCCCAGTTAGCCACAACGTCGCCGGCAGAAACTGCTGCGCCGTCATCGACAGTCAGGATTGCACCGTAAGGCACCTTATAACGCTCTTTCTCACGACCCTGGTCGTCAATCATCGTCAGTTCAGTTGAACGTGACACGATTACCACTTTGTCGTCAGAGTTGCGTACATATTTCGCGTTGTGTAGCTTCAGGCTACCGCTGGTCTTAACCTGTACGCTGTTCTCAGCAGAAGCACGCGATGCGGCACCACCGATGTGGAACGTACGCATGGTCAGCTGTGTACCTGGCTCACCGATTGACTGTGCAGCGATAACACCAACAGACTCACCGCTTCCAACCATATGACCACGTGCAAGGTCACGACCGTAACACTTCGCACACACGCCATAGTCGTTATCACAGGTGATAACCGAGCGAACTTTAATCTGGTCTACAGAGTTGGCTTCCAGCATGTCAACCATGGCTTCGTCCAGCATCACGTTACGCTCTGCAAGAATTTCATCCGAACCTGGTTTCAGTACATCTTCTGCTACCACACGACCCAGTACACGCTCACGCAATGGCTCAACAACGTCACCACCTTCAATCAGCGGTGTCATCTGAACACCTTCAAAGGTGCCACAGTCATCGTTGGTGATAACCAAATCTTGTGCAACGTCAACCAGACGACGAGTCAGGTAACCCGAGTTCGCTGTCTTCAGTGCGGTATCGGCAAGACCTTTACGTGCACCGTGCGTTGAGATGAAGTACTGAAGTACGTTCAGACCTTCACGGAAGTTAGCCGTGATTGGCGTCTCGATGATTGAACCATCTGGTTTCGCCATCAGACCACGCATACCCGCCAGCTGACGAATCTGTGCGGCACTACCACGAGCACCGGAGTCGGCCATCATATAAACAGAGTTAAATGATTGCTGCTCTTCTTCTTCGCCTTTGGCGTTAATAACGATGTCAGTCTTCAGGTTGTCCATCATGGCCTTAGCAACTTTTTCGTTTGCGTTTGACCAGATATCGATAACTTTGTTGTAACGCTCACCGGCAGTAACAAGACCGTTCTGGAATTGCTCCTGGATCTCAATAACTTCGGCTTCCGCAGAGTCGATGATTTCTTTCTTCGCTTCCGGGATAACCATATCGTCGATACCAACAGAGGCACCGGCAATCATTGCATAGTGGAAACCGCTATACATGATTTGGTCAGCCGCGATAACCGTGTCTTTCAGACCCAGTGTACGATAGCAGGCGTTCAGAAGACGTGAAATCTGCTTCTTACCCATGGCCTGGTTGATAATTTCAAACGGCAGACCTTTAGGCAGAATAAGCGAGAAGATAGCACGACCCACTGTCGTATCAGTCAGTGTAACTTTCTCTGTTTTGGTGCCGTCTTCAGCAACGTCATATTCAGTAATACGTACTTTTACGCGAGCGTGCAGTTCGGCATTACCAGTACGGTAGGCCTTTTCTGCTTCGTTCGGGCTGGTGAAAACCATGCCTTCACCCAGACCGTTAACTTTATCACGCGTCAGGTAGTACAGACCCAGTACAACGTCCTGTGAAGGTACGATGATAGGATCACCGTTTGCCGGCGACAGGATGTTGTTGGTAGACATCATCAGCGCACGGGCTTCAAGTTGTGCTTCAATTGTCAGCGGTACGTGTACCGCCATTTGGTCACCATCGAAGTCGGCGTTGTAGGCCGCACACACCAGTGGGTGCAGCTGAATCGCTTTACCTTCAATCAGGGTAGGCTCGAACGCCTGGATACCCAAACGGTGAAGTGTTGGTGCACGGTTAAGCAGTACCGGGTGTTCGCGGATAACTTCATCCAAAACGTCCCATACTTCTGGTGCTTCGCGCTCAACCAGCTTCTTAGCAGCTTTGATAGTTGTTGCCAGACCACGACCTTCCAGCTTGCCGTAGATGAATGGCTTGAACAGCTCAAGTGCCATCTTCTTAGGCAGACCACACTGGTGCAGACGCAGTGTAGGACCAACAGTAATTACAGAACGGCCAGAGTAGTCAACACGCTTACCCAGAAGGTTCTGACGGAAACGACCTTGCTTACCTTTGATCATGTCTGCCAAAGATTTCAGAGGACGCTTGTTAGAGCCTGTGATAGCGCGGCCACGACGACCGTTATCGAGCAGTGCATCTACCGCTTCCTGAAGCATACGCTTTTCGTTACGTACGATGATGTCAGGTGCCGCCAGGTCAAGAAGACGCTTCAGACGGTTGTTACGGTTGATAACACGACGGTATAAATCGTTCAGGTCTGAAGTCGCGAAACGGCCACCGTCCAGTGGTACCAAAGGACGCAGGTCCGGTGGCAGAACTGGCAGAACTGTCATGATCATCCACTCTGGCTTGTTGCCAGATTGCTGGAACGATTCAAGCAACTTCAGACGCTTGGTAATTTTCTTACGCTTGGTTTCAGAGTTGATGCTGGGCAGCTCTTCACGCATCGCTGCAACATCAGCGTCTACGTCCAGTACTTTCAGCAGATCAAATACCGCTTCGGCACCCATTTTGGCATCAAACTCGTCGCCGTGCTCTTCCAGAGAATCCAGGTACTCTTCTTCACCCAGCAGTTGACCACGCTCAAGCGTAGTCATACCTGGCTCGGTTACCACGTATGATTCAAAATAAAGAACACGTTCGATATCACGCAGCGTCATATCCAGCATCAGACCGATGCGAGACGGCAGTGATTTTAAGAACCAGATGTGGGCAACCGGGCTGGCCAGCTCGATGTGACCCATGCGCTCACGACGTACCTTGGTCAGTGTCACTTCAACGCCACACTTCTCACAGATAACACCGCGATGCTTCAGTCGCTTATATTTACCGCAAAGACACTCATAGTCTTTTACCGGTCCAAAAATACGCGCACAGAACAGGCCGTCACGCTCTGGTTTGAACGTACGGTAGTTAATGGTTTCAGGCTTTTTCACTTCACCATAAGACCATGAACGGATCATGTCCGGTGAAGAAAGACCGATTCGAATATTATCGAATTCTTCAGTCTTGTTTTGTTGCTTTAGAAACTTTAATAAGTCTTTCACATTACTCTCCCAGCGGAGTCAGTCTCTAGAACCCGGCGCAAGCGCCGGGCCATCTCAGTCAATACGTGGCAATTGCCGTCTTACTTTTCTTCCAGCTCGATATTAATACCCAGCGAGCGGATTTCTTTAAGTAATACGTTGAAGGATTCAGGCATGCCTGGCTCCATTCTGTGATCGCCATCGACGATGTTCTTGTACATTTTGGTACGGCCGTTAACGTCATCAGACTTAACAGTAAGCATTTCCTGAAGCGTATAAGCTGCCCCATATGCTTCAAGGGCCCACACTTCCATCTCACCGAAGCGCTGACCACCAAACTGAGCTTTACCACCCAGCGGCTGCTGTGTAACCAAGCTGTAAGAACCGGTTGAACGCGCGTGCATCTTGTCGTCAACCAAGTGGTTCAGTTTCAGCATGTACATGTAACCCACGGTTACCGGACGCTCGAACGCGCGGCCTGTACGGCCATCAAACATCGTAATCTGACCGCTCTCTGGCAGGTCTGCCAGTTTCAGCATGTCTTTGATTTCCGACTCGCGAGCACCGTCGAATACTGGCGTAGCTACCGGGACACCTTTACGCAGGTTTTCAGCAAGACGCTTCACTTCATCATCAGAGAAGCTGTCGATGTCGACTTCCTGGTGGTTCTCACCCAGCTCGTACACTTCTTTTAGGAAGCTACGTAGCTTCGCCAGTTCTTCCTGCTCTTTCAGCATGCGGTCAATTTTCACACCGATACCGTGAGCAGCCATACCCAAGTGGGTTTCAAGAATCTGACCAATGTTCATCCGCGAAGGTACACCCAGTGGGTTAAGAACGATATCGACTGGCGTACCGTGCTCATCATAAGGCATATCTTCTACTGGCTGGATTGTCGAGATAACACCTTTGTTACCGTGACGTCCCGCCATTTTATCACCCGGTTGGATATGACGTTTAACAGCCAGGTAGACCTTAACGATCTTCAATACGCCTGGCGCCAGGTCATCACCTTGAGTGATCTTGCGACGTTTAACTTCAAACTTCTTATCGAAATCGGCCTTGATTTCAGCGTACTGGTCTGCGATTTGATCCAGTTCCAGCTGTGCATCTTCATCTTTAAGCGTAATTTCGAACCATTTCTCACGCGGCAGACCATCAAGCTTGGCTTGTTCGATACCGTTGCGAAGCAGCATGTTCTGTGCACGGGCAAAGGTACCGTCGGCCAGAATATTAAACTCGTCAGACAGGTCCTTCTTCACCTGACGCAGTTGCATGTCTTCGATTTCCAGCGCGCGCTTGTCTTTTTCAACGCCGTCACGGGTAAATACCTGAACGTCGATAACGGTACCGTGAACAGAGTTAGGTACGCGCAGAGACGTGTCTTTCACGTCAGACGCTTTCTCACCGAAGATGGCTCTTAACAGTTTTTCTTCTGGCGTCAGCTGCGTTTCGCCTTTAGGCGTGACTTTACCAACCAGAATGTCGCCGCCTTTCACTTCCGCACCAATGTATACAACACCTGATTCATCAAGCTTGCTCAGTGCAGATTCACCCACGTTAGGAATATCAGAAGAAATTTCTTCTGGCCCAAGCTTGGTATCACGAGCGATACAGCTTAATTCCTGAATGTGGATTGTGGTAAAGCGGTCTTCCTGAGCAACACGCTCAGAAATCAGGATCGAGTCCTCGAAGTTATAACCATTCCAAGGCATGAACGCGATACGCATGTTCTGCCCCAGTGCCAGGTCACCTAAGTCTGTTGAAGGACCATCTGCCAGCACGTCACCAGCAACGATAGGGTCACCCACGTTACAGGTTGGTTTCTGGTTAATACAGGTGTTCTGGTTAGAACGGGTGTATTTGGTCAGGTTGTAGATATCGATACCGGCTTCACCCGCCAGCATCTCTTCTTCGTCAACCTTGATTACGATGCGGCTTGCGTCTACGTAATCAACCACACCGCCACGCTTAGCCACTACCGTCACACCAGAGTCAACCGCAATGGTTTTCTCCATGCCGGTTCCAACAAGTGGCTTGTCAGCACGCAGTGTAGGAACTGCCTGACGTTGCATGTTGGCACCCATCAATGCACGGTTCGCATCATCGTGTTCAAGGAACGGGATGATACTTGCAGCAATCGAGACGATTTGCTGGGGCGACACGTCCATATATTTAATGTCTTCTTTTGGCATCAGCGTGGTTTCACCACGGTGACGACAAGGGATCAGATCATCAACCAGTTCACCGCCTTCGGTCAGGGCAATATTTGCCTGCGCGATAGCGTACTGGCCTTCTTCAATGGCTGACAGATAATCGATTTCTTCTGTAACCACGCCATCGACGATGCGACGGAACGGCGTTTCCAGGAAACCAAAGTCATTGGTACGCGCGAAGCTTGCCAATGAGTTGATCAGACCGATGTTCGGACCTTCCGGCGTTTCGATAGGACACAGACGACCGTAGTGCGTCGGGTGTACGTCCCGAACTTCGAAGCCTGCACGTTCACGTGTCAGACCACCCGGACCTAATGCAGAGATACGACGCTTGTGCGTTACTTCTGACAGCGGGTTGTTCTGATCCATAAACTGAGACAGCTGAGAAGAACCAAAGAATTCTTTCACTGCAGCAGAGATTGGCTTAGCGTTGATCAGATCCTGAGGCATGGTGTTATCCAGATCACCTAAGCTCAGACGCTCTTTCACTGCACGCTCAACACGTACCAGACCAACACGGAACTGGTTTTCTGCCATTTCGCCAACAGAGCGGATACGACGGTTACCCAGGTGATCGATATCGTCCACCTCGTCTTTTCCATCACGAATTTCAATCAGCTGCTTCATCACAGAGATGATGTCGTCACGGTCCAGCGTTCCGTTACCTGTCAGTTCTTCACGACCCAGACGGCGGTTGAACTTCATACGACCTACTGAAGACAGATCGTAACGCTCTTCAGAGAAGAACAGATTGTCGAACAATGTCTCTGCAGCGTCTTTTGTCGGTGGCTCACCAGGACGCATCATACGGTAGATTTCTACCAACGCTTCCAGACGGTTTGTGCTTGAGTCGATACGCAAGGTGTCAGAAATATAAGAACCGTGATCCAGCTCGTTAATGTAAAGCGTTTCGAATTCTTTGATACCGGCCTGGCTCAGCTCTGCCAGATTTTCCAGTGTCAGCTCATCGTTTGCATTTACAATAACTTCGCCAGTGTCTTCGTTAACGTACGTGGCAGCGAACACTTTACCGATCAGGTATTCTGCGGGTACTTCAAGCTCAGTGATACCGGCTTTTTCGAGACTGCGGGTGTGGCGCGCAGAAATACGTCGGCCACTCTCAACAACCACGTTGCCTTCTTTATCCAGGATCTCGAACTGTGCAGTTTCACCGCGCAGGCGATCCGGAACCACTTCCATCATCAGCTTATCTTTAACGATTCGCACCTGCACTTTTTCGAAGAACATTTCCAGAATTTCTTCTGTCGTCATTTCCAGTGCACGTAAGATAATGGTTGCAGGTAATTTACGACGACGGTCGATACGTACAAACAGGTTATCTTTTGGATCGAATTCGAAATCCAGCCAAGAACCACGGTATGGAATAACGCGTGCGTTATACAGAACCTTACCTGATGAGTGCGTTTTGCCTTTGTCGTGATCAAAGAATACACCAGGGGAACGGTGTAGCTGCGATACGATAACACGCTCTGTTCCGTTGATGACGAACGTACCGTTCTCAGTCATCAATGGAATTTCACCCATGTACACTTCTTGTTCTTTAATGTCTTTTACGGTACCTGGGGCGGCTTCTTTATCGAATAATACTAACCGCAGCTTTACTCTTAATGGAGCTGAATAAGTGACACCACGAATTTGACATTCTTTGACGTCGAATACCGGCTCACCCAGACGATAGCTTACATACTGAAGCTCTGAGTTGCCTGAATAGCTTTTGATAGGGAACACAGAGCGGAAGGCAGCTTCCAGTCCGTATTGACCATCAGAATCGATTTCAATAAATTTTTTGAAGGAATCAAGCTGAATTGAAAGAAGGTATGGAATTTCCAATACCTGTGGGCGTTTGCCAAAATCCTTACGGATACGTTTCTTTTCGCTATAAGAGTAAACCATGGGTTCCTCAGCCTGCTGATTTATGACCCAACCTGCTGTTCGATAAATGTGCTAGACAAGCACCAAACAACAAACTTCCACGACCCTTTTCCGGGCAATCTCACCAGCATACAACAAAATTTAACCAATTATTAGTTAACTTATTGGTTTTATGCTTTTTTTGGTGAAGCTCCGGAGTTCCTGATAATGCACAGTTAAGGGCTAAAAACTGTACACCCTACAGCGCAAAAAGGCTGGTGGTCAATAATAACCACCAGCCTCGCCGTCTCAGGCAGGTAATCTGAATGTCAGATTACTTGATTTCTACTTCTGCACCAGCTTCTTCAAGCTCTTTCTTCAGTGCTTCAGCTTCTTCTTTGCTTACGCCTTCTTTGATAGCTTTAGGAGCAGACTCAACTACTTCTTTCGCTTCTTTCAGGCCAAGACCAGTTGCGCCGCGAACTGCTTTGATTACTGCAACTTTGTTGCCACCGAATGAAGTCATTACAACGTCGAATTCAGTCTTTTCTTCTGCAGCAGCAGCTTCGCCGCCAGCAGCTGGACCAGCTACTGCAACAGCTGCAGTTGCTTCAACGCCGAATTTTTCTTCAGCTGCTTCGATTAGCTCAACCAGTTCCATAACTGGCATTTCAGCAATCGCGTTCAAGATATCTTCTTTGGTTAGAGCCATTTCTCTAAACTCCTGGGTTTAAATAGTTAAAAAAATCAATATGCCAAAAACGCCAATTACTTGGTGTCTTTGATCGCCGCCAATACGCGCACAAATTTGGTAGGTACTTCGTTGATAGTCTGAACGAATTTGCCCACCGGTGCTTTGAAGGTTGCAAGTAGTTTCGCAAGCGCTTCGTCGCGGGTCGGAAGTGATGCCACTGCGTCCAGTTTCTCTGGACCCAAAAGACCACTACCAATAGAAAGTGCTGTAACTTTCAACTTATCGTTTGACTTCGCATAGTCTTTGAAAAGACGTGCTGCACCACCCGGTGCATCAATAGAGAAGCCGTAGATAAGAGGACCAGTTAAAGCGCTGTCCAGGTCTGCAAATTTACTGTCTGCCAGAGCGCGTTTTGCCAGAGTATTACGTACTACCTTCAGGTAGACGCCTTGCTCACGGGCTTTCACACGCAGGTCAGTCAGTTCTGCAACTTCCATCCCACGGTATTCAGCGACGGCAACGGATAGAGCGCGAGATGCAACTTCGGATACCTCTGCTACGATCTCTTTCTTTGCTGCTAAACCTAGTGCCACTGAGTTCACCTCTTTGTATCTGATGCGTTCACAATCGTTTGCTTACCACATCAGGGTTCACAGATTGATATCGCGGACTTTCGTCGTTGATACCGCTCTACGGTGTTTGTTACCCCAGAGAGTCTGAGTCAAACCACCGTCTGCGCAGGCTGTTGGATTAAGTCACACATTGAATGCAAAAGTTCTCTTACCTCTTTTGCTGTATGACACCTGCGGTCTTGGACGGGAGCTGCAGTCAAGCACTGCTGTCTTACAGCTCCAACCCATAACCTTTCAGAGAAGCTGGTGAAATATCACCAACCAAGAATTACTGACCTACACTGGCCTTATCAAGTGTTACGCCGGCGCCCATTGTGGTGCTCAGGCTAACTTTCTTGATATAGGTACCTTTAGCTGAAGAAGGCTTTGCTTTCTTCAGTGCTTCCAGCAGCGCTTCCAGGTTTTCCTGAATTTGGTTTGCTTCAAAAGCAATTTTACCAATGCTTGCGTGGATGATACCGTTTTTGTCGTTTCTGTAACGAACCTGACCAGCTTTTGCATTTTTAACTGCAGTGGCTACGTCTGGCGTTACTGTGCCAGTTTTAGGGTTAGGCATCAGGCCGCGTGGACCAAGAATCTGACCTAGTTGACCAACAACGCGCATCGCGTCAGGGCTGGCAACAACCACGTCAAAGTTCATTTCGCCTTTCTTAACCTGTTCAGCCAGGTCTTCCATACCAACGATGTCGGCACCGGCTTCTTTTGCTGCGTCAGCGTTAGCGCCTTGGGTGAATACAGCAACACGAACGTCTTTACCCGTTCCGTTTGGCAGTACAGTTGCACCGCGAACGTTTTGGTCAGATTTCTTCGCATCGATACCCAGGTTAACCGCTACGTCAACACTTTCAGCGAACTTAGCTGTTGCCAGCTCTTTCAGAAGTGCAACCGCTTCGCTGATTTCATATTCTTTACTTGCGTCTACTTTTTCGCGGATCAGGCGAGCGCGTTTAGATAATTTAGCCATTCGATTAGTCCTCTACGTTCAAGCCCATTGAGCGAGCAGAACCCGCAATAGTGCGTACTGCTGCGTCAAGATCAGCGGCAGTCAGATCCGGCTCTTTTGTCTTGGCAATTTCTTCCAACTGAGCACGGGTAACTTTACCCACTTTCTCTGTATTAGGACGGCCTGAACCACTCTTGATACCCGCAGCTTTTTTCAGCAGGTAAGAAGCAGGAGGCGTTTTGGTTTCGAATGTGAAAGAGCGATCTTCGTATACCGTAATTTCTACTGGTACCGGTGCGCCTTTCTCAAGGCTTTCTGTTTTCGCGTTGAACGCTTTACAGAATTCCATGATGTTCACACCATGCTGACCCAGTGCAGGACCAACCGGTGGACTTGGGTTTGCAGCACCCGCTGCAACCTGAAGCTTAATTAAGCCAGTTACTTTTTTAGCCATTTTGCTTACTCTCGTGTTTGGGTCTAGCGCCTCGCAAATATCGAGATTATTTGCTCTAACGGCTCCCCGTTCCGTTTAAAAGGGCGCGTAATGTACAACAATTAGCCATGCATCGCAAGCCCTGTATTGGTTATTTTTTTGGTTTCTCTGTGCTCTGTCTTCGTATTCCCTACACTGGTTTGTTTTTAATTCCAGCGTCACGTTATTTTTAACTCCATACTCTATTGCTAACCCAGAACCATGGATAGCATTAAGACATTTTCTCACGCCGAGCTAATTATTGCGTGTTGGTGTCGAGCCTTACAAAAACAAAAAGCGGCCTTAGCCGCTTTTTTCAAAATTGTTATCGGAGCCTCTAGCCCTTTTCGACCTGACCAAACTCCAGGTCTACCGGTGTAGAACGACCGAAAATAAGAACCGACACTTTCACGCGGCTTTTTTCGTAATCGACTTCTTCCACCACACCGTTGAAATCGGCAAATGGGCCATCGGTAACGCGAACCACTTCGCCCGGCTCGAACAAGGTTTTTGGCTTTGGCTTATCAACCGATTCTTCAAGACGGTTAAGAATAGCGTCAGCTTCTTTCTGAGAAATCGGCATAGGACGGTCTGATGTTCCGCCAATGAAACCCAGCACGCGAGGAACGCTTTTCACCAGGTGCCATGAATCTTCATTCATTTCCATTTCTACCAGCACGTAGCCTGGGTAGAACTTACGCTCAGATTTACGTTTCTGACCGGCACGCATTTCTACCACTTCTTCGGTAGGTACCAGTACCTGACCGAAGTAGTCTTCCATGCCATGCATCTTGATGTACTCAAGCAGCGTTTTCTTAACGCGAGACTCGTATTGAGAATAAGCCTGAACTACGTACCATCTTTTTTTGTTTTCTTCAGACATACGTTACGCTCCTATTCCCGTTACAAAACTTACCAGACGCACAAGAATGCCATCGATACCCCAAAGTACCAGCGCCATAACCAGTGTCGCAGCCAATACGATAAGCGTGGTCTGATTCGCTTCCTGACGCGTGGGCCAGACAACCTTGCGCACTTCCATGCGTGATTCTTTGGCAAAGTTCAGAAAGGTGCTGCCCTTTTCAGTAGTAGCGGCGATAAAGCCAGCGATAACTACTACAGCAACAGCAACCAGTGCACGATACAGTACGGAGACTTCACCGTACATGGTATTGGCGGTTACCAGTCCAGCAAGCAGTGCAAACACTACCAGCCATTTTAACATGTCCAGTGGGTTGGACTGTTTTTCCGTTTTTTCGCTCATGTCACGATCCTAGCACTACTGCGTCGTTTAAAATCGGCCGCGAATTCACGCGGCTGACGAATATTCTGGCAGGGGTGGAGGGACTCGAACCCCCAACCATCGGTTTTGGAGACCGCTGTTCTACCAATTCGAACTACACCCCTAAATGTCATTATTCATGACAAATTTTACTTACACTGCCCTTGTGATAGTAGCGTCATTTCTGAGGAAAGTGCGGTATCGCAAGGGAGGGAGGCGTATTATACTTAACCGCCCCTCAGATACAAGCGCTTTGTCATCCAGTATTACACAAGTAACAAGGGTGACGCCTGCGGCAGTTTATTCAGCCGGTCGAAAAAGTCGCTTTTCCATCGTCACGGCAATCAATCCGGCCAGAAAGCACAACACTCCAATCGCTTCCATCCAGCCATTTTCTGGACGTGTTGCCTGATATTCACGACTTAACTCATAATAGCGATGCCCACCATCGACGGGGGCTTTGTACCGTTTACCGGAATAGTCAAAGGTGGCCAAGTATTCGATATCTTCTCGAAGCATCATTTCCTTTTCTTTTTTCTCCGTCGCCTCGCGGCCATCGGTGAGTCGCCGCCAACTGTGAAATACATTTTCCGGCTCACCGGGCAGTACCACGCCGCGGGATACGTATTCGTAAGCTGTTACCGGGAATATCTTTTCAGAAAACCCTGCATAAAAAAACGTGCCGCCAATAACCATGAGTATTGTACAGGCATAGAAGAACCGCCGTAGCTTGCTCTCGCGGGTGTGCCGCGTGGTCTCATACCAGTCTTTCACCTGGGGGATCTGACGCAACCGAGAATCTTTCCCGGTAATTGCCAGGCCCTGCAGCATCTCCGACACACCTACGTCAAGCGCATCCAGCAGCCCCTGAAATATCTCTTTTGACGGCAGTGACTTGTCATTTTCCAGCTTCGACAAATAGGACTGTTCTATTCCCATTCGCTGCGCCAGTTCCGGTTGGCTCAGCCCCCGCTCCTGGCGATGTAACCTGATGTTATTGCCCAGAGAGTCAGCGTCAGATGTCATTGCAAATATCCTTGTAACACATTGATAGAGCTAAGCATTCTTCATTATCCTCCAAGGAATAACTGCTGGAATATCCCTGACTATTGTGACTTTAACTGGACTATCACGGAATATTATTCCACGCCAATAAAGCCCCCCGTCTGGTGGGCCCACAGTTTGGCATAAATCCCGTTTTGGGCGACCAGTTCGGCATGGGTGCCCGACTCGACAATCTGACCTTTATCCAATACCAGTAACCGGTCCATCTGTGCAATGGTCGATAAACGGTGCGCAATAGCCAGTACGGTTTTGTTTTCCATCACCTTATTCAGACACTCCTGAATCGCGGCTTCCACTTCTGAATCCAGCGCTGAAGTCGCTTCATCGAGGATCAGAATAGGCGCATCTTTCAACAATACCCTGGCGATGGCAATACGCTGGCGCTGACCACCTGAAAGCTTCACACCGCGCTCGCCAACATGGGCGTCGTACCCGGTGCGACCTTCACTGTCAGATAACGACTGAATAAACTCATGCGCTTCGGCCTGTTTGGCAGCGGCTATCATTTCCTCTTCGGTAGCGTCGGTTTTACCGTAAATTATGTTGTCGCGCACCGAGCGGTGCATCAGCGATGTATCCTGGGTCACCATACTGATTTGCGAGCGCAACGCTTCCTGAGGCACATCGTAAATACGCTGGCCGTCTATCATAATGTCACCGCTCTGCGTGTCGTAAAAACGCATCAAGAGATTTACCAGAGTCGATTTGCCCGCGCCCGAGCGCCCCACAAGGCCCACTTTTTCGCCTGGCTTAATGCGTATATTCAAGTCTTTAAACACACTGATGGGCATAGCTTCATTACCCTGATAAGAAAAATTGACCTGTTTAAAGTCAATGCTCCCGCCCTTAACGGTTAGCGCATCAGGCTGCTCTTTGTCTTTCACACTTACCGGCTTCGCCAGCGTGTTAATGCCGTCCTGCACGGTGCCTAAGTTTTCAAACAGCGCCGTAACCTCCCACATGATCCAGTGAGACATGCCGTTTAAGCGTAAACACAGGCTGATCGCAACAGCGATATCCCCTGGCGAAACGATACTCTCCATCCACAGATATATCGACAAAGCACCAATGGTAAAAATCAGCAGAGCGTTGGCCATTTCCACACAAAATTCCAACACGGTTACCAAGCGCATTTGTGGGTACACCGTCGACAGGAAATTACCCATACTTTCCCGTGCATACTCGGCTTCGCGCTGACTGTGGCTGAACAGTTTAACGGTGGTGATATTGGTGTAACTGTCAACGATGCGTCCGGTCATAACACTGCGCGCGTCGGCCTGACGCTGCGACACTTTTTTCAGTTTTGGTACCAGCACCCTGAGGATAAGCACATAGACCACAAACCACACCAACAGCGGCATTGCCAGCCGCCAGTCGGTACTGAAAATCAACACAACCATTGAGATGAAATACACGCTGATGTATACCATCAAATCGAGCAATTTCATCACGGTTTCGCGCACTGAGAGCGCGGTTTGCATTACCTTGGTGGCAACGCGTCCGGCGAATTCATCCTGAAAGAAACTTAAGCTTTGTCCCAACAAATAGCGGTGCGCCTGCCAGCGAATACGCATGGGGTAGTTCCCCAGTAAGGACTGACGGCTTAACAGCGAGCGCAGCAAGATAAAACCGGGAATGAGCACCACCACGGTGAGCCCCATGCCGATGAGCGTCCACTTTTCATTTTGCACAAAGGTACTGCGGTCCTGCTCAGCAAACCAGTCCACCAACTGGCCAAGAAAGCCAAACAGGGCGACTTCCAGTACGGCCACAATTGCACTTAATACGGATACCGCCAAAATGACCTTCCACATACCCTGGGTATAATACCGGCAAAAGGCCAGAATGCCCTCAGGCGGCTGGGTGGGTTCGGCATCGGGAAACGGCTGGGTAAGACGCTCGAAAAATGAAAACATAACTTCCTGCAATAACGTGGTGTTGGCCGAAGGGGGCATACTTTACCTTGCAGACGTAAGACAGTACAGCGCGCCAGGACAATACGCCAACTGGCTGCGATAACGATTTACATGACCTGTTGACGCAGCCTTGGCAGTTAGCGTTACGCTTCTTTAAAGCCCAGCTTGCTGAGAATGGATTCTACCTTTTCACTGTGTTCTGCCTGCCACTCATCCAGCGTCATACCTGCGTCTTTGTCGGCGCGCTTTTTGGCTATGGCAAACGCTTCTTCAGCGTCTGCTTGCGGGATCACGGCTATGCCTTCTTCATCGGCCACAATCATATCACCAGGATTCACCAGTACGCCTCCGCAGGTGACTGGTTGATTTAGGGGACTCAACTGCTTCTTGGCGCCCGGTTTTGGTACCACGCCATGCGCATAGACAGGAAACTGCATCTCGCGCACCTCTGCACCATCGCGGATCACGCCATCTACCACAAAGCCCTTTATTCCCCGGCGCTGTGCTATGGCACACACGTTACCACCGGCCACCGCAAAAGCATCGTCGGCTTCCACCACAATAATGTCACCCGGCTTCGCTCGGTAAATAGCCGCATGCAGCATCAGGTGATCGCCGGGTTCACATTTTACCGTAAACGCCGGCCCGGCAATGCGCGGCGCACCGTCCCACAGGCAACGAATCTGATAATCCATAAATTGTTTACGAGGAAGGGCATCTGCGTAATCGCAGACCGAAACTGCTGCATAATCCGTGGTCATAAAGCACCTTTTTGTCGGTTGTACGCCATCAGCGTGGTTAATTGTCACTGATACAGACTAGCCAATAGCTTCGTGAAGCTGTTCGTCAGTGAGCAATGGTTTATGGCTCACTATATCAGCCACAGTACAGAAAGTTGTTACAACATATGTATGTTCGCCATAAACTGCTTTTTTGATCCTTCTCTACGTGCTAGAAAAGTGTCCTCACCGTGTTTATAACACCCTTATCAGTAGATGCGCATTCAAGCGCACCGTTTTAGGATAACCCCCATGGGCAGAACTTTACTTAGCCTTAGCGTGGTGATGGCATTAACCGCCTGTAGCCCGCAAAGCGTCGAAACCACGTCAACGACAACAGCTCCCGAAGCAAAACAGGAGCAGGTGAAACAATCGCTTACCTCCGGCGTTATTAAAGAAAATATGGATACTTCGGTCGATCCGGGTGATGACTTTTTCCGCTACGTTAACGGCAAATGGGTAGATTCGCTGGAGATTCCTGCTGACAAATCGTCATACGGAAGCTTTACCATATTGCGCGATGAGTCGCAGGACGACGTGATGGCGATCATTAAAACGTCGGCCGAAGGCGATTTTAAAACCGGCAGTGATGAGCAAAAAGTCGGCGACTTTTATCGTGCCTACATGGACATGGAAACACGTAACGCCAAAGGGATGGAGCCTATCGCCAGCGAGCTGGAAATGATTGATGCCATCTCAAATTACTCTGAGCTGGCATCCTATTTCGCTTACGCCAATCGTTACGGCTTTGGTGCGCCGTTTGCCATGGGACAGACCCCGGACTTTAAATCTCCTGAACAATACATGATTTACACCTGGCAAGCCGGGTTGGGTCTGCCGGAAAGAGATTATTACTTTAAAGATGATGAAGCCTCGCAGAAAATTCGTGCTGCGTACATCAAACACATTGAGAAGATGTTTACGCTGGCTGGTTTCGAGAAGCCTGCCGAAAGCGCAAAGATGCTGATGGATTTGGAAACCACCATCGCTGAACTGCACATGAAAAAAGAGGATACCCGTAACTGGGCGGCCAACTATAACAACGTCGATGTTGCTGAGCTTAAGACGCTGATGCCTGAATTCGACTGGACGGCATTCTTAGCGCAGGCAGAACTGCAGGATCTGGGATCCGTGGTGGTACTGCAAACCGAATTTATGAAGCAGATTGACGCGCTGATTGCCAACACCCCGTTGCAAGAGTGGAAAACCTTCCTGAAATGGGGCCTGTTAAATGCCTCGGCCACGCGCCTGACACAGGAACTGGACGATGCGAATTTTGCGTTCTACAGCACCGTGCTTAATGGCGTAGAAGAGCAGCGCCCACAATGGCGACGCGCGGTAGATTTGCTGAACGGTCACGTAGGCGAAGTTATTGGTAAAGTGTACGTGAAGAAGCACTTCCCACCGGAAGCCAAAGCCCGCATGCTGGATATGGTGAATAACCTGTTACTGGCGTACAAAGACAGTATCGAAGAGCTGGACTGGATGACCGATGAAACCCGTCAACAGGCGTTGGACAAACTGTCCAAATTTACCGTAAAAATCGGCTATCCGGATCAGTGGAAAGACTATTCGGCGCTGACCGTTGAGGCGGATGATCTTTTCGGAAACCTGAAGCGCTCTGCCGATGCCCAGTATGAAGAAATGCTGAAAAAACAAGGTGGGCCGGTCTGGAAACATGAGTGGGGCATGACGCCGCAAACCGTGAATGCCTACTACAACCCGACACAAAACGAAATCGTTTTCCCTGCCGCTATATTGCAGCCGCCATTTTTCGATATGAATGCAGAAGATGCGGTTAACTACGGCGGTATCGGTGCGGTTATCGGTCATGAAATCGGCCACGGCTTCGACGACTCTGGCAGTACCTTTGATGGCGATGGCGTGCTTCGCAACTGGTGGACAGACGCCGACCGCAAAGAGTTTGAAAACCGCACCGCCGAACTGGTATCGCAGTACAATGAGTTTGAAGCCTTACCCGGTTTATTCGTCAACGGCGAATATACCCTGGGCGA
Source organism: Alteromonas sp. H39 (assembly GCF_047556435.1). GTDB lineage: Bacteria > Pseudomonadota > Gammaproteobacteria > Enterobacterales > Alteromonadaceae > Alteromonas. The sequence goes on from NZ_CP180210.1 coordinate 3,924,211, forward strand.
AAACATTGGTGATCTGGGCGGCATCAGCATCGCGCTGAAGGCCTACCATATGTCACTGGACGGGGAAGAGTCGCCGGTGATGGACGGCTTTACCGGCGATCAGCGCGTATTTATCGGCTTTGGTCAGGTGTGGGCTAACAAGTACCGCGATGAGGCACTTCGCAGCCGCATTCAGACGGATACCCATTCACCTGCACATTTCCGTGCTAATGGCGCGGTACGTAATGTTCCTGAGTTCTACCAGGCTTTTGATGTGAAAAAGGAAGACGACCTCTACTTGCCACCAGAAGAACGTGTGAAAATCTGGTAACAGATAAAATCATGACAAAGCCGGCTGCCGCCGGCTTTTTTGTTTTATTCCAACCTGTTGTTCAGCGCAGAAAGTAGCGCGCATGCTCTAGTTAACGAACCGTGGTTGCTTTATTCATTCGCAACGGCCGGCGCTTATTCCACTATTTCAGCTTGCAGACTTGCCAATGCGGATACGGCCTCTTCGGCCCGTCTTTCCGGCACGAAAATATGATCATGATAGTAAGCTGCCACAACATTGGCGCTGATACCAAAATGGGTCAGCGCCGCCGTCATCGCCGACGTCATACCTACGGCGTCCAGGCTTGAATGTACTTCACAGGTAATACAACGAAACGTGCCCTCATAGTCCAGTGCGTGTTCTTTTGCATAGTCGACCTCAACAATCAGTGTGATACCTTCTTTTTCCCGAAACATACCTTTTACGCGAGGGTCAAGTAACGCAGTCTGGTCAGGCTCGGTAGTGGTGACAAACACATACGTTTCATCGCTAAGCACCGGCATCAGATTTTGTAGCAGGGTTGCCAGCACAACTTCTCCGGACATGGAGCTCTCCTGTTTAAGATTAGTAATATCAGGCGGGTCGCTCACCTGATAACGGAATGTGTTAGGTTGATTATTCTTATAGCTGCCGCAAAAGAACCAGTACGTGATGCGGTGCGCATATCAGGGGCTAATACAAATTGCCTGAGTATTCTGCACCCTCGCTGCCCGGCAGCACGCTATCATAACGTTAGCGGTGCAGCGACTTCAAACCCGGACGACATGACCCCATCCAGGCTTTTTTCAGATACACCTTCGGCACGCGCTGAATACGCAGGCTGATGATACCGCCGGCGAGGCATTAGCTGCTCAGGCGCTTTGCCCTGACGCGCTTGCCTTTTATCTTTCCTTCACGGAACAAGCGCATTGCCCGCTTCACACTTCGCAACTTGACAGCCACGTAACTCTGACTACTTTGCACAGCGATATTGCCTATGTCCTCGCCAGGTACATCAGCATCTTTGGTAAGTGCGCCGACTAAATCACCGGGTCGCAGCTTTTGCTTTTTCCCAGCCTGCAGCACAATGCAATCATATTCAGGCTGCACAATTCGGTTTTTATGAAAACGTAAAGCCTGCGCCCCTCTCTCAGGGATAGGAGATGACGCACGTTCAGTAATTTTCTTCCAGTGAACCACGTCTTCCGGAGTTAGCAACGTTACTGCAATACCTTGCTTTCCGGCACGGGCAGTCCGACCGATACGGTGGACGTGCGCTTCAGGCTCTTCACTTACCGAGAAGTTGACCACGCAGGCGACGTCTTCGATGTCGAGTCCGCGCGCCGCCACATCCGTCGCCACCAGCACGTTCAATGCGTCACTGGCAAAGCGCATCAGCACATCCGTACGGGCCTGCTGCTCCATGTCTCCCTGCAAGCCATCAGCACTGAATCCTTCGGTAATCAGCTCATCCACAACCTCTGCCACCTGCCTGCGGGTATTGCAGAATACGATAGCGCTGGCAGGTTGATAGTGCGTCAGCACGGCTTTGAGAGTCTGCATTTTGGTATGGGACAATGTCTCATAGGCCACCTGTTCAATGTCAGGGGTATGGCTTTGCTCCGAGGTAACGTCAATGTGCTCGGCTTGCTTGAGGTACGTCTGCGCAATACCGGCAACCTTATCGGTGTAGGTGGCAGACATCAGCAGCGTTTGTACATTTGCGGGAACAGCAGAAAAGATCACGCTGAGATCTTCCTCAAAGCCCATGTCCAGCATGCGGTCGGCCTCGTCCAGAACCCGACAGCGTATACCGCTTAAATCCAGTCGCCGACGCTGCACATGGTCCATCACCCGTCCGGGCGTGCCCACCACAATGTGGCTGCCGTGCTTAAGTGACTGAATTTGCGGTCCCATAGGCTGACCACCACATAACGTCAGCACCTTCAGGTTGGGGATGTAGCGGGCGGCCATTCTTACCTGTTCAGCCACCTGCTCTGCCAGCTCACGGGTTGGGCACAGTATCACCGCCTGAGGATGATACAGACTGGTGTCTACGGCATGAATACAAGGTATCGCAAATGCCAGAGTTTTACCGCTGCCGGTTTGCGCCTGCGCCATCACATCCCGGCTTTCAAGCGAGACTGGCAGTGTCGCTGACTGCACTGGCGATAATTCGGTGATGTTATTGTCTTTCAGCGAACGGACGATGTCCGGATGAACCGGCAAGCTGTCAAAAGTAGCCAACTATTTTTCCTTTTTCCAAAGATTCACGATGCCATTGTCAACGTGTTGAATTACATTGTGGCGCTGAAGCATTTCCTGAGACCAGGCTTGTGACCAGTCGTAATATGCCTCTGACTGCTTAACCTTTTCTGCAGCAGAGCGCAGACGCTCTGCCAGGATGGGATTCGTGCCCGATTTTGATAACGCCAGATAGGTTTCGGTTGCCTGATAGTTCAATGCAAGCGACACCTCGTCACAGGCGCGGTCAAGGTTCTGACAGGCAACAGATACCGCTCCTGCAGAACCGAATAAATAGTCAGCATCCCTACTCAGCAGGGCCGCCATTGCGGTTTCCCATGAGTCAAACGATAAGGTTTTCAGTCCTGCGTCACGTGCTACCTTTCCCCGGTAGTCTTTTCTGATCACGGCAATAGTGGCATCGCCCGATACATCTTCAAGGCGAGTCACCGCCGGTGCATCGGTTTTGTAAAGACCATGCATATTGCGTGTGATCGGTGTGATCCAGTGAAACAGTGGCTCTCTGTCAGGTGTGCGTGCCACAGAGAAAGCCAGCACATTTGGCTTACGCGCAGCTTCGCGCATGATCCGTTCCCACGGCGCTGATAAAATAGGACGCTCCAGCTCCGCCTCTGCCAAAATAGCTCTGACCAGATTTGCTGCATACCCTGTGACTTCCCCCTTCGCATCTGGCTCGCTAAAATGCGGGACATAATCTGCAATCACCCACAAATCGTCAGCCTCAAGCGAAAATGGCTCCTGAAAACTAAGAACGCCTTCTTTTACTTCAACCGCCACCCCCATGCTGCTTAATTCAGGAAGAACTGCATCCAAAAGGGCATCAAACGCAGAGGAAGACTTGTAACGAGACGCAGCAACCGTCAGTCTGGCCGCGAGTTCGGCGTTGTCAGGGTGTTTCGATAAAACCAGATAATTGTAAGACGTGTTCCAGTCGATCACAGGAACCAGATCCCCGCAATCTAAACGGTTTCGCTTACAGATGAGTTGCAGTCCGATATATGAGAAGAATATGCCGTCTGCGCGATCTTTTACTACTGCACCAATCGCCTGTTCCCATGAATTCAGGGACATTATGCTGGTAACGCCATTTTCCTGCAGGATAGTTTCGCGGTAGTCGCCGTGCATCGCACTGACTGTGCCGATATCTTTCAACTGGGCGACGGAACGTCCGGCCAGAGGATGGCTGCGTTTGACAAACATGGCGACATGACTTGCCGTCATTGGGGTAATCCAGTAAAAATCATCTTCTCGCGCGGGCGTGCGGGCTACTGACGTTGCCAGCATGGCATGGTCTTTCTGAATTGAAGTCATAACCCGGGAGAATGGCATGGTGATGAACTCGGCCGTCAGTCCGGCTTCCTGCGTAATACCTTTCACAACACGAACGTTAAATCCGTCGGCGTCATGTTCCAGATTCTCACTGAACACCGGCAACGGCGAAACCGCCACTGTGACGTTTTCACTAGCACGACCTGCCAAAGAAATCAGTAAGGTTGTCAGCATCAGGCATACCAGGTGCCAGTAAGACCGCATCATTCTGTCCGCCTTACGCCAGTGACGATTCCAGTTTCCACTGCAGTGTCTGACCTGCATAGAAAGGCACCATGTCTGTTCCGTCCGGGAGCGACACCGTGTCAGGAACCTGCCATGCAGTTCTTACCAGTGTAATCGTGCCGGTATTTCTGGGTAATCCGTAAAAATCAGCGCCGTTATCGCTGGCGAACGCTTCCAATTTATCCAGTACACCCAGTTGCTCAAACATCTCAGCATAAAGTTCTATCGCACTCCAGGCACTGTAGCAGCCTGCACAGCCGCAGGCATTTTCTTTCTTGTGGCGAGGATGCGGTGCGGAATCCGTTCCCAGAAAAAATTTCCGGTTACCGGCTACCACAACGTCCTGCAGTGCCTTCTGGTGAATATTCCGTTTCAGCACAGGAAGACAGTAATTATGTGGCCGTACCCCACCCACCAACAGATCGTTTCGATTCAGCAACAAGTGCTGTGGTGTTATGGTAGCACCAACGTTATCGCTGGCTTCTTTGACAAAGCTTGCCGCGTCCGCGGTAGTAATGTGTTCGAAAACCACCTTCAACCCGGGGAACGCTGCAACGATAGGTTGCAGGTGCGTATCTATGAATACCTTCTCCCGGTCAAATATATCAATGTGATTTTCCGTCACTTCGCCATGAATAAGCAGCAGCAACCCGTGTTCCTGCATAGCTTCAAATACCGGGTACAGCGCCTCTATACCAGTCACTGCCGCATCCGAGTTGGTGGTGGCACCGGCAGGATAAAGTTTACACGCCACCACACCGGCGGCTTTCGCTTGCGCGATATCTTCCGGGGTCGTGGTGTTGGTCAAATACAGTGTCATCAGTGGCTCGAACTGACTGCCCTGCGGGCGGGCATCCAGAATACGCTGCTTATAGGCCATTGCCATGTCAGCGTTAGTGACAGGTGGCACCAGATTTGGCATAACAATAGCACGGGCAAAACACCGCGCTGTTGCCGGCACTGTTTCTTTCAACATCTCGCCGTCGCGAAAGTGCAGGTGCCAGTCATCTGGCGTTCGGATAGTAAGCGTCTGCATGAAACCTCATCTCTCGTTCTGCTGTAAACCGCGCAATGGCGACTCACGTTTTCTTCGATAACACGACAGACCTTCTGCTGCCGTTAACTATTCGTGATTGTCTTGAAACTGCGGCATGGCCTAAAAGCCTGCTCGCTAAGGTCTAACTTTTCTTGGTGTAGGCGGCAATAATGACGATACGCGTGCCATTCACTCTGCCTTCAATATGCGCCGGGTTGTCGCTCAGGCTGATATTTCTCACCGGTGTGCCGCGCTTGGCGGTAAAACCGGCACCCTTTACGTTAAGATCTTTAATCAGGTGAACATTATCACCCGGCATCAGTCGTGTGCCGTTACTGTCCAGCGTTGGTTCACGCGACGCGTCAGCAAGACCGGCTTCAGCCCAGTCTTTGACGGCATCATCAAGGTATATCATGTCCAGCAAATCCTGCGCCCAGGTCTCGCTACTAAGTTTTTTCAGCATCCGATAAGCGACAACCTGCACGCCCGGCACCTGCGACCACATGGCATCATTCAGACAACGCCAGTGATTCATATCGATATCCTGCTCACCGCTCAGTTGCTCGCGACAGGTCTGGCAGGCGAGGATGACGCTATCAGCATCTTCGGTAGCCGACGAGGGCACTACGTACGTCGCAAGTGCCTCTGTGTTTCCACATAACTCACAGGCACCATTTGCCCGTGCAACAACTCTCTCTTCTAACACGCGTAAACTTTCCTCTGTTAATTACCGGCAGTATAACAGAACACGTGGCGTGATGCTGTGCTTTCAGGGGGGATAACAGCACCCAGGGTGTGGCTGAGAGACGCCGGGACAACTGCCCCGGCGAAAGAAAAAACGTGACGACAGCGTTATGCAGCGTACTTATTCTGGGGCAACTGCCCTGTAGAGAACAGAAACTGACAACAGCGGCATTTCCTGACAAGGATTATTGCGGGCGGTTCTTCTGTTCCACGTAAATCAAGCTGTCGGTGGGATAGCCTTTTTGTGCGGCTTGCGCTACCAATGCGTTAACCGTTTCGCCCCGCAGTGTCGGCGTTCTTGATAGAATCCACAGATAATCTTTATCAGGCCCGGTCACCATCGCATAGTCATAGCTTTCGTCCAGCGCGAAAATCACATAACTGGCGTAAAACGGACCGAAAAACGACACTTTAAGGTGTCCGACATTTGACGCCTCGACGAAGTAAGCTTTCCCTTCTGCCTGCTCCCACTCTCCGGATTCTGCGTTGTAGCCACGGTTGATTACCGAAATGCCGCCGTCATCACGCGGTGAATACTGCGCCGTTACGTGGGATAATCCCTCTTCAAAGGAATGGGGCAGACGTGCAATTTCGTACCACTCACCAAGATAGTTATCGAGCTCAAAGTTCTGAACTGGTTCGACGTTATCCGGTTTTCCGGTGCAGGCACCGAGCAGCAACAGCATGCTTAACACTAACCCCGATGTCGTTTGTTTATACCACGGCATTACGCTTCTCCAAATCTAAGAAATGTCCTGTTTTATACAATAAGGTTGCCCCGTGGCTACCGCTGGTGACCACAGTGTGGTCGTCAGGCGAGAATCGCAGCCAGCCCGGCGAGGCAATCGTGGCCTCATTGACAATCAGTGTGCCTTCGATGACCAGGATCTCCCGCCCCTGGGCTGCGTGGGTGCAACGCCAGGGGGTATCTGCGTCAAGGTGTATCATCATAGTGTTTTCCTGATGAAACTGATGCAGTAGAAAGGTTTTTTCTGCAGGCACCTTGCCCTGGTTCCAGTGCCAGTGTGACCGATCCACCACTATCTGACGTTTGTCACCGGGCTGGAAATAGCACAGTTTCACAAACAGCGTACAGCCGGTTTTCGATGAGGGGGTATGTGAAGTGCCAGGCGGATTACGGAAATAACTCCCGGCGGGGTAGTCACCTTTCTCGTCGCTGAACACACCGTCCAGTACAAAAATCTCTTCCCCTCCGGTGTGCACGTGGGGGGTAAACGAGGAGCCAGGCTCGTAACGCACCAGCGATGTCGCCCGCCCTGACTCTTCTCCTTCGCGCTCCAGCTTTTTGCGCCAGACACCCGCTGCGGGTGATGCCTCCCACGCCATCGTGGTGGTATCAATACACACAGATTCTGAATAGTTCTGATTTAACATCTACTTACCTGCATATTTCTTGTCTTATCCCAGTGACTCTGTCCTGTAGTCTTAACAGTAGCGCAGTAGCCGGCCTGCGGTTATCAAGCATGATAAAGATACTCTTGCAGAACCATTTTGTATCAGTCTCCCATACCCATCCGTAATAGTGTGTGCTCACACACTATTACGGATGGGTATTACATACTTTTCCTAACCCGATGCCTTCATGCTACGCTACATCGCAGAATTGAAAATAAACCACAAAAAGGTAATTTCGCATGATGAACGCTTTGTTTCCTTCCGCCAGCAGGCTGGTATATGGCTGTATGGGCCTTGGCGGTGAATGGGATCAAACACCACCCACTTCGTCACAGATAACGCAGGCACGAACGGTTATCGATTCGGCGCTGGAAAACAATATTACGGTATTTGACCACGCTGATATTTATACCTTTGGAAAGGCCGAAACTGTATTCGGTGCGGCACTCAAAGAGGCACCAGACCTTCGCGACAAGATGATTTTACAGTCGAAGTGCGCAATACGTTTTGCAGACGAGCACGGCCCCAAAAGATACGATTTTTCCAAACAATGGATTACTTCTTCTGTCGAAAACAGTCTTGCCCGCCTGCATACCGATTATCTGGATATTCTTTTGCTCCATCGCCCGGATCCGCTGATGGAAGTAGATGAGGTTTGTGAAGCACTGTCTGCCCTTAAGCAGGATGGGAAAATAAAGCAAATCGGCGTGTCCAACATGCACGGCCATCAGATTGCTTATTTGCAACACGCGTTAGATATGCCGGTGGTGGCAAATCAGGTTGAGATGAGCCTGGCGTTCCGGGATTGGGTGGAAGACGGCATGACAACCGGCAGCCCGGAAAACCGCTCGATGGGCTTTGCGCCAGGTACACTGGAATACTGTATGCAGAATAATGTGCAGCTGCAGGCGTGGGGCAGTCTGGCTCAGGGCCGCTTTAGTGGTGGCCAGTTCCAGCAGGACAACGACAAGGCAGTGGCGGCGCTGGTGTCTGCTCTTGCGGCTGAGTATCAGACCACGCCAGAGGCAATTGTACTGGGCTGGCTGATGCGCCATCCAGCCAATATCCAGCCAGTTATCGGCACGACCAACCCGTCACGGATAGAGGCGTGTGCTAAAGCCAGTGACGTTACATTGGCACGCGAACACTGGTATGCACTGCTGGAAGCCGCTCGCGGACAGGAGATTCCATAAATGGGTATTAACGGCATTCACCATGTGGCGATAATTTGCAGCGACTACCCTGTGTCGAAACGGTTTTATACTGAAGTCCTGGGTTTCACTGTGCTGTCTGAAAACTATCGCGAGGCGCGGCAATCATATAAATGCGATCTGGCGCTGCCTGACGGTACCCAGATTGAGCTGTTTTCGTTTCCTGATGCGCCGAAAAGGCCTTCCCGTCCGGAAGCGCAGGGTCTGCGTCACCTGGCTTTCAACGTCAATGATCTGGATGCTGCTATCGCCTCACTGCATTCTCATGGTGTAGTCTGCGAACCTGTCAGAGTGGATGAGTACACTGGCAAACGCTTTACGTTTTTTACCGATCCGGATGACTTACCGCTGGAACTGTACGAGGTACGTTAGCGATCTGCGCGCCAGCAACAATGCTCTGGCGCGCCTTCGCTGTCATCCGTTTTCATCGCATGCAGATGACGATTTTATCAATCTGTAAGCAGCGGGCTTAGCGACGTAAAAGTGATCAGGCGGTAGTATCATCCAGCAGCGCGAGCGCCCCGAACAGCCCTGACCGTCCTTCCAGACCAGGTAGCACCAGAATGTTGTCTACTGAAACACCGTCAGGAAACACCACATAACCTTGCAGATAGTCATGTGTGCGCTTCACGATGCGCTCGATGAGTCCTGGCGTTTGCATTACCCCGCCACCGAATACGATCTTTTCTGCACTGAGCGTGACCAGAATATTGTGACTGAACTGCGCAAGCACATCAGCCAGACCATCCCAGGCGGGATGTTCGCTGCCAAACGTATCAGAGGGTTGCCCCCAGATTTTGCCTAACGCAGTACCTGATGCCAGCCCTTCCACACAGTTCTCGTGGAACGGGCACACGCCGGTCTGACCTTGCGGCGGCGTTACCAACATGTGGCCCATTTCCGGATGCACAGCACCATGCACAGGCTTGCCGTTGATCACCAGACCACCGCCAACACCGGTTCCCACTGTGACATAAACGGAGACCTGCGTGCCCTGCGCAGCGCCCCACCGATACTCAGCAAATGCCGCGGCATTCACGTCGGTATCTATTTTTACCTCTACGCCAAGTGCTTCCTCGAAGTGACTGGCCAGCGGCGTATTCGACCAGAATGGCTTGGGTGTTTGCGTAATAAAGCCAAATGTCTCAGACGTCGGGTGTAAATCCAAAGGACCAAAACTCGCAATGCCGAGGCGTGTGAAGTGGTGCCCCTGCTGTCGCTGCGCCACAAAAAAATCCACACACTGGGCCAGTGTCTCACCTGGTGTGGTGGTGGCGATACGCTGTTCAGCGAGCACACGTCGGTGCCCATCGACGATGGCACAGTTAAACTTGGTGCCACCGGCCTCTATTACCGCGTAGCAATTATCCGTTAGCGCCATATTCTGATGCCTCTATTTCGGTCAGTCGTTGCTGGGTTGGGTTTTTCAGGTAGTTATACACTAATCCGATGAATAACAGGAAAGCAAAGCCGGTAGCGACAATAAAGCCATACTTGGCATCTCCGCCCATGCTGTCACTGACTATACCCATGATAAACGGGCCAGCTGCGGCACCAGCTGCAGTAAAGAACAGGATTACGCCAGCAACGCTGCCGTGCTGATGTTTAGGAAAACAACTGATACCTTTAGAATTAAACGTGGGATAAATCACCGACATGAAAATGCCTGAAAGTGGGAATAGATAAAGTGCCACCTGCTTGCCACCAGCCAGACCCAAGCCGAAGCACAGCACAATTGCTCCGCTGAATACCATCAACACCAGCGCCCAGTTAAAATGTGACATCATCCAGATACCCACAAACCTGCCCGCCGCGCGCAATACAAAGAATGCGGTCACCGAGTAAATCGCCAGCGTTCGGGCCATGCCGTCTGAATAACACTCGTAGGTTGCTTTTACCGACATGGCATCGCAAACCAGATAACTCGGCATCCATACATAAATTGCACTTTCTGCCGCAACGTAAAGAAAGGCGCCCATGGAAAAGCCAAAGGCATAAGGGTTCTTCACCAGGGCCAGGCTTTGTTTTACGGACACCTGCTCGGCTTCACTACGATGAGTTCTGACATAGCTTGGATAGCGCACCAGAAGCGCCACCACAATCAACAAGGTGCAAACCCCTCCGGCAATCACGTAAAGCCACTGCCAGGCCACTCCCTGGTGGATCAGGTAGGCAACCAGCAAAGGACCGATGATCGCTCCAACACCGAAAAAGGCCTCGGCACCGTTCATCGTGGATGTATGCTGACGCGTGGAAGTAGAAATGTCGCCAATGAGTGCCAGGGCCCCGGTTTTAAATATCCCGACGGCAATACCTGATAAGGTCATCAGGCTAACGATAAAGATAAAATCATTGGCAACCATGAAGCTGTAGCAGGCGATGCCAAACACGGCCAGTCCAATAATAATAGTGGGTTTTCTGCCAAGCTTATCAGCGAGAAAGCCTAAGAATAATCCTGATAACGCAATTCCCAACATAGGGAGTGAGTGCATCAGACTGGCCTGAGCATTGGTAACGGAAAAAGCGATTTTCACTTCTTTAATAATCTCACCAACGGAATCTGACGTCATCGCAAACATCATGAACATCAGATAAGTCAGCCAGCGAATCACCTGACTATTTTTGGTATTACCTGTCATAACGAGTTGTATCCTCTTGACCGGCGATCCGGACATCTGCGGCATCACCTGCTCTCAACTCCAACGTGACATATAACACATCATTAACAAGACAGTCTCGCACGCTAATGACTTACTTTTGCGTATTTGCCAACCAGGAATCGAATGAAAAGCCCCACATATCAAGGCCGTTACGAATAAAAGCAATTTTAATTTGAAAACAAAACTTAATCGTTTAAGATTGAAAAATTAACAGAATTGAAAAATCGTGTAAACCAGTTTGTTGCTTCCAGCAGATCAACTGGTTCACTGCAGCAGGTGATGCCGCAATGGCATGGGGAGTGATATATGAATTATGCAGCAGATAGTCAGCAATGCCTGGCACGAATTGTCGACACGCTGGATCTCAGTGTGCTTTCAAAAAAAGATGCGGCGCTGTTTCTGAATCGACTGACAACGCATTTCGAGGCGCTCTTTACGCGCTACACCGACGTGTATGGCCATCAGTACGATTGTCACTGGCACCTCCACCAGCTTGTTGAAGTTTTACTCGAAGGCATGAAAGCGAGAAAGCCGGCCATGAAAAAGCTGGATGCACAGCGACTTGCCGAAGGCGACTGGTATAGGGATGAAAAGCAGGTAGGCATGGCGTGCTATGTCGATCTGATGGGCCCGACCCTTCGCGATCTTATCAATAAAATTCCTTACTATCAGTCACTGGGTATTACCTACCTTCACCTTATGCCGCTTTATTCGTCACCTGAGGGCGACAGCGACGGTGGCTATGCGGTGTCTGACTACCGTAAGGTAAATCCTGCACTGGGCAGCATGAATGATTTGCGTGAGCTTGCTTCTGCATTGCAGGATGCAGGAATTAACCTGGTATTGGATTTTGTGTTTAATCACACCTCCGATGAACACGCATGGGCAAAAGCGGCGCTGTCCGGCGACAAGCGTTATCAGAATTATTACTACCTGTTTGACGATCGTACTGTGCCTGACCAGTACGAGCACACGCTGCGCGAGATATTTCCGCAGGTAAGACGGGGTAGCTTCACCCACAACGAAACGCTGGATAAATGGGTATGGACCACATTTAACAGCTTTCAGTGGGATTTGAACTACAGCAACCCGGAGGTGTTTAACGCCATCACCTCAGAAATGCTGTTTCTGGCCAATATTGGTTGTGCGGCACTGCGTCTGGATGCCCTCGCGTTCATTTGGAAAGAAATGGGCACAAACTGTGAAAACCAGCCCAAAGCCCATACGCTGATTCAGGCATTTAATAGTTGTCTGCAAATTGTTGCGCCTGCAGTGGTGTTTAAGTCAGAAGCCATTGTGCATCCGGATGAGGTCGTGAAATATATTCGTAAGGACGAATGTCAGCTGTCATACAACCCGCTTCTGATGGCCCTGCTATGGAACAGTTTAGCAACAAGAAAAACCCGGTTACTTACCCGTTCTATGCAAAAAAGCTTCGCAATTGCGGATGACTGTACCTGGGTGAACTATGTGCGCTGCCATGATGATATCGGCTGGACCTTTGATGATGCGGTTGCACAGGACTTAGGCATCAACCCTTACGATCACCGTTATTTCCTCAATCAGTTTTTCACTGGTCGCTTTGACGGTAGCTTCGCCAACGGCGTACCGTTTGCAGAAAACCCGTCTAACGGCGATTGCCGGGTCTGCGGTTCACTGGCATCACTCTGTGGTCTGGAGGGGGCCCTTGAGGCGGGTAACGCAAAAGGTGTCGATGAGGCAATTAAGCGTATGCTGCTGCTTTACGGTATTACCTTTAGTATTGGCGGGATCCCGCTAATTTACTCCAGTGATGAACTGGCGCTATTGAACGATTACAGTTATCTGGATGACGACGCCAAACGTCATGACGATCGCTGGGTAAATCGTATTGCGGTAACGGACGATGACATTGCCATGGCGCTTGCCGACACCGACACCAACCTGAGCCTGAAAGAAAAAAGCCAGAGAGCGGTATTTAACGGGCTGCGAAACATGCTGTCGATTCGTAAATCTCACGCCGTTTTTGGTCGCGCCCGAACTTACATTCTCGATACCGGCAATGTGCACTGCTTCGCGTTTGTGCGGGTGAATGATAGTGGTGAAAAGCTGCTGGTAACTGCAAATTTCAGTGAATATGTGCAACAGCTAAATGGTGACATTCTCAACGCGGTAGGTCACCAGTCTTGTAATGACTTACTGACAGGTGCCTCACTCAGGGGCAGTGAGGACATTATTACGCTTCAACCCTTTCAGCAAGCATGGTGGTCGGTATGAACCATCTTATTGGCATTCATTGACAGACGTCTGCTTCCACCTTTCTCAGGGTGCTACCAAAAAATCTGGGTGTCCCGGTAGCACCCCTTTTTCCCTGACAAAGTCACAACACCGCTTGGCGTCGCAATGACAGTCCTCCTCTTTCAAAGATGAAATTTTTGTCATTAACATTAGGTTTGAATCAATCCTACTTCCCCCTGCACACGTAACCTGTTGTATGTACAAGCATAGTATTTACGGTGACACCATGAAGTGGCTTCATCCTCGCTGCATATCAGGGGAAAACTTCTGCGACTGTGCATCATTTGGTTAAAAATCGTACTTCAATACTAGGGCATAATTTTTTCTGCCAACTATACTTCAGGTTAAGGCAACGGGGTGTGTCGATAAGTGCAAAAGCAACCTTCAGGCACATTGCCGATTCGAAGTTATATGGTTTCGGAATTTTTCATCATTTATCAGCGGGAATACGGAAATACCCGCTAACTGCCTCTTCAAGGACACCTAATGACACCGACCAACGATCTTGAGTACCTTTGCCCTCAGTGCGGGCATGTGAATGGCATTGCGCAGAAGGACATTAAGGATATGTACCAGGAACAGTACGCAGCATGCTCCCACTGCCATAGCCAGCTTGAGCTCGTCCCCGCTTGCGGCATTGGTGATCAGATTAATCTCGTGGTATCGGTTGCCACTCCCGACTTACCGCCGCGATAGCGCTGATGACAAGCGTTACCGGCGGCGCAACGTGCTGTCGCTTTCTCTTACAAGACAATCCATGTCATACAACTACTAAAAAAGCATGACCGCCACAGGCAGGCAGTTACATGGCTAGTTACTTATCAGCGGGAAGGAGAACGCCACTTGTTGCTTCTGTGACAACGCAGCCAATTGTGCAGTATTCAACGACACTTGGTTTCGCTTAGCGTCTTCCGGGCATTCACGGCACCTCAGACAGAGGTAAACGCTCGCCCGGATTAATCAGGATTTATGGAAAAACTCGCGACGCAAGTCTTTATCAATTAGGAATTGGCCACCTAACGCGGATGTGCGCGTGTAGGAGTTGGTGTCCCGAATACCACGAGCTTTTACGCAGTAATGAGTGGCATTAATTGACACCGCCACGTCATCGGTACCGGCCAGTGTCTGGATGGCCACCAGAACTTGCTGTGTTAACCGTTCCTGCACCTGCGGACGTTGGGCAAAAAAACCAACCAGACGATTAAGTTTGGAAAGCCCAATCACTGTATCTTTCGGGATGTATGCAATATCGGCCACACCATCGATGGTGACAAAGTGGTGCTCGCACGTAGAGGTCAGGCTGATATCAGAGACCTGCACCGGCTCAAAAATCTGCATTTTATTCTGAATTTGCGTGATCTTCGGAAAATGCCGGTAGTCGAGTCCTGAAAAGATTTCGTTTACGTACATTTTTGCAATACGGGCAGGTGTATCCGTCAGACTGTCGTCCGTTAAGTCTAATCCAAGCGTATCCATGACATCCCGCATTGCCGATTCAATGCGCTCGCGTTTTTGTTCGTTGGTCAGCCCGGTCTCCACCATTGGCGTTTCCAGACCTTTTGCTAACAGCGCATCGCGAACCTTGCGGGCTTCTTTTGATATTGATGGATCCAGCGCGTCACGCACTATTACCGCTTCTTTTGCTAACATTGACCTTTTCCGTATTTGTTTTACTTCTCCAACCTATACGTTTTAACGACAATGGCAGGATTAGTCACAGATAACTATATGACATAATTTTAATTTTTCACCAGCAAACTTGTTATATGTCATGCTCGTAAGTACAAGTTTACATTTGTGCAGGAGACCCCTCTTTGGACATACCCGTTTTAATCACCGGCGCCAGTCAGCGCCTTGGCCTGGCAATCGCAAAAGATCTGCTTTCTCAATCTGTCCCTGTGATTATTACTTACAGAACACCAAAGCCTGCAGTTGAAGAGTTAGAAGCCTCTGGGGCGACCACAATTCAGGCGGATTTTACCACTCCACAGGGTATTGATCGAGCAATCGATCACATTCAGAGTGTGTCGCCAGCGTTACGCGCCATTATTCATAACGCGTCAGACTGGGAGTCCGAGTCAGAACACACCGATTACCAGCAGCTAATGACACGCATGATGCAGGTGCATGCCGTTGCGCCCTACCGGATGAATCAGGCGTTGTCTGGCCTGCTTACCAAACAGCCGGGGCCGGCAGATATTATTCATATGACTGATTACGTTCAGGATACCGGCAGTGAGAAACACATTGCTTACGCGGCGAGCAAAGCCGCGCTGCATAACCTCACCCTCTCCTTTGCCAAAAAGCTGGCGCCGAAAGTGAAAGTTAACAGCATAGCGCCTGCGCTACTCATGTTTAATGACGGAGACAGCGATGCCTACCGGGAAAAGGCCCGCAAGAAATCGTTGCTTGAGACAGTGCCTGGCGCGGCCGAAGCCGTGAAAGCAGTAAATTATCTGCTTGCCAGTGAATACATGACCGGCCAGACACTGCATCTGGATGGTGGCAGGCTGTTGAAATAAACCAAAAATTTTCGCTAAACACCTAATAGTTTCATTGGTGTGCCCGTTCAGGCCCGCTATACTGTGCGCCATTACGATTGAATGAGAGTAACGATGCAATCACCCCGCACCCTTATCCCTGAATGGGCCTCCGTGGATGCCGTCATGCTTGCCTGGCCACATGCTACGACCGACTGGGCTCCCTGGCTGGAAGAAGCCAGACAAACCTACCTCGACGTGATTGCGGCCGTGAACCGCTATCATGCCGGCGTCATTTTGCTGTGCGCACCGGATGATGTGGAGGATGTTAAGTCCAGGTTATCTGCCAATGCCAGCGTTCTTATTGTGCCTGCACGCTACAATGATACCTGGATGCGGGATTATGGCTTTTTAACCTGTGGCAGCCCTGACTCAGACGATACCGTATGCACGCCGGTGGAATTTTCCTTCAATGGCTGGGGACAAAAGTTCGACGCCAGCGAAGACAACCAGGCCAACCAACGTTATCTGGCGGGAATGTGTCAGTCACCATTGATCAGCAGCCCGGTAGTTGCCGAAGGCGGAGCGCTGGAAATTGATGCGCAGGGTCGTTTACTTTCAACGGCATCGTGCCTGCTTAACCCCAAGCGCAATAACGGTATGTCACTGGAAGATTACGAGATCACGTTTAAAGAGATGCTTGGCTGTCGCGAAGTCATTGTGTTCCAGCATGGTCATCTTGAAGGAGATGATACCGACGGCCACATCGACACCCTGGTTCGGTTTACTCCCAATAAAGGGCTGGTAATTCAAGCCGCAGATAATCGTCCGCAGGATAGCCACTACGACGGGTTATCAGCACTTTGCGAAGAATGTCACACGCGTTTGCCTGATCACCAGCAGTTCCGTCTGCCACTTCCTGATATGAAAAATGACAACGGCGAACGCCTGCCCGCGTCGTACGCGAACTTTCTGATTTGCAACCGCGCGGTACTGGTACCAATCTATGGACAGCCAGAAGATGATGAGGCGATTGAAATTATTAAGAACGCATACCCGGATCACATTGTCGAACCCATAGACTGTTCTGTATTAGTCAGACAGTTTGGCAGTCTGCATTGCATTTCAATGCAGGTGCCCGTAAATACATTGAAACACGAAATTATTAACACTTTGAAAAAAGGAGTGTCTATCTATGCAACCAACCACGCTTAAAGTGGGTCTGGTTCAACAGGCCGTCGCCGACAACGACAAAGCCACTAACTGGCAAAAGAGTGCTGAGCAGGTCGCAAAACTGGCAGCGGAAGGCTGCGAGTGTATCTTACTGCAGGAACTTCACAGCACCCTGTATTTCTGCCAGAACGAAGACACTGATGCGTTTGATCTGGCCGAGCCTATTCCCGGGGCTGCTACCGAGTTTTTTGGCGAACTTGCCGAAAAACACAATATCGTGCTGGTAACGTCACTGTTTGAGAAGCGCGGTTCCGGTTTGTATCACAATACCGCTGTGGTCTTTGACCGCAGCAAAGAGATTGCAGGCAAATATCGCAAAATGCATATCCCTGACGATCCCGGATTTTATGAAAAGTTCTATTTCACGCCGGGCGATATGGGCTTCACGCCAATAAAAACCAGTGTTGGTAACCTTGGCGTACTGGTGTGCTGGGATCAGTGGTATCCGGAGGCAGCGCGTCTGATGGCCATGGCCGGTGCAGATATCCTGTTTTATCCAACAGCCATTGGCTGGGATATACGTGATACTGATGACGAGCGTGAGCGCCAGTTCGGTGCATGGCAAACCATTCAGCGCGGCCATGCGGTAGCCAACTCCGTTCCGGTTATTGTGGCCAACCGCACAGGCTTTGAAGCATCCCCCGTGGAGGGCGATCCGGGTATACAATTCTGGGGACAAAGCTTTATCACCGGCCCGCAAGGCGAAATTCTGGCGCAGGCTGATGCCGACCGTGAGCAAACATTGTCGGTGGAACTGGACATGTCACGCACCGAAACGGTGAAACGGATCTGGCCCTACTTTCGTGACCGCCGTATTGATGCTTATGACGAACTCACCAAACGCTGGAGAGATTAGCCCCGGCGTTGCTGTTGCACACCATCATAACCGTCAGACTTCATGAAACACGCCGGTATTTGTGAGCTACGCGCTTCCCAGGTACCGGCCAAGTGTCTTATCATGCTGAATTAACAGTAGTTTTAATGGCGCTTACATGTACATTGAAAGCGCGATGCAGAGGTTATCTGAGCAGATCTTCTTTTTGAACAATGTATCTCTCCCCCAAGCATCATTGGACTGACAGTATTAGCGGCCCGACATTCCTGTCATAAACCTGAGACTCACAGACCGTCAGTTGCTTGCGTTCGTGCCATTACACGTCGATGAACTGATATTACTTTTCAGGGGCATTTTTCAACAGTGTGACGATTTCCTGACTGCCATTTAATTTCGCCAGGTCGATCAGATAGTCCTTTTGCAGCTCGTCCAGTTTACGCCCTGCCAGCAGCTCCTTAACGCGGCTCGTTTCGCCATTTGATATTGCGGCCTGAAGTCCTTCCATATTCGCTATAGCTTGTTCTGATGACATACCTTTTTCCTGCTTTGTAGATTCAAAGTGCACAACGACGGTTTAAGGTCTCTGGCTTTCACCATCCACTCATTAAAACCGGGTTTGCAGGCTAACATTGCGTTTACGCGCGATATCCCTGACTTTTTGTTGTGTAATGACTGGGTACGCAATTGCTGGCCTGAAAGCACAACTTTACTGAAGGAGTAAAGTGAATCAGAAATTTTAAGTGACCTGACGAGATTGATGTACTACGCTGTAAAACGCGCGATGGCAAATAACCAGGCAGGGCCAGAGCTCGCTATGTCAGAGGTATAAAATGCGTTTCGTTTTGTTGTTACTGATCTTCAGCTTTGGGCAGGTCCACGCCGCATCTCAGCCCCTAAAAATTGCCGTCAATATCGGACCACCTTGGGCATTCTATGATGGTGAACAGGGGGTGGTTGGCATTGATGTCGATATTTTAAAACACGCATTCAACGAACTGGGTTACGAAACCGAGTTCCATCTGCTGGCCTATAATCGCCTTATTAAAGATTTTCGTGACGGCAAATATGACGTCGCCAGCCCCGCCGCATTCACGGCAGATCACGGCTACCTCAGTACTTATTATCTTCCTTTCGAGGATGTTGCGGTCTCGCTTAAATCCCGGCAGCTCACTATTGCAGATATTCAGGATTTGAAAGGTAAGCGGGTGATAGCCTATCAATCGGCACGAAACGTTTTGGGCGAAGAGTTTGCTGACGCAGTTAATGGTAACAGTTATCTTGAAGAGGCCGAACGCGAGGTGCAGTTAACGCTTTTGAAGAATGGAAAAACTGACGTTGTGGTAGGCGAAAAGCGCCTGTTAACTTATATTATGAACAAGCTCTACCCCAATGTCGCGCTTACCATTCACCCGATTTTTGAAGTAAAACCCTATGGCGCTATCCTCAAACAGGAGTTCCTGCGAGACCGCTTAAATCAACAAATAAAAAAGATGCAGGCAACAGGGGAATATCAGCAGATCATGGAGAAATGGCAATAGGTTTTGTTGCAGTAACCCTCATTGCTAGTTGCTAGTTGCTAGTTGCTAGTTGCCAGGGCACGTTAACAGCAGCAAAGACCGTTATTTTACAGGTGGATATATGCAGTTGTCGTACAGCAAATAGTGACGACGCCTGCGTTTTGGGGCCAGCGCCAGCAACACCTCATGATCAATGTCCAACCCACCGGTGTACTGGCCAAATGCAGGCATAATCATCAGAGACTCTGTCATCAGAAAACAGCGGCCTCGAAAGCGATGCCGTCGCACAGTGCGCTGACACTTAGGGTGATAATGGCCAATGAGCTGATAGTCAGCACCGGGGTCGTACTCATGTGCCAGTTGAACGCTATCCGCCATCAGTGTTTTTACCGCCCGTCCTCCCATGGTTTCCGGAATGTCCGGATCATGATTGCCCTGGATCCAAACCCAATCCTTTACGTTTTGTTGCAGGCGAGATAACAGTTGTCGATCATCCTCGCTGATACGGCTGAAGCTCCGACTGTCATGAAAGCTGTCACCCAAGCAGACAACGGTGGCGGGAGCATAATCGTCAATAAGACTGCTTAGTCTTATTAGCGTGGCGTAGGTGTCCATCTGGGATATCGGATTGCCGACACTGTGCAGAAAGCTGCCTTTTTCCAAATGAAGATCGCTTACCACCAGCCAGTCCTGCTGTGGGAAATAACATGCTCCGCGCGCATCGAGCAATAATGGCAGACTAGCCAGTCTTACGGGAAAAACGCCGCGGCACTGATGTTGTGCCGAAAGCCAGTCAGGAGTGATCGCCACTGAGCGTTGCCCTTACTTCGTCCAGCATTGCCTCGGCTTCTGCATATAAATCAGCCTGTTCCAGCATCGCATGCGCGCCAGCCCCTTTTACCTGTTCACTTCTTACATCCAGCACAATAGGAATAGCCATGGGCGACACCTTATCCAAATTCACTAATTCGGTTTTATCCACGAAGCGTATCAGCATATCCGCCAGACGTCGTAAATCAAGTAACTCCCGCTCTGCATCGGCGCGTGCAACAGCAAGTAAAATGTGATCAGGGTCGTGTTCTCGCAATGTGTCGTAAATCAGGTCCGTAGAAAACGTTACCTGTTTCATCGTTTTCTGGCTGCTGTGGTATCGCTGCTCCGTCAGTCCGCTGACTACCGCAACCTGTCTGAAGGAACGTTTAAGCATCGGTGCCTGCAACATCCAGTCTTCCAGCTCATCACCCAGAATGTCCGGCTGAAACAGTTGGTTAAGTTGCGATTTTGTGACCGGATTAACGCTGCACACCGACAACCCGTAGTCCGTCACGCTGAAACTTAACGGTTTCACTCCATACTTTTCCATACGCCGGGTAAGCAACATGCCTAAAGTCTGGTTCGCCTTACGCCCTTCAAACGTATAATAAAGCGTGTACCAGGCTTTGCGGTACGGAAACTGCTCGATTAGTACGTTTTTGGTATCAGGGATATGCGAAAACGCTTGCTGCAGTTCCAGCCATTCCTGAACCTGTTTTGGCAGCTTTCGCCACTGCGTGGGATCAGCGAGAATAGCGCGTACTCCATCTGCCAGATACGTAGACAGTGGCATTTGCCCACCCGCATAACTGGGGATTTTTGGCTCGCCCCCTTTCACGGGGCGGGCGTGCAGCTGCATATCCCGAATCGCCTCAAATTTCAGCACTTCACCGGCAAAAATAAAAGTATCGCCGGGCACCAACTGCGACGCAAAATATTCCTCGACTTCGCCGATGATCTTCCCCTGATTTCCGCGGCGAATTCGTTTTACCTTCAGCCTGCCGGCCTCTACGATAGTGCCAATGTTCTGTCGATGTCGCTGTATTACCCGTCGATTGGCCGGGGTATAGCGTCCGTCGTCTTGCTTCACCAGTCGCTGGTAGCGCTCGTAGGCACGAAGTGCATTGCCACCATCTACGGTATACCACCACAGCTTTTCAAATGTTTCCCAGTCGACGCCCTGGTAAGGCGATGCTTCAAGCACCAGTGCATAAAGCCCCTCGGCGGTATCGGGCTGACTACACAAACAATTAAGAATAAACTGAGGCAGAATATCTAACGCGCCGGCCTGTGGCTTGTCACCATCTAGCTCGCCAGCCATCACGGCATCCAGTGCGGCCTGGCACTCAAGTGCCTCAAAGCGGTTTGCCGGCACCAGCATGGCTCTGCTGGGCTCATCCAGCCGGTGATTCGCCCGTCCAATGCGCTGCAACAAGCGACTCACGCCTTTTGGCGCGCCAACCTGTATGACCTGGTCGACATCGCCCCAGTCAATACCCAGCTCCAGCGCCGAGGTACAAACAATTGCTCTGAGAACCCCCTGCGCCATCAGCGCCTCAGTTTTACGCCGCTGCTCCTTACTCAGCGAGCCATGATACAGCGCAATGGGCAACGCGGCTTTGTTGTGCTCCCACAACATCTGAAACAACAACTCTGACTGGGCCCGGGTGTTTACAAATACCAGCGTGGTTTGCGCCTGACTGATTGCCTGATAAATATCGTCAATCGCATAACGCGCCATAAAGCCGCCAAAGGGCATTCGTGTTTCTGATTCAAGAATATGTATTTTGGGTTTGGTGGCTGCCGGCACTTGCAGGATCCCGGCAGGGTTATCCGAGCCTCCCAGCCAGGATGCCAGTAAGTCTGGCCAGGCTACCGTGGCAGACAGTCCGATTCGCTGACACTGAGGAGCGAATTGCTGAAGTCTCGCCAGCGCCAACGCTGTGAAGTCTCCGCGCTTGTTGGCTATCAGGCTATGCACCTCATCAACGATAACGCGCTCGACGTTGCCAAATAATGTATCGGCGTCGGCATAACTTAACATCAGCATCAGCGATTCAGGGGTGGTGAGCAACAGGTTCGGAGGCCGCTTTCGTTGCCGCTGGCGTTTATGCGACGGCGTGTCGCCGGTACGGGTTTCTACCGTAATTTCCAGCCCCATTTCCTCTACAGGCTCTAGCAGATTTCGATGAATATCCTGTGTCAGCGCTTTTAGTGGTGAAATGTACAGAGTATGAAGACCATCACGGGGCGCGTTGTAAAGGGCTGCCAGCGAGGGCAAAAAGCCCGACAGCGTTTTCCCTGCGCCAGTAGGCGCAATCAACAGCGTGGCTTTTTCGGTCTGCGCGCGTGAAAGCATGTCGCACTGGTAGTCTCGTAACTTCCAGCCTCGCTTTTTAAACCACGCCGTAAACGGCGCAGGCAAAGTTACATTAGCAGTTTCAGGCGCTGTCATTTCAGAATTCAGGGTTATCTGTTTTCAACACTATACGACTGTGGCTAGGTTTAAGATTTTTCTATGTTTTCTTTTAAATTCCGCTTGGCAATACGAACTGGCGGCTCTACAGTAAGCAAAACAAAAAAGTATAAGCTGTAGGAAGAAATAATATGCGTACGCTGGAAAAGGGATTTACCCTCATTGAGCTCATTATCGTTATTGTCATTCTCGGTGTGCTGGCCGTGGTTGCTGCGCCACGCTTTGTTGACTTTACGGACGATGCACACCGGGCCACGGTATCGGGCACAGCCGCAGCGTTTGAGCAGGGTGTAAAACAGGTACATTACGCGTGGTTAATTCGCGGCAACAAACAGGCTGTGCAGGACTTTATTCCCATTTCAGATAGTGCCGTAGGCGGTAGTCTGTCGGTAAACGAATACGGCTATCCGGCGGATACCCGTGGCACCAGTCTCACGTTAAGCAGTGATGCTGACTGCCTTGATGTATGGCGTGCGGTACTGGCAACTCAGGATGCCAGTGTAGAAAATGACGACAGCGCAATGTATACCGCCACTTACGATGGTAACTTCAGTTGTACTTACGACTATAACGCCGTCAGCGGCGTATCGGTAACTTATAACTCGCAAACCGGCGAAGTCACAACCACGCTTTAAGTGCAAAGCGCAGTACCACCTCGCCTGCGGTTTCTCTGCGCGACCCCCATCTGTCAACGCCGCCCTGTTATGCCATTTGGCTTTTACGGGGCGCTGTTTTGCTTTTATCGCTATTACCTGCTCCACCCGGCAGGTTTCTCTGAATCAGCTAAACCCATTTCGCGATTACACCGTAAACGCTAGTCTGTAAAACTCGCCATTCGGGACATAACAGGCGGTAATCATTGACTGAAAAGTATGCGCATCCCCGAGACTGGATGAAAGTAAATGAGACTGGCTTATATTGCGAGCCAGCCGATGCCTACATCGATCCTATGGTGCCGGTTGCCCGTGCCATCATTACACACGGCCATGCTGACCATGCCAGGGCCGGGCATGAGCACGTTTATGCTACCCCCACTACCTTAAAAATAATGACCACGCGATATGGTGAGGACATGGCCCGTCAGCAAACGGCGCTGGACTATCGGCAGCCCCTGACATTGGGTGATGCTGAGGATCCGGTAACCGTGACCTTTTATCCGGCCGGTCATATTGCCGGTTCGGCGCAGGCGTTAATTGAATATCGTGGTGCCAGACTGGTGATTTCCGGCGATTACAAACGTCGCGCGGATCCGACTTGCGACCCCTTTGAAGTGGTGCCCTGCGATGTATTTATAACCGAAGCCACCTTTGGCCTGCCCGTATTTACGCACCCCCCGATTGACCAGGAAATACAAAAGCTCCTTCATTCTCAACAGGTGTTTCCCGACCGTTGCCACCTGGTGGGTACCTATGCGCTGGGAAAATGTCAGCGGGTGATACTGGCATTGCGTGAGGCAGGCTACAGCCGCCCGCTCTATCTGCACGGTGCACTACTCCGTTTATGTGAACTGTATCAGGAACTGGGGGTAGCGCTGGGCCCGCTGGTCGCCGTCAGCGACGTAGAAGACAAGCAAAACCTGGCTGGCGAAATCATTCTGGCGCCACCGTCGGCGCTGGCTGATCGCTGGTCACGTTCACTTCCAAAAGTGCGCACCGTAATGGCCTCCGGATGGATGCAAATTCGCGCGCGGGCCCGGCAGCGTCAGGCGGAACTGCCTTTGATAATATCTGATCACTGCGACTGGCCCGAACTGCTGCAGACACTTGAAGACGTTAATGCACCGGAAGTATGGGTAACCCACGGCAGAGAAGATGCCCTCATTCATCAGGCTGAGAAAATGGGTTTTAAAGCCCGTGCCTTATCGTTACTGGGTTATGAAGAAGAGGACGATGGCAGCGAATGAAAGCCTTCAGCGACCTGTTAGATCAGCTCTATTTCACGTCTGGTAATAATGCCAAAGCCGCCATTATCAAAGATTACCTGCGCTCAACGCCCGATCCTGACCGGGGCTGGGCAATCGCGGCTATTGCCGGCACGCTGAAATTTGATTTTTTTAAGCGCAACACGGTGAAAACGCTGATGCTAGAACGCGTTGATCCTGAGCTATTCGCAATGAGCTACGACTACGTAGGAGAGATGAGCGAAACCGTCGCCCACCTGTGGCCTGACAGCCATACCACTGCCACAGACCCAATTCCGCGCCTTGCTGATATTGTCGAGGAATTTCAGAACGCCAGCCGTCAGTCAGTGGGTAGTCTGCTTAGCCGCTATCTCGACATGCTGGATGCGTCACAGCGCTGGGCCCTGATTAAGCTCGGTACCCGGGGGCTGCGCGTAGGCGTATCCGCCAGAAGCATGAAACAAATTCTTGCCAGCTACGGCAACGTCGAGGTAGAGGACATCGAGTCACTATGGCATGGCGTTGCCCCACCGTATACTGAACTGCTCGCCTGGCTTGAAGGAAAAGCGGCAAAGCCGGATATTTCCGGCGAGGTTACCTTTCATCCGGTCATGTTATCGCATCCTATAGATGATGAGACGCTCAACGACATAGCGGTAGAAGACTGGCAGGTGGAGTATAAATACGACGGTATTCGGGTACAGCTTGTATCCACCGAAAAGGGGAAGGCGCTGTTCAGCCGCACCGGAGATGACATCAGTCAGGCGTTTCCGGATGTGCTTGAAGGCATTACCGGCGAAGGCGTGGTGGATGGTGAGCTGCTTATTATGCACGGCAATGATGTTGACTCTTTTAATGCGCTGCAGCAACGGCTCAACCGCAAGAAACCACCGGCTAAGTTAATCAAATCGCTGCCAGCCGGCCTCATCCTTTACGATATTTTACGCAACGGCGACGTTGACGTGACGCAATCTGCGCTGACAGAACGACGCCAGATTCTCCGTCAGTGGATAGCCGGGCAGCAATGTACGCATTTACACCTCTCGCAAACTCTGAACCTGACAGACTCTGTATCGCTGAGAAAGAAACACGAACAGGCCTCTGATGATATTGCTGTAGAAGGGCTCATGCTGAAGCGAAAAGACAGTCAGTATATTCCCGGCCGCCCTAAGGGTCAGTGGTACAAATGGAAGCGCGATCCGAAACTGGTGGACGCGGTCATCATGTACGCACAACGGGGGCATGGTAAACGTTCCAGCTACTATTCAGACTTTACCTTCGGCGCATGGCAAGACGATAAATTGCTGCCCATCGGCAAAGCCTACTCTGGCTTTACCGACGAAGAACTCAAAAAGCTGGACAACTGGGTAAGGCGCAATGCGGTAGGCCGTTTTGGCCCGGTCAGAGAAGTCAAAAAAGAACTGGTAATTGAAGTGGCGTTTGATGCGGTGCACCCCTCACCCCGCCATAAGTCCGGTATTGCGCTGCGCTTCCCACGCTTTCACCGTATTCGCTGGGACAAACCAGCTGCAGAGGCCGATAGCCTGGATACCGTGAAGTCGCTTATCCAGTCCTGACTTTGAGAAAAGCACTGATCAAAAGCTTGCTGATAAGAGTCAGAAGCGACATTTTTCGGCGCCTTTTTACATTTAACCGTCTGATTTGTGCCAGCTGTCCATTAATAAGCACTGGCTGAATTCGTGATTAGTACGTATGACCGACCTTGGCGCTATGCATTTCTCACCTTATTAATCAGTAGATTTGCACGACAGTTAACGACACACCAAGATGCTAATTAATAGCAAAGACGCCATTGTTAGTAACTCACTTTCATACCTACATACAGCATCGTCCAGAACAGACGTTACTGTATCAATTTGTCGAACATCACTACCAAGAATTTCCAGAGCATCTTTCGCGTCAAAGGGAATCGCTGCCACGGCATGTAGAAAAAGAGTTCGAAGAATTTCTTAAGTGTGGCAGTACAACTAAACGATAAGTCAGTTGTTTCTACTTTCCCTGCTTCAACATTCGAAAAAGTGTTTTAATAATTGAAAATGCAGAATTGGTTATAGAATTCGCGTTTGTAACACGTAAGACTTGTGTAATGCAGGAAGCGCAAGCGCAGTTTGTGATAAGTGTACTATTTACTGTTCTCTACGCTGTCTGTCAGGCTTTTTGACAGTATACATTTCGGGAAAATCAGGGCGATATATGAAGTTTGCAATTGCTGCGCTTACGCTGGTATTTGCCAGCCAGGCATGCGCGAAAGAAGAATGGCAATACCTACTCGATGACGGGCTAACGCATTGGGATACTTACATCAGTTTTAAGCACAAAGATTCCTACGATGGCAGTGCGCCATTGAATGCTGATGGTTCTAAGATGCAGCCTGTAGGGCTCAATACCGGAAATGAAGAGCTGCAGGTTTTTAATATGATGCGAGGACAGAATAATGAGCCTGTTCTGCATATCAGTGGGGAATACTACGGCGGAGTATCCACTAAAAAAGCCTACAAAAATTACCACTTCACTTTGCAATTTAAATGGGGAGATAAAAAGTGGGAGCCTCGATTAAACAAATTGAAAGATAGCGGTATTCTTTATCACGCCTTCGGTGAGCACGGAAAGGACTATTACCGCTCCTGGCTGCTTTCACAGGAATTTCAAATCATGCAGGGGCATGTGGGCGACTATTGGAATCAGATGAGTACTGCTATTGATGTTCGCGCTTTTCTGCCCGAGTACATCATGAACCCCATTGCCGATGAAACACAGCCGTTTCTGGCTGTTGGAAAAGATACCGATGTAAAGGGTCTGGTACTACGCAAAGAAAATCACGAAAAGCCACATGGCCAGTGGAACACACTGGATCTTATTGCTTTTGAGGATAAAAGTTTACACATTGTGAATGGCGAGGTGGTCATGGTACTACGGCATTCTCGTAATGTAGTAAATGGCAAACCTGAACCGTTAACAAAAGGCAAAATCCAGTTGCAAAGTGAAGCCGCGGAAATTTTTTATAAAGGCATTGCGATAAAGCAGCTTGATCAAATGCCTGCCAGATACGCTCACTATTTTGATGAGTAAAGGGGCCGGCTCATGCAGGACCTGAATTACTCTCAGCCGAACTTGCAAGAGTACCTATGCAACCCCCTGCATTTTTAGGTAGACAAGGCAGACATAGACGGCTGACACTATGACGGTGCAGGACTGGTTCCGTTGTCATTCTGGCAGGATATGCGCACTGACTTTGAGCAAATCTTTGTGCTGGCAGAATGATTAGAAAGGCGGATTGCAAATTAAACGCCAGAACCGGAATAACAACTGTCGCAGCGTTGTTGTTTTTCCGGCTTTACCCTGATGTGATTATGTCGTTATCAAGAGAGTCTGTTATGCGACTATTCATCACCCAGCAACGCCGGATTTTCCAGAAACACCCGCAAGCGCCGCTGTTCCGTTTCAGAGAAGTCACGGTTACGACGGTCAGCTATCAGTTTCGACGCTTCTTCGGGTGTGAGGCCCGATTCAACCAGGTCGTTCTTCCACTGTTCAAACGCCTTAACCCTTGCCAGCCATTCGCTCTGAACCTGTGCTTTTTCCTGCATTCGCTGTGCAACATCATGGCCGAACTCGGCCGCGATGGCCTGGTAGCGCGTCTCCGGGTTTTCATAGGTCTTGGCAAGCGAATCAATGCGGTTAACCGCCAGACTGGGTGCAAAACTTGCCTGTTGATCAGCAGGCAGGGTAGCGAGCTGCGTTTCAATCAGTCTCTGTTTCTCTTCATCTGAAAGTGAAGCGTCAGAGGCAATACGAAGCCTTGCCAGGGCCGCATCGTCGTATTGTGCATCTTTTGAAAACAGATAATGGTATTCGTCAGCGCTAAAAAAGGTATGACGTAAATCGTTGCGGGCTTCAAGACGGCTGGCGATGGCGTTGATGTCCTGTGCTTCAGCTTGTCCGTCCAGCGTTTCAAGTTCGACTTTGTACTGCACATAACGCGCAAACAGCGCTTCCAGATAGGCTTGTGAATCCGCAGTAAAACCTCGTTTTACTACTGCATTGGTGTAGGCCTCTGTTAGTGCCGTCGGGCTTTCGCCCTCGTGTTCAAAAATAAACAGGTCGAACTCCGCCTTCAAACCATAATGCAGCGAAAATTCCTGGCCGCTATCTTCTGCATTTGCCGAAGGTAACTGTGAGGCGGAGAAAGGCTGGGGATCACTACTGAAAGTGGCAGTACTGCTACCCTCTGCAGGTAACACTGCTGCACTATCTTTGTTTTCATCAACAACTACCAAATACAAAAGGATGCCCAGCACCACGCCGGGCATACCAATCAGTAACAGCTTTCGCACGCTTACAAACCTATAGATTTAAGACGGTTTGCCTGGGTAATAAATACCTGAATCGGGTCGGTCTCAAACAGGTGGTGAATACCCAGTGTCTGATTAACTTCATCCAGGTGATTCATACGGTAGTCATCGCGGATAACATACCCTAGCTGTGAGCTGCACGATGACACCAGGCCATCATTTTTCTCACCAAATGCCAGTCCGGTTATTGCCAGCAACGGGTCGGCTACATCTAATACATTGGTGTAGGTGCTGCCGCCGCTCCACGAAAAGTAGAATACGCCATTGTCTTCCAGTACTTTGCCATCTTTGGCGCAATAGCTGCTGGGCAAGCCTTCCGGATAGCGCGCGTTGAACCGTTCACTTCCGCGGGTAGACAGGGAATCCAGTGCCGCGATGCTGTCGGTAGGTAGCGCAGAAATACCCGAACCTGAAACCAGTTCCAGCACATTGGCAAACGCATTAAATACGGTGCCTGCTACGCCTTCAAGTGTCGAGCCATCCCGAATACCGGCACGCACAATATCAGCCACTTTACTGCCGTGATTAACCCCCGCAACAGACGTCACCGACGCTACCTTCTCAGGCGCTACGCTGGCCGCGTACCGAATAGTAGGCCCTCCGTGACTGTGGCCAATCAGGTTGACCTTGTCTGCGCCTGAATGAGCCAGTACCTGGTCGATATACGCCAGCAGCTGTTCGCCGCGAACTTCAGTTGAGTTAGCTGGCGAGACAGTTGCGGTGTAAACCGTGGCACCGTTATCAGCCAGCTTGTAAGGAATTTTATAGAAATAATCCACCCACAACACATCATCAAAGCCGAAAAGACCATGTACCAATACTATTGGATACTGTGTTTTAGCGTAAGTTGAGGCATTGGCTTGGGTAAACGGAGTTATCAAAAAAGCAAAGAGTGTGGCGATTATCAGTGTTTTTTTCATTGTGTGTTCCTGTCGTCCATCGCTCCCAACTACTCGGAGGTCAGATCTGTTAATAAGTTGTAACAGGATAGTTAAATACTTTACTCATTCAACCCTATTTGCGAGACATTAATGGAATAACGATGGGCCAAGCATACATCGTTGATGTCTAACAAATTGATATATATAAACAAATTCAAAAAACAAATAGATGCCAACAAATTCATTTTTAATATGAATGGCTAAAATAAAACTCGTGAATGAAAAGAGAAGGGGAGATGAGGAAGGGTCACACGTTATCGCGTGACCACCTTGTTTGCGCCTTTAATCAAGGCTTCTTTATCAATTTTGTTTGGTATCTCAACACCACGCCGCGCCGCGGGCCGCGCTTCTATGCTGTTTTTCCATCGACGAAGTGACGTCAGTCCATCAATACTCACACCGGACCATTCATAAGTACGCACCCAGCACCAGTTTGCCATATCCGCAATGCTGTATTCGCCCGCCAACCACTCACGGGAAGCAAGATGACCGTCAAGCACCTTGAACAAACGACGCACCTCATTTTGGTACCTGTCGATGGCAATAGGAATTTTCTCTTCCAGATATCGGTGGAATACGTTCGCCTGCCCCATCATCGGGCCTATTCCGCCCATCTGGAACATCAGCCACTGTATTACCTGACTTTTCTCTTTTGGCGAAGACGGTAAAAACTTACCCGTTTTCTCGGCCAGATAAAGCATGATGGCCCCTGACTCAAAAACTACGTGATCGCCCGCGTCGTGATCGACAATTACCGGTATGCGACCATTCGGGTTCATCGCCAGAAATTCCTCGGTTTTCTGCTCACCTTTCATCAGATTGACCGGTACTACAGTGTAGTCCAGACCCATCTCTTCAAGCGCCACAGAGGCTTTCCAGCCGTTGGGGGTCGCGGCAGTGTACAGCGTAATCATCAGGCTTTTGCACTCTCTCGCTGGCTTACTCTTCCGTACCACTCTTTTAAATTGCTGTGCTTTTCCTGCAAGCGAATGTCAACAACCCGCCCAAAATCAATAGCACAAAGCGCGGTAATGTCCGCGATGGTGAACTGCTCGCCAGCGATATAAGGATAACGCTCTAGCCGGCGCTCAAGAATATTCAGATACTTAGACGCATTCACGCCCGCTTCTTTACCAAAGTCCGGAAACGGCGTCATGCGATCTTTAAAATACCCGGTGGTGTGCTGAAAACACATTCCTACCTGCAGCATCAGCGCCATTTCTACCTGGCGTTGCCACATGGCGATAGTCGCCTTTTCTACCGGCGTGGAGCCCATCAGCGGGGGTTCTGGTTGTATCGCTTCAAAATACGTGCAAATGGCATCCGTTTCTGCAATGCAGGTACCATCGTCGAGCTCCAGGATAGGCACTTTGCCCAGCGGATTTTTTGCGCGCATTTCTGCACTCAGATTTTCGCCCTTTTGAATATCAACCTGAACATAGTCCATGCTGATCCCCTTTTCCGCTAAAAACATGCGGACCCGGCGGGGGTTGGGTGCGGTTTTGGTTTCGTAAATTTTCATGGCTGACTCCGGCGTTTTATCCTATCCGCGCACAATAAGCGTTACTGGCGGCAGATTACAATAACATGCCATTAACACTAATTGCCTTCGCGTTGCAGCGCAAATCAAACAACGTGTGATATATCTATTATTTGAATGAATGGCAGCAGGCCGGGTTTTGAGCCCCAAAAGCACCGCACAAGGTTGTTACCAGCTTCTGACGAAGACGGGAAGCGCGACAGGGATGTCGCGCTCAAATCACTTGCTTTAGAAAGACAGCATGACAGCAGCTAGCTGTCTTCTGCATCATCGTCGCCGAAATTGTCTGACGCCTGATAACACTGCAGATAGTTCACTGCCACGCTATCGCAGCACGACCAGATCTTGGTAAGGGGGTTCATACGCATGCCGGTCTCATGGATGAGTCCGAGGTTGTCTCCGGTCCATGCATTCAGTTCTTCCGGCTTTACAAATTTCTTCCAGTCATGCGTCCCTACAGGGAGATAGCGCATAATGTACTCAGCTCCCACAATGGCAACGATATAACTTTTGAAAGTACGGTTTAAGGTTGCCAGAAACAGCAACCCACCGGGCTTTACCATTCGGGCACACTGGGCTATCAGTGCCTGCTGATCCGGCACGTGCTCAACCACTTCGGCGTTAATGACAATATCATACTGGCCACCTTCCGCCGCCTTATCCTCAGCCAACTGATGCAGGTAAGTAATATCCAGCGACTGTGATTCGGCGTGTCGCTTTGCGACCTCAACACTCAGTGCACTCGCATCGATTCCCAGCACATCTGCGCCGTGGCGGGCAAATGGCTCGCAGATAAGGCCGCCGCCAGACCCGACATCCAGCACCGTTTTCCCTTTCAGTAGCGTGCCGGACACTGGCTTACCGTACTTTTTGCTTACGACACGCAGCATTTCCTGCACTCGGGCCTGGTTGAAAGCCAGTGCCGTTTTATATTGTCCATTTGGATCCCACCACGACTCCGCCAGTTTATCAAAACGCGCAATTTCAGAATCAGACAGGTTTTGTGGTTCTTCTATCGGTGCGCTTAAACGACTTTTATCCAGCATATCAGTCTCATTTGCATACAAGTAAATACGGAAAGCTCTTACTATGATACGGTTTAGCTATTAGAAAGATCCGGGGAAAAATAATGGCAAACGCTAAAAATGTATATGGACAGCCGCTTCAGTTGTGCTGTGGAAATACCGGCTTTACCCGAGAGGGATTTTGTTATGTACCGACTTCGGATCTGGGAAACCACAGTGTTTGTGCGGTCGTCGATGAAGCGTTTCTTGAGTTTTCTGTAGCCAGAGGAAATGACTTAGTTACCCCTCGCCCAGAATTGGCATTCGACGGGTTAAAACCCGGTGACAAGTGGTGCTTATGTGCAGCCCGCTGGATGGAAGCGTATGAAGCCGGTGTCGCGCCTAACATTAATCTGGCAGCAACCCACGAAAAAGCGCTCGATGTTATCCCGTTGGCGATACTGGAAATGTATGCCCAATCTGGCTGAGATAAAAAAGCCGGGCGTATCCTGGCGCCCGGCTTTGGTGAGGTTTAGTTCAGATGACCTTACCTCCCGACTTAGTCCTACTGTCAGGCGTTGTTTGGATTACGAATGACTAA
The DNA here is from genome assembly GCF_047556435.1 of Alteromonas sp. H39. GTDB lineage: Bacteria > Pseudomonadota > Gammaproteobacteria > Enterobacterales > Alteromonadaceae > Alteromonas. The sequence goes on from NZ_CP180210.1 coordinate 3,957,376, forward strand.
CAGTCTGGTTTCAGTCATATCTTCAATCGCATAGCGAATACCTTCGCGTCCAAGCCCGGAGTCTTTCACTCCGCCATAAGGCATGTTGTCAACTCGCCAGCTTGGCACGTCGCCAATAACCACGCCTCCTACTTCAAGCTCGTCCCACGCTTGTTGGATTTTGTAAATATCACGGGTAAAGATCCCGGCTTGTAATCCATAACGACTGTTATTCACTTCCTTGAGCGCGTCATCGTAACTGTCAAAGGGCATCAACACCGAAAGTGGTCCGAAGGCTTCTTCGGCACTGGCATCACAGTCGGCCGGCACATCTTCCATGACAGTCGCTTCCAGCATGGCCCCATCGCGCTTGCCGCCACAGAGAATTTTGCCACCGGCTTTGTGTGCTTCCTGGATCCAGTTATCGAGGCGCTCAGCCTCAGACTCGGATATCATCGGACCGATAAAGGTATCTTTATCAGCCGGATCTCCCGATACGAGCGATTTCACACGTTCTACATAAGCCGATTTAAACTTGTCGTAAATGGCGCGGTGAACCAGCAAGCGCTGCACGCTGATACAGCTTTGACCTGACTGATAATACGCGCCCACGATAATACGATTAATGGCATCATCAATATCGGCGTCTTCATCGACAACGCATGCAGCATTGCCGCCAAGCTCAAGCACAACCGGCTTCTTGCCTGCTTTCGCTTTCAATGCCCAGCCAACATCTGGTGAACCGGTAAAACTCAGCAACTTCAGACGTTCATCGGTAGTGAATAAATCTGCGCCATCGCGGCTACATGGCAATACCGAGAACGCCCCTTTCGGCAAGTCGGTTTCGGCCAACACTTCGGCGATAATTAATGCGCCAATCGGCGTTTTTGATGCTGGCTTAAGCACAAAGGTGCAGCCTGCTGCTATTGCAGGCGCCACCTTATGCGCCGCCAGATTCAGGGGAAAATTAAACGGCGAAATAAACGAACAGGGGCCGATGGGCACTTTTTTGGTCATGCCCTGATACCCCTTCGCTCGGGAAGAAATCTCCAGATTGACCACCTCACCGTTAATTCGCACCGATTCTTCAGAGGCAATCCGGAAGGTGTCGATGAGTCTGGTGACCTCACCTTTGGCATCGTTAATTGGTTTACCGGCTTCGATGCACAGGGCATCGGCTAACTCGTCGAAACGTTCCTCGAAGCGCTTGATACAGTGATCCAGTACCGCCTGACGCTCATAAGGTCTCATCTTGGTCATTGCAGGTTGCGCGGCTTCGGCAGCAGCAATGGCCTTATCGATGACATCAGCGTCAGCCATCGCCACGCGGGTGGCAACTTTACCAGTGTATTTGTTAGTCACTTCCAGGTCGGTGTTAGCAAACACCGCTTCGCTCGCCAGATAATAGGGGTAGCTGTCCTTCATAGTGTTCTCCTTATAATTTTGCACTCAATTCACGAATGGTGTGATGCAGGGTTTTATCATTCATGCTGTAATCGACCGGACAATCCACTACATGCACACCCGGTGTATTCAGGCACTCTTCGACGATAGGTCCCAGCGACTCGGTTGAATCGATCCGCCATCCTTGTGCGCCATAGCTTTCGGCATATTTAACAAAATCCGGGTTGCCGTAATCCAATCCAAACTCATCAAACTGCATGTTGCTTTGCTTCCATTTGATCATGCCGTAGGCATCGTCACGCAATACCACCACAACAATGTCCAGGTTCAGGCGTACGGCCGTTTCCAGTTCCTGACTGTTCATCATAAAGCCGCCATCACCGCATACGCTGAGGACTTTGCAGTCTTTGTGCACCAGTTTGGCAGCAATCGCTGACGGCAACCCCGCCCCCATAGACGCCAGGGCGTTATCCAGAAGCAGCGTGTTAGGCATGTACGCAGGGTAATTTCTGGCAAACCAGATTTTGTATACGCCATTGTCCAGTGTGACGATACCGTCTTCGGGCATCACCTTGCGGATATCTTTTACAAATCGCTCAGGCAATATCGGGAAGCGGTTATCATTTTCGGCTTCGTTGCGGTGGTTCACATAGGCTTCATGCACATCAAGATAGAAATCCAGCTTCCAGTTGTCTTGTGGCGTTATGCCCTCTTTGATCTGCCATACGCTATTGGCAATATCACCTACCACCTCAAGCTGAGGGAAGTACACCGGGTCTACCGACGCTGAATCGAAATTAATATGAATTACTTTCATGCCATCGTGGTGCATGAAGAACGGGGGTTTTTCTACTACGTCATGGCCGACATTAATAATAAGATCGGCACGAGCAATCGCGCGGTGCACAAAATCGCCATCAGACAGTGCGGTATTTCCGACGAACAGTTTGTCGCGCTCATCCAGCACGCCTTTACCCATCTGTGTGGTGATAAATGGGATGCCGGTTTTGTCGACGAACTCTCTGAGCATTTTGGCCGTCAGCTTGCGGTTCGCCCCTGCACCAATCAGGATCACCGGCGATTTGGCTTTCTCAATCATATCAATTGCCGCATTGATCGCCTTGTACTCGGCAATCGGACGGCGCGCCATACTTTGTTTTAACAGCGGCAGGCTGGTTTCTTCTTCGGCAATATCCTCAGGCAACTCAATATGTGTGGCACCGGGGCGCTCCTCGTGAGCGATACGAAATGCTTCCCGTACCACCGACGGAATGCGGTCACCGCTAACCACCTGTGACGTGTACTTGGTGATGGGACGCATCATGTCCACCACATCAATCACCTGAAAACGTCCTTGCTTGCTGGTTTTAATCGGTTTTTGGCCGGTTATCATCAGCATCGGCATAGCGCCGAGCTGCGCGTAGGCTGCCGGTGTAACCAGATTGGTCGCACCTGGTCCCAGTGTTGATAAGCACACGCCCACTTTTCCAGTCAGACGCCCATATGTCGCAGCCATAAAGCCCGCCCCCTGTTCATGGCGGGTCAATACAAGTTTGATGTTAGAGGTTCTTAAGGACTCAAGAAGATCGAGGTTTTCTTCACCCGGGATACCAAAGATATACTCTACACCTTCGGCTTCCAGGGCTTTTACAAATAAATCTGACGCTTTCATCGTAAACAACACTCCTTTTCTTACGGCGTCGAGAAAGCACTGCACAACATACTGATACACGTTGTCAGTCTGTCTTGCTGTCAGTGAATGTGCTCGCGCTTAAAAGGTTTTCAGAGACTGAAAACGGTTTCCTGTTTTCAGTTGGCTACTATGCCTACGGTTGCCGCCACGATTTCGATTACAAGGATGTAATACTGTGCACGCGTCTGGGTAAACTGTGTCTTCATTGCTACCCAGTGAAAGTCGCGACCTTCAAAAAATTCGCCGAGAAGCAGAGCAGAAAAAAGGTATCGGCAACCTTAAGTAAAACGCCTGGGGCGGCGACAGGGGGGATTTGCTGACGCAAAGGCAAATGCAATGCACCGAAGGCACCACTATACGAATTCAGCGCTGTTCTTTCTCTGCTTCTTCAAGCCGCGATTCCCATTGCTGGAGTTTCGCTTGCGTGGCACTGTCGACACTGGCTTTGTTTTCGGTCACCCACCATTTTTCCAGGATCCGCACGTTCTTCTGGTTCGCTTTATAAAATACGTCCACAATGTCTCCGACCAGAGGAATAAAGCCAAGCCCAAAGTCAATAGCGGAATTTTTTACCATTTTAGTAAGTAAAGGTTTTGGCACGCCCATCCGCTTTGCCAGCCAGATGATACGTAACGACGCGCCCAGCATTAGCGCGTCACCGGCCCCAGGGATCAAGCCAATCAGGGAATCGAGACCAACCCGAATCGGGATAATAGGAAGTTTTACCGCGGTATCCAAAAGGTTCGCCATGTCCTGCGCTTTGCGCAATTCTTTTGGCGCCTGAACATCGCCTTCGTGGTGTGATGATGACTGTGTCACTTAGCCGCTCCTTGTGCCCGCGCCAGTGCGGCGCGTTGACTCATATTGTCATCAGTACGCCAGCCGTGCAAATTTCGCTCAACTAAAGAGAACAGGAAATCCAGATGACTGTCATCGTCATTCAGCGCTTCGATATACTCGTAACGTTCACCGCCCGCTTCCATGAAGTATTCGCGGTTTTCCTCGCCTATCTCTTCTATCGTCTCAAGACAATCTGCTGAGAAGCCCGGGCAACAAACCTGAACCGACGTAACACCGTTGCCAGGCAGACCTTTGAGCGTCTCATCCGTATAGGGTTTCAACCATTCTTCGCGACCAAAGCGGGACTGAAACGTCGTCATGTACTCGTCTGGCCCCAGCGCCAGCGCTTCCGCCAACAGGCGGGAGGTCTTATGACACTCGCAGTGGTATGGGTCGCCATTCATCAGATAACGTTTCGGTATGCCATGATAAGAAAACAGCAGTTTGTCAGCTCTGCCGTGTTTGTCCCAGTGAGCACGGACTTTCTGTGCAAGCGCGTTGATATAGCCGGGTTCGTCATGATAGTGATTAACAAAACGCAGTTCCGGCATCCAGCGTCGGGCGGTAAAATCTTTGGCTACCGCATCAAAGGTCGACGCGGTGGTAGACGCGCAATATTGTGGATAAAGCGGCAATACAACCAGCTTTCTGACTCCCTGCGCCAGCATATTATCTATCACATCACTCACCGCCGGATTGCCGTAGCGCATTGCAAAATCAACCACAACGTCGTCGCCATACTCAGCTTTGCATTTGGCGGTAAGTTTATCGCACTGCGCTTTGGTAATAGACATCAGTGGTGAACCGTCTTCGGTCCAGACTGTGGAGTAAGCCTTTGCAGAGCGCGCTGGGCGTATGTTCAGAATAATCAGATTCAGTACAAACCACCAGATAGCGCGAGGCACTTCCACCACACGGGGATCAGACAAAAACTCTTTTAAGTAAGGCCGCAACGCCGCGCTGGTTGGGCTCTCTGGCGTACCAAGGTTAGTGATCAACACGCCCAGTTTATCTTTTTGCGAATGTGAAAAGTTGGTATTACCTTTGTACTTCATGAGGGGCTCTTATTCATTGTGAATAAATTTCGCTGACAGCAGATATCTGCCCACACTGGGTATCCGCACAGAGAGGGAGATAAATGGTTTGCCCTGAGGACGACAGGCGTGTCAGCACATTATTTTTGTTGACTGTATTATACTGATATCAAATCCTTTTTGATCGCTGTTCGTGCAAATAATCGCCCCATATTGTCCGATTGGCGTAATCAATAAATACGAAGGCTGTGTTTTCATGCACCCTGTTGCACAAAGCGCCAATGGGTGGCATTTCCCGGCGTAAGCTTATCAACAGCCTACACTGACTCAGTCTGAACGCCACAGCGGTGATGTCTTTTACTCATAGCCGGCCCTGCCCTCAAATACGAATGACTCATTGGCATTTACACAAAAAAAGCGGCTCAGAGAGCCGCTTTTTACTCGTCGTTAGCCGTTCTGTTAAGGCTGGTAATATGTGGCAGCGCCAGGGCCCACCGGCATGCCAAGCAGGAATACCCAGACAAAAAACAGAATAGACCAGCCAAGAATAAATACCATGGAGTACGGTAACATCATGGCAATGAGCGTACCCATTCCAAGGTCTTTCTTGTAACGCGCAGCCATCGCCAGAATTAAGCCAAAGTAGCTCATCATGGGCGAGATTACGTTAGTCACAGAATCACCGATACGGTATGCCGCCTGAATTACCTCCGGCGCATAACCAATCAGCATCAGCATAGGAACGAAAATCGGCGCCGTGACAGCCCATTGTGCCGATGCGCTGCCCAGCGACAAATTCACGATGCCACACATTAAGATAAACAGGATAAAGACCGACGGCCCATCAAGCCCTACAGCCTGCAGCAATGCCGCCCCTTTTACCGCGAGTACGGTGCCAAGGTTGGTCCATTTGAAAAAGGCCACAAACTGCGCGGCGAAGAATACCAGAGTGATGTACAGGCCCATTGCGCCCATACTCTTAGACATCGCATTAATGATGTCGCGGTCATTTTTCATCGTACCTGCGGCGCGCCCGTATACGAACCCGGGAATGGCGAAGGTGATGAAGATGAAGGCAACAATGCCTTTCAAAAACGGAGAACCTGCAACTTCACCGGTCTCGGGGTGACGCAAAATACCGTTTTCCGGCACGATGGTAAGCGCAAGAACCGCGCACACTGCGACAAAAGACAGCCCGGCCAGTTTCAGCGCACGCTTCTCTTTATCACTTGGCGCTTCCATTGACTGCTTTTCAAGCTCAACGGAGGCGTCGCTTTCGTCAAATTTACCCAAGCGCGGTTCGACAATTTTCTCTGTTACCAGTGCACCCATGGTGGCAACCACAAAGGTACTGATAAACATAAAGTACCAGTTAACCTCCGGCCCTACTGCATAGTCGGGGTCAATCATATGGGCAGCGGCTTCTGTGATACCTGACAGCAACGGGTCAACCGTACCTAACAGCAGATTCGCGCTGTATCCAGCCGACACACCCGCGAACGCTGCAGCCAGTCCTGCCAGTGGATGACGCCCCAGCGAGTGGAAAATCATCGCCGCCAGCGGGATCAGTACCACATAGCCAAGTTCTGAGGCAGTATTGGAAATGATGCCGGCAAACACAATAGCGAACGTCACCACTCGCTTTGACGCGTTCATAACCAACGAGCGCATAGCAGCTGACAGCAAACCGGAATGTTCGGCAACCGAAACCCCGAGTAAAGCAACTAACACGGTACCGAGCGGCGCAAAGCCGGTAAAGTTCGTCACCAGACCGGTAACAATGCGCTGTAACCCCTCGGCACTCATTAGTGATATCACTTCAATCATACCATCAGCGTCGCGGCCCTTTGCGCCTTCCGGACGCGGATCAGCAACCGCGATATCAAAGTAGCCAAGGATGCCACTTAGCAGCACAATAAATACCGAAAGCAACGCAAATAACGTTACCGGATGGGGCAGCAGGTTGCCCAGCCATTCAACCGTCGCCAGAAATCGCGAGAACAAACCACTCTGCGACTGCTCTTGCGGCCGGTTTTCTACATTTGCATTATCGGAAGACAAAACATTCCCCTGTCGTTATTGCTTCAGGCTTATTATTGTTAGGTTACCGGACATACCTCATACTGTGCGAAAGACACATATTTCATTCAGATACCGGTTGGCGTCTCTCACGACGTCACGCATTGCCTGTGCTTTACTACTCAAAACCGCGCGATTTTACCTGATTTCACTTAAAATTTGCAGTCAGACGCCGAAAAAATCCGCTATACCTGTAGCAAATGGCTTCCGGAGCGCAGCAAACCTGAAAAATATCATCAGGTTACATTGTTTACATTCTGGCTTATTCGTCAGACAAATAAGGGCCTGCAGAGGAGGGAGTGGTCGAAGCTATGTCGGAGAATAGATTTATTCCGGTGTTATGCGGCTTTACTCGCAAAACCTGTCTTTTATGCGTTTTATACTACATTTATTATCCGGACATGAAAAAGGCCGGAAAAACCGGCCTTTGTTGTGTATTGCAACGTTACTTAGTTGTCTGAACGTCCGTTTTTGGAGTTCATAAAGCGGAAGAACTCACTGTCTGGCTCTACCACCAGTATATCCTGTTTAGAGTTAAAGCTCTGTACATAGGCATCCATACTTCTTAAGAAGCTGTAAAACTCAGCATTTTGCGAATAAGCATCTGCGTAAATTTGCGCAGCAAGGGCATCCCCTTCACCACGAACCTGACGCAGATTACGTTCTGCTTCCGCCAGCATAACAGTTACTTTCGCATCGATATCAGCGCGAATAACTTCAGCCTGCTCCTGACCTTCAGAGCGATGCTCTCTGGCCACTGCCGCACGCTCTGCACGCATACGCTGGAAAATTGAGTTACTGACTTCCGTTGGCAGATTAATCTGCTTCACACGTACGTCAACAATAGCAATACCCAGTTCATTCGACGATGTCGAAGCCTGTTCCATTGCTGAATCCATCAACGCTGTACGCTCACCAGACACAATTTGTGCAATTGTTCGCGTACCGAACTCAGAACGCAGGCCGTTATTCACTTTCTGCTTCAGCAGTGCTTCCGCCTGTAACTTATTACCGCCGGTAGACAGATAATAGGTCGCGAAATCTTCAATGCGCCACTTCACGTAAGAATCGACGATTAAGTCTTTTTTCTCGGAAGTAACGAAGCGATCTGGCTGGTCATCCAGTGTCTGGATACGTGCATCCAGCTTTTTCACCGTATCGATAAACGGGATTTTGAAATGCAGTCCCGGTTCAAATACGCGGGTTTCACCAGACGCGTCATCACGCTGAACTTTACCGAACTGAATAACAATGGCGCGCTCACCTTCCTTAACAGTAAACAACGCTCCAGTCGACAATACGGCCAGAATAACTATGATAATTATGGCTAAATTCTTCATGAATTATTCTCTCCCTTCACGTGTGGTGCCGCCACGTAATCCGGTTGTCGGACTACTGTTACGATTGCGCAGCATCTCTTCGACACCTTCATTTTGCAAACCTTCTAACGAGTTACGGTTATTGCGATTAGATGGCGTTGCGTTCTGGCGCTCCATAATTTTATCCAGCGGCAGATACAACATGCTGTTGCCGTTTTGGTTGTCGACCATGATTTTGCTGGTGTTACTAAACACATTTTCCATGGTTTCCAGATAAATACGCTCTCGGGTTACCGTTGGCGCCCGCTCGTACTGTGGTAACAACTCTGAGAAGCGAGCGACTTCACCCTGGGCTTCCAGAATGACGCGTTCTTTATAGGCCTGCGCTTCTTCGTTCATGCGGTTCACCTGACCACGGGCACGTGGTTCAATTTCACGAGCATAAGCTTCGGCTTCACGAATGAAACGTTGTTCGTCTTCCTGTGCAGCAATGGCATCATCAAACGCATCTTTTACCTGCTCTGGTGGACGCGCATCACGGAAGTTCATATCGACAATGGACACACCCATATCATAAGGTTCCAGAATCGACTGCAGCTCTTCCCAAACTCGCTGACGGGTCACTTCACGGCCATCAGTCAGCACATCATCCATTGTCGAATGACCGACAACGTAACGGATGGCACTGTCCAGTGCCTGACTCAGACTGGTTTCCGGGCTTTCTACGGCGAACGTCCAGCGGTATGGATCAACAATGCGATACTGCATTTCCATTTCTACGCGAACCACGTTTTCGTCCTCTGTCAGCATTGAGCCTGAAGACGACTTATCGCGGATAGACTCAACGTCTACCGGAATTACCGAATCAACAAAGGTAGGCGCCCAACGCAAACCGGGTTCAACCTGTTCATGGTATTCACCGAAACGCAGCACCACACCTCGCTCTGCTTCACGGATAGTATAGAACCCGCTGATAAACCAGATAATGACCAACAGGCCAATCAGGATACCGGCGCCGATGCCGCCCAGGCTTTTGCCTGAACCACCACCGTTTCCACCACCCATTTTTCCGAATTTTCCGAATAAGTTCTTGAACACATCATCCAAATCCGGGGGACCCTGGTCGCGGCCACCGCGATTTTTCCAGGGGTCGTTATTTTTGCCACCCGGCTCATTCCAAGCCATGCTGATACTCCATAAAGTGATTAATAATTTTTCTTATCGAAGCCCGTACGTCTTGCATTATCCGTAATTTCAAGCAATTAATGACGTACTACGAAGTTCGACAAACCTTCATCCAGTCGTTTTTCCAGACGATTCCAGTCAGCAGTAGGCATTCTCACGTCCACTACCCAGTCACCATCTGAGTCGTATGCTTCATTCGATATACAATTCAGCTCGTACAATACTCCCCGCAAGTGACTCTGCACCGGAGGAATTCGCAATGTATAACTTACCATGCTTTGCGCAAGACACTCTGTCAGTGCCTCGCCGAGAAGTTCCGTTCCCTGGCCGGTCTGGGCTGACAGCCATACCCGGATGGGGACTCCTTCTTCATTTCTATCTATACGTGGTTCAATGCCTTCAAGTTTATCAATTTTGTTACAGATGACGAGTTGTTGTATCTCGTCGGCATCAATTTCTTCCAGGACTTCATTCACTTCGTCCATGGTTGCCCGGTAGTTTGCATCTGCCATATCAACAACGTGAAGCAATAAGTCCGCTTCCTGTGTCTCTTGCAGTGTAGCTTTAAAGGCCGCTACAAGATCATGGGGCAAGTGACGGATAAACCCAACCGTGTCGGCTAAAATTGCTGGTCCCACGTCCTGCAGATCGATTTTCCGCAACGTTGGGTCCAGCGTTGCAAAGAGCTGATCTGCCGCGTAAACATGCGCATCCGTGATGGTATTGAACAATGTCGATTTGCCTGCGTTGGTATAGCCAACTAAGGATACCGTAGGAATTTCGGCACGTTTGCGAGAGCGGCGGCCCTGCTCACGTTGCTTCTGCACTTTCTCCAGACGGCGCAGGATCGACTTTATCCGCCCGCGCAGCAAGCGACGGTCGGTTTCTAGTTGCGTTTCACCCGGTCCACGCAGACCAATCCCGCCTTTCTGGCGCTCAAGGTGAGTCCAGCCACGAATCAGACGCGTGGAAATATGCCGAAGCTGGGCCAGCTCAACCTGTAATTTGCCCTCGTGCGTTCGTGCCCGCTGGGCGAAAATATCAAGAATCAGCCCGGTTCTATCGAGAACCCGGCATTTACAAATGGCTTCTAGATTTCGCTCCTGAGAAGGAGAGAGCGCATGATTAAAAATTACCACGTTTGCTTCATGCGCCTTTACGGCCGCGGCAATTTCTTCGGCTTTTCCGGAACCGACAAAATATTTAGCATGCGGAGCACTTCGTGACGTCGTTAACACGTCGACAGCATCAACACCTGCAGAAGACACAAGCAGCTCTAATTCCGCAAGGTCTTCCTTACTATTTTCGTCAGCAAAATTGACATGAACGAGTACAGCCTGTTCACCGGCTTCATAACGGTCAAACAAGCGCGATACCTTTTTGTTTATTCACTTTTAGTATTTTCTGAGTCTCCTTGGGTAGAACTCGGCATTGTTATCGCTCTGGCTGGAACGACAGTAGAAATGGCATGCTTATAAACCATTTGGCTTACTGTATTTTTCAGGAGGATCACGAATTGATCGAATGATTCAACCTGTCCCTGTAATTTAATTCCATTTACCAGATAGATGGAAACAGGGATACGCTCCTTGCGTAACGCATTTAAAAACGGGTCTTGTAATGATTGCCCTTTAGCCATTTGAAATCCTTAGTTTTTATTATTTCAGTAACCAACAATGCAGCGTGCTACCGCGCGTTAATGTATACCACACTCCGACACTTAAAGTGTGACTTTTGCTTTAATTGTAGTCAAATTATCTTTAGCAAATGTGTCAAGCCAGGTGAGGTCTTGCCATCCTCTCAACCACGTTAGCTGTCTCTTGGCTAACTGACGGGTCGCAATCACGCCTCGCTCGCGCATTTCTTCTTTACTAAGCTGACCTTCCAGGTACTGCCAAACCTGGCGATAGCCCACAGAACGTATAGACGGTAAATCTTCGTGAAGATCACCCCGTTCATAGAGTTTTTTCACTTCCTCAATAAACCCATTTGCCAGCATCAGGTCGAAGCGCTGAGCAATGCGTTCATGAAGTACTGCTCTGTCTTGTGGTGCAATCGCAAACTGCGTGATTGCGTACGGACAGGGTTTTCCTTTTTCCTGCTGCCATTCGGTCAGACTTTTTTGCGTACTCCGGTACACTTCCAAAGCCCTTAGCAGTCGCTGCGGATCATTAGGATGAATACGATTAGCGCTTACCGGATCAACCCGGCTCAATTCATCATGTAACCCTTGCCAGCCTGTCTCTTTGGCTTGTGCTTCTAACTCGGCACGTACCTTCTCATCCGACTTAGGTAGTGGCGAAATGCCATTTATCAAGGCATTAAAGTACATCATTGTACCACCGACCAAAATTGGCACACGATTTCGGTCGTGAATATCCTCTATCAGACTTATAGCATCTGTACAGAACTCTGCCACAGAATAGCTCTCAGAGGGGTCCAATGTGTTAATCAGCCAGTGAGGAACTGCCTCCATCTCTTCTTTTGAGGGTTTGGCTGTACCAATGTCCATGCCGCGATAAACTAATGCAGAATCAACACTGATAATTTCACTGTCGACCTGTTCAGCAATGTCCAGTGCCAGCCCTGTTTTGCCGGACGCGGTAGGCCCCATGATCGCGATAACAGGCAATGCATCATTTATGCCATTAGCCATCGGTTTGCTCCATACAAGCAATCAGTGCTGATAGTGGGCGGACTGTACCAAACTCATGAATCCATTCCCACCGCTTTGCGGTCGATTGGGCATCAAACCACTGCCATACGGGTTGAGCAGCGCTATCGTCTTGCGCGACGATGAGGTTTCCCAGTAGCGCGGGTATGTCATTTATCGATTGAATAGGATGCTCTAGCAACGGGCCAAATACGGCAAGCCACGGCAAATGGCGGGTTCCCGCTGGCACTTGTTGTAACCGGCATTTTCCTGCTGCGCGCGTCACGACAAACGACGCCCCGTTCAACGCATCAATTGTTTCTGTTGTGACGTTTTCTGCAGAAACAGATACCGGCATTAATAAGGGCTGAGACGTACTTGCACTGCCAATCAAGTCTTCTATCCAAATTGCTGCAAGCCTGGAAGCATGAAGCAGATAAGCGTTGTTGCTGTCGCTAAATAAACGGCGTTTTGAATCCAGTGCAATGGCGTCCACCAATGGACTTGCTGCGCTGGCTGTGTCGCCATTTGGCGTCATTAATTGCTGATAATTCGTCTGATACTGGCTGTCGTTACCTTTGCGCGCCGAGCCGGTGTGCCCCCTTGATGGACTGTGACCACGAGCTGAGTTCAGGTGTGGTGTCGGTGGAGCAGAATACGCGGGACTCGGCTGTCTTTCCGTCACCGCTTCTGCTGGTGTTGCCACAACCAGTGGACGAATATAATCGTGCTCAGCGGGTGGTGGCACCCTCGTTGTAATCGCATCAGAGTGTGATTGTGGCGTCAGCGCATCAGTGACGGTTTTGCAGATAAAATCATGCACCAACCGGCTCTGCTGAAAACGTACTTCGTGTTTAGCCGGATGCACGTTTACGTCAACATCTGCTGGCGGCACAGTGAGATACACTACAAAAGCAGGTTGTTCCATTATGCCCCAGGCACTCTCATAAGCCTGCCGTATCGCATGCAAAATCAGTTTGTCGCGCATGCCGCGACCGTTCACAAAACTAAACTGACAATCGGTACTGCTTCGCAACACATTTTCATTGCCCAGCCAGCCTTCTATTTCAATGCCATCATATTCTGTACGACAATAAATCGCGTTGTTGAGAAACTTCTGCCCTGCGACAGCGCCTATTCTTGCAGCGCGATCCTGCTTTTCCACAGCAAGAAAGCGTCTGACCGCTTTCCCATTGTGGCGAAGAACAAAGGTGACTTCCGGGTGGCTCAGAGCAATCCGCCGGATGACATCATCGATGTGCTGAAATTCGGTTTTTTCGGTTCGCAGAAATTTGCGCCGCGCGGGGGTGTTGTAAAACAAATCCGCTACGTCAATTGTGGTGCCGTCAGGGTGCGCGACAGGGTTGAGTTTCACCGCCATATCACGGCCTTCACAGTGTGCCTGCCACGCCTGTTGCTGCTCTGCGGGTTTAGAACTTAATGTCAGACGGCTTACCGAACTGATACTGGCCAACGCTTCACCGCGAAAACCCAGTGAAAGAATTCGCTCTAAATCTTCCAGCGTGCTGATTTTACTGGTGGCGTGGCGACTAAGCGCGAGTTCCAGTTCATGCTGTGGGATACCGCAGCCATTGTCACGCAACCTGATACGCTTATGACCGCCTTTTTCAATATCCAGCTCGATTTTTGTCGCACCGGCGTCCAGACTATTTTCAACCAACTCCTTTACCACGGAGGCAGGACGTTCAACGACCTCACCTGCTGCGATCTGGTTAGCCAGTCGGGGCGGCAATAACTGTATAGGCAATAGTGTTTCCGTTTTAAGTTGTAATCAGGTGCTGGGGATTGTCAGAACCTGTCCAATCCTGACAACGTCGCTTCGCAGATTATTCGCTTCTTTAATACTGCTGACCTTTACGTTGTAACGCTGCGCCAGTAATGACAACGATTCGCCGCTACGCACCCGATGTGTGCGGTTTCGTTCTTTTTGCGCAGCCCACAGCGTACCATCCGGCGGTACCTGTTTGAAATATCGTTTTGTTGCATTGAAAATAGAATCAGCAAGCCGCTCTCTGTGCTCTGCCCAGTTCAGGTTTTTCTCTTCCTGCGGGTTGGAGATAAATCCCACTTCAACCAGAATAGAGGGAATGTCGGGCGATGTCAGTACTGCCAGGCTTGCTGCCTGCGGCGTTCTTTTATGCAGCGAGGTAACCTTTCGCATTTCCTGAATAACCTTATTACCAAGATCATAACTGGTGGCCATACTGTGATCCATCGACAACCCGAGAATAGTCTCAGCCAGATACCGCTCGCTGGCCTTGTCAGTAATGACTTCAGCAGCACCGCCTAACAGTTCAGAGTGTCGCTCTGTGCGTTCCATCCAGCGACCCAGCTCGGTACCGGCCCGCCCGGTAGATAACACCCAGACAGATCCACCGCGCGGTTCAGGTTGAGTAAACGCATCGGCGTGTATGGATACCAGCAAATCAGCCTTTTGCTGACGCGCCAGCTCTGGACGTTTATTCGGTGAAATATAGTAATCGCCGGTACGCGTCATGACTGCGCGCATGCCTGGCTCCCGGTTCACCATGGCCTCCAGCTTTTTGGCAATGCTTAGCGTGATATGCTTTTCGTAACTTCCTGAAGGGCCGACGGAACCGGGATCTTCGCCGCCATGGCCGGCATCAATCGCTATGATGATGTCGCGGTCACGCTCATTACTGGAACTGTCAATTACCACACCGGATGGACCGGAGCGCTGCTGGGAATCTTCTAAATCAATAACCAGCCGATGTCCGTAAGGCTTGGTGGGCGTCATCGCAAACAGCGTCGGGTTGGCTTTGCGGGACATATCAATAACAATGCGTGCAGATTGGCTGTTCTTTGGAGTGGAGTAACGAATTCGCCGCACCAAATCGCCGCTTTTATCAATTTCGCTTAAATCCGCAGAATCGGAGGTATTAGCAAGATCAATCACCAGCCTGTCAGGATTAGAAAGAGGAAAATAGCTGTAATCGGGAGCCTGTTTCAGATCCAGAACGACCCTGGTGCTATTGGGTGAGGGCCAGACACGAATACCATCAATGCCGTTTTGCGCCGCATACACAGCACTGGAAACCAGCCACAGGCAACAGATTGATATTAACAAGCGCAACATATTTTGCCTTTTCGCATTTCTCATGGTCGTCTTAAGGCCACTCCGGCTCAGATATGTTTGCAGTGTTGCAGCACCTTGCTGCCCTGAGCACTCTTGGCCTGCACCTGAAAACGTCTGCCATCACCGTCTGTGGTTATACTAATCACTAAGTCTGCCGATGCCAAGCATCCCTCGCCTTTTTCAGCCCACTCAATCAGACTTACCGCATTGTCCGAGAAGTAGTCACGGATCCCCATGAACTCGAGCTCCTCGGGATCGGCCAATCGGTACAAATCGAAGTGATATATTGAGACCTGCTCCAGCTCGTAGGGTTCCACCAGCGTGTAGGTGGGGCTTTTTACGGCCCCTTCATGCCCGAATGACTGAATAAAATAGCGGCTGAATGTGGTTTTACCCGCGCCGAGATCGCCCTTAAGATAAATCACAGAAGATGCCGGAAGCATTACTTTTATTGCGCCGGCAATATCTTTCGCCAGCGTCGACGTATCCGATTCAGATGCTGCGAAATACGCACTTTGTGGGTATGACATGAACCTTTCTCTACTACATGGGCGCGACATAACCGGGCACCTTTGCGCTACATACCACGCTATTGGCTCCGTATTACTGGTTGATCAGTGCGCGCACCGCTTCAAATAAATCACTGGCAATCATACCACGTTGCCCGTAAAGACGTGCGACTTCATCACCTGCCTTCGCGTGCATCGTGACGCCGTATTTAGCCGCAATGTCCCGTTCCAGCCCCTGCGCCAGTAACGCGCCCAGAATGCCACTTAACACATCACCACTGCCAGCGGTTGCCATTCCGGGGTTACCATGACGGCACACCCAGGTTTTGGACTCGTTATCAATGATTGTACCTGCACCTTTAAGAACGCAGGTCGCATGATAACGCTGCGCGCACTGGCGGGCATAATTAAACCGCTCGGATTCCACATCATCCACTGAAACACCCAGCAGGCGACCCGCTTCGCCAGCATGCGGTGTCAGGATACAATCTTCAATCGTATACGCGGTAGCCTGCTTACTTAACAGGTTAAGTGCATCGGCATCAATGACCAATGGCTTAGGATGGGTCTGGCAATGTTTAAGGGTAGTCGCAAACGTTTTCTCCGCCCACGTATCCTGTCCCAGCCCGGGCCCGATAACCACGCACGTCGCCCAGTTTAGTGCGGCCTCTAAGTCCTGGTCGGTGACCATCAGTTCAGGACGCCCGGCGCTCACCTGTACAGTTGATGCCTCATGCACATATACCCGAACCATTCCAGCACCACTTCGCAATGCTGCCTCACTACTCAAACGAATAGCGCCGGCCGTACCGCGGTTTCCTCCCACACAAAGAAGTCGTCCGTAAGTGCCTTTGTGAGAATGTACATCGCGGGGGCCCATGCCCTTGAACTGTTCAATATCGAGCAAGGTTGCAGACGCGCGTGCCACTTCACTAAACGCTTTTCCAATTCCCAGATCATCGTATACCAGCTTGCCGCATGACTGTTTACCGGCTCCGGTCGTCAGACCTGGTTTAATACCGACAAACGTGACAGTGACGTCGGCTTCGATGCACCGTCCCAACGACTGCCCGGTATTGGCGTCCAGACCTGAAGGAACATCTACACTGACAACCGGTTTGCCAGCACCATTGACGGTATCGATAATTTCCGCAAACTCGTTACGAATATAACTATTGATACCCGTTCCCAGCAGCGCGTCGACAACCAGACCAGCTTTATCCAGCGTCTCCTTTGAGAATTTCTGGATTTTTCCGCCCGCGTCCAGCCAGCGCTTCTGCGCTTCGCCAGCATCGCCGTCCAGTATCCGGTGTGGCTCTACAGCGCACACATATACCTGTTTGCCAGCCTTTTTTGCGTGCAGTGCGGCAATATAACCGTCGCCCGCATTGTTGCCTTGCCCGACTAACACCAGATAAACATCGGTATTGGGCAGCAGGTGCTGGCATTGTTTGAAAACGGCTTCACCGGCTCGCTGCATCAGCGTGAACATGTCGCAACCGCTTTTCTCAGCAGCCACGCGTTCGTTTTCCCTGACCTGATCGGCGCGATAGAGTTTATATGATAAGCTGGTGATGAGTTGAGTATCTAACATGAGCGCATGTCCACTTTACATTCAGTCGATTTAGTACGTTTAGCAGACGATATCAAGGCTTGGGGGCGGGCGCTAGGCTTTCAGCACGTTGGTATCAGTGATATTGACCTGGATCAGCACGAGAAATACCTCGAAGCCTGGCTGGAGAAGGGCTATCACGGCGATATGGCCTTCATGGCCGCCCACGGCACCAAACGCTCTCGCCCCGGTGAACTGGTTCCCGGTACACTTCGGGTGATCAGTGTGCGTATGGATTATTTGCCTCCTGACGCTTCGTTTGCCAGGCACCTGTCAGACAGCAGCATTGCCTATATTAGTCGCTACGCATTAGGACGGGATTATCATAAAGTGCTGCGCAAGCGCTTGAAGCAACTGGGCGAAAAAATTGAAAAGGAACTGGCAGATACCGCGTTCCGCCCCTTCGTAGACTCGGCACCAGTGTTAGAGCATGCGATAGCCGAAAAAGCCGGTATTGGCTGGACCGGCAAACATTCACTCACACTTTCCAGAGAGGCCGGATCATGGTTTTTCCTGGGTGAATTATTTATTAACTTGCCGCTGCCCACAGATTCGCCTGTAGAAGAAGGCTGTGGTAGCTGCAACGCCTGCATGACCATCTGTCCAACCCAGGCCATCGTGGCCCCGTATACCGTAGATGCCAGAAAATGCATTTCCTATTTAACCATAGAATTTGATGGCATCATTCCTGAAGAGTACCGCGAGGCCATGGGTAACCGCATCTATGGTTGTGATGACTGTCAGTTAGTGTGTCCCTGGAATCGCTATGCAAACGTGACTGAAGAAGACGATTTCCTGCCACGAAAAGCGCTTCATGGTGAAACCTTGCTGAACCTGTTTTACTGGGATGAAGCGACGTTTTTAAAAAATACCGAAGGCTCACCCATACGCCGTATTGGTTTTCAGAAATGGCAACGAAATATCGCTATCGCGCTGGGCAATGCGGAATATGACACTGATATCGTAAGTGCACTTCAGAGCCGGCTCCCACAGTCTTCCGACTTACTGCGCCCACATTTAGAGTGGGCACTTAAAAGACAAAAGACAAAGGAAGAACGTCGTGATGCAGAGGAAAACCGGCAACTATTACGCCTGACTCGTGTGGTAAAAAAAGGGTTACCCAGAGATGCCTGACACCACTGACACGGCTAACGCTACGCATACATAGCAGTTAACACGTCAGAACGCTTTCAGGAACCGCGTTCTGATTTTAAGTGCAGCACAAAATGCGTGCGGTTGCCATCGCTTGACGTACTGCTGGAGGTTCCGGAATACGCCCACCACGGCTCTTCCTTCATCTCATTTATAATGCTTTCAAAGCGCTGATGTTCGCCTTCAAACTGACCGATCAGCTGGCATTGTGCGTCGTCGCACTGAATTGAGTGTAGATACACATTGTCGCCATCCGGATGCAGGGTAAAGAAATCTGCGAGCTGGGTAGCCGCTTCAAAGTTTTGTTCATTTTCATCAAAGTTATCAGCCCAGTCAGATTGCGCATCATGCTGCTCTTTACGGGTAACACTTCCTGCCATCACGGCTTCCACCGACTTCTGAGCCGGTGCGATCTCTTCTGCTACCTCCATGTCTGCTGAAGAAGGGATAGCATTGATAGTCTCAGCAGCTTTCACCGTTGAAATCACATTTGCACTGAGTACGTCCGCAATGTCGTCGGCTTTTGTCATGGGCCTGGCCTTTGTCTCCATGGCACTGGCCACACGCACTTTGTCCGCTTCACTGGTTTCAAGCTTTGCTCGATAGTAGCCAAACTGGTATCCCGCGACAGCAATAAAAATAACCAGCGGTATCAACACCCAGGTTTTCATTTCACCCTCGCCTTATTTGTTGTGATAGGGACGACTTAATTCATGAACCGCATTGACGAATACCCCGGCATTTTCCGGTGGCACATCAAGATGAATCCCGTGACCGAGATTAAAAACATGACCACTTCCACTGCCGTATCCTTCAAGAATAGTAGCCACTTCCTGCCTGATACGCTCAGGGCTGGCATACAGCATAGAAGGGTCCATATTACCCTGTAATGCCACCTTGTCACCTACTCTCTTTCTGGCGTCATCAATATTAATTGTCCAGTCCAGTCCTACAGCATCACAACCTGTTGCCGCAATGGCCTCTAACCATTGTCCGCCATTTTTAGTGAATAGTGTTACCGGCACCTTTCGGCCATCGGCTTCACGTGTTAATCCAGACACAATTTTGTGCATGTACTGCAGCGAAAAGTCTTGGTAGTCACGTGGCGACAGTACGCCGCCCCAGGTATCAAAAATCATCACTGATTGCGCGCCGGCGTCAATTTGTGCATTCAGGTAAGACGTGACCGAGTCAGCCAGTTTATCGAGTAATAAATGCAGAGTCGCCGGTTCGGCAAAGGCCATTTTCTTGATTTTAGTGAACGCTTTGCTGCTTCCGCCCTCGACCATGTAGGTTGCCAGTGTCCACGGGCTGCCAGAAAAGCCAATTAAGGGCACATCGCCCTGTAGTTCGCGACGAATCGTTCTTACCGCATTCATCACGTACTGTAATTCTCCTTCAGGATCGGGGATCCCAATTTTATCAACATCCGCCTTGCAGGTAATCGGGTTACGAAAACGTGGCCCTTCGCCGGTTTCAAAGTATAGACCCAGTCCCATCGCATCCGGGATAGTCAGGATATCTGAAAACAGGATTGCGGCATCCAGAGGAAAACGACGCAGAGGCTGCAGTGTCACTTCGCAAGCCAGCTCAGCATTTTTACAAAGCGACATGAAATCGCCGGCTTCAGCGCGGGTAGCTTTATATTCTGGCAAATAACGCCCGGCCTGCCGCATCATCCATACAGGTGTCGCGTCGACTGGCTGCTTCTGCAATGCGCGCAGATAGCGGTCATTTTTTAATTGTGGACGTTGTGGATTTGTAGAATCGTCTGCCATGTTTTCCTCTGTCAACACTGCTTAGCCTATGAGATACGGCGCGAGTATATCAATTAATCCTGTCTTCGGGGTGGAAAAAAACCAAATACCGCTGATGCGAATCGTCCTCTTTTTGACGCTGTCCCTCTGAAGGTTATTGCGATGCATCAACTCAGACTTTTTTTGTAATTTTTACAACAATTTCCTCAGCGAATTTGTATTTTTTTCATACTAAAAGATAATTTTACTTGCTTTGGTAGTAAGCGTTTGCTAGTTTGGTAATCAGCAACAACAAAGAAGCCCGGTAACGGGACCGATGCTAAAACTACTGGAACCCTGCCTTGTGCAGGGTTTTTATTTTTCGTTTCTGAATTCTCTCCGCCAGCATTAGGTTTGCCAAAACATACGGAAATTCCATTACTGCTCATTTTGCAGTTTTGCGACTGTCGCCGCAATTAACTGGCCAGCAATCGACAGCTTGGGTGGCGTTTTCGGCAGGGCATCGAGACTGAACCACTGCGCATCATCAATTTCATTTTCTTCACGCACAATCTCTCCTCCAGCATATTCGGCGATATACCCCACCATCAATGAATGCGGGAACGGCCAGGGCTGACTGCCAAAGTACTCGATATTTTTTACCCTGACACCGACTTCCTCCAGCACCTCACGGTGTACGGCCTCTTCCAGGCTTTCGCCACTCTCCACGAAGCCAGCAAGGGTTGAGTACATATTGGTTTCACGATGACGCACTCCACGGGCTAACAGCAGTTTTTCATTATCGTGTATCGCCACGATAATGCAGGGCGATACCCGCGGATAACACCGATGCTGGCACTGGTGGCAGTGCATCGCCATTTCCCAGTCGACTTGCTCCATCGGGCTTCCGCACTGTCCACAAAAGCGGTGGGTTCTGAGAAAGTGCACGTACTGCCAGGCTCTGCCTACCATACTGAATGCATCAGCAGGGGTATTCATCAGCACATCCCGCAGAGTGACGGCATCCCAATCGCTTTCTTCAATTCGTTCGCTGCCCATATCTACAACATAGGTAGGGTGCCCGCTGACAGAGGCCTCTTCCTCCAGCGGCGATAGCTGACGCACGTCACCGGCGTAAGCAGAAAGAAACGGAAACGCATCAAATGTTGTGACCGGCGGCGTACTTTCTCCTTTCGCCACCACCAGCCGACTTCGGGAAAAAATCAGCCAGCGTGCACGACGGGTCAAATCCTGCTGTGACATTTTTTTCATCATTGACGTTAATACTCTCTTGTTTTCATTCCTCTCAGACTATCACACAATTGCGGTCAGGCGAGGGCCAGACCACGCGCGAAACCATGTTGTCTCTGTTGAAGGCGTGTCGTCGTACGGCGTTAAAAAGGCAAATTTGTGCTGCGACTTTGCAGTGTTATACTGAAAACAAACCGAGACGACAGCACGTCTTTTATAACCAGGCAGATAAGCATGTTAAACAAACTGGAACAAGCTAAGGACAAGTGGGGCGGCAGGCACAGTACTATTGATAACTGGTTACATGCCCGGCAAACGCTTCTCATCAAATATTGCGAACTAGCAGGCTTATCCGGTGGTCACGATCAGGCACAGCAGTCCAATGCACTTCCTGATGCAACGGCTATTGATGCTTTTTGTGAGGCAATGATGGATTACCTTTCTGCAGGGCATTTTGAGGTTTACGATATGCTGGTCAGTGATGACACTGAGGGTAAAGCCCTGAAGCGCCGGATTTATCCGGAAATTGCGGTTACCACAGATAGTGCGCTAACCTTCAATGACGCCTACACTGATGCGGTCTCTGCTGAGCAAGCCTCAAAGTTTGATAACGATCTGGCTGCGCTGGGAGAAACCCTGGAAGCGCGCTTTGAACTGGAAGACCAGCTCATCGAACATATGTATCACGCAGAGCAAGCCCTTATTTCTGAGGAATCTGCCGGGTGAACACCTTTACAATACGAATAACACAGCGCTCTTAGCTGGGAGCATTGATAACATATGATGGTACTTTGTTGATGAACAATGCGACACACGTCAGTGCAACACTTATCAGTAAAGCCAGGGCTTATTGTGAACAGCGTAATGCCCGGTTTACTCCGCTTCGCGAAAAAGTTTACCAGATATTACTAAGCAAGCATGGCCCCATGGGCGCATATGAACTTCTTGATGCCTTAAAAGAAACGGAATCCAGCGCCAAGCCTGCAACCGTCTATCGTGCGCTTGATTTTTTGCTGGATTTTGGGTTTATTCACCGGCTTGAATCTACTAACGCCTTTGTCGCCTGCTACCATTTCGGTTGCCACCATCCGGTACAGTTCCTAATTTGCGACAGTTGTGGTGACGTTGCAGAGATACAGTCTGAAGGACTACAGGATACACTGGATAAACAGGCCAAAGCACACGGCTTTGCCGTATCAAAACAAACCATTGAAGCGCACGGACTTTGTGCTGACTGCCAGGAGACAGATTGCGCTGAGTCCAAGGAGCACTCGCATGAATGCTGATTTTGTAAACCCGTTTATTTCGGGTCTCTTGAACGTTATGGAAACCATGGCCCAGACCAAATTAACGCCCGGGAAGCCTAAACGTAAGCAAAGTGACATCGCAAAAGGCGATGTATCAGGTCTGATTGGCATGGTTGGGCCAGAGGTCAGAGGCTCAATGTCCATCACGTTTGATGAATCACTGGCACTCACGATTATGGAACGCATGGTGGGTGAGCGGCCGGATAAAATAGACGCAGAAGTCGGCGACATGGTTGGCGAAGTAACGAATATGATTTGTGGCAACGCCAAGCGGGATCTTGCCGAGCGCGGCTACGAATTCGGTATGGCAACGCCAATTGTTGTCTCTGGAAAGCAACACAGTATCAGCCACCAGGTTGATGGTGCGAAGATTATACTCCCCTTTATGTGTGATGAGGGGCTTGCTCACCTGGAAATTTGTTTTGACAAATAACCCGTTCTGGCACTCTGATAACATTATACTGCCCCCCTACCCCAGGGGGTTTCACATTATCACCCAAGATATTCTGGATGCCTTACCCCAAATCCGTAACGTAGAAGTTGGCCTTCTTCATCTTTGGTTACAACACACCAGCGCCAGCCTGACAGTGAATGAAAATGCAGATCCTTCAGTCAGAACTGATCTTGAATCGTTCTTCAACCATACAGTAAAAGAAGATTCTGCTTATTTTATTCACACTTATGAAGGCAGCGATGATATGCCTGCTCACATTAAATCGAGTATAATGGGTTGTGAAGTAACTATCCCCGTTCAACAGGGAAAACTTCAGCTTGGCACCTGGCAGGGCATTACGCTAGGTGAACACCGCAACCAGGGAGGCGCTCGCCGCATAGTCGCCACTCTGCAAGGCGTACTGAGGTAAACTTCAGACACCGTTGCCGATTACAACAATGGCATGATGTGTGCTTATTTACCAGCATTATCAAAATATTGGTAACACTCAACGTTATACAGGATGTGACTATGAAAAAAACATTTACTTTAGCAGCACTCTCCCTTGCTGTTCTTTCATCGTATACCCACGCTCAGGAAACCACTGCGCCAGACTATGAAAACTGGATCGGTATTTTTGGTACAAAATACAAAACCTCTCCTGACCGTCCGCTTGACCAGGGCATTTATGACGACGGCGAAGGCTTTGGTCTGGAATACGGTTTCCGATTCACTCAAAGCTGGGCGGCACGTGTAGAATATACCGCGCTGGAATTGGATTATCTCGAAGGTTCCACGGCAGCACGTAATGACAGCGGACACATGATCGGTGCCGATGCCATGTATTTCATGCCCAATGATTGGTGGTATCTGTTTGGTGGTTTGAAACACCAAAGCATGGACGAGTCATTTACGCTGGGTAATATCGGTATTGGTAAACACTGGAATGCTGGTGAGAAAGTGAAGTTTATCACTGAAATTGCGGCTTATCAGGACTTCGGTGAAGACTACAATGATTACAGCGTGAAGCTGGGTCTGGCGATTGCGTTTGGCGGTACAGGATCAGGTTCATCATCTTCTGCTTCTAAAGACAGCGACAATGATGGCGTGATCGATAGCCGCGACCAATGCCCGATGACACCAATGGGCGTAGCGGTAGACTCCACAGGTTGTGCGGTTGATGCTGACAACGACGGCGTTATGAACAATATGGATCAGTGTCCGAACACTCCTGCTGGTGTAGAAGTAGATGCACGCGGTTGTGAAGTCACCATTCAAGACAGTGATAACGACGGCGTGGCTGATGCCAACGACCAGTGCGCTGATACTCCTATGGGAGATAAGGTAGACAGCACAGGTTGTACCGTATTTGACGAAGAAGATGTGTCTATCACGCTTCGCGTGTTGTTTGATAACGAAAGCTCAGTAGTTAAGCAACCAAACGATCCTGAAATTCAGGAATTTGCTAACTTCATGAAGCGCTACGGTAACACCACTGCAGTCATCGAAGGTCACACATCTGCGCCAGGTTCAGAGTCATACAACATGGAGCTGTCACAAGCACGTGCTGATGCGTTCCGTGACGTTATGATTCAGCGCTACGATATCGAGCCAGACCGTCTTGAGACTGTTGGTTATGGTGAGACGCAACTACTGGATACCTCTGGTACAGCAGAAGCGCACCGTGTTAACCGCCGTATCTCAGTAACGGTATCGGGTACAGTTAAAGTGCCTGAAGAGCGTTAATTAGTAATAGTTAATAGTTAACTAAAAAGCACCGCCTCTTGCGGTGCTTTTTTTTGTAAAACAAAATCTATTTAATTTCTGCACAGTTAAAGGAAAAAATGGAAAGAGGGGCTAACCCCATGAGTTATCGACAACAGAGATAGTTACATCGTTACTTGTCAAAAAAAAGAGATGTTACGGCGCTTGCGCTAGTAAGCGTCTTCGATGGCGGGTCCCGCGTAATTATCAAAACGGGAAAACTGCCCCTGGAAAGTAAGACGGCTGGTACCAATCGGACCGTTACGTTGCTTACCAATGATGATTTCCGCGACACCTTTGTCCTCACTGTTTTCGTGATACACCTCATCGCGGTAAATAAACATGATCAAGTCAGCATCCTGCTCGATAGAACCGGACTCACGCAGGTCGGAGTTAACCGGACGTTTATCGGCACGCTGTTCCAGTGTACGGTTAAGCTGAGACAGCGCCACAACCGGGACTTCCAGTTCTTTCGCCAGTGCCTTTAGTGAGCGGGAAATCTCTGCAATTTCCAGCGTACGGTTATCACTCAATGACGGCACCCGCATTAACTGCAGATAATCCACCATAATCATACTGATACCGCCACGCTCTCTGGCGAGTTTACGCGCCCGGCTGCGCACGTCCATCGGTGTCAGACCGGACGAATCATCGATAAACAGATTATCGTTGTCTTTCAGCATTGCCATGGTGTTGGAAATACGTGCCCAGTCTTCATCGTCTAATTGCGCAGTACGGATCTTGGTTTGATCAACCCGGCTAAGTGATGCCAGCATACGCATCATGATTTGCTCTGATGGCATCTCAAGTGAAAACACCAACACCGGCTTTTTCTCTGCCAACATGGCGTTTTCGACCAGGTTCATCGCAAACGTAGTTTTCCCCATGGAGGGACGCGCAGCGACAATGATCAAATCTGACGGCTGCAAGCCACTGGTCTTTTTATCCAAATCGGTAAAACCCGTGGTAACACCGGTCACTTCTTTGTTGGTCTTTATCAGCGCTTCGAGTCGATCGATGGTTTTACCAAGAACAGACTCAACGTCTCGGGGTCCTTCATTTTCGCCGGTACGTTTTTCCGCTATCTCAAATACCCGGCTTTCGGCGAAATCCAGAATATCGGCACTGTTACGCCCTTCCGGATTATATCCAACCTCTGCAATTTCGTGGGCAACGCCAATAAGCTCGCGGGTAATAGCGCGCTCGCTGATTATTTTGGCATACGACACCACATTGGCTGAGCTGGGGGTGTTCTTGGCCAGCTCGCCCAAATAGGCAAAGCCTCCGGCATCTTCCAGTTCATCATGCTTTTCCAGTTGTTCTGATACCGTGATAAGGTCAACAGGATGACTATCGCCAAGCAAGCGCATGATAGCGCGGAAAATTATCTGATGTGACCGGTTATAGAAGTCTCTGTCGGTGATAAGCTCAGCGACTTTGTCCCAACTCTCAGGGTCGATAAGCATGCTGCCAAGAACAGACTGTTCCGCCTCGATACTATGAGGTGGAACTTTCAATTTCTCGATGTTCTTATCACTTTGTGTTTGGGACACCACTTTCACAACGTCATTTCAGGTTTATGCGGGCCGAACATTATGCGCTATTTGCTGCGAAATTAACATCGGCCATGGAGAAAAAAGTCACTCCCCGCCCTCTTGCTAAAGGTGCCCTCTCTACCCCTTTGTCGTTGTTCTGATGAGCCGCCCAACACAGGATTTTCTGATATGTTTTTACATACCGACAGTGATGTCGCCGTGTTCGCTAAGGCTTTAGGCTAGACTTTAACTTTTGTTTTATCGGAAAATTCACTCAGATAAGAACGATCGGTCAGGTTTTCCTATGCTCTCTCAAGAGACAGAACCCGCCCAGAAATCTGCCGGAATATGCCGTATTCAGCCCGAAACTGTCCCGTTTTTTAATGAAAGTAACCTTTTTCCTTCCACCAAAGGCAGGTATATTGCCATGCTAAACATAAAATAATTCATGAATCGGCCCAGGGACAGGCTTAGAAACAGTGGTGTCGACGTAGTGTACAGGCTTTTATTTTTATTCCTTTTTTTCTTACTCATCGCCTCGGGCGTCCACGCGTCAAGCGATATTGAGACGCGCTATGAGGCCGAGCGTGACCGCTTGCTGTCTCTCCCCTACGACGATCGCCTGTCCGCCCTTCAGGCCAGTGATGTTTTCGATACCACTTCGGTACTTGGTAAATACTTTTACGATTCGGTCTATTTCAACGCGGCGCGCGGAGATAGTGGGTACGCGTTATCTGACTCAGAACTCGCAACTTTAAAAAGCAGCTACCCGCGGATGTTTCTGGAGCACGAGATTATGCAGGTGTGGTCTTCACTTGCTCCCCTTGACGAGATAGAAAGCGAACTCAGGATCTTTGCTGATATCGCGCAGGAAAACGACTGGCCCCGCATCAGGCGACTGGCAACGTCTTTTCTTGTCAGCACGATGATTGAGCAAGGCCATTATTATTCCGCCATCATGGTAATGGAAGAGGTCAGTCAAATGGCGGTAAGACAGGATCACTATCAGACCGTATTTGATTACCCTTTAATTGTACTGTACTGGGATATGGCAGATGCGTACTACTGGTCTGGAAATTATCATCAGGCAGAAGTCTATTGCCTCAAGTTTCAAAGCATTGTGCCGGATGACGATTATAACCGCATGCAGGGCGAACTTTGCAAAGCCCGTAATCAATACAAGCTGGCTAATTACCAGTCCATGCTGCAAGTCAGCAGCGCTGTGCTGGATGAAGCGCTGAAAACCGGTCATCTCACGCTGGCATTAAGCGCGCAAAAATTCATTTCAGCCGGTCATTTAGAACTGGGAAATATCCAGTTAGCGAAAGAGTTCGCTGAAAACTCACTTCGTTTTGCCAATCAGAACGAACTGGCGTATCCGGAAGATCTCTTTGACATTCATAATCTGCTCGCCAGAACCGCAACTGCCAACGGCAATCTGGATGCAGCACTTACCCATCTCTCTGTAATGGAAAAGAATAACCGCCATGCAAAGGGATCGCAGTTTGACAGAAAGTTAAATGAAGTAAGGGCTGAAGTTGCCTCTCTGCAGGGAGATCATCAGTTGGCAGCCAGTTTGTACAAAACCATGCTTAAAGAAGAGCAGGACCCGAAGGCAGCTGTAGTAGCCTGGCAGGACTTTGAGACTATCGCTGACAAACTGTCTGCTCAGGAAGCCTCTTTGCTTAAGGTCAAATCTCAACTCGATCGCGCACAATCCAGAAATATGACTACAGTGGCGCTGTTTACAACAACCCTGAGCATTGTCGGCTTCATTGCGTTTTGGCGGATCCTCAGACAAAAACAAAAAATTGAGAACTTTTCCCGCCTGGATCATTTAACCAGCGTCAGTAACCGCTGGCATGCACTGGATATTATCCGGCGCAGGCTATCTACCATGGACAGACGTTCAGATGTTTCCTGCGTTGCACTGATTGATGTCGATCACTTTAAGCAAATTAATGATCAGTTTGGTCATGACGCCGGAGATAGCATGCTTATCCATATCGCCAAACTGTTTAAATACCAGATCCGTCGTCAGGACGTATTTGGTCGTTACGGTGGGGAAGAGTTTGTGATGCTTCTGGACAACACTGAGCTTAGCCATGCCGAACAGAAAGTAGAAGAGCTGCGCGCTATCCTGGCTGCTCACCGGGTAGATGGCATGGAGAGTGTCCTACCGCTTCGCTTCTCATGCGGACTGGTAGAGGTATCAGCAAATGCTGATATCGCTGACGTTATCAGCCAGTGCGACAGCTTGCTTTACAAGGCAAAGCACAACGGTCGCAACAGGACAGAGTCGGCAATATACACACCCGCACAGCAACAGCAACGTGCCTAAATCGACGCCACGGCAGGTGCCGCCTCATTATTGCTTTTCTCAAGCATAAAGAATACGCCGTCCCAGGTTAAGTACGTAACAACGTCTTCCTGCATCAGTAACGTTTGCCCGGGCATAAGAGAGTTATCATTGCACTGCAATTCAATGCGGATGATGTCCCCCTGCTCAAAGTTCAATCTGTCCCGACGGATGCGGTATGCAGACTGAAACGTTTCTTCATCCATCGTTTCACGTTTATACGTAGGTGCCAGACAGGATTCCTGTGCCAGCTGTGCACGCTCAGTATTATAACTGAATGATTTTCCCAGCCAGCTGTCCGCCTCTGTCTGAGACATCGCGGTAATGCCTGGCAAGGTAGCTTCTGTAACTACCCAGGTGCCTTCATACACTTCTGGTACGTCGGTCTTACAACTGACCAGAGAAATGGCGATTCCCAAAAACGCCGTAAAAAATAATGCTGCTTTGCTTATCGGGAAGTGAGTCATAACGAGTAACGCTCTCCATGTGGCTCCTGCTTTGCCAAATTGCGTTTCCTTATCCGGGCGTAATTACGCGCAGACATTATCTGAGGAAATTAGCAGGATTAACTGTATTGTCTGATATCCCTTGCCTGTCACATTGTGTTGACAGGCCACGCTCTGACCAGAGACGATTTTGAGTTTGATAAGTTCCCTTTGACCCGTCCGGGTGACTGGATTTTGCGATTAATTCCGGCTTCTGCAGACATTGCGAAAAGGAAAATTTCATTCGATACAACAGCGACCCCAAGGTAGGATCAGTATCTAAACCGCTATACGGGGTAATGCATATAACGTCAAAAAGGATATCCCGTTAACAGAAAAGGTGGGGGCACATCAGGAAAATTCAAGGGGCGCCGCTGTCGCCCCTCTGGTAGTCATACAGAATATGCTGACCTCGCGTGAACTACTTCACACCCAGCTGAATTCTTCCGCTTACAGTGGAAACATCTACCCTGCCATCACCACCATTATGCGTAAACTCCAGCCAGCGACGCGGGCCATACTTGGCTTTTTGCATTTCATCGTCAGAGATGTCGTTAATAATACGTCCT
Organism: Alteromonas sp. H39; assembly: GCF_047556435.1. Taxonomy (GTDB): domain Bacteria; phylum Pseudomonadota; class Gammaproteobacteria; order Enterobacterales; family Alteromonadaceae; genus Alteromonas. Next base: position 3,987,392 of record NZ_CP180210.1, read on the forward strand.
CCGGCGTGAGCCTGAATATCAAAGCGGGCTGACACTGAACGCTGGAAAGCCAGGCTCATGCTGCCCCCTACTGACGACGCGCGGACATCGCCTTTCGGTGCCAGCGTCATTGCAGCCTCAACGCGTCCGTTTACCGTTTCAATATTCAAGTCCGTAATGGTGTCCAGCGCCAGGTCGATATTGCCATTCACAGACGTCACCTTAACCTCAGGGCTGTTGGTACGGATATCAATGTCGCCGTTCACCGAATCCAACCGTAAGTCTTTGCTGCCTCGATGCTCGCCGTTGATGTCGCCGTTCACGGTTTCAACAGCCACATCTCCTTCAACATCGCGCAGTGTGATATCACCGTTAACTGACTCCAGGCTAACACGCCCATTCACTTTCTTAACGTCAACGTCCCCATTAATGACCTCGACATTGACGGTATGCTGAAGATCTTGCAGGCTGACATCCGCATTAATCGAGGTGTAATCGACAAAGCTGGCACGGGGCACATAAATTTTCAGGTCATCGCCATCGCTTTTCTTCCAATTGCGCCAGTGCCCCGGGTCTTTGGCTATCTCTACCTTGATAACAATATCGTTGCCGTCTTTTTCAAAGATAAACTCTTCGGTGTCGTCACTAAGCTGACCGGTTACCTGCACTTCGTTCTTATCCCACCCGATAATGTCAGCGCTGCCGTTCAAATGTTCAATTTCTACATACGGGCTGTCAGAGGTGGTGATACGCTGATCGACCTGCTCGCGGGCGAAACCGGCGTGGCTAAACACAACAATACCAAGCCCCAGTAACAACTGACGTTGCACGCTTACTGATTTCAGTTTTGCTAATATATTCATCATCATTCTACCTTCTTAAATTTGCTGCCACTTGGGCGCGTGCACTCGCTCAATTAGCGCAATTTGCTGTTGATATACGTTCTGTAGCATCCGCAATAACGCCGTGTTATCCGGATCTTCATCCAATGCGGCTTTAATCGCATTAGCGGCCTGGTCCAGCTCGGTAAGCTGAGCCTGCCAGTTTTCAGTCAGCGCAGGCGTATCGGTATACTGCACTAACAGTGACTGTTTCTGCTGCTCATGTTGCTGGCTTAATGCCTGTACCAACTCGGTACCGGTAAGCTGACCCGATGGCGTTACCGGCATGCGGTTAAAACCAAACCAGCTTAGACAGGCAACCAGCGCGATACTGGCAGCAATGGCATATAGGCCACCACGGTAAGCGGGTTTGACGGCCTCATCTGCGGGCTGCTCCATACCCAGTTCGATTCCCCGCCACAAGTCGCGGTTGGGTGCTCTATCCCGGGGTAATGCATCCAGCTTTTGCTGTAATTCCTGGTCAAAATTAGTCATTGTCGTAACCCATCCACTCTTTTAACAACTGCTTGGCGCGATGAAACTGCGCTTTGCTTGAGCCCACTGCCATATTCAGCATGCTCGCAATTTCCTCGTGCCGATACCCCTCTACGGCGTGTAACACGAATACCATACGGGCACGTTCGGGAAGTCGAACAATATAGGACTCCAAATCGACCTCTCCGGTTGACGCTTCTGCGTGAAACTGTTCCGCCGCGCTGCCTTCAATATTGAACATCCGCTGAAACCAACCACGCTGTTTACGCATATAGCTCACGGTAATGTTCGCCGTTACGCTATGCAGCCAGGTTGAAAACTTACTTTTGTGGTTGTAATTACCCAGCTTTCGCCAAAGCTGAATAAACACTTCCTGCGTCGCATCCTCGGCCAGCGCATGATCGCCGGTTAACCGATAGCTGAGCGCGTGTACACGGCCAACGTAGGCATCATAAATCTGATGGTATGCCTGTTTATCGCCGGACTGTGCCGCCTCAATAAGTGCTTTTTCGCGCGCTGTGGTGAAAGCCGCCTGGGCATCTACCACAGTACATTGCGAGTTTTCCATGTCTTCAATTGCCTGCTATCTCAGTCAGTTACAAGACTGACTTGTTCTTGTTATGAGGTTAGTCGTAGCGTACGCTACAAAGGTTTAAACGCGCAAAAAACTTTTTTATTCGCTACATCAACATTGACGATGATTTTCATCAGGGAGTCCCTATGCACGTGCTCGCCCTATATGCCGCAACACCACAACCATTCGGCCCCCGTGGCGCCCCAAGTAGTATTATCAAATCGCCGGTGCCGTTTCTCAGCGTCAATAGTAACGGCACCGAGCAGGATGAACAGGGAAATAAAAAATTGCACGGCGGTCCGGAAAAAGTACTTCATCAGTACAGCCTTAAGAACTACGAACTGTTACGGGCACACTACCCTGACAATGTCTTTGAGGCAGGAAGCATCGGCGAGAATATACTTGTTGAGGGGATGGAAGACGATACGGTTTTTATTGGCGACATCTGGCAGTTTGGTGAAGTGATATTGCAAGTAAGTGCTCCCCGCGCGCCCTGCAATAAAATATCCCATCGTTATGAGATTAAAAATCTGGATCGCTTTGTCGGCGAACATGGCGCGACAGGCTGGTACTACCGGGTTCTTCAAACCGGAACGCTTCGGGTAAACGATGACGTCAGGCTAATCGAGCGTGCGGATATCACCGTTTCGGTCAGAGATCTCATGCAGTGTACGTACAATAAAACCGATACAGACGCCGCCAGGGCCTACGCGACACTGCCGGTGCTGGACGACGAATGGCGGACCAAGTGCGAGAAAATAGCAATGAAAAGTTAACCGGCACCTGGCACTATTGTCGGCGACATTAAGCCGCTGAATTTATCTGGCACGCCCTTGTCTGGCGTAGCGCTGACAATCATGTTCTGCAACGCACTGGCGTTGTGGATCATGATTAATAATGCACACTGTCAGAATCGTATTGGTTTTTGAAATAAAAGCCAGTTCAGTAAGGTCTTTCTCCGAGCTTGCCCGTATACAGCCCATAGGCAAAAACCGGAGGATAACCGTGATAAGCCAGTTTTTTACGCACACCACCAGCGCTCGCCGCTGCATGTTCGCCACGTTATTTCTGTCATTTGGTATGGCCACAACCGCACATGCCAGTCAGACCGCAGACACCGTAACCGCGCAGGAATTTGTAGACTTGCAGGAAGGTGACACCCCTCATGCAGGCTACCGCCGCGCACATGCAAAAGGCGTGTGCATCTCAGGGGAATTTCGCGCTAACGGGAATCTTACTGATATTGTAACCACTTCCTTGTTCGCACCCGGCGTAACCCCATTTACCGGACGCTACTCGATTGCAGGCGGTAATCCCTATGCGCCTGACTTGTCGTCTCCGGTAAGAAGTCTGGCACTGAACTTCGCCCTGTCATCGACAAATCAATGGCGGATCGCAATGAATACTCCGCCGGTGATGGCAGTCACCAACCCCCATGATTTTTACCAGCAGATTGTAGCTATTAAAAATGGTCCCGAAGCTGTTAAAGCCTTTTTCAGTGAACATCCTGAATCAAAAGACTTTATGGCATGGCGGGCAACCTACTCGCCGGCAGGCAGCTTTTCCGGCGAAACTTACCACAGTCTTAACGCTTTTTATCTGCATGATAAGCAAGGCGATAAGCAAGCCGTCAGATGGAAGATGATGCCGGTAAGTGCAGCGTCGTTTGATGACATTGAAGGGCCTGATGCGCTACAAGAGCGACTGGCACAACAGCTGAGCGCAGCCCCGATTGTGTACGACTGGGTATTTACCCTGGCTGGCGCTGACGACGATGAAAATAATCCTGCGGTAAAATGGCCTGATTCACGTGAAGAAAGAGTAGCCGGACAAATCGTGATCACAGACTGGCAGCCTCAGTTAGAGGGCAATTGCCATAGCGTCAACTTTGACCCACTGGTATTGCCTGACGGTATTTCGGCAACTGAGGATCCCATTTTACGGGCTCGCTCGGCAGCTTATGCCGAATCGTATCGTCGACGGGCAAGGGAAGCGCTGGCTGGCGCACTGGAAGGAGAACGTGATGGAGAATAACAACCGTTTCCCGCTTGCTATGCGTTTACTTCACTGGGCGATGGCGGCCTTAGTTATCTCTATGCTTCTGGCTGGCCTTGCAATGGTTCGATCGCTGGAGCCCTGGCAACTGACTATTCTTACAGCGCACAAAGCGTTTGGCCTGCTGGCTTTTGTGCTGGTTATCCTGCGCATCGCCATCAGAGTGACGTCACAAACGCCTCCCTTACCCTCGTCATTGTCGCGTGTGCAAAAGCGTGGCGCGATTGCGTCACACTATGTGCTGTATGGGCTTATGGTGGCGATGCCGGTGAGTGGGTACCTGATGCAATACGTTGCCGCCAGGCCGGTGGAGATTTTTGGATTATTCACACTACCGGCTTCGCTCACCGCTGACATTGAGAGTTACGGGTTGCTTCGGGAAATTCATGGCTACCTTGCCATCGCGTTTATTGTGATGATTGTATTGCACGTATCAGCAGCCCTGCATCATCACTTCGTGCGTAAGGATTCGGTACTGAAATCTATGCTGTAGGCTTATACTCTGGGCCGGATGATTGTCATTACTGACCACGAAGCCGGGGGAAAGGTCGCGCTGGCCTGGGACACACGGCGCCAATCACTCGCGTAGCAAATACGCGCGGGTGGGCGCTGACTCAGCACTTCGGTATGCTGCTCGCCGGGCTGTTCATCACTTCTCTTACAGATACAAAAAAGCCGCAACGTTTCCGTTGCGGCTTTTTCAATTCAAAACGTCAGCGCTTAGGCTTCAGCAATGATAACTACTTTAACAGAAGTCATCACGTCAGAGTGAAGCTGCAGGTCGATGTCGTATTCGCCTGTTTCACGCAGTGTACCAGTAGGCAGTTTAACTTCTGCTTTTTCTACTTCTACGCCAGCTGCAGTGATAGCATCAGCGATGTCGCGAGTACCAACAGAACCGAACAGTTTGCCTTCATCACCAGCTGGCGCAGCGATAGTCACTTCGCCCAGCTCGTTCAGCTTTTCAGCACGCGCTTCAGCGGCTTTCAGCTCTTCAGCAATCTTCGCTTCCAGTTCAGCACGACGTGCTTCGAACTTTTCAACGTTATCTTTCGTTGCAGGAACTGCTTTGCCCTGTGGGAAAAGGAAGTTACGTGCAAAACCTGATTTTACGCTTACCTGGTCGCCCAGGCCGCCAAGGTTGGCGATTTTATCTAGTAGGATGATATCCATCTAAGCTACCCCTTAAACTTCGCCAATTACTTGTGAGAATCAGTGTACGGAAGCAGTGCAAGAAAACGTGCACGCTTGATCGCAGAAGACAGCTGACGCTGATACTTTGCGCTAGTACCTGTGATACGGCTAGGGACAATCTTACCGCTCTCTGTGATGTAGTTCTTCAGAGTAGCGATATCTTTATAATCAATCTCGGTCACGCCTTCTGCAGTGAAACGGCAGAACTTACGACGTCTGAAAAAACGAGCCATGGGTGTTCTCCTTAAGCGTTGTCTTCAGTGGTTTCAGTTTTCTTTTCTGCGCGCTCTGTACGAGGAGCAGAATCGTCACGACGCTCACGGCGAGGCTCTTCTTTCATCATTGGAGAAGGCTCAGTTACCGCATCTTTAGTGCGCATAACAAGGTTACGCAGGATAACGTCGTTGAAGCGGAAAGCATTTTCCAGTTCGTCAACAGCTTCAGCAGTCGCTTCAGCGTTAATCAGAACGTAGTGTGCTTTGTGCAGCTTCTCGATTGGGTAAGCCAGTTGACGACGGCCCCAATCTTCTAAACGATGAATCTGACCACCGTCTTGCTTCAGGATAGTGGTATAACGCTCGATCATACCAGGTACTTGTTCACTCTGATCAGGGTGAACCATAAATACGATTTCGTAATGACGCATTAAACGCTCCTTACGGTTGTAGCCTCGGCAGAACAGCCTGCTGCATAGAGACAAGGAACTAGGTTTGGTTGGCTGTAAGGGCGCGCATTATATAGATCAATTGTTCACCACACAAGCAGTTTGTGGGCGGGTATGGCTTAAACACCGGTCGCGTTCAACACGCAGTTAAATCAATAACTAACGCTTTTATCATTTGACGATTAGCGTTTAAGAAACCATCGCGTTTTGATGTACTTATTTTATAGTAACTCAATGCCAGTTGAGAAGGCACTTAGTCAAGTTACTCACAATCGCGCTTCGTTTAATTCGGCTGTGTTGTGCCAATGGCAGAAATCCAGTGTCACAAGCCTGCCGGTCCGCAAGTTGTCTACTTGAAACGCGTGAAACAAGCCTTGGATTCAGCTGCTACAGAGGATAATAGATAGCGTTAGTTTGCCTTATACTCGAGTTGCTTAATAAGTAGCGTCGGTATTAAGATGCTATTTCAGCGGGATGAAGGCGATAAATTTTTCGCTCGCTTTCTTACTGCGTTGTTGGAGCTCTCAGGATAAGGATTATTGTGTTATGAGAAAACTTGTGTTGACCGTCTTGGTCTTAGGGTTAGTTGGCTGTATGTCGGTGCCAAATCTTGCGTCTCAGCCAAAGGAGATCGCAGAGGATGAGTTGAGTAATTATTGGGAAATGGTCAGTGATTCGTTCTCCTTTAATTCAGCGATTTCTTATAAGGGTCGGCCGGACGGTTATGTGAAAATCAGGTACCTCATTGATTCAGATGGTGAAGTGCACGATCCGGATGTGGTGGAGTCTGAGCCCGAAGGTGTATGGGATGCAGCGGGCTTAAAAGCGGTCAAGAAGATGGAGTTTGTACCTGCCAGTGATAACGCCGACAGAATGCCCGTATATGTCAGTACGGTGTTTAAGTTTGTAGGCTGATCGGTCCGTATGTCGATATGATGTCACAAGGCAGTGAAAAGTAAGTTATATGATGGCAGGGTTCGTGATGGGCCCTGCCATTTTTGTTTCCATTTCAGCCTTACAGATGGCCTTCCAGCGACAGATAATACCCACTCACATTATGGTTGAAGACGAAGCCGTCCAGATCGTCGATATAGGTGGTATTGTTGGTGTCGCAAGCTTTGTGGGAGGTTTTGGTTTCGGAGCCGGAGCTGGCACTACGGGTGGCAGCTTTTTACAGGCAGCAATTGGCACAATGGGTGGCGCATACTTTTGTTATCCATAACCAAGAGAGGCATCTGCCTCTCTTTCTGGTAAGAAAAATGACTGTACTATTTTTTTTAAATTACACAACGACATTGTTTCTTGTTTTTATACTCACGCGTGCGCTCACACCCGATAATCTATCCATGCGTTTTGTTTTTTATACAACTATTGCTGCAATGGTGACATTGGTTTGCTGGGTATGGGGCAGATATTCAATAATTAAACGCGGCAAGTATATCTATATTTATACATTCCCAACTTTCACTAAAATCAGCGTAGAAGAAGTCGAGAATCTTATCGTTACCGACAAACATGTACTGGTTAATAAAAAAGAGGGAAGTCAGACGAAACATCACTTTATGTTTGGACCGTCTGGAGGTATTCATGACTCTGTATCTCCATTGATCATCAATCAGATTAAAAGGCTATGACTAACGCTTTCTTGGGGGAGTTATAATTAGATTAAGCGTTATTAACTTCAACAAGCTCAAATGTTGTTCCCGGTTCGCCTTGAATCAACACGCGACATTGTCCCCAGGATTGCGGAATGCTCCAGATGAAATTCTCAGCAACAGTAAATTTTTCGCGGTGAGATTCGCAGCGCACTTCAACAGAATCCAGGTCGCCATCGATATAGGAAAAGCCAAACTGGTTGCGGGTAAGAGTGTAGAATTGAGAACCACTGTCTTTTACCGCTAACGCTATACTCATGGGCGACTTAGATTCGATCAGCGCATTAATCTCTTCAACTACAGGCGCGAGCTCTGCACGATAAGCTTCAGCGCCATCTAACTCCAATAGTTTATCGAATGACTCTAATGCCAGCGCGTAATAGCCAAAATTGACTTCGAGCGCGAATATCTGCCTTATCAAGTCAGCTTTGAACGCGTCTTCGAATTCTGACTGATTCGCACTGTTAAGCGCTTTTGAGTAACTATTTAGTTCTCGCTGCACGTCGTTAAGACGGCGCGCCAGTTTGCCATCCAATGTATAAAAATACGTACTTTCGTAGCGATTGAAGTTACGTTTTGCTTCTAGCTTGGCCATTTTCTCATCGGCCAGCGCGAACTTTTCTTCGCTGAGCAAACCTTCAATTTCTCGATACGCGCGAATGAAGCTACGTTTAGCTCCCGTATTATCTTCAAGAAGAAAATCAATCCGGATTGCTTGATGACATTGCTCAGTGGGTGCCCCATTTTTCATGGCAGGATCAAATTTCCAGCGTTTCAAGGCGCGAACAGCTTCGTGCCTGAAAGCTTTATGACCACTATAGTCATCGACGATGACATCTTCGACTGCACCTTCTTCATTAATAACGTAACTCATTGTTACCCAACCTTCGGAACCCGTTCTTGCGGCTTCGGCTGGGTACCTCGGATTCGCCCTTTCAACAGGGGTAGCTGTCTGAAATCCTGAAATACGCTTTACCTTATCGGGTGATGCTTCTTCGATGGCTTTCTTATCGACTTCATCACACGGGAAATCCTGCGCGTTTGTGACCAAGGTCATGGACGCACAGACAAACCCAAGGAAAAATTTATATAAAGATGGCATTTGAATTCCTTTTCCAACAGTCTATTTAACCGACCGGGATCCGCTCCGGTTTCAGCCTAACATGTTTCCAATATTAAAGCCGAAAAGCAATATTAATCCAATCAGTGCGAGTATTGTCGGAAATGGTACCTTGCCAATATTAATTGGTACCTGAAATGCGGGTTTTGCCGATTCTTCAGCATATTTCAATCGATAGCGTATCAACGCAATATTCACAATAATGAACAAGGTAAACACAAAGATATTGCTTAAACTGGCAACAATTTTTAAGTCGCCGATTAACGCAAAGATTATCACCACAATACCTACAAGAAAAATAGCAGAGCGGGGAGTGCCGCTGCTTTTATCCACTTTTTCGAAATGGTTGATATAGGGAATATCGTTATCTCTTGCCACATCGAACATCAGGCGGCTAGTGGAGATGGTATTGCTGAGAATGGTTTTGCTGGTGGCAAATAAAGCGACGCCAATTAATATTGTTGCCCAGGTTTCGCCGCCAGTCTCCCGCATCACCGCAGCCAGTGGACCATCTGCTTTGGCCAGCTCTTCTGCGCTCATAACACTGACTGCGCAGATCGCGATTAGCAAATAAAGAATCAATACAATGATGCCTGAAATAATTAACGCCTTGGGCAGGTTTTTTCGGGCATCCTTGGCTTCTTCAGCCATCTTAACTAAATCTTCAAAGCCAACGTAGCTGAAAAAAATCAACGCACCACCGCTTAACACGCCAATATACCCCAGCTCTGCAGGTTCGAAGTAATTCGCTTCACCCACAGAAGGTGCGGCAAACAGAATGACCGCGCCCAGTCCGATGATCGTGACTATGGTCGCAAAATTATTAAACCAGGACGACTGACGCATGCCAAAGGCATTGACCATAACCATCAGAACCACAATGCCCGTGGTACTCATCCAGCTAGGGATCTCAATAAGGCGACTCAGGTACTCACTAAAACTAATAGCGATAGCAGCAGGTGCAACCACCCCGGTAAGAAACATGACGACAGAAAGCACCAGCGCAAATCGTGGGCCAAATGCCCGTTTTACAAACTCAAAGCTGCCTCCTGCGTCGGGATAGCGACTGACGAATTCAGCGTAAGAGAGACTGGTTAACAGTGCAACGACAGCAGCAATAAGAAACGATGCCCATAAAAGGTTGCCGCTGAAAGCCGCAGCCTCGCCAATGATCGCATAGATACCAGCGCCCACGACGCCACCCACACCAAACAATATGAGATCGAACAACGAAAGGGTTTGTTTCAAGCCGCTATTTTCTGACATAAGGTATCCTGTTTTACTGACCGTATGCAGCTTGGTTACGTTGGCAATAGGAAAAAGACACAAAACAGGCCGCTGGTATGTACGCCCCAATCTACGTCGTTCAATTTAAGGCTTCTTCACCTGCTCAGGTAACGGGAATTGCTGGGAGTTTTCCGCAGCACTTGAAAGCAAGCGAAAATGTGGACGGCGAATGTCAGTTCCTTGGTTTTAGCACACAGATAAGGGGCGCCCCTTGCATAACAAATCGCTTTTTTTGGGTGTTACTGCAAGTTTGCCACCAACGCCCGGCCTGACTGTGGCTCTGGCTCACACTGTTACGATATAAAGCTATCAAGCCTGAGCAAACGGGGTAGCTTCAGGAAATTACCAAAATCGCGACACCGCCAAGCGCGCCAAGCGACCACATAACCGTATTTCGGTGAATTTTTTCCCCCATCACCGCAGCCACACCAAGTGAAAAGATGGCGCTGGTAGCAATGAGCGTTTGCACGATACCCGCTTTTGCGTTGGCAAAGCCCAGCATCTGAAAGTACATAGCGAATACCGTTCCCAGCAACGTGGCGATCGCAAACATGCCCCACATTTTGGCCGGTTCACTGCTTGTTGGCAGCCAGCGTTCCCGTCGCAGCAACATAAATAGCGCCACAACGACAAGCCCACCCACCAATCGCCAGTTCGCGGCCTCAGCGGCACCTATCTCGTAGCCGGTAAGAATGTCACGGCTTATCACCGCACCAATAGCCTGACACACCGCAGCGATAACCGCATACAGGTAACCAACTGAGGGCACAATCTCGGCGGAGAACCGGCGCTTGGATTTAATCACCATGTCGACCGAAATAATCACCAGTGCCACACCCAGCCACTGCTGCCAGCTTAGCCACTCGGCAATCCATACCATGGCAAGTAAAGCGGCAAATATCGGCGCCAGCGTTTCGGCCACCAGCACTGTCTGGCTATCGCCGATTCGTCGCAGCGCAAGAAAGAAAAACGTATCGCCTATGCCAATCCCGATCACACCGCTTAATAGCAGCCATGCATAAGCTTCTGCCGGCAAACTGGAAAGCGGTACGAACAGCAGAATCGCAACCGAGAGCACGATGACAGTGAAAAGCCCTTTCCACAGGTTCATTGATAATGCTGTGAATGACCCGCCGAGGTAACGAAACAGGCGCGCGGCGATTGCCCAGCTCAGCGCGGTAGTCAGTGCTGCAATTTCTCCGGTCATACTTGTGTTTATTATTCTGATTGGCAAGAAGGGGCGCTAGGCTACCAAAAATCCACGCCAGTGGGTATTGAAGCGGAACGCCGGCCGACAGATTTATGCGCCTTATTGCGCATGTTCGCCGCGCTGACCGGATTACTGTCTATACTCTGAGTATCTGAAAATTTACTGCATTTTGCCATTCAGCTAAAACTGGCGATGCCGTTAATAATAAAAGACTTACTATGCGCTGTTTGAGGAATACTCTATGAATCAACGCCTCTCTCTTACTGTGAAACTCATGTCGGTTGTCGGTGCCTTATTTGTGGCGCTGGCTTTGGTATTTATTACGGTCAGCTACTTTTTGCTGGACGATGCCGAGCAGGACATTAACCGCCATATCAGTGAGGAAGTAACCTCTCAGATTGAGGCCACGATGTCAGCCAAGGCGTCACAATATGCAGCACAAACTCAAACCCTTATGGGCACCGCGCATCAGATACCTTACAACCTTGCCGCAGCGCTGTCTGCCAGTATAGAAGCCAGTGACAGTAATTCGCTCACCCGGGAGCAAACCGAACGCATGGTGCGAAGTCTGCTTGCTGCCGGCTCGACATCCAGTATGTACGCACAGTTTGAGGCCAATCAGTTTGATGGTAATGCCTCGGCGTTCACGGGTGGAGCCTCACACTCGGTACCCGGACGCGGCAGCTTTGAGGTGTACTTTGTGCGGGAGCAAAACGGCGCTATTCAGCAGGTTCCTATTGAGGACGCCGATGAGAAATATGATGCCACACTGGACGAATTCGGTTTTCGTGCGGCTGAATGGTATCTGTGCAACAAAGACAACATGAAGCCCTGTATAGCCAACCCCTACAATTACGAAATACGGGAAGGCTATGAAGAGCTGATGACCAGCTTAACGGTGCCGGTGATAGCAAACGGCCGCTTCCGGGGTGTAGTGGGCGTCGACCTTAACCTTCCTATTTTGCAACAACGCGCCAACGACCTGAAAGCCTCGCTGTATGATGGTGAAGCCGAAGTGTATGTTATCAGTCAGAATGGTCTGGTCGCAGCTGCCACCGATGCCACGAATAAACTGGCCCGCCCTTTTACTGAAGTATTTAACGATGACAGCGTCAGTGAAAAAATTCTTTCGGTATCGGGCAAGCCGCAGTCAGTGCAAATTGACGGTATGCTGTATGTCACACGCCCAATTACACTACCGCTACCTCAAGTTGACTGGCAACTGGTTGTCGGCGTTAACGTGAATGCGGCGCTTGCGCCGGTAGCCACCGTGGAGGGGCTGATTTCATCGGCTATCAACTCACTACTTACCACGCAGTTAGTGGTGGCAATGGTAACTACATTAATTGCCCTATCGCTTATTTACCTGTTTACGCGCGGTATTATTCAGCCGGTGAAGCAGGTTGCGGATCGCATGACCGTACTGGCCGGTCAGGGTGGCGATCTTACTCAGGATATCCAGGTTCATTCCCATGCCGAGCTGATTCAACTTAGTCAGGCCTTTAACCTGTTTAAAGAAAAGGTGCGTGAGTTACTGGAACAGGCAAAGGAATCATGTGAGCAGGTCATCAAACAAAGCGAACAAACACAGTCGCGTGCTGCCGCTACCAACGAGCAAATTCAGGTACAGCAGTCTGAAATAGACAGCGTAGTAACCGCCATTACAGAAATGTCGCAAACCGCGCACGATGTAGCCCGCACTGCCAGTGACGCTGCAGATAATGCGGATACGGCTAATAAATCTGTGAAGCAGACCGAGCAGGAGATTTCTCATTCTACTGATTTGGTAATGGAACTCTCCGGTGAAATGAAAGGTGCCTCTAAAGCCGTAAAAGCGGTATCCGAACGCAGTACTGATATCAAAAAAATCCTGGACGTTATCGGCGCAATTGCAGAGCAAACTAACCTGCTGGCGCTGAACGCTGCCATAGAAGCTGCGCGCGCCGGAGAGAATGGCCGGGGGTTCAGCGTGGTCGCCGACGAAGTTCGATCGCTGGCATCGAAAACCGCAGATTCAGTGGGGGAGATCAGTAAAGTTATTACGGCGCTGCAAAGCGAGGTTGATAATACGGTTGGTATTATCGAGCAAGGCAACACCAAAGCAGAGCAGGCATCGTCAAGAACCCAGGAGGCGCTTCAGAAGATGCAGGAGACCGTGCTACAAATTGATGAAATCAGTCAGCACATGACGCAGATGGCCGCCGCCGCAGAAGAGCAAAGTCAGGTCAGTGAAGAGTTAAACCGGAATATGGTCGTTATTGGCAACGCCACTAAAGAGGTATCGGCCATATCAGAAGCGTCACAGGAAAGCTCAGAAGCCATTTCCCGCGAAGTGAACACGCTTAGCGACTTACTGAGTAAATTAAAAACCAGACGGTAAGGTGTGGTCTCGCTGAAAACGGCTCACGACTCGCGGATTTCTCTGTCATGCGTTTTTTAATAAGTAAGTTGAGCAAGCTCACTTTTGACTACAAATAAAAAAGGAGGCGTAATGCCTCCTTATTGTTTGTTTTTCTGTAGTCTTTAATCGAACCGGGTTACGTGGTTGTCGCCAATTTCCCGCACCCAGATATTACGAAAGCTTACCGGGTTTGAATGATCTTGTAGCTGAAGCGGTGCACAGCCATGCGCCTCGTAAGATGCTGGCCCAATCCATTCGGTTTTACCCAGAATTTCAGTGTGATTCTGCACCAGCACGCCGTTGTGCAACACGGTGACATAACCGGGTTTTATTAGTTCTTCACCGTCGAACTCGGGCGCATTGAAGATAATGTCATATTCCTGCCACTCTCCGGGCTCACGCATGGCGTTTACCAGCGGTATAGTTTGCTTATACACACTGCCTGCCTGACCGTTGGGATAAGTCTCGTTATTGTAAGAGTCCAGTACCTGGATCTCGTAGCGCTGCTGCAAAAAGATACCGCTGTTGTTACGTTGCTGACCTTCCAGCCCGGCAACATCTGTGGGTGTTTTCCATTCAAAATGAAGTTGGATATCGCAGAAGTTTTCTTTCGTTTTAATATCCCCGGTGCCAGGTTTGACTGTCATGGTGCCATTGCTCACCGTCCACTGCGCGTCGCCGCCGTTTACCGATTCCCATGCTGACAGGTCAGTGCCATCAAACAGAACCACGGCGTCAGAAGGCACGTCGCCGGCTTTCGCTTCTACCACTGGTGGCACAGGCTTCCACACTTCTGTTTTTGCTGCCTGCTGTTCACGGGTAAGGCGATCATCATCCGTTGCCATCGCACAGGCAGAAAGCGCGCCAATGCCCGCCGTCAGCGTTATTAGCCCTATTGAGTGCATCTTCATTACCGTTTCCTATCTTTTAAATTTGTCATGTTTGCCACCGATGTTCAGGTCGCCCACGCTCGGTCACCTTTTTTGTAATCCAGCTCACCGTTGTAGTAGCCCGGTACCGCGACATAGCGCAATACCTTTGTGGCGCCCACTTCCGAGGTGAAAAAGGTATACAGTGACATCTGCTTCACTAAAGAAAATGCGTGAGGAAGAGGCTTGTCCGAGTCCGGCTTACGATCGCTGGGCTTGTCCGTTGCCACATCCCACAGTCCCACTTTCTTATTGTAGGCGTTCGCTTCACGGTCCAGCTCGCTCAGCAATGTTGTTTTGCTGTCGCTGTCCAGCAGCAAAAATGGTTTCCCAAACTGTGCTTTTGCACGCGTGTCGATATCGTTAAGCCCCGCTTTAAAATGCGCTCGCTGCGCGTCGGTGTAACAATCGGCAGCAATCACGGCAATTGTCGCCCCCACGTTCGCGTCTTTTGCCCCCGGCGTATCGGTTTTAGGTAAAATTACCTCTGCGACATCATTGATGAAGCTTACGTCCTCTTTCGAGAATGGCGTATCTTTTAACGGTACAGGCGGCACCTGGTCATAGGCCAGCGCAGGCATTCCTACCATGGCGGTGCCGGTAGTCACCGCTATCAGTTTCAACAGTTCACGACGTTCCATTACAGATTCCCCCGCTTCAGTTCTTCAACCGCATGATGTGCAGCTCGCGCTGTCAGCGCCATGTACGTCAGCGACGGGTTCACACACGATGCCGATGTCATACAGGCACCGTCAGTCACGTACACATTTGGCGCATCCCACACCTGGTTGTGCTTGTTCAGGACTGATGATTTCGGGTCACGCCCCATGCGGGCAGTGCCCATTTCGTGGATCCCCATGCCCGGCGCATAGTCCGCCTCAAAGCCGTGGACGTTTTTGAGGCCGGCAGCTTCGAACATATCCACCGCATCCTGCTTCATGTCTTTACGCATGCGCATTTCGTTTTCGCGAATTTCTACGTCCATGGCAAGCACAGGCAGGCCCCATTTGTCCGTCACCTGTTTATTCAGATAGATACGGTTGTCGTGGTGCGGCAGCATTTCACCAAATGCGGTCATACCAATTTGCCAGTGGCCCGGTTCACTAATGGCATCTTTAAGATCTGCCCCAATGCCCAGCTCAGCGATATCCCGCCGCCAGCCCTGACGGCTGGCTGAGCCCTGATAACCAAACCCGCGCAGATAATCACGCTTATCACCGCCCCAGTTGCGGAAGCGGGGCACGTAAAATCCTGATGGGCGACGGCCATAGTAATATTTATCATCGTACCCTTCGACTTCAGCAGACGCGCCGACGCGGAAGTGGTGATCCATGACATTATGCCCAAGCTCGCCGGAACTGCTTCCCAAGCCGCCTTCCCAGACGTCAGTGGCCGAGTTCATGAGTAGCCAGGCAGAATTAAAGGCCGATGCATTCACAAACACAATTTTGGCGTTGAATACATAGGTCTCATTGGTTTCGGCATCAATAATTTCCACGCCTGTTGCGCGCTTGCGGTCCTTATCGTACAGAATTTCTTTTACGATGGAGAAAGGTCGCAATGTCAGGTTACCGGTTTTCATTGCCATGGGCAGTGTCGAAGACTGGGTACTGAAATAGCCACCATACGGGCAGCCCAGCCAACATTTGTTGCGGTACTGACAGTTTGCCCGGCCCTGTTCAGGCTTCGGCTGAGTCATATTTGACGTTCTGCCTGAGATAATATGCCGGCTGCCTTTAAACGCTTTTTGCACGCGGGCGGCGACATCTTTCTCTACACAGTTTAACTGTATCGCGGGCTGGAACTGCCCGTCCGGCAGCACGTCCAGTCCATCGCGGTTGCCGCTGATCCCGGCAAAGCGTTCAACATAATCGTACCAGGGTTCAACGTCTTCATAGCGGATAGGCCAGTCTACGCCCACGCCCTCGCGACCATTTGCTTCAAAGTCGTCTTTGTTCAAGCGATAACTCTGGCGGCCCCACAGCAGCGAGCGGCCCCCAACGTGGTAGCCCCGGTACCAGTCAAAGCGCTTGTCTTCGACGTAGGGGTTGTCTTTCTCATTTGCCCACATTCCAAATGTAGACTCGTTAAGTGGGTAGTCACGCTTAAGCACCGGATACTGCTCTTTCATGAGCTGCGTCGGCATATCACGATGTGGATAATCCCAGGCTTCTTTATGCGCATTATCATAGTCCTTGATATGCTCAATATTCTTGCCCCGTTCCAGCATCAGTACTTTCAGGCCTTTCTCCGTGAGTTCTTTTGCAGCCCAACCGCCGCTTATCCCCGAACCCACGACAATTGCATCGTAATTATTACTCGCCATGCTTTATCCCCTTCAGCACTACGTTGAGTGGCGTCATTACTTACACGTCACAAATCTGAATCGCCTGTCTCAGGGATTCATTTTTGCCCGCATTGGATTCTGGCGTGGGAACAAATTCCTGTGCCAGATAACCCTTGAAGCCGGTATCCATAATGGCCTGTGCGATAGCCGGATAATATAGCTCCTGGGTGTGATCAATTTCATTTCTGCCAGGCACACCCGCGGTGTGGTAATGGCCGAAATAGGGGTGGTAGTCGCGAATAGTACGGATGACATCCCCTTCGTTAATTTGCATATGATAGATATCGTAAAGCAGCTTGAAATTGTCAGAGCCAAGCGCTTTGCACAGCGCAATGCCCCAGGCCGAGTTATCTGCCATATAGTCAGGATGATCGACCTTGCTGTTAAACAATTCCATCTGGATGGTTACATTATGCTTCTCTGCATGAGGCAGAATGCGTGATAACCCGTCCACTGCATTCTTCAATCCGGTTTCACGGTCCATTCCGCGGGCATTGCCGCTAAAACAAATCAGATTGGTGTAGCCAGCCTCGGCCACCAGCTCAATGTGTTTGAGGTAACGCGCTTCCAGCTCATCATGTAACTCCCGGTGAATAAACCCGTCTTCTAAACTGATCTCCGCGCCGTTACACATGGATGAGTCGATACCGTATTTTTTCAATACCGGCCAATCATCGGGCCCCACCAGATCGATAGCAGCAAAGCCCAGCTCTTTAACCAACTGGCAAAGCTGCTCTATGGAAAGATGACCATAAGTCCAGCGGCTTACCGAATGGTTTACATTGCCCTTCAGGGCATGTCCTGAGTCAATCTTCATCGCGGCTCCTGCTGTGCTTTTCCATGACAACACGCCGGCCCCGGCGACAGCCATGCCCTTGAGTAGATTGCGTCGGCCGTTATTTTGCATCGGTGCTCACCTTCTCGCCTTTGAACAGCAGCAGGAACAACACCAGCACGACGGCAGCAAAGCCCGCTGGGAACACCCAGATATCGGCCCAGCTGTGTCCGGTCTCCAGTGCATAAGCATCTGTGATTTGTCCGGCCACCCAAAAGCCAATCAGCATGCCCACACCGTAAGTTGCCAGCGTAATCAAACCCTGTGCGGCACTCTTAATTTTCGGTGACGCTTTGGCATCGGTGTAAATTTGGCCGGAAACAAAGAAAAAGTCATAACAAATGCCGTGTAGTGCAATCCCGATGAGTAGCAGCGCAATACCCTCATCCGCGTTACCATAGGCAAACAGCACATAGCGCAGTACCCACGCCGCCATACCAATAAGCAACGTCAGCTTGATGCCGAAACGGTTCAGGAACACGGGCAGAAGTAGCATGAACAGCACTTCCGACACCTGCCCTAAGGTCATTTTACCGGTGGCATTCTCCACCCCGATTTCGGTAAGAAACGGATTGGCGTTTTGGTAGTAAAAAGCCAGCGGAATACAAATCAGTACTGAGGATAAGAAAAACACCAGGAAATTACGGTCTTTCAACATGGCCAGTGCATCAATTCCCAGCACATCGTTAAGCCCCGTCTTTTCTCCGGCGCCTTTCGGTGGCGTGGCCGGTAGCGTAAAGCTGAATATCCCCAGTGCCAGCGACGCGACAGCGCACAGCATAAAGGTATTACGCAGCATGCCATCGGCAATAGCGGCGCTTGAATCCCAGGAAAACGCATAGCTGATTACCAGACCGGCGACGATCCAGCCAATGGTTCCCCACACCCGGATTTTGCCGAACTCTTTGGAGGGGTCCTGCATTTGTCCAAACGAGACCGAATTAACCAGCGCCAGTGTTGGCATGTAGGCAATCATGTAACCTAAAACGAACGGATAGAACTGCGAAAAGTCCTGCGCCTGAAACATCATGTACATGAGCGCCGCGCCTATCAAATGCAGCACACCCAGAATGCGTTCAGCGTTGAAATAGCGATCGGCAATCAAACCAATAATGAAAGGCGCTATAATCGCCCCCCACGACTGGGTAGAAAACGCCATCCCCACCTGTCCGCCAGAGGCCGACAGGGTGTTAGCCAGATAGGTGCCTAATGTGACAAACCAGCCTCCCCAGATAAAAAACTGGAGAAACATCATGATGCTGAGTCGTAAGGTAATCATTGTGGTTGTTATCCTTATATGCCCGGAACGTCGTGCTTAGTCTTTCAGACCAAGGATCCGGCGATTACGCGATTCACTGCTTTTTGCCCCGGCAAAATCGTCAAAGGCTTTGCCAGCCCGCTGAATAATATGGTCGGCGATAAATGGCGCACCTTCTGCTGCACCTTGCGCGGAGTCCTTCAGACAACACTCCCATTCCAGCACAGCCCAGCCATCAAACCCATACTGCGTTAATTTGCTGAAAATTCCTCTGAAGTCGACCTGACCATCTCCCAGTGAGCGGAATCGACCAGGGCGGTTCACCCAGTCCTGATAACCCCCGTAGACACCAGCCCGGCCGGTGGGATTAAACTCGGCATCTTTCACATGAAAGGCTTTGATGCGGTCGTGGTAACGATCGATAAAATCAAGGTAATCCAGTTGCTGAAGCACAAAATGGCTGGGATCGTACAGAATATTCGCACGTGGGTGGTTATCAACCGCAGTGAGGAACTGTTCAAAACTCACCCCGTCATGCAGGTCTTCCCCCGGATGCAGTTCATAGCAAACATCAACGCCGGCGTCTTCAAACGCATCCAGAATGGGTAGCCAGCGCGAGGCCAGCTCTTTAAACCCTTGCTCCACCAGACCTGGCGGACGCTGCGGCCAC
Organism: Alteromonas sp. H39; assembly: GCF_047556435.1. Classification (GTDB taxonomy): domain Bacteria; phylum Pseudomonadota; class Gammaproteobacteria; order Enterobacterales; family Alteromonadaceae; genus Alteromonas. The sequence goes on from NZ_CP180210.1 coordinate 4,006,946, forward strand.
GGATACACCAGATGCCACATCAGCGCACCGGAAAAGGTAGCATGGGATTTCAGGCCCAGTCGCTGACTGGCCTTGGCGGCACATTTAAGCTGATTCACCGCCCATTTTGTGCGGGCTTCCGGGTTGCCCCGTACCGCTTCAGGCGCAAAGCCATCAAATAGTTCGTCGTAGGCTGGGTGAACGGCGACCAGTTGCCCCTGAAGATGAGTAGAAAGCTCTGTAATCTGAACACCTGCCTTTTCGCACTCGGCTTTGATGTTGTCACAGTATTCCTGACTTTCTGCCGCTTTCTCCAAATCGAACAAAGACGGGTCGGTTGGCACCTGAATGCCTTTATATCCAAGTCCGGCAGCCCACTTTGCCATGCCGGTAAGGGTATCGAAAGGAGCCTCATCGCCGGCAAACTGTGCCAGGAAAATGGCCGGGCCTTTAATTGCTGTCATCATGTACTCCTTAGTTATTGTTGCTCACCGGGAACCGGTAGCCACTTGGTATCGCTCGCACCGCTTGCCACCATGGTTTCAATAAACGCCATGCCGCGTTGCCCATAGACGATACCGGGCACGCCATCTGCAGTGTGCTTGTCGCCTTGTCTCACTGCGTTAGCAAATGAGGTATACAGGTTAGCCATGGCTTCCAGGTAACCTTCCGGGTGTCCTCCCGGAATACGACAGCGACTTACCGCTTCTTCACACAGTCCCGGTTGACCAAGACCCGCACGCAACACCTGGTAAGGGGCGCCGACTGGCCTGTAAATCAGTGAGTTGGGTTCCATTTGCTGCCATTCCAGACCGCCTTTGTCACCGTAAACCCGAATCTTTAATCCGTTCTCTTCACCGGCGCATACCTGACTGGCAATCAAGACGCCAGTGGCACCCTCAGTGGTTTTCAGGAAGGCGGCGCCGTCATCGTCTAAACGACGATCCTCCACCACGGTGTTCATTTGCGCGCACAGATGAGACACCGTATGACCAGTCACGAATTCCGCCATACTAAAAGCGTGGGTACCGATATCGCCCATACAACCGCTGCCTCCCGCCTGCGCTGGGTCTGTGCGCCACGACGCTTGCTTGTTGTCAGCCTCTTCCGGCGCGGATAACCAGCCTTGCGGATACTCAACAAAGATCTTACGTACGGTGCCGATATGGCCTTGCTCGACCATATGTTTCGCCTGCCACACCATGGGATAACCCAAATAAGTATGGGCGAGGCCGTATAAGCGGTCTGATGCGCGAAGTATGTCAGCCAACTCGTTCACTTCCGCGAAATTCGCACCGGCCGGCTTTTCGCAAAACACATGAAAACCATGCTTAATCGCCGCTTTAGAAATTGGCACATGCAGATGATTTGGCGTCACAATTACCACCACCTGCATACGCTCCTCTTCGCTTTTCGCCGCCTCAGTCTCCAGCATGGTTTCCCAGCTCGCGTACGCTCTGTCCGGCACAATACTTAGTGAATCTGCGGTTCGCTGATTGTTGCCCTCGTCCCGGCTAAACGCCCCACACACCAGTTCATACTGGCCGTCGAGTGCGGCCGCGTGACGATGCACTGCACCGATAAAGGCGCCTTCTCCACCGCCAATCATTCCTAACCGGATTTTTCTCATTGCTGGCATGATTGCTCCTGTTTACGGACTGAATTGCACGCTAAATGTTGCATAATTGTAATTGCACATTCGAATGTAACGGATTACATTTTACGTTGTCAACGAATCTCATCGCATTTTAAACGTTTAAGTTACGAGTAATGTTAATTTAAGGTAACCCTTTTCAAAGCGATCAAATGAAAAACGTGTTTTTTTCTGGCAATTTCAGGCAATTTCAGTATTATTTTTTACATTAATGTTAACGGTTACATTTATCGTCCTAGATGATTTGAGAGGAAATTAGCCGCTTATGCCCAACATTCGTGAAGTCGCAGACCACGCAGGTGTATCGGTAGCGACCGTATCAAGAACACTGCAACAACCTGAGCGGGTATCACCTAAAACCCGTCAACGGGTGATGGAAGCCGTGGCAGCAACAGGGTACAAGCCGAATTTGATGGCAGTGAAGTTTCGCTCCGGTAAATCCCATAACATTGTGGTGTTGGTGCCCACTGTCGCTAACGTCTTTTTTGCGCGAGTAATCATCGGTATGCAGGAAGCTGCCGCCGAACAGGGCTATGCTATTTTGCTGGCAAACACTATGGGCCGGAGCGACATTGAAGATGACTACACCAAGATGGTACAGACGGCGCAAGCTGACGGCCTTATTCAGTTGCGCGCTCACAATCCCTTCGATATCAGTATGAGAAATGCAAACGGTCTGCTTCCTATGGTGAATGCGTGTGAAGTGTTAGACAACGTTCCCTGCCCGACGGTTACGCTGGATAACCGAGCTGCAGCAAGAGCAATGACAGAGCACTTGTTGTCACTCGGCCACACCCGTATTGCATTGATAAAAGGGCCCCAAGGTAGTCCGCTTACCCGGGAAAGACTGGCCGGGTACAGAGACGCCTTGTCCGAAGCGAATATACAGTACGACGAATCGTTGCTGTTCCCTGGTGACTTCACTCTTCGCTCCGGTTTCGAAGCGGCCACCTCTATGCTTTGTGCTGAAGAACGCCCGACTGCGGTATTCTGTGAAAACGACGAAACCGCCATTGGCGCAATGCAGCGCTTTAAACAAGCCGGATTATCTATTCCTGATGATATTTCGATAGCGGGTTTTGACGATATTGATTTCGCTGCCTATGCGGATCCGCCGCTTACCACTATTTCACAGCCAGCCGAAGAGTTTGGTCGGACCGCCGTATCGCAGTTGGTGGACGTGCTTAACGGGAAAACCCGACGCGCCCCCAAAATTATTATTCCCTTTGATCTGGTGGTTCGCGAGAGCACCGGCCCAGTACCTGTTACACAACAGCAAAATGCCCTTAAGGAGATAGCAGAATGACGCAGTTTGATGGACGTTCAACATCGCAACTGGTTCGCCGCCAGTTTCTAAAATGCACTGCCGGAGCGTTTGCTTTGGCGACCCTTCCCCTGGGAATGGCAAAGGCAAAAAGCACCGCCAGCGCGCCGATCGGACTGCAGCTTTATACCTTGCGGGACATGATGGCGATAAGTGTACCGGCCACCCTTGAACTGGTTTCTGCGGTAGGCTATACCGACATGGAGTTTGCCGGTTATTTTAGTTACAGTGCCAAACAAATCAAACAGTTACTGAACGAAACAGGACTGAAGGCCCCCTCCGCTCACATCCCGTTGACCGAGTTTGAAAAAGGACTGGATAGCATCATTGAGGATGCCAAAATCGTGGGACACAAGTATGTGGTATTGCCTTACCTTACCGAAGCCCAGCGTGGCACTAAAATCGATACCTACTATCAGCTAGCAGAAAAACTGAACCGCTGGGGAGAGGCCTTGAAGAAAGAAGGGATCCAGCTGGCCTATCACAATCATGATTTTGAGTTTGAAACCCGAGATGGCGAAGTGCCATATGACGTCCTGCTTAATGAGACAGATGCTGACAACGTAAAAATGGAACTGGATCTGTACTGGACCGTAAAGGCCAACCAGGATCCGTTAGCGCTGTTCAACGCCCACCCTGGTCGGTTCCCGCTATGGCACGTCAAAGACATGGACACACAGGGTGAATTCGCCGATGTTGGCACCGGCACCATAGATTTCAAACCCATCTTCGCGCACGCCAGTAAAGCCGGGCTGGTATTTCCGTTTGTCGAGCGCGATCAGACCGACGATCGCCTGCGCACAATCCGCCAAGGCTTTGATGGCCTGAAAGCGCTACAACAATAACACCACTGCTATCACCTCCGGTCAGCGTCTGCTGGCCGGTCGCCTTTTCCATTTCCATCGCCGTTTTTTTGCCGTATCTAACAGCTTGTTTCCCTCAACCAAAGGCAGGTACACTGTCTTTCCCGTTAGCCTGTTCGGTAGCAAACCAACCTTATATCCGGTCAGGCGTTAGTAAAGCATATTCCTGTGACGGCGTTCTGCGTCACGTGTAGTAGGAGTTCTTATGACAGCAACCCTTAGCCAATTCAGCCAGTGGATGTCGCAGTATTATTCCGAGCTCAGTCTGATGCTTATGGCAACCATTCTGGTGGTGTACGGCGATGTGGTAAACAAGCAGGCCAAAGCCTTGGTTTCCTCCTGGCATTTTGTCTTCCGCACCATCGCTTTCGTGTTACTTTGCGCGTTTGGCTACGGCCTGATGACGCTGTATGGCGCGCCTTTTTTACTGCACATGATCAAGTATTTGCCATGGCATCTGCAAGGTGTTGGGTTTGTATCCGCGTTTGTTCTTATTGGCATTTTGGCGGAGAAACGCCGGTACATGTAATAAAGAACGCCCCGGCATTTCCTGTCAGAGAAGGGGTATAACGATTTTCCACAGGTCGACACCATCAGCTGAGACGTAAAATCCTATGCGTCTGCCTCAGAGCAAGCCAGACTCAGTATCAATAGTATTGCACGCATAAAAAAACCGGGTATCACTACCCGGTTTTGTCTGTTTAGCCCAATGCAGACCTTATTTTTTCAGATACTCGCGGATGACATAGTGCAGAATGCCGCCATGCTCGAAGTACGTAAACTCGTTGGCGGTATCGATACGTACATCCATCATCACTTTCTTCGTGTCGCCGTCATCGGAAGTAATTACCACCTCCACTTCTTTCTGGCCTTTTGTCACGGCGCCGATTGAGAAGCTTTCATCACCTCGAATATCCAACGATGACGCACTGTCACCGGCTTTAAACTGCAACGGCAATATCCCCATACCAATCAGGTTTGAACGGTGAATACGCTCATAACTTTCTGCCATCACCACGCGAACCCCCATCAGTGCAGGACCTTTTGCTGCCCAGTCACGGCTTGAACCGGTACCATACTCTTTACCGCCGATGACCACCGCCGCGATGCCATCGTCTTTATACCGCATTGCGGCATGGAAGATAGACATCGGATCGCCACTGGGGTAGTGCGTAGTGGCGCTGCCCGTTGTGCCCGGTGCCAGCTGGTTTTTCAGTCTGACATTGGCAAATGTCCCGCGCATCATTACTTCGTGGTTACCACGACGAGAGCCGTAAGAGTTAAAGTCAGACGGATCCACGCCCTGTTCCTGCAGATATTCACCCGCCGGACTTTCTGGCGCAATTGCGCCGGCCGGAGAAATGTGGTCTGTGGTAATAGAGTCACCCACTTTCACCAGACAGCGTGCTTTTTCAATGCCCTGAATGGCATCCGGCGTCTCCCCCATACCCTGGAAGAAAGGTGGTTGTTTGATATAAGTGGAATCCGGCCAGTCATAAACTGATGTAGAGGAAACATCCAGATTATTCCAGATTTCGTTGCCTTTAAACACGTCAGCATATTTGGTTTTGAACAAGTCCCCGGTGACAAATTCCTGCACCAGCGATTGAATTTCCTCTTCTGTTGGCCAGATATCTTTGAGATAGACTGGCTTGCCGTCCTTACTCTGCCCCAATGGCTCAGTAGTGATGTCCACTTTCATATTGCCGGCCAGCGCATAAGCAACCACCAGAGGAGGTGACGCTAAATAGTTAGCGGCAACATCAGGGTGGATCCGGCCTTCAAAGTTGCGGTTACCGGAAAGCACCGACGTGACTGTCAGTTTCGCTTTTCGAATAGCATCAGAAATTTCGTCAGGCAGCGGTCCTGAGTTACCAATACAGGTGGTACAGCCGTATCCGACCAGGTTAAAGCCCAGTTTTTCAAGGGGATCCATCAGGCCGGCATCTTCCAGATACTGCGTAACCACCTGCGAACCAGGCGCCAGAGAGGTTTTTACCCACGGTTTGCGTACCAGACCGAGTTCAACCGCTTTTTTCGCTACCAATCCTGCGCCTACCAGTACCGACGGGTTGGAGGTATTGGTGCAGCTGGTGATAGCAGCAATCACGATAGCGCCGTCTTCCAGATTAAACTTATTCCCGCGGAACTCTACATAGGAGTCATGCTCTTCGTCTACTTCTGGTGTTGCCCCACCTTCAGCGACAAAATCCTTCTCTTCATCCAGCACTTTCACATCAATTTGCGATTGATACCAGTCAGTGAATGCACCAGCAGCCTGCGCCAGCGGAATTCTGTCCTGAGGACGTTTCGGCCCGGCGATAGAGGGAACAACTTCTCCTAAATCCAGCTCCAGTGTTTCGTGATAAGTAGCATCTTTGGTGTGATCGTCATGCCACAAATTAGCAGATTTCGCATAACTCTCTACCAACTCAATCTGCTCATCACTGCGCCCGGTTAGTTTAAGATAATCCAGCGCAACGCTATCAATTGGGAAGATACCGCAGGTCGCCCCATACTCCGGCGCCATATTGGCAATAGTGGCACGGTCTGCGGTGGTCAGGTGTTTCAGCCCCGGACCAAAGAACTCCACAAACTTACCTACCACACCGTGATTACGTAGTTGCTCGGTGATCGTCAGTACCATGTCAGTAGCTGTCACACCGGCAGGTAGCTTTCCGGTCAGACGGAACCCTACCACTTTCGGCAGCAGCATAGTCACGGGTTGCCCCAACATGGCAGCTTCGGCTTCGATGCCGCCTACGCCCCAGCCAAGGATCCCCAGACCGTTAATCATCGTTGTGTGGGAATCGGTGCCTACCAGCGTGTCCGGATACACATACGTGGTATCACCTTCCTGTTTAGTGAAGGCACAACGGGCCAGATATTCCAGGTTTACCTGGTGGACAATACCGCGCCCTGGGGGGACTACCTTAAAATTATCGAATGAAGATTGCCCCCACTTCAGGAACTGATAGCGTTCACGGTTGCGCTGAATCTCCACATCCGTATTTTTATCAAACGCATCTTCTTCGGCAAAATAGTCCACCATCACCGAGTGGTCAATTACCAGCTCTACCGGATTAAGTGGGTTAATCGCTTGCGCATCACCGCCCAGCGTATCGACTGCGTCACGCATCGCGGCCAGGTCAACAATTGCCGGAACGCCGGTGAAATCCTGCAGAATCACCCGGGCCGGAACAAAAGAGATTTCCTGCTCACTGTCATTATTGGTGTCCCACTTCGCGACGTGATCAATATCACCACTGCCGACAAACTCCTCATTTTCATGCCGGAGCAGGTTTTCAAGAAGAATTTTGATACAAAATGGGAGGCGCCCGAGATCGTAGTTCTGAGCTACCTTATCGAAACTTATGGCTTTATAGTCTTTGCCACCTACGCTGAGCTGAGAATAGGATTGATATTTCACGCGTTCACCGTCCTTTTTGATATTTGCCTGTTAGTGCGCCAAGGCAGGATCGCCGGCGCAATAGCCGTATTTTTATCAGGTGTATACGGCATCTAATGGCAAAAAAGTTCACCCTGAATGACAAGGAAAGGCCGAATCGGCCTGAAGCCGCCCTCGTTGATTCACAATGTTGCTGCCACGCTGCAGTACACATTAATTTAACAACCGGTTTCATCCTCACGGGGATCACGCTATTCTGTATAGTACGGAAATAATAATAACGCACTATGGCCTGGACAAAGCGACACCCTCTTATCGACAAACTGGATCTGCAACCGCACCCTGAAGGGGGGTATTACCGACAGATTTTCAGTTCCAGCCATCAGGTTCGCTCACATTCTCATGGTGGACCCAGGCCTGCGGTTACACATATTTACTTTTTGTTGTTGGAAGGCCAGGTTAGTCGTTTTCACCGTGTGCTGCATGACGAAATCTGGAATCACTATGAAGGCGCGCCCCTGCGACTCTTTCAAATCCAGCAACAGCACCTTAAAGAAGAACGCCTCGGCGGCGAGGGCGACGACTACGCCAGCGTTGTACCGGCAGGCTATTTTCAGGCCGCAGAATCCGCAGGTGAATACTCGCTGGTAGGTTGCTCCGTCGCGCCGGGATTTGATTTTGCTGACTTCAGCTTTATTGATGAACCCTCGCTATCTGCATGGATAGAAGTGGCGCATCCGGAAATGACACGTTTTCTCTGAACGATAAAGACAACGGCCTGTAGATTGACGGCGACATTTGCTGTGCGCGCAGGCTGCTTTTTATTAATCCCCCTAAGTCAGTCCTGAATGATCCCCAGCTGGTATTATCTCCTTCTGCGCGCTGGATTTTTGCGGTGGGATCAAGGATGATAAGGCCAACTTATCATCCGCGTTGATGCCTAACGCTGCGATGCATTCTGCACAAATTCATTCAACTCATACCAACGGGTATCTCAACTATGTATAAACTGGTACTTATTCGTCATGGAGAAAGTCAGTGGAATCTGGAAAACCGCTTCACTGGCTGGCACGACGTCGACTTGACTGACACCGGTGTAGCCCAGGCTACCACTGCCGGTAAACTGATGAAAGAAGCGGGCTTTGAATTTGATCTGGCCTACACTTCTGTGCTGCTGCGCGCAATTAAAACGCTGAATATTGCACTGGACGAAATGGGTCAGCATTACATTCCGGTAGAGCGTCACTGGCGTCTGAACGAACGTCACTACGGTGGCCTGACAGGTCTGGACAAAGCTGAAACGGCCGCAAAGCACGGTGAAGAGCAGGTGAAAATCTGGCGTCGCAGCTTTGATGTTCCGCCTCCGTTTGTTGATGAAGACAGCGAGCACTTCCCAGGCCACGATCGTCGCTACAGCCATGTCGATAAAGAAATCCTGCCTCGTGGTGAAAGCCTGAAGCTAACCATAGAGCGTGTACTGCCTTACTGGCATGATCAAATCCGTCCGGCCATTCAGGATGGCAAACGCATTATTATCGCCGCGCACGGAAACAGTCTGCGCGCTCTGGTTAAGTATTTAGATGGCATGTCTGATGACGAGGTGCTGGGTCTGAACATTCCTACCGGCGTACCTCTGGTATACGAGCTGGACGAGAACATGAAGCCAATCTCGAAAGAGTACCTGGGTGATGCGGATGCCATTAAAGAAATGATGGATGCAGTTGCCAAACAAGGCAGCAAGAAGTAAAACGTCGCATCGACCTCACGCGATAACGAGGCGAAAGAACAGATTAAAAGGGCCGCAAGGCCCTTTTTTTTATGTAACACAAAGATATGGCTGGCGTTCTTGATCACACGCGTGCATGTTCGCACTCAATAGCAAAACATTCAGCGATTATTGCAACCACGCATAGCTTAACTTCATAAATACCGACTTTTCAGTTTCCGTAAGCGCCCGCAGCGGCGCTTCCTCAACCCCGGCACTTGCCACTCCTACAAAAAATTTGGTCAACGGATTTAGTTTGTAGGAATACAGTAACTGAAGGCCAAACGAGCGTGTCAGCGATTCCACCTCAGCCTCATAATTGTCGGGGTTTCGGTGGATGTTGGTATAGGCTGCTATCAAACGGACAAACTGACGGGGATCGAACTGATACGTCACACGGATATCGCTGAGACGCGCCGTAAATAATTGCACATCTTCCACATCAAGATCGCTGTAGGTGTGACGAAGGCGCACTTGCGTGTGCTTCCCAAGATTCATATCCAGCTGCGATTCTGTGTAAAGCTGCTCGCCTAACCGGTTGTTGGCAAAGTCAATCTGGTCACCTGTGCGTACAAACGTGTTGAAGAACACAAAAGGACTGGGCCGCGACTCGACATAGAAACTGGTTGAGGATTCTTCGAACAGTGTTGTGTTGCCATCCACTGCGAGTACCGAGGGGTCAAACCGAAGCCCCACCCGCTCACGTTTCACGTGGCCTAATTCAACAAAAGACTGCATCGTGCCCCGTATACTGACATAGGCTTCTAACTCTCTTTCCAGCAACTCGCCATTGTCACTATGAGAGATATCCCAGTCGCCGTTTACACGAATACGATTCCACCAGCTATTGTCGTTCCACCACATATAGCCGCCACCAACAATGGACTTGTGAAAGTCTGCTTTGGTTTCGAACCCCAGGTCAGCCCGGAAGTCTTTATCATTGGCATAATGATCAGCACGCACAAACCAGTCCCGCTCTTCATGGATGTAATTCACTCGCCACGAAGAACCGGTGAAAGCCTCGTCATAGCGGGTGCGGATTGCAGTTTCACTGGAATCCTCGCTGTTGATGCAGTCGTTATCACAAAAATCCTGATAAAGCGTGAACGGGTATTGGGTATCGGATATCACATACTGCGCACGCAGAGTGTCTTGCGGCGTAATACGATACTTGGCATCTACGCCATTTACGTAGTTATGGTACTCGTCTGCATCGCGCAGCGTGGACACCATACCGATAGACAAATCGTTGCTTACGTCGTAACGGTAGCGAAAGGCGGCGTTAACCGTGTCACTGTCAATCTCAGCAACACTGGAGCTTAAATTGCCGGGTACGATAACGCGAGTTACCTGATCATCCGCTACGAAAGCACCAAAAGTATGGTCTCCCATTTGTCCGGTTAGCTTGGCGCCGTAATCCGGTGTGGCGATATTGCGCGTGTAGACCAGGGTCTGATTCGTTGAGAAATACCCCGCATTTTCGACGAAGAACGGCCGGCGCTCATCAAAATAAAGCGAAAAGGTATTGTTAATACTCACTTGCGCAACATCGGCTTCTACCTGCGAAAAGTCAGGATTCAGAGTAGCTTGTAATGACACCTGTGGGGTGATACCCCATTTTACATCCAGCCCCAGCTCTTTCGCTTCGGTATCGTCCCATTCACGGGACTCAAATGGGTCGCGGGATTTACCTTTGCCCAGCACCATTGTGGGCACGATAGCCAGGTTGTTGCTTTGCGTGGCTGACTCGAAACCCTCCACATCCCCCATCTGACAGAGGATACAGGCGTTGTTTCTATCCAGCGGCAGGTTAGACAAGCGTAAACGGTCTTCTCTGGGATAGAAACGCACAAACTCCGCGCCCCAGATTTTGCTGCGCTCACCTTCTTTAAAATTCAGCGTGCGAAGGGGGATGGCCATTTCCACCACATAGCCGGTGTCGGTGATGTTTCCGGCAGACTCCCAAATCGCATTCCAGCTGTCACTCTCGTTGCCGGTCATTTCGTTTTCAATCGCGTCGGCCTGCACACCCAGCGGATTGACAAAAAACTGGTAAGCCAGACGTTCATTATTAAAAGTATCCAGCTTGACGCCAACTAAATCGTCACTCCAGATACGGTCTCGATCCCGGTAAAAGGCACTAATAGCGGAAGGTTCAGGGTCGCTGGCAATAAACGCGACATGCAGGTTATCGCCATCTTCGAATATCAGCACATCGGTTTTTACCGGCGCAGCGGTGTTTTCAAATGGACGCGTAACGAAACCAAGTGAGAGACGATTCGCTTTTAGCCATTGCGGTTCATCAAGGATGCCATCAACGGTGATATCTCCATCGATGAATGGAATAAAGGTAGCGGCATCTTCGCCAGCACCAAACGGCTTGGCTACCTGTGTTTCTTGTTTTTGCTGTGTGGGAGTTGTTGCCTGCTCTGGCTCATCCACATCCGCAATGGCGCTGGCAAACCCTCCCCATCCAAGGAGAAGTGCCGCAGCAATGCGCTGGTACATAATGTTACCTGTTTGTTGTTATTTTTAGCGCCGCGGATTGTGCCACAATCTGAGAAAGTCTCAGGTGTTACACGACAGAGTTGCTAAAAAGTGCGTTTACAGGTAGTGAAAGGTGCTAATTCAGTTCTGTAGGAGTCATCCACTTTCTCCAATAAACTCCCGACATTTCAGGTAGATGCCGTTGGTCCAGCCAAACCCAAGCTGCACATCGTACTCACCGCCGCCGGCAGCGGTACCTGGTCGCATCACATCGTACTTCTCCAGTATGGCGTGATGTGCATTAAAATACGTATCCACACAATTGACCCAACGCGTTGCGATCTCCCGCGCCTGAGTCTTGTAGCCATAATGATCAAGCCCTTTAATGGCAAACCATTGCAACGGCGCCCAACCATTAGGCGAATCCCACTGTTGTGACGTGGTCGTCAGTGTGGTGACCAGTCCTCCGGGTGCCATGAATTTATTTAAGTGCTGACTGACCGATTGCGCCTGCGCGTTTGTTGCCAGCGCAGTAAACAGCGGCACTGCGGCGGCCAGAGACCATATCGACGTGTTACTTTGATTTTTTGTGTGCCAATCGAAGAAGAAGTGATGTTCTTCATTCCAAAGATAACGATTGATAGCCGCTTTTCGACGCTTGGCAGCGAGCTGATACTGCGTTGATATCGTCTTATCGTCAGCAAACAGTGTGGCCAGTAAGTTTTCCACATCGAACAACAGCGCATTAAGATCAACCGGGACAATTTGCGATGTACAAACCTCTTTCAGACTGCTGCCGCCATTAAACCAGCGCGAACTGAAGTCCCAGCCGGACTCACATGCCGCTCTGAGATCCTGATAAAATAGCGGCTTATCTTCGATATCCGATGCCGACTCAATATCTTCAAGGTAAGACTCGGGCCTGGGTGTAGTGGCATCGTCGAAATACCGGTTCAACAAACTACCGTCAGGCATCCCTACGACGCGTCTTTTAGCTTCGTCAGCGCCGACCGTATCGGCCCCGTCCATCCAGAACTCGTATTCGCGCTTTATGCCTTCACGGCAGCGTATATGAAAACTCTCGTCGAGCTCCTTAGAGGCGACCAGCTGGTAAAGCAACCCAAGAATTGGTGGCTGACTACGCGTGATGTAGTAGGCTCGGTTACCGTTTGGAATACAACCGACTTCCTGCTGAATAGCGAGAAAATTTTCTAGCATTGACAGCACCAGGTCCATGCGCCCGCTTACCATCAACCCCAGTGACGTGAAGTAGCTGTCCCAGTAATAAATTTCCCGAAAACGTCCGCCGGGAACAATGTAAGCGTGGGGCATAGGGATAAGGCTGGATACGCTGTTGTTATCCGGTGACTGACTCAGCACATCCCACATATGCTCGATATAGTCCTGTGCATTTGAAAACCGCGTAGACGACGTCAGTTCTACCGGTGAGGGCAAAATAAAATTGTCTTCCACAAATGTCGTTAATGAAAACCCACTGGCATGGCGCGCTTTCATATAATTGGCTTCTACCGTAGCCCAGTCGGTTTTTGGGGAAGCGTCAGCAAAGGTCTTGCTGTCTGCAAACAGTGCCTGCGACTGCACGCGCTGAAACAGCTCGGACTCGAAGAAAGACAGGGTATCTCGCCAAAAAGAAGTAGATTGCTTTGTCACGCCGATGCTCCTGCTGTTTGCTGCAGTAGCGGCGCAGACACCCGCTTAAAGAAGAACAGCGTAATCAGCATGCCCACAATCGGCACCAGTGCCAGTGAGAAGGCCCGCTGCCCGCCCATAGAATCAAACACAAACCCCGTGATCACAGAACCTGTGGTGCCGCCTAAGGCTGAGAACACCACAATCAGACCAGTCATTGGTGCTTGCTGAACCTTTGGCAATGCACTTAGCATAACCGAGTTAATAACCGGGTAGATTGGCGCCATCATCAGCCCAATTAACGGAATGAGAAAAGCGGCCAGAGGCGCGTCTGTCAGCGCGACGACGCTGCCCTCAGGCACGCGCTCAGCAAGAGGCAAACTCAGCAACATTATTGCAGCCATGCCTACCAGACACACGTTAATAAACGGATACCAGCTCACTTTTCGCAATATGCCGCCGGCTAAAAGCCTTCCTACCGCCAGTGAAACCGCAAACACACTGGTTATCTGGATACTGATATTCACCGGCAGACCTAATACCTCGCGGTTAAACGTTGGCAGCCAGGTCCCTATTCCCTGCTCAATCAAGACATAGAGAAAAACAGATAGCACGAAGATCAACACCAGCGGACGATAGGCAAGTTTGAGCATCGCAGTAAACGCCTGTACCGGTGTGTCTTCCAGATCGTCCATGGTGGGTTTGGCAATAGGTGCAAACAGTACCAACACCGTAATCAGAGCGCACAATGCGGCTAACAGGTAATACACATTCAGCCAGCTCAGGTTGGCACTGTCGCTGGCATCGATGAAAGCACTGAAAATCCAGTAACCTGATAACACCCCCAGCATGAAAATGCCTTCCACGATGTTCATCAGTGAAGAGTGTTCGCGGGTCGATGAGGAGAGCTGGCCGATAATGGCGTACACCGACACTTTTACCAGCGCAAAGGCCGTACCGACACCGGCGAACAGCAATTTCATTATCCAGAATTCGCTGATGGTTGGCGTGACCGCACACAATACGCCCACCAACACCAGTCCCGCCAGCATCGCCAGTTTATAACCCACACGCGGGATAAAAGACGCCACCAGAAAAGACACTGCTGCAATCGACAGGTCTTTAAACCCTTCCAGCGTGCTGGCATCCGGTTTTGATATACCAAAACTGTTGATGGACTGAAGTATGACGGTGCCAACGCTGTTCAGCAGAATAGCGAAAACGAAATAACTGGCAGCAATCGCCGCAATGATGAGTAAACGAGGCATTTGTAACACTCTGTTAACTTGCTTTTGCCGGAGTCTAGCCCGCGACAAATCAAAATGCAATCGTTTGCAAAGTTAATTTTCTGCGCGTGTTGAGCGTCGGATCTTAAGCGAAATATCGACAGTCTCAGAGCGTGTAGGCGCTCCCTCAAACTGCTTTAATAACTGCGATACCATCTTTTGCGCTGCCTGCTGGGTATCCTGCCTGACAGTGGTGATGGACGGATGCATTAATTCCGCCAGCGCAATGTCGTCGTAACCAACAATACTGACGTCTGCGGGAATATTGACGTACCGTTCTTTCAGCGCTTTCAGGGCGCCCAGCGCCAGCATGTCACTGATACAGACGATGCCGTCAAAGTTCAGGCCATTCTGACGCACCGTATCATTGATACAGTCGTAAGCTGCCTGGGAAGTAATATCGATGGGCAGCGTCAGCGACGGATCAGGCTCCAGGCCATGCTCGCGCAGCGCCTGTTCGTAACCTGCATGTCGTTCTGTCATCTCAGCATGCCCCGGATCGCCTAAAAACATGATGCGTTTGCAGCCGCCGTCTATCAGGTGCATGGTAGCCAGATAGCCGCCTTTACGGTTATCTCCACCAATAATTGGATAGATCGACGGCGTGGTAGGCTCTCCCCACACCACCAAAGGAACACCAGCGGCCGCGGCCTTGTCGATTTTTTCGTTACTTTTCCCCTGCCCGACTACGATCAGCCCATCGGCACGCTGACTGGTAATAAAATAATTCGCCCAGTCATCGCTGGCCATGAATGAGTTAGACAGCAGCAACTCATAGCCAGCGGCATTTAATGCCTTATTCAGCTCCGCAACAATTTTTAGCAGGAAAGGGTCTGAGATACTTTGCTCGGTGTCATCAATAAGATTGAGGATCACGGCAATCACGTTGGTTTTCTGCGTGCGTAAGCGGCTCGCAGCCGCATTCACGCTGTAGTTGTGCTCTCTGGCAAGGGTTTGCACTTTCTCGCGCGTCGCTTGCTTTATCAGCGGATTGTTTTTTAGTGCCCGTGATGCGGTCGATGTTGAAACACCAGCTAAGTGTGCAAGATCTGCCAGGGTGAATTTTGCGTCTGATTTCAAACTATCACTATCATATTTATTCTCTATAATTGTCAGAAGCCTACCGCATCGCACTAAAAGAGCCAATTAATCCTTCGAACTAAAACCGCTTTCATCTTCTCTGTATCAGTTTTTGTCACCGCCACCGTCTGCCGCTCACCCATCTGCCTCAAAATCGTATTAACATTTTATTTCCACTTTTTTGCAATCGTTTGCATTTTGCTATTGCAATCGATTGCAAACCGATCTAATTTGTTTCACATCGCTGAACGGCATGACAAAAAATTAACCAGATATCGCCATTCAGTTAACAACTCCCATGTTCAAAAATCAGGAGCACTCTATGAAAACGCGGTTCTCAAAACGGTTACTCGCCAGTGCTGTTGCCACAGCATTAACCAGCCAGATTGCCATGGCTCAGGAAGCAAAACCTACCAAAGAAAATACTGAGGTGATTGTTGTCAGTGGTACACCGGGCGGTGCAGGGATCAGAAAAATTGATGCCAGCTTTGCCGTTACCAATATTGATGCCAGCGACATAGAGCGCCTGGCGCCAAAATCCACGGCAGACCTGTTTAAAGCCATACCCGGTGTGTGGGTAGAAAGCTCAGGCGGTGAGTCTGGCGCGAACGTATTTGTACGAGGCTTTCCTGGCGGTGGCGATGCGCCTTTTTTAACTATCTCCCTGGAAGGCTCGCCAATTTATCCTGCGCCTACACTTTCGTTTCTGGAGAACTCGCAGCTTTTCCGCATTGATGAAACCATCGAGATGGTAGAGGGCTTGCGCGGCGGCCCGAACCCGGTTGTCAGTAACGGCCAACCCGGCCTGACCACTAACTTCCGTTTAAAGCGTGGTGGTGAGTCCACTGAAGCGCTGGCTAAATACACCACCTCGGATTACGGCCTGAACCGCGTTGATGTCGTTGCGAGCGGTGCCTTGGATGACGACCTCTACTACATGGTGGGTGGCTATATCAAAAGCTCACCAGGCATCCGTGATGCGGGCTTTCAATCAGAAGAAGGCAATCAGTTTACGGTAAACATTACCAAGGAATTTAATAACGGCGAGTTGAATCTCTACACCCGCCAAACAGACGATCACGGTACCTGGTATTTGCCTACGCCATTAAATGTTGACGGCATTGACGCCGAATACACGCAAATTGGTCCACTGAACCGTCAGGCGACCATCTCTTATGGCCCTGACAATACATCGCAGGCGTTTGACTTTGGTAATGGCCGTGGCTGGGATGGCCACGTGAGCGGCGGTAGTCTGAAGCTGGATCTGGCTGACGGATGGCGCATCGTTGACCGCTTTAACCTGACCAAAGGGGAAGCCAACACCTTTGGCCTGGTACCGGACGGTGCAGCCACCACGGTTGCAGACGTTGCCGACAATGGCGAGAGCGCCACCGGCAGTGTGACTGGCACCACCTATGGTGGCGATACACCCATTCAACAGATTGGCCGTTGGGTGGTGTTAAAAGACATAGAGTCGTTCACCAATGACCTGGCCATTTCCAAACAGTTTGATTCCATCGACGTGGCGCTGGGCTTGTATACTGCCACGACCAAAGCGGAAGACTGGTGGAGCATTGGCAACCAGGCATACCATGTACTGACACCAGGCGGCGAAATGCTCAACGGTATCGAATGTAATGCCAGTGATGAAGGTTGCGGCTGGGGTTACGATATTAATTCGGTAGGTGATGCCTCTACCTTCGCTACCTATGCCACCGCCACCTGGTATGCGACTGCAGACCTGAGCGTTGACTTAGGCCTTCGCCGTGAAAATCACGAAGTCAACTACTCGGTAGATGAGGGGCTGGACGGCCAGATTACCAAAGCGCTTGACTATGACGAAACCAAGACATCCTGGACGCTGGGAGCCAACTACGCACTGAATGATTTCAGCGGGGTATTTGTGCGTATGAACCGTGGCTATAAGATGCCTTACTTCGATGATTTTCGTGATAACTGGGGCGCCTATACCGGCGGTAACGAGTTAATTAAAGAAGTCACTCAGGGCGAGTTGGGCTACAAGTTTATGGATGACAATATCCGTTTCTTCGCCACCGCCTTTATGAACGAGGTAAAAGGTGACACCTTTGTCCGTCGTCCGGGCGCACCTGCGGAAATCCTGACTAATGAAGCCTACGGTATTGAGCTTGATGGTAACTACGAGCACGATTCCGGCTTTGCGCTGAACCTCAACGCGACATTCCAGGAAACTGAAATTACTGCCAGCGCCACGAACGAAGGTAACGAAGCACAGCGTCAGCCAGGCTGGCAAATTCGCATGACGCCAAGCTATGGCTTTGAAACCAGCAACGGTATGTACGGATCGGTTTATGCGACGCTGTCTGCTGTCGATGATCGTTTCGGAAACAACGAGAACACCGTGGTTCTGGAAGGGTATGAGAAAGTCGACGTAGGCGTCACGCTGGATCCTACAGACAACCTGCGTGTGCAATTGTCAGTGGACAACCTGACTGATGAGCAGGGTATTACCGAGGGCGACCCGCGTAATCCTGATGCACCAAACGGGCGTTATATCATGCCGCGCAGTATCAAACTGAGTGTGTCCTATCAGTGGTTCTGATAACCATTGTTCTGCTGTAAAGAGAGCCCTCCGGCTCTCTTTTTTTATTCTCTGGATTTTTCCTATCGGCGAATAGCGACGAAAAAGCAAATGTGAAGCAGAGATAACAAATGAATGAAGTTTTCCTATACGCGCGAGTTGATGATCTGCTTGAGATACTTCAGGTTATTAAGGTAAAGGGTTTGTCTTAGGAAGCACAATGCGTTTATCTCCATCTACACTCATCTTCGATATCAACGAAACTCTGCTCGATATGCAGGCGGTGAAATCAGCTATCGCGGATGCCCTTGATGGTGATGATTCACTGGTGCCGCTGTGGTTTTCCACGCTACTTCATCATTCTCTGGTGGATATGGCCAGAGGCGAATTTAATGATTTCTCAGAAATCGGGGCTGCTGCACTGGTAATGGTGGCTCACGGCTTGGGTAAAACGGTTAGTCTGGAAAAGGCCCGGGAGATAATTACCGCGCCGATGACATCGTTGCCTCCCCACGACGACGTGATCGAAGGGCTCAGTGAACTTAAGAATCGAGGCTATAAGCTGGTGGCATTATCAAACTCCTCAGCGTCGGGACTTCAACACCAGCTTGAATACGCAAAGATAATCCAACTGTTTGAATCTGTACTAAGTGTGCAGTCGATTCGGACTTACAAGCCTTACCCTGAGGTTTACCAATGGGCACTGCAACAATGTCAGACTGAAGCGGAAGATACTATGATGATTGCCGCGCATGGTTGGGATCTGGCCGGTGCGGCTGCTTGCGGCCTGAAAACCGCATTCGTAAGACGACAGGGAAAAATGCCTTATCCGCTCGCGCAACAGCCTGATTTATCCGTTTCAGGACTGCGCGAACTCACCTCCAGACTCGACAAACTCTGACGCAACGTGCGCAGGTCAAAGTTTGTCAGACGAAAATCTGGGGCTTAGTTAACAGAAAAGCCTTTCGTTGTGCACGATGACTTTTTGCTTTCAAGCGCCTTAAGCTGCTTCTTTAGCCATTCACCCTGAATGGACGACTTCGTTTCCTTCAACTCTTTGCTGACGCGTGAAATTTCTTTGCTCACGCCATTGCACGCACCCTGTGTCGGTTGAAACGTATTTGCCATTAAAGAAGGTGAAGCGACAAGTAAACCCATTGCCAGAATATTACGAATTTTCATCAGTGCCTCCATCGCGAAGAAGTCATTGGTAATTAGTTACGTCCGCAGCGCTGGTTCACAAATTATTCCAACTTTGCGGCTCATTTCGTATCGTTGACTATAGCACTTCATTTTTAGTTTTCAGGTGCCGTATCCCATACGTAAGAATGATTTTTGACCAAGCTTTGTTTGTTACGCGTATACTGTTGTGTACTGACTAACGATACCGAAAATACATTTGATTAAGGTACAGGACATGACGATAAAAACGCTGTGGATGTTACTGGCAATAGGGCTGGTCGGTTGCAAGACACTGCCAACACCAACCGATGTAGATAACGCCGACTACGGCGCCTACCCGGCTGACTATGAAGCTATAGTCAAAAGTTACTACCGCTCAAAGCTGAGTGATCCTGACAGTGCGCGCTATCAGCTGATCGCCACTCCACAACGATACTGGCTTGGGAACGAGCTCGATGATGTATATTACGGCTACCTGGTTTGCGTGACATTAAACACCAAAAACCTGTTCGGTGGCTATAAAGGGTATCAGACCGACGGCCTTCTAATACGTAACGGGGATGTCATTAAACATGTTGAAGAAGGCTCGTGGTGGGGTAAGGAGATTTGTACTGCGCCGGCAACCTGATAATGTCGGGTCAGGGGGCACGCTACCTTTACGCTGAAAGCAGTTTTCATCCCAGATTTATATAGTCTGAGCGCGGCAGGTCATATCGTGCGGTGCCACCAGCCCATTCTGACACCCCCGCAGCTAATGAACATGGGGCTGATTATGAGGGTGAGAGTGCAGATGATCTTCCTCATCACGGCATGGCTCACCTGGCAGCTCAAACTCAATGGTGGTGTGCGACAGATGAAACGGCGCGAGTTTATCATTGACCTGCTTTTTCAGCGCTTTAAGCGTTTGTGCGTCAACGCTGACATTAAGTACCAGATGCGCAGTGAGCACATGCTGTTCACCATCCAGCGACCATAAATGCACATGGTGTATTTCCTCAACATGCTCCACACTCATCAACGCCTGTTTTATCTCTTTATGTTCAACGTCATCAGGCACCCCTTGCAGGAATAACTTCATGGTCTGAATGACATAACGCACCACATTAAACAGAATAAACAGCGTAAAACCTATGGACAGGACCGGGTCAAGAATGGGCCAGTGAAAGAAATGCAAAGTGATAGCGACAATAAGCACTGCCACCCATCCCATGGTGTCTTCAATCAAGTGCCAGTTCAGCACTTTTTCATTCATTGAATGGCCACCATGAAGTTTATAGGCCGCCAGTCCATTTACCAGCACGCCAAGGATAGCCAGACCAATCATGCCCTCGGTCATCGGCATTTCAGGCGCAAGCAAGCGAGGTATGGCCTCCGACAACACCCAGACCGAACCCGCCACCAGGATCACGCCATTGATCATTGCGCCCAGCAAACTCAGTCGTTTGAAACCATAGGTATACTTGTGCGTCGCTTTTTGATGTCCCAGTTTTCCCAGATACCAGGCCAGTCCGATTGAGAGGGTATCGCCAAGATCATGAACCGCATCAGCCATGATAGCGACACTGTTAGTTAACCAGCCCCCGATAAACTCAATGATGGTAAAAAAAAAGTTCAGCCAGAACGCAAACCCGATACGGCTGGTATCGGTCTCTTGTCCGTGTCCGTGATGTCCGTGCTGATGCATATGTGCCTTTTGCGCTCTGTTGATCTGACCAATTCAGTATGGCTTTCCCTTTTCCATGGTGCGAGAGCTGCGACAATAATTCAATGGTTTCTTCCCATGAAAGGTGGATAAGCTAGTCAAAAGGCTGACCCTGATACCTGAACGTTTGCGGTAACGGCGAGGTAAGCTCACAAACTGGCCGTCTGGCTGACGGAGGGAATAAAAGCCAGCGTTCCCGATGTGCTTTTCCGGCCTCTATGGCGTCATCGGTATCAAGGCAGGAGCTTGTAATAGAATCAGGCATTAAAATCCACCGCGGCGCATCACCAGATGTTCCCTCAGACTGCCATTGCCAGGCAGCCTGCACTTGCAGAGACAGTGGAGTATGGTAACCAAAATGCACCACCGTAAACGGGTTAAATAAAATGAATTGCTCTTTGGTATCGATTACCGCGACTTCTGCATTGCCGGGAAGATGCCGTTGTGCCACCTCAAAAATATTGTGCGGTGTACGGGCTACATTTATTGATGGCGCGCCCCACAAACTGTAACTAAGCCACAGCACTATTGAGAAAGCCGACCATATGGCAACGCTGTGTCTCCGGGTCAGCAATACCGCCATCGCGCAGGCTGCTCCAGTCACGATCAGCCACCATGTCAGTTCCACGTCATGCTTGATATACAGTGCCGGTAGTGGCCCGTTTCCGGCCAGTGCCAGCCCTCCCAGCACTATCATGACTGACGAGATTAACAGGGTAAAAAGCAGCAGTAATCGCCTGACACCTGTACGCGCATAAACACTCTGCAAGAAAGGCGCTGCAGCTATTACCAGCATGGGTAACGCAGGCAGAATGTAGACCCCCCGTTTACCACTGCTGATGCTGAAAAATAACACGGTCAGCACAGTAAACACCAACGGCATCACTACGCTGGCCCGACGTAGTTTAAAAGCGTCCTTCCAGAATCCCGCAAGCCAGGGAAATAGCAGGATCACCGGGAGCCACGCCCACGGCACAACATGGGTTACGTAATACCAGAATGGCTTGATGTGATGCCAGGCATTCGCATACCGGGTTACAGTTTGATTTAACAGGATATTGTCGCGATAGGCGACAAACGCACTGTTTCCCGAAGCATGTACTGTCCATATCATTGGTAGCAGCCACATCGCCAACGTTGCCAGCAGCAACATCACCCCAATAAGCCACTGACCTGCAGTTAACCGGTATATATCGTGCGTTGCTGACTGTGAACGCAGTAAAAAAGAATAGGGAACCAGCAGCAGTAGCGGAAGAAATCCCACGCCTTTGGTCATGATCCCCAGCGCCATAAACACACAGGCAGCATACCACCAGCGATGTTGACCGGGGAACAAGGTGGCCCGTAATACGCCATAACAACCCAGCGTGATCCACATACACACTGTGGCATCAATCTGCGCTGTTTTTGCCTGCAATATAAACTGAAACGTAAAAAGGAGCGTGAATACCGCAAGCCAGGCAGCTTGCCGACCGTGCAGGCGACGAGTCAGGTCAAAGACGGCCAGCGCTGTTACTATGCCAGACAACGCAGAGGGAAGCAGAAAAGCAATTTTCAGCGACCCGCTTATTAAAAACACACAGGCTATCATCCACATGAAAACCGGCGGTTTATCGGGATACAGCTCCCCGCCCCGCATGGGAAATAACCACTGCCCGGTTTCCACCATTTCTCTGGCAACCTGAGCAAAACGAGGCTCATCAGCGGGCCAGGGATCACGCAGCCCAATCCCCGCCAACAATACTGTGCCAAGCAGCACCGCTAACCATAACCAGTCGCATTGCGGAATATGAGTCTTTGGAGCCAACATCGTTACATTTGACTCCGGCTGGCAGGCACAATGGAGGCGTGATACCAATGATAGATGTATGCACTTAAGCCAACAGAAACCGCAAAAAGGATAAGGCTTACGGAAAACTGCCAGGCTGATACCTGTTCAATGCCCGCCCCAAGCAGGGCAAACACCACTAACTGTGGTAAATAGCCTGCCGCGGATGCCAGTAGAAAGGCGCTACCGCTGACAGGTGTTACGCCTGCCACCAGATTTGTCAGCGCGTTACTGCCTACAGGAAACAGACGGATAGCCAGCGTCGCGGAATAGGGTCGCGCGTCCATGACCGGTTTCAGTTGACGAAAAAGGTGCGGGAACCGGCGCTTTACCCAATGAGATAAAAAGCGACGGGCAATCCAGAAACCGCCAATACAGGACAAACAACAGGCGACCAGTGACAGTGCCACGCCTCCTGCCGCCCCAAGAAGGCTGCCAAAATAGAACGCGACTACCTGACGCGGGAAGCCAAATACCATGGCTGCACCCGCTGCCAGCGTAATCGTTAGCCAGCCTGCCAGACCAAACCGGGAGAGCCATCCTGTCACCATCGCCGGCACCAGCGAGTCTGAATCAGCAATCACGCGTACCGCAACCACCAGCGATAAACATAAAAACAGCACCGAGAACATCGGCAGTATTTGTTTCCCTTGCCGGACTATCGGTTCAACTTTCATCGGTGTGCAACATAATTTCCGGACGAGGACAACGGCGCTGTAACCACAGCACGCCCAACATATCGACGATCCCTACGCCAAGACGACTAAGCAATGTGTATTTTGAGGTACCGATCACTCGTTCACGGTGATTTACTGGAACGACGGTAATGCTGCCACCAATGCGACGCACCAGTGCAGGAATAAACCGGTGCATATGATCAAAAAAGGGCAACATCATAAATGTGTTTCTGGGAAACAATTTGATACCGCACCCGGTATCAGGTACCTGATCATTCAGCAGTCGCTGACGAATGGCATTGGCCACTCTGGACTGCATCCTTTTAGAGAACGTATCTCTGCGTTTGTGCCGGAAGCCCGCAATACAGAAGTGTGCGGCCGTTTGCTTGCTGGCGCACTGAAGCATGGCGGGAATATCCGCCGGGTCGTTCTGTCCGTCAGCGTCCATCGACACTATCCATTTGCCCTTTGCCAGGGATATGCCGGAATAGAGTGCAGAAGACTGGCCCACACTATTGCGGTGTTGTAGCAGCCTTATCGGCACATCGCCTCTGGCTTGCACAGCTTTAATTTCCGCCTTCGTATTATCTGTACTGCCGTCGTCGATGTAGATGATTTCGTAGCAATAGTTGCCCGGGATAGCTTGTCGGATTTCAGCTACCAGCGGCTCAATATTTCCTTGCTCATTACGGGCCGGAATGACAATAGACAAGTCCAAGGCTTACCTCGACAGATGTTTTTTGCCTATCGTAATTATGGAGGCTTAAGTGAACCTTAAGGAAATAATATAAATGCCGGCAAAAAGAAGACTCTTAACAGCAATGGCAGGGACAGGTCACATCAGCCTTACGGGCTTTTCGAGCCAACTTCCCTAACGCATTATTGATGCGATGATAATATCTTCACTCTTGTACGTTTATCGCAAATAGGTGGTTAGTAACCACCATGCGGGCAATGGCGTCGCTACACGCACACCAGTAAGTGGCGTTAATAAAAAGTGCGGTGCACTTTCTCAAGCTGCACGCTCCGACAGCAGACGCAGTGTCCCTTTAGCAATAAGACAAGCGCGGCTTTCAGTTTTCCGCACTCTGGCCTCAGGTAACGGGAGCGAAAGCGAGCTATACCGGGACGAAAATCAATTATTTACCAATAAACTAACGTTGCTTCCCAGATCAACTTTAGCGCCAGCAGGGTGACAATCCAGCGAAATACGCGAAGAAAGCGTTCGGCGGGGATTTTAGACAATATTTTAAGACCGGCCCAGGTGCCAATAAATCCGCTTAGTATCATCGCGGCAATCAATCCCAGCCATGCAAAGAACTGAAATCCTATAGCGCTAAACACCATAGCTTTGAGGATATTCTGAAACGTCATGCAACTGGCAAAGGTGGCAGTTATCTGCATTTTACTGTAGCCATTGCGGTGTACAAACGCTGCCACTAGTGGGCCGGTCGCGCCGACAAACATGGCAGCGAGTGTAGTAACAGCCCCGGCCAACATACGTCCAAGAGGCGTCATTTCGCGCGCCTTGGGTTTGCTTCCCCACACCAGAAACAGAATGAATGCTGCCACTGCATACTGAATTACCACCAGCGGTAACTGCACTACTACCAGCGATGCCAGCAGGGCGCCGGGTAGCGCGCCCAAACTAAAATAAATCACCATTTTCCAGTCGATATGACGCCGGGTCATGACCGCGCGATTGCCGTTAGATCCTAGCTGCACCAGGCCATGCAGAGGAATGAGCGCGGCTACCGGTACCGTCGTGGCCATTACCGCCAGCAGGAGAACGCCGCCCCCGATACCCATACTGGCAGTTATCAGGGAGGTGAACCCGGCAAGCACAATCAGCCCGGCCGCCGTAAGTAGTGTGATAGCCCCGTCTGCCGTCAGCAGACTCGTTAACAGCTCACCCATTCTTGATAGTCGTTACCCTGCAGACTTGCGATTCCGCGCCGACACCACTGATAAATTCAGCCTCGCCATGATGTTCCCAGTACAGGGTATTGGCCCCCTCGTATCGTGTGCCGCTGGCGGCTTTCATCTGCCACAGTAATAATGGGCGCGGCCCGCCTTCTATTACCATGGCTGGCTCTGGGGTATTGAAAAACCGCACGGTATAAACGCGCTCTCCCGGACACACAAGAGAGGTCTGCGCCATTGGCTCGACTAGAGCGTATTGCGCCTGAAGCTCGCTGATACGCTGGATATACTGCTCGCGCACGCAGTGCGATATATCTGTTGCCTGCCAACAGGCATCGCGACCTTTTATCCAGCCTCGCTGCATGGCTTTAAGCGATGTCTCCTGTTGCCCGTCCACCGTTCTCAATGCGTTCATATATGTGTCTTCAAGCCAGGTATCCAGTGCGGCCAGCGACGCTGACTGACAAATTGCCTGCTCTGCCTGTCCAGAGTTGTCATGACAGGAAAATGTCGGTTTCACATTTTGCGCAGCAAGCACAGAATCACACCACGCCAGCGTACCTCCTTCGGGAAACGATGACTGTCCCTGCCGAGCAAGTTGATGCTCGACGCTACCATACCATTCGTGACTTCCTGGATCCGGCCCGTGTCCCTGACCATCCTGCACAGAAAGGTAATATTGCACGCGGGACAACACTGCTGCAGGACAAGCGTCATCTTGTTTCAAAACGGGCGCGCTAGCCGGGGCGTCGGGAGAATGGCTGGATTGCTGACAACCACCAAGCAGTAAAAATACGACAGCGAGAACCGGAGTGTAAAAACGCATAGGATTTCCTGAATTAGCATTAACCGAGGTGTTGGCACAGTAAACGCACCTGTATTACTGCGCCAGTTGAATGTATTCAGAGTACAGGAAATTCAGCGCTTCGCCACAACCCGGATTGTGTTGAGGCATATTGCTGCTGATACCGGTTATGGCGCCCAACGCGTGAACTGAAGAAGGCAAAAAGGGTGCCTGCAAGTCATGTCACCAGAGAGAAAGAGGCGCTCCGCGTATAACTTCGCCTGACGATCTGCGCATCGGTGCCCCTGTTTCAGCACTCAGGATGCTTACCGGGAGGCGCGGCGCTATGAGGCCGATGAACGCTTCGTCAGACTCAACCAAAAAATCATTTCAAACAGTACACCGAGTAAGACAAACACCACAATACCGCCGTGCAACCCCATGGCAAAACACACTATTGAGGCCAGCAGACAGGCTATAATGAGAACAATCCGTGAAACCATAATCAATCACCTCAGGGGCGCATCCCCCCACGTAAACAACAGCCATTTTTCCAGCAATTATCATGTAATAGCGTAAAGCTAACGTTTCATTCAACGCCATATTCCGCACTATCTGATACTTAATTATGGTTAATATTTCGTGAATTGCTGAAACTTTTCGTAAAAATTCGTTACGGATTTTCACCCCTTTTCACCACCTCAGGCGTTTGGTTGAAAAGAGGAGAAATAACATGACAACACTTACCTGCTTTAACACACCCACACCATCACCGGCACGCCTGCTCGGTGCAATTACACTGGGGGGCGTTATCACATTCGGATTGTTTGCAGTGATGGCGAAGCTGGTTGCTCAGGATGACACTCCCCTTGTGGTGAGCTCTATGCCGGTCATCCCCAACCCGGTATTGCAACTGGAAGATGAGAAAACCATAGTGCGTCCCACGCTGCCAAAAAGAGAAAAACCGCAAACCCCTCCGCCTCCCAGCAGAATCACGTCGGATCCTATAGAGGTCACGATGGGGGAGCCCAACATCGGCACCGGATTTACCGGGATTGATAAAATAACCATAGATAACGATTTCAGTTCAGGACTGAGCGATCAACAAGCCCGACCCGTGGTACAAATCGAGCCGGCGTACCCACCAGACGCCGCGAGGGATGGCATTGAGGGATGGGTATCTTTGTCGTTCACCATAGACGCGCTTGGTGGCGTTAAGGATATCACCATCATTGACGCTGAACCGGCAAGAGTCTTCAATCGTGAGGCTCGCCGCGCACTCGCACGATGGAAGTACCGCCCGAAAGTCGTTGAAGGCAACGCTGTGAGCCAGCCAGATATGCGTGTATTATTAACGTTCAGACTTGACCAGTAAGGATATCCGTTGAGCGTGGTACTCTCTATCCAGCAGTGGCTCGGACTCAGTATTTCAAACGACATACTGATGAGCCGCTACGCCGATACCGGCGAACAGGCGCTGCTGGCACGCTTGTATGATGAATGCGGTGATGATCTTTACCACTTTCTTCTGGCCATGACATCGCCGGACACTGCCATGGATGTGGCGCAAAAAACCTGGGTAACGGTCATTGAGAAACGTCACCTGTACGTCGCCAGCGGGCGCTTTGAAAGCTGGCTGTTTACCCTAGGCAGACACGCTCTGATTGATGAAATCAGAAAACAGCGACGGCTTACTTATGATGACGCGTTACTTAGCAAGCAAGCTGCCCCCGAGACTGGCGTTTATCAACAGTCGGATTGTTTCAGACAAGCACTTGCCGCCTTGCCATTTGTCCAGCGCGAAGCATTTTGTCTGCAACAGGAAGGATTTGGATTACAGGAAATTGCGACAATTTGTCACAGCAATCGCGAGACTATTAAAACGCGACTGCGTTATGCCCGTGAAAGTTTGAAAAGCGCGTTAGAGGCCGCACATGACTGACCAGCACGATCCGCTTGCGAAACAATACCAACAGCATAAGCGTCACTATCCGGCACCTGACAAACTGCGCCGTTATGTGCTGCAGAAAAACAGTCATCACGCACGCAAAGTGTCGTCTCCGCTTCCATTGCGGCAATGGCAACTTGCTGCCGCAGCAGTGGTGGCGATTATTGCTTTTATTGGTATATGGGGCACCAGTATCACGCTAGTTACGCCTCCTGGCACGGTTGTCGATGTGGCCATGGTTCAGTATCACGGTTTTGACACCAGTACCGGTAAACAGCCCGATTTCAGCGCGCAGAAGGTTCGCGAGTTTACCGCTTACCAGCAGCGCCAGCTAATTGTCTCATCCCGATATCAGCAGCCCGCAACGGTGCTGACAGTAGGCGACACCCTGGTACTCAGCAACTGTAACGAAGACATTATTGCCTTATCCGACTCGCTGGTAGCCACACTTCATGAGAAAAAGAGCATACCTGATACTCTTTCCCCAGGAGACATCGTAGATATCGCCTTTAATCAGGACGGTTATATCATCGAGCTAACCAAACCGATACCAGCCATCGCTGACAACAATCTGGCCTCCTGTTCATAACCGTTACCAGCGTGCAACAGACGACACCACGATGCCTGGCGTCGTCATCAATTTTCTCCAATTTTCTTAGACTTATGTATAATTGAAGGTCACTCAGCATTTCTTATATTTAGATGCTGCAGGCATTGATTACAACGTGCAGTAAACTCGCAAACCAAGTACCTTGAATTACCATGAAGAATAAAAAATCAAAGGTTTATCGCTGTGCTGATTGCAACTATATTTTCTCTGAAGTTTCTGAGAGAGACAGTGACATCCAGTCTACGTGTCCGCGTTGCAACGTTTACGGTGTAAAGCGCTGTCTGGAGCAGCGGGCTCTTGAGGTAGCGGCAGAAAAGCGACGTCATCAGCCTCTGCTAAAAACGCGCGTCTACACGTTTAGTGGTTACGATGGATTAATGCGTTCGCGCTTTGAAACAGAAGAAAACCTGGCAATGTTTCAGCGCCACGTTCACCGCGTTTTTGATAACAACCCCGTTGTCTCTGGTGAAGTGTGGCTTACGCTGTGCCCGACTCAACCCAGTACATGGGATGTTGCACCTGAGAGCCCTACCAATGCTGGCAAACAGCTGAAGAATTTTGTTGTTTATTGCGAACAACACAACTTGCAAACAGCATGTTATGGTCATTACCTGGAAATGACTGAAGACATGCAAAGGTTATTGCGGCCCACAAGAGAGCCTGAGCAAACAGCGCTGAGCGGCTCTCATCCCGCACCCGTGACTACCGCCCACTGTCAGCATGCGGATATGGAAAAAAACAGTGACACCATCATCAAAAAGCATTGTCACGAATAAGGCGAGGCTGACTTACCCAAAGCGAGTTCTTTTTCCGTTTTAAAGCCAAATACCTTTTTCAGCACAATCGTTGCCGGGCAAAAGCCGGTGAAGCTTTGCTGGAAAAGGTTCGCCCCGATAAATGCAGTGAACCAGATAAAGTTGTCATTTACCCATACAGTTAACACGACGGACAACAACACCATGAAACCGGCAAATGCGGTTAACGCTCTTTCAGCTGACATACGCTTTACTCCTGATAAAACCATCTGAACGACACGTACACATTGGACGCATCGCGAAACTGACTGTAAAAGGTGTGATTTTCAGTGCCGTAAAAGCCATTCACACCGCCACTTACCTGCCATTTATCGCCTGGTGAATAGGTGGCTTTCAACCGTATATAGCCGTCTTTGTCGGTCGGAGAATAAAAATTGAAAGCTTGCAGCGTCAGCGTTTGACGCATCGCGCGATAAAGCAATTGCGTGGTAATCACATGGCGTGTTCCTTCCTGCTCGAAAACCGGCCAGGGCGAGTTTGCCAGCAGTGCCTCATGATCATGAGTGCGTTCCACATACCACTGGGCACTGCCGGTTAAATTCGCTACTAACTCCTGTTCGTACCCCACCAGAAAGCGGCTTTGACTGTTTGGTACCCGTGGGTTGTCGCCGCGACTGTCTTCCACCGCATCATGATAGGCATATTCAAATTTGCTTAAACCCGGACCCAGCGGGCGTACGACACTAAAACCGTACACGTTCAAGCGGCTGTATCTGGGGCGGCCAAGATCGTCGGCGGCCTGCGGTAATTTGTTATAACCGCGGTATCCATACAGCGCGTATTCGGTGGTCCCCACTGTTTTATAAAGTCTCAGCGCCACTTCACTGCCATCAGGCTCGTTCTCATCAGCCACGGTAAATTCCGGTGCGACATTCATGGCAGTCTGAGGACTAAAAAACGAAAAGAAGTCACCGGTAATTCCATTGTCAGGCGCAAATTCCGGTGTCACTACCACATCGACATTAAAAGCATCAAAGTAGCCAGAGACTTTCGCCGAGAGGCTGGGAGCTTTGAGGTATTCATCGTCGCGGCCGGCAAAAAACGATTGGTAATCTTTGGGAAACATATCATTAAGAAATACATAGTCGCCCGTGCCCCAGGTGAGCACCTGCTGACCGATTCTGACGTCGAAATGATTGCACCAGTCTCCGAGACTGGCAAGGTTCCCCTGCCACGCCAATTCACGCACTGAGGTTTCCACGCCATCGGTAACACCGTCGTACCAGATATCACCACGAAAAGAGATTTGTGAGGCCGCCAGCGTGTAATCTGCCTGCAGTTGCACGCGGACATCTGCCAGTGTGGTATCTGAAGAAAGTGCCGGGTCGTTCTGCAGACGGCGTCCGGCAGCTACCTCCACGAAGCCAGCCAAAGTTAATGGCGAGGTGTCCTTTTCTTCCCACTCATCCCATTCGTCAAACCCTTCGGTTTGCCACTCATCTTCAGGCGGCGGCGTGGCGACTTGCGCCATTGCCGGTAACACTGACACCGTAAGCGCCAGCGACGCTGCGTAAGCCAATATCTTCATTACTGAATCCATTTCAGCGGCGGTGTACGCAGGCTGCGTTCTGAGAACACATCATCCGGTAAATCGATGTTGTACTGTGTATTTCTAAACTCCATCAACGTGTAGCCGCCGGAAGCCAGGTCAGACACTTTTGAGCGCAGCACGGTAGGGAACCCCTGCACCTCTTCTACTGTGACGGTTTCCACACGACGGTAGTGCGTACCATCTTCTTTGAAGAAGTCGATTAATACCGGCAGCGATGTGGTTTTATCGATATGCACGATGTAATGCGCAAACTCGACTGAGTCCGGTTGTTTGGGTGTCGCTTTTAGCACGTACACATCGTTAGTTTCATCCTGCAGCGTAAAGTTATCCTGCGCTACTGCACGGCCCGACACATCTTCATAGAAAAAGTGTGAGCCGACAAACGAGGTGCGCTTGTCTCCAGCTGAGATGCGCTTTACCAGATCCAGCGCCGGTAGGTACAACCAGCGGTCATCGTCAACATCATTGGCGGCGTGTTTCTCTACCCGAAACACAGTGTCTTTCACATCAGTGGGCCGTGAGAAAAACACCATCATTTTCTGATCGCCATTATCCTCCACGTCTTTGCGTAGAATGGTGAATTGACGCATCTGCTTGCGGCCCTGTGCATCCACAATCAACATACGTGCGTCGGCGCGACCATCATCGCCGGCGTAATACGCGATTTTCTCTGCCTGCTTAATCAGCGCGTTTACGTCCACATCCTGCGCCATGGTCGTGTGGCCGAACAACAACACAGCACTCAGTGAAGCCAGTAATTTACGTTTGAAAAATGTCATTGTTACCTCTCCTTATTCCGAAGGCACAAACACCCAGCGACGAAGCAAGGTCATCGACGCTGGCAAAACCAACAAAGTGACCAGGGCAGAAATCGCCATAATACTGGCCAAAAATACGCCCACGGTGATGTACGGCACCAGTGGCGCGAACAGCAGTGGCGTGAACCCCAGGGCAATCACCAGTGCGTTGCGGGTAATGGCACTGGCCGGCTCGGCAAACATGTTGTTCATAGTGTTGGCAACATCACCGGTTTCACGAAACGTGGCCCGGGCGCGCTCTAAGAAGTGGATCGCAAAATCCACCGACAAGCCCAGTGTCAGGGCGGACAGCACGGCGATGGGCATGTCGTAGTCTTTACCGACAATGCCGATTAGCCCGTAAATAAACGTGATGGTAATAGTCAGCGGCAGCATCGCCAGCACGCCATAGATGAAAGAGCGGAACAGCAACACCATCATAATAAACACAATGACAAACGCGCTCAGCAGGCTGTCCAGCATGCCTGCCACCATGTTGTCCTGCCACACCACATTCAGGTACGCCTTTCCGGCCCAGTCAGCTGACAAGCCTGCAGGCAACGGATTGCTGTCAATATAGCGATCTACCAGTGACACCACGTCCGTCATATCCTGATTATCACCACTGGTAAGCTGTAGCCAGATTAAGCTGCTGCGGTAATCCGGCGTGACAAAGTGCCAGAGATCGTTGGGGCGGTGTGACGACTGGTATTGCAATAACGTTTGTGCGACCGCGGCGCTGGAATCTGGCAATGTATAATCTTTTTCATCACCAGAACGTAACTCACGGTTCACCACTTTCACCACATCAGCCAGTGAGTTGGATTTGCCCACTTTGCCGGTGGTGTTCAGGTAGTTCTGCATGCGCTCGATATACGCCAGAACCTCCGGCGACTGAAAGGTTTTCATAGCAGACTGGGCGGCGTCGGCCTTTGCCATGACCGCATCCAGATAGGCCAGCTCTTCTGCGCTATCCACCTCAAACAGCTTATCGTCAATGGCCATGATCAGCCACTGGATACGCTCGTTCTGAGACTGTTCAGCCACATTCGCTGTTACGGTGCCAAGCCATGCATCCAGCGTGGCCGGGGCGGCCGGCTCTGATAGCAATGAGTCAACTGTTGGCATCGCACGCTCATCACTCAGCACCAGGTATGCATTGTATGTCCCGGCGAAATTGTCGTTTAATACCCGGTCAGCCACGCGAATTTCATGATCGGACTTAAACCAGCGCACCGGGTTGTCGTTAATCTGAATTTGCGTAATGCCCCACACCGAGACTGCGAAAATGACGCCGAATGTCACCAGCAGTGCCCCACGATAATGATTGGCAATGTACCCCAACCCGCGCGCAATCCGTGCAACCCGCGACCCTTCACTGCTTCCCTCATGCAAAGTGGCCTGCAGCTTAGTCAGGGCACTATCGCTCATACGGGAAATATAGGCCGGAATAAAGGTAATGGTTACCATAAACGCAAACAGAATGCCGAAACCCACGAAGGCCCCGAAAATCTGCACCGGTGGAATGGGCGTTAGCATCAGCGAGAAGAAACCAACCGATGAAGTTATTGAGGTATACAGCATCGGCGTGAACAAATGCTCCACTACCTTAGTAATGGTCTTCGATGCGCTTTCGCCCGGTTTATACCGGTCTGAAAACTCTGACAAAATATGCACCGAGTCTACTACCGCAATGGGCATCAGAAAGATGGCGATCATGGATGACATGATGTGCACAGTAAAACCAAAACCGATTAGCAGGCCCATGGTGACAATCACGGTGGCCATTGCCACCACCATGGGCGCGGTAATTAGCGGCAAATTACGGAAGAACAGGAATAACAGGATAAAGATTGTCAGCCCGGCCAGCGGTGCTGAAATGCCCATTTGTACAAACATTTCAAAACCAAACTGATCTTCCGCCACCGGCAGGCCGGTGATATACCAGGCGTTGTTGCTTGTCAGTGATTGCGTTGCAGCGCGAATGTCTTGGGCGATGCGGTAGCTTTCGTTTTTGTCAGCAATAGGCACATAGATGGCAGCCGCTTTGGCATTCTTCGACACCAGCGTGTCGTAAAACAACGGCAGACGTTCAATATTCTCTCTGATTTGTTGCGCTTCCTGCTCAGAGGCTGGCGGGCGTGGCATCATCCATTCAAAACGAATCGTTCCCGCGCCTTCCTGGGAGATATTGTCTACCGTTGAGACCGACATCACGTCAGCATCAATCACGCCTTCGATAGCAAGAATTTCATCGGTGAGCACATGAATGTCCGATAAGGCCGTCTGGGTATACACACCGTCTTCGCCCTCGTTGACGACACCTACCACAATCGCATCATGCATGGCGAAATCACGTTTTGTCTGGTTATGGAAAACCCGCGACGGATGATCTTCGCTCAACATATTTTCCGGATCGGTATCAATCTGGATACGGGGTATCTGGCTACCAGCGCCCACCGCAATCAGTAGCAGCAATGCATACACCCACAACGGCTTTTGCGTACTAAACTCGACTACCCAATGCAATATCTTTTTCATTTTCCCGGCAACACTACCTGATGACATGTATTCCTATTATATGCACATAATCTTATATATCAACTTTCTTATATATCTTTTTACCCGCAATCCTTGAAAGAAAACGCCATAAGCTGTAACTTACTGCGAATCATTCTCATTTGCACTACACTTTAGATCAAGGACACTATGAAAGCTTCACGCCTCTTTCCTTTAACTTTACTCGCATTAGGTCTTTCTACCGCATTATCTGCTCAGGAAAATTCTGCGCAAAACCAGAATGTACAGCAGGTACCCGGTGAAAGTGATATCGAAAAGCTTACTGTCAGCGGTCAGCGTCTACAGGGGTATCGCTACAATGAAGCAGAGGGTGCATCACCGTTATCGATCAGTATTAAAGATCTACCACAGTCTGTGTCGGTTATCGGCCTTGAGCAGATCCGCGACTATTCACTGAACGATGTAAACACTCTGCTGAATAATGTGACTGGCGTAAATGTAGAAGAAGTAGAGACGGATCGCACCTATTATACGGCCCGCGGCTTCGATATTTCCAACTTCCAGGTGGACGGGCTGGGCTTGCCGGTCATCAACGGCAACACCCATGGCGATCTGGACACCGCAATTTACGACCGCGTAGAAGTCATTCGGGGAGCTAATGGCCTGATGACAGGCGTGGGCAATCCATCAGCAACCGTTAATCTGGTTAGAAAAAAGCCTACCGAAGATAACTTTGTATCAGTTCGTGGCCAAATTGGTAGCTGGAACAACAAGCGCCTGGATGTCGATGCATCAGGCAAACTTACCGACAACGTCAGTGGTCGTGTGGTGCTGGCAAAGCAAGATAAAGCGTCGTATCTGGACCGCTACGAAGTCGACAAAACGATTGCCTATGGTGTGCTATCTGCCGACCTGTCTGAAAATACTGAAATTCTGGTCGGCGCAAGCCAGCAAAAAAGCGATGCCAAAGGTAACATGTGGGGCGCACTCACACTGTTTTATTCAGACGGTTCGCCGACGAATTTTCCAACCAGCACTAACACTGCGGCTGACTGGTCACGTTGGGATGTGACCGATACCCGCGTATTCGCCAGTCTTGAACATCAGTTGTCTGCAGACTGGACGCTGAATGCAGACTACATGCACGTAGATACCGATGAGGACTCATTGCTGTTTTATACTTACTCATCGATTGATCCTGAGACGGGCCTGGGTCTGATTGGTTATGCCAGCGAGTATGATCTTGATGATAAGCAAGACTATGCCGACATCAAATTAAGCGGCGTGTTTGAGGCATTTGGTCAGCGTCACGACGTAGTATTCGGAGTAAACTATGGTCATCTTGAGTATCAGGACCGCTCTCTTTACGACTTCCACACCGGCAACGGTTTCCCGGCCTTACCAGCCACGGACGATTTTGACGGCGATGTCCCCTTCCCTGAACTTACCGATACGGGCCCGGACTACACCAGTGATGTTACTCAGCGCCAGACGGCATACTATGCCGCCACTAACCTTACTCTGAGTCGTGATCTGAATCTGATTCTTGGTGCGCGTTATAACGATATAGAAATTGAAGGCACGTCTTACGCCGTAGATGAAACCTCAGATGCTTCAGAGCTGGTGCCATACGCAGGGCTGGTTTACGCACTGAATAACGACATCAACCTGTATGCCAGCTACACCGAAACCTTCCAGACGCAAACTGAGAAGAACGAGAACTTCGAACGTCTAGACCCGGTTACCGGCGAAGCGGCTGAAGTGGGTATGAAAGCTTCACTGTTCAACGACAGTGCACTTTTAACCGTGGCGTACTTTGATATCAAACAGACCAACCTGGCTGTGTATTCAGCAGATATCGTCAACCCGGTCACCGGCGTACCGGAATCTGTGTATGAAGGCAGTGAAGGCATTAATTCAAAAGGTTGGGAGCTGGATATTTCCGGCGCGCTTCTGCCGAATTTGCAAACCTCACTGGGGGTAACGGTATTTGATATTGATGGTAATGATCAGGTTGAAGCCTACACTCCAGAGAAGAAGCTAAACCTGGCGACCAACTATCAGTTTGAATCGATGCCAGAATTGAGAGTGGGCGCATCCGTGCAGTGGCAGGATGCCATTTTTCGCGAGCAGGGTGCTGTCGACGGCGTCCCCTTCTACTCCCGTCAGGACAGCTACACCCTGGTTAACCTGATGGCCAGCTATGATGTGACTAACGCAGTAAGGGTTAGCGCGAACGTAAATAATCTGACGGACGAACGCTATTTAACCACGCTGTACTGGGCACAAAGCTTCTATGGTGCACCGCGCAATTATATGTTGTCGGTAAACTGGACATACTAGTCTCCCTGACAGGTGCTGCTAAGCCTTTTGTATTAGCCAGCACCTTTTTTATACCAACAGTCAAGATTTCACGGTTAGCAACACATTACCGATTTGTTATTTCGTTAAGGCCCATCAAACTAACCAGTAGGGCGTGGCGGTGTTTCTCACGGTAATCCCTGGTGACTGTATCTGCAAAATTTCCTTCATTATACTTTCGTTGTAGTTGTGTCTGTAAGAAACGACACACTATGAGAAAAAAATACTCACAAGATGAAAATAAATTTATCTTTGATCTCAAGAATCTATAAACAACTCATAATTATCAATTAGTTACGGCATTTTTACAGGATTGGCACGCTCTTGGCTTACTGATTAATACAGACAACGAACAGGAGACAGCAATGACACGTTTATTTAGCGTAACTGCAACGATTGCAGCATTGACCTTGTCTTCGCCAGTACTCGCTGATGATTCGGGCAACCAATGGAAAGCATCAGCCAAGGACGCATGGATTGATGGTAAAGCCGAAGCCACGCTTCTGTTCAATGGTCAGTTAAACACATTCGACATAAACACGGACGTCAGGGACGGAAAAGTCATCCTAACAGGAAAGGTCGACAGTGAAGTCGACAAAGCGCTTGCCACGGAGTTAGTCAAGTCGCTGGATGGTGTTGAATCTGTTGATAACCGGTTGTCTGTGATCACACCAGATGATTTTGATGGTGATTGGGACGCGTTCACACGAGATTTGCAGGATGCAAAAGTAGTAACGGTAATTAAAACCCGCTTACTATTGGACGATCAACTCTCTGGTATCGACATTGATGTTAAATCAAAACAAGGGATTGTTACTCTTTCTGGCACCGTGAGATCCGAAAGTGAACGGGATCTGGCGATAGCCATAGCAACGAACACTGATGACGTCGATGACGTAATAAGTGAACTGTCTGTAGACAGTTAACCTCTCCCCTCTAGGCCTATTCAGGCCTTAACATTACCTCTGATTTGGCCCGCTATTTTAGCGGGCATTTTTTTTGTCCTTTTCGCAGTACTTTTGTCATCGGGAAGTCGAACAACTGCCTTTCAAAGCCTGATTACGGACTTTTAACAGCCCACTTTCAGTTTTTAAAACAACATCAAATACCGCAGTGCGAAATAATCTTTTACAATAACTCAACTTTTAGTTTACAATGCCGGCAGGCTGATAACGAGGTTTCGCTCATGTGTGACGTGGTAAAGCTTGAAAGAGAAGATGATATAGCAATCATCACTATCAATAACCCGCCGGTGAATGCCCTTTCCGGTCGCGTTCGACGCGAATTGAAGGACGCTTTTCTCGCCTTTCAAAAAGACAAAAAGCTACTCGCAGCCGTATTACATGGCGAACACAGTGCGTTTTCTGCCGGTGTTGATATTCATGAATTTTGTAAGCCTACGGACGCGCCTTCACTACCTGAATTGCTCGCAATCATCGACGATATTGAAAAACCAGTAGTGGCGGCAATCGAAGGTAACGCGCTGGGTGGCGGCCTGGAGCTGGCATTAACCTGCCATTATCGAATTGCACACAGTCACGCGCAATTGGGATGCCCGGAAGTGAAGTTGGGGATCCTGCCTGGTGCCGGGGGGACGCAGCGTTTACCCAGATTAATTGGTGCCGAAGCCGCCCTTAACATGATTACCTCTGCCCAGTTCAGCAGTGCCAGAGAGGGCGGTCTAAGCGGACTTATTGACAGAGTGGTCGATGAGAATTTGTTGGATAACGCCAAAGAGTATGCCAGACATCTACTGCGCACACACTCTCCCATTCGTCGCCTGAGCGAGCGTAAAGTCAATACGGCAGTGTTGAACAAAGACTTTTTTGAGGATTACCGCGACAAGCTGGCAGCCGCCGCCCCCGGTTTCAATGCGCCACTGGCGGCAGTGAATGCCGTCGAGGCCGCGACCAAAGGTAAATTCGCCAAAGGCATAAGTTTTGAACGCAGCTTGTTCAACGAGTGTTTGCAGTCCGATCAATCCCGTGCCCAGCGTTACGTGTTTTTTGCGCAGCGCCGTGCCCCGCGAGTGGACCTGCTTGCAGCAGAGACAACACCAATCACCGTACACACCGTTGGTGTTGTCGGCGCCGGGAAAATGGGACAGGGTATCACCACTTCCTGCCTGCTGGCCGGATACCCGGTAACACTTGTAGATCTTAACCAACATGCACTGGATACTGCCAGAGCAGCTATCGAACAGTCGCTGACAAGTTTACTGCGAAGACATAAACTCACACACAAACAGCGGGATGCTGCGTTCGCAAGACTTTCTACCTCTCAACAACTAAGTCATGTGTCAGGGACGGATCTGGTTATTGAAGCGATTCAGGAAGACAGGGATGCAAAGCGGCGCCTGTTCACCGAATTACTCAACCTGCTTTCCTCTAACGCAGTAATCGCAACCAACACATCGACCCTGGATATTAATGCACTGGCTGAGGGGCTCAAATCACCAGGCCAACTCGTCGGCATGCACTTTTTTAGCCCAGCACATTTAATGCAGTTGGTTGAGGTTGTGCAGGGTGACGCTACCCGACCCGCGGCCGTCGCTACCGCCATGGCGATGGCGCGTTCGCTGAAAAAAGTGGCAGTGCTTTCTGGCGGCAGTGACAGTCTGATTGGCAACCGGATGTTGTCGGTCTACAGCAGAGAAGCGGATGCATTACTGCTGGAAGGGGCCGGCGTTGTGCAAACAGACGATGCCATGCGCCGGTTCGGGATGGCCATGGGGCCATTTCAAATGGCAGATCTGATTGGATTGGAGGCTGGCTACCATGCCCGCAAGTCAAGACAACAACGCGGCGCAGATAACTTACCTGTTACCAGCCCTGTAGCAGACAAGTTGGTTGAAGCTGAACGAGTAGGGCAAGGTACCGAAGCCGGGTACTACCGTTATGAACAAAGCTGTCGAGCGCCGATTCCCGATCCTGCTGTCGACAAGATTATCGACACTACAGCGGCAGACTTATCGATTAGTCGGGTGCCAATTGATGACGACACCATTGTTCGTCGCCTCACACTTCGGCTTATCAATGAAGCGTGTAAAATTATTGACGAGGGAATTGTACAGCGTCCTTCCGACATCGATGTTATCTGGGTAAACGGTTACGGCTTTCCTATTTTTCGTGGAGGGCCGCTGTGCTATGCCGACAGTCTGGGATTGGACAATGTAGTGGCAGAGCTTAACGCACTGGAAAAGTCGTCAGGACCTCGCTGGAAACCGTCTGCTTACCTGATACAGGCCATGGCAGCGCGCATGCCGCTGGCAAGTTATGACACGCTGTCAGCGGGTGAGCGCACAGGTAAACGTCGCGCCTGAATAAAATTGACTCCCTTCATCGGGTTTCTGTTTCGACCTGTGTAGAATAGGCAATGCCAAACCGCACCGTACAGTTGTGTTCTCCTGCGATAAAAGCGGATGTCGCCAGCAGTTGGAGAGCATTGCACGGGGCACAGAGACAGTGTGGCTGCGCTGCGCCTTTTGCCGCAAACACAACAAGCCTGTATAACCGCGGCGACGGCGTTACCTGACCGACTTTTACGGTATAATGCGTGAAACCGGCGAGATTTATGCCTGATGCGGCAATGCATTTCAAACCGATAGGGGTGCCCGGCAGCACCAGTCAATGATAGATCCGGATGTAACCTTAGCATGCCCTTCAGAATTTTGTTCTTCGCGTTATTGGCTACCGCAATGGGTCAGAGTGTGGTGCTCACCACCTTACCCTCCCTTGGAAGAGACGCCGGCCTGACTGAGTTTCAGGTAGCTGTCATCATGTCCAGCTCGGCATTTATCTTTGCACTGGGAACGACCTTTTGGAGCCGTATCGCGAAAAAGCAGGGTCACCGACGTATTTTAATGGTGGGTCTCACCGGCTATACCCTTGGTACACTGTTGTTTGCTTTGGTATGGGCGCTAGGTCTGAACGGCTATATTGTCGGCAGCGTATTGTTTGTATCGCTGTTGCTCTCCAGAAGCCTGCAATCCAGCATCATGTCAGCCACGCCGCCCTCTGCAGTGGGTTATGCGATTGGCATCAGTCCGTTATCGCAGCGGGTAAAGTCTATCAGTAAGGTGACCTCCGCGAACAATCTCGGCCAGGTTCTCGGGCCCACCTATGCAGGGGCTTTAGTGGGCTTTGGCCTGCTGACACCGCTATACTCGATTGTCCTGCTGACACTGATAGCACTGTTTCTGGTATGGGCCAAATTACCGGCCCATGTTGCCATGCCATCATCGCCGCAAAACAGCCAGCCGGAGGCTGTCGCAACAGAGACTCTGAAACCACTGACAGCGTTACTGATAACATTATGCGCCAGCGTTTTTTGCGCCATGGCTATGATGCAGCAAACGCTGGGCTTTTTCCTGATTGATCACTACGGGGCAACGCCTGTAAAAGCCGCCCAGGGCGTTGGCCTGGCCATGATGATAAGCGCCATTTTTTCACTTGGCGTGCAACTACTTATTGTTTAGCGAACCCGTGCCCGTCCGGAAAAGCTAATCATGATAGCAATGCCGCTGCTGGCTGCTGCTTACCTGTTACTGTATTTACATCAGACTATTTACGGGCTGTATTGCGCCATGATGTTACTGGGGCTGGCCATGGGGATGGGGTATCCCTCTATCGCTGCGGTTGCCACAAGTCGTTGTCACCCCGAAAAACAGGCCACCGTAACCGGGATGATCACGGCAACACCCGCAATGGGCTATGTGGTTGGTCCGCCGGTTTCTGCTTTGTTCTATTCCTACGGGCATCGTCTCCCGTTTCTGGCTGCTACGGCTCTGATAGCTGTCTTCACACTAATCGCCATTGCGCAGCTGGCCCCCTCCCGATCCCGCTGAACCAGTAGTTACGAGGGCTGGGCGACCACTATCACTCTCGCTAATTTTTCACCATCATTATTAAAATTGGTTTTACTATGCGAAAACACATTCCACTATATTGATCGTTGATTTTGCCAGTGCTAGCTTAGTTATCAAATTTATAACATACCGTTAACAGGTTTGATATCAAACCGTTCAAAGGGACACGCACATGATAAGCAAGTCAACCACAGCAAGAACCCGAACTCGATTCACCAGTACCTTACTGGCATCCTCTGTTGCAATGGCACTCGCCGCATCGCAGGTTGTTGCGCAGGAAGAAAGCGCAACGCAAGAGTCAGCACCAACGTCAAAAAAGGCAACAGATAAACTATTTGAAAAAATTGAGGTTACCGCTCGTAAACGGGTGGAATCCATTCAGGATGTACCGGTAGCCATTACCGCGTTTGGGGCACAGCAACTGGAAGCCATGAAGTTCAGAGATTTCAATGATCTGTCGGTTGGTATTGCCAACGTGGTGATGGACGATGTGGGCACCGCGCGCGGTGTCGCCAACTTCTCAATCCGTGGCCTTGGGGTAAACAGTTCGATACCGTCAATTGACCCGACTGTAGGCGTATTTATTGATGGCGTTTACGTGGGGACCAATGGCGGTGTCGTCACCGACATGTTTGATGTGGCACGTGTCGAGGTTCTGCGCGGTCCTCAAGGGATCCTGTTTGGCCGTAACGTTACCGGTGGCGCGGTGCTTATTACCACTAAGCGCCCTGAAGATACCGTGGCTGGCAGCATTAAAGCGTCTCTGACCGGCGGCGGTCCTGGTGGCAACCAAACCACCGTACAGGGCACCGTCAGTGTTCCGGTTACCGATACCCTGTCTACCAAGTTCAGTGTGTATCATACCGATGACGATGGTTGGTTTAAAAACAGTTTTGATGGCAGCAATCACGGCGCCTTCAAGCAGACCATTTTGCGCGGTACCGCATACTGGGAGCCGACTGAAGATCTTGAAATGATTTTCAAATATGAAGATATGGACGCGGAAGGTGATGGCCCGGCGTCACAGAACCATACCAACGGTTTGGGCATTAACCCAAATATTGCGTTTCCCAGCCCGCATCCGCTGGCACCATTTGCACAAACCTTTGACCGCGACTCACATGACTTCTCGATTAATGAGCGCGGTAGTCAGGAAATGGATTCTGAGCTGGCCTCATTCACGGCGAATTACAATGTCGGCGGCGGAACTGCTACCTATATCTTCGGATATCGCGATTATTATTCACCGTCACTTGGCGATATTGATTCCCAGCCATTTACCCTTTTCCATTCCGATGCGTGGACTGCCTCAGAGCAGACTACCCATGAACTTCGCTACAACAAGCCCATTGATAAAGCTGACGTGACAGTGGGTCTGTATCACTATGATAATGACCTGACTTACCACGAGCGACGCTTACTGCCGCTGACTAACGTATCGCAGGATATCACGGGTGATGGCGTACCGGAGCTGCTGGCCGCAGGCATTTACCAGGATGGCGGTGGTAACCACAATACTAAGAGCGTTGGTGTTTTTGGTGCTGTGGATTACGACCTCACAGAGAAGCTGACACTGACAGCGGGACTTCGCTACACCCGCGAAGAGAAGTCAGTAGAAATTGCGTCTCTGAACCGCAATGTCTCTTCTATAAACGAGGGATTTATCATTCCGCAGGGGCCGGTCTGTAACATCTACCTGGACAATGATTGTGCCTTTGATTTTGTTGATGACGAAGAGTGGACCAGCGTGTCGCCAAAAGTGGGCGCAACCTACAAGTATGATAATCAAACGACCATATACGGCCACTGGAGTAAAGGTTTCCGC
Source organism: Alteromonas sp. H39 (assembly GCF_047556435.1). Classification (GTDB taxonomy): domain Bacteria; phylum Pseudomonadota; class Gammaproteobacteria; order Enterobacterales; family Alteromonadaceae; genus Alteromonas. Next base: position 4,050,394 of record NZ_CP180210.1, read on the forward strand.
TCAGGCGGCTATAACTTACGAAATACCGCCGATATCAGCACGCCGGAACTTCGCGAAGCGAATGGGCCAGGTCCGTTTGATGAAGAAACCGTGAACAGTTATGAAGTTGGCTATAAGTCTGATCATGACTGGGGTCGCTTTAATGCTGCCGTATTCCTGACCCAAATAGACGATATGCAGCGGGAAGTTAACCTGCCGGCACCGGATGGTTCGGTTATTCAGATTATTAAAAACACCGCCGAAGCCAGAATGCTGGGGCTGGAATTCGATGGTATTGTACGTGTTACCGAAAACCTCGCCGCCACCTTCAATTTAGGCCTGATTGACGCAGACTATACGGATGTCATTTACGACCTTAACGGCGACGGAATGGTAGATGGCGCTGACGAAAAACTGAAAATACCGCGGGTACCAGACATCACTTACAGTGTCGGGCTGACCCACGATCTGGAACTGGAAGGCTGGGGCGTCATGACTTCCCGGGTGAATTACTCTTACCGTGACAAAACCTTCTATACCGATAACAATTTAGGCTACATTAATGACTTGCAGATCCTGAATGCCGGTATTGATTTCAGAACAGACAACGACAGCTGGGTGTTCTCTGTCTTCGGTAAAAACCTGTTTGATGAGGTGAAACACGGCGGCGACACGCAACTCTCGTTTGGTACGTTTTCGCCCTTGTCCAAAGGCCGTATCATCGGTGTAGAAGCCACCTATACCTTCTACTAACAGGTTGAAACAACGGTCGCAATAACCGATTCAGGCTACCTTACCTGTGAAAACAAAAATGCCAGTCAACACGTTGACTGGCATTTTTTATGGTCTGCGATGTCTTAGTAGTGTCTGCAGATCTGCAAACATTAACTATTAGCGTTTGGCAGACTCTTCAGCACAGACACATTTTCACGTCTCAAATTACAGCTGCCCCAGGTTAAGTACCATGAGTGACTTTGCCGGTACGGTGACCACCGCTTTGCCATTTTTTACACTGACAGAGTACGCTTTCGGTGTAATGTTTTCTGGCTGTTCAAAGGTGTTGTGCTCGTCCATCTTTTCGCTGCTTAATACCTGACCCTGAACCTGCTTTACCTCATCCAGCGTTACGTCAACTTCACCTTCAAGCTGTGTGTTTACCAGCGATAAGTACACATTGCCATCCTTTGCCTTAGCCGCAGACGCGCTGATTGCCGGAATACTCGCATCGCCATGATTGTATTCGGGCGTATTGTCTATGCTGACTGGCAGGTAGGTCGCATCCTGAAACGGGATGTGCATTTTGAATGCGTAATATGTAGGCGTTAATACCATTTTTTCTTTGTCGGTTAAAATCATCGCCTGCAATACATTCACCATCTGGGCAATGTTGGTCATTTGAACACGCTCAGCATAGCGATTGAAAACGTGGATATTCAGCCCGGCGATAACGGCATCGCGCAGCGTATTTTGCTGATACAAAAAGCCGGGGTTAGTCCCCTCATCAACGTCGTACCACGTGCCCCACTCATCAACGTAAAAACCAATTTTCTTTTCAGGATCCAATTCATCGAGTATGGCTATATTTTCTTCAATAAAGTCTTCTATACGCAGTGTCCGATGCAAAGCTGAAAACCACTCTTCTTCCGGGAACCCCGTTGCACTGCCCTTTACCTCCCAGTCACTGGTAGGAATAGTGTAATAGTGATGGCTGATGGCATCCATCCGCAGACTCCAGGAAGGCTTCACTTTTTCTGCCAGCGTACGTGTCCACTCGGTCTGATCATCGGTGCCCCCGCTGGCAATAAACTTAGGCATGTTATCTTCCGGCGCCTTCAGAAATGCAGAGTATTGTTTGTAGAGATCGGCGTAATAGTCTGGCGTCATGTTACCGCCGCACCCCCAGCTTTCATTTCCCACTGCGAAGTAATCAACTTTAAACGGCTTTTCACGGCCATTTTTCTTACGCTCACGCACAATGGTGGTATCGGCATCTGAGGTCATGTAGTGCAACCACTCTACCATTTCGCGGGGACTGCCGGTGCCCAGGTTGCCGTTTACATAGGTTTCCGCTCCCAGCAATTCGGCGAACGCGAAAAACTCGTGCGTGCCAAATGCGTTATCCTCAATCACGCCACCCCAGTTACTGTTTACGGTTCTGGGACGCTCATCACGCGGACCAATGCCATCGCGCCAGTGATATTCATCAGCAAAACAACCGCCTGGCCATCGTAGTAGCGGCACTTTTAATTCTCGCAGGGCCTGTAAAACATCTAACCGAAACCCATCCTGGTTAGGTATGTCTGAGTCTTCCCCTACCCAAATTCCCTCATAAATACCGCGACCAAGATGCTCCATAAACTGGCCGTAAATGTTTTTATTCAACACCGCACCGGGTTGTTGCACATCGATATTAATGTCAACACTGTCAGATTTCGCAAGCGCCGTCGAAGCCGCCATAGTGAAACAACAAAACAACAAAGGTTTAAGCTTAAACATTACATTCACATTCCATATATAAAAAGCCAACATGCAGTGTAACTTTTCTGACACCCAACGGAGGTAATGAGATTTGAATGTTTTTTTATGAATTTTCGTATCCTGATACTTACTTTGTTCGAATTTCACGCCGACGAAACAACGCGCACTGGTGCGGGATGATTTACAACCTCAACGCCTGTACGCCAGACGATTATCCGCGCGATAGATTGGGCGTATTATGACCTACACCTTCAGGCCATCGGCTGAAGATTGCTCGAAGGCCATTGCTCGTCGACCGCAATTGAAACAGGAGAATGATGAAACTGCAGGGCAAAGTTACGTCGTAACTAAAAAGTGCGCAGGAGGAGCCAGAGTCTTCTGGCCCCTGGCAATTTAAGGATTAACGTGGCTGGCTTTGAAACTGAAAAACCACTTACTGGACAACTTCATATCGAACCCCATGCTTGACGGCTGCTTTTGCGATACCGAGCTGGTGATCTGCTGATAAGCATGCTGTTCCTGCAGATAGGGATGGGGTAACTTGACATTGTACCGATAGGCATAGCGGGTCCACACCGTATCATCGGTAGCCTCCCAAACCGGCATAGACAAACGGCAACGTTCTGACTCGCGAACTACCGTAATGGCATCAATATCTACGGTCTGGGCCAGCGCCAGAAGCTCTTCTTCCTTTGGCGTTTTGCCGGTCACCTGATACGTCGCCTGTTGCGACCGTTTACCGATGTCGCAGGCGAGCGACGCTATCATGGTAAATGTCGGCCGATTATCCTGAAAAGTACTGATTACTTCCTGGTAAGCAGGGCGTGGACTGCAAGATGCAAGAAATAAAGTGCTTACTATAAGCGGCACGCCTTTTTTCATGAAGTTTCTCCCTGAAATCGTCAGTCTGGTAATGGTGCCAAACTCGCAACCTTTTTTCCAGTGAAGTCAGTGTTTACTATCTCATAACGCACAGATTTATCTTTTTACGCTGCGAAAAACATAAAACTACCTTCCTCTCTTAACAACAGCCGATTATTTTGTCGACACATTCACAGATAACGCTTATCAGCACATGATCTCGCTACCATAAACTAGGCTTATAGTTTCGCAATGCGGATTATGATTTTGCAGCAATCCCAATTCTGTCAGTATTAACAACATTACAACATAGTATTGAAAAGGCCCATTGGAGAGCGATGAATACTGAAAATGCGACGTTTCCCGAAAACAACTGGGAGCCCCCTCAAGTCAGCAGGGAAATTCGTAGCGATGGCTCGCAATATGTTGTCAGCACGCATTCTTTGCGCCCGGTTCACGACAACCTGGTCGCTATGTTCAAACACACCGTTATGCGATATCCGCAGCGTAGTTTTATGGCACAACGAAATCCACACAGAGGTGACTGGCAACATCTTTCCTATCAGGATGCGGACAACCAATCGGACAATATTGCCCAGTGGTTATTAAATCAGGACCTGGGACAACAATCCCCGGTGTTGATCCTGTCCGGCAACAGTCTTGAGCATGCCACTCTCATTCAGGCAGGATACAAAGCCGGCGTGCCGCTGGCGCCGGTTTCGCCAAACTATTCATTGCTCAGCAAAGACTTTAAGAAGCTTAAGGCTATCGTAAAGACGGTGAACCCCGGGGCTGTCTTTGTGCAGGATGCCGCTATGTATCAGCGTGCGCTGGACGCACTGGATTTGCGTCGCATTCCTGTAATTTATGTAAAAGCAGATAATCCGGAAGCCGTATCTGTCAATGCCGTTGCTTTCGATACCCTGATAAACACTCCGGCTACCGAGGCCGTTACGAATGCTATTCGTTGCCTGACGCCTCACCACGTCGCCAAAATTTTGTTCACTTCTGGTTCTACCGGCGCCCCGAAAGGGGTGATGAATACGCATGGTAATCTGGCATATACTCAGTCAGCACTTAACTCGCTTATCCACGTAGACCCAGATACTAACCCGCCAACACTTCTGGACTGGATGCCCTGGCATCACACCTATGCCGGAAACCAGAACATTCACCGGGTGATTTACAATGGCGGCACCATGTATATCGACGAAGGCAAGCCGCTACCAGGACAATTTGAGACAACCCTGAAAAACATCGCTGATGTCGCCGTCGATTCCTATACCACTGTACCCGCAGTTTACGCACTGTTATTGGACGCCCTGGAGAAACACGACGCACTGCGAAAGCGCTTCTTTAGCAAACTTGAATGGTGTAGCTATGGCGGCTCCGACATGCCGCAGTCTACCTACGATCGTTTTCAAAAGCTGGCAATAGCAGAGACCGGCCATCGTATTCCAATGATAAATGCACTAGGCTCTACAGAGAGTGCCGCAGTTATCACACTCGTACACTGGACCACCAACAGCATGGGCTCGGTGGGTCTGCCACTGCCGGGTACAGAACTGAAACTGGTGCCCGTTGGCGACAAGTTCGAGATGCGGGTAAAAGGCCCGCAAATAATGACCGGCTATCTGAACAATGACGCCAAGACGCAGGAGGTCTTTGACGATCAGGGCTATTTCTGTACCGGCGATGCCGTGAAATGGATAGACGACGATAACCCAGAAAAAGGCCTGCGCTTTGCCGGCCGGGTTAGCGAAGATTTTAAATTACTCAACGGCACCTGGGTTCACACTGGCGCATTGCGCTCGCTGCTGTTAAGCGCATTAACGCCGCTGGTCGCAGATATCGTCATTACTGGCCAGGACAAAGACTATTTAGGCATACTGGCCTGGCCAAATCCGGAAGGGATAAAAGCCGTTGTGCCCGGCGAGGACGACCTTGTCGCCTTGCTGAAAAGTGACACACTGACGCACAAAGTGAGACAGGCACTCCTGCAACACAACACAGCACACTCGGGCGCATCCATGCGTATCCGGCGCTTTTCCTGGCTGACAACCCCGCCAGATGCTGACGCCGGTGAAGTGTCCGACAAACGCAGTATAAATCAGTCCGCCGTATTGAGTCTGCGTAAAAACAAGGTAGAACAACTTTATCAGGAGCCGCTGTACCCGGGCGTCATAGCGATCCCCAAAGCGGCCTCTTCTGACTCGGAGTCACAATGAAAACAGACAGCAAGCAATTTTATATTCAGGGCCAATGGTGTGCGCCACACTCAACACGGACCCAGGCACTGGTTAATCCCGCAACAGCAGAGCCTTATGGCGCAGTTGCGCTGGGCTCTGTCGACGATGTAGACAGTGCCGTGAAAGCAGCAAAGGCGGCATTTGTGTCGTGGTCACAAACCACAGTAGCGCAGCGACTGGATATCATGAAGGCGATACGGGAACAGTATAAAGCCCGGTACAGTGATTTGGTCGCAGCGATTACGCTGGAGATGGGGGCGCCTGTCAGTTTGTCTACCGACTTGCAGGCCGCAATGGGAATAGCACACATAGATGCCTTTACAAAAGCTCTCAGTGAATTTGCGTTTGAGCATCAGCAGGGCACAACCTGCGTGCGCAAGGAGCCTATCGGTGTAGTTGGCCTGATCACGCCATGGAACTGGCCAGTTAATCAGATTATGTGCAAGGTGATCCCGGCGTTAGCTGCGGGTTGCACCATGGTGCTTAAGCCCAGCGAAATGTCGCCAATAAGCGCCGATATTATCGCGCAGATACTGCATGACGCCGGTGTGCCGGCTGGGGTATTTAATCTGGTGCATGGCGATGGTGCAATAGTAGGCAGTGCACTGAGTTCACATCCTGATATTGATATGGTGTCGTTCACCGGTTCTACCAGAGCGGGAACAGCCGTGTCTAAATCTGCGGCGGATACCGTGAAGCGAGTGTCCCTGGAGTTAGGAGGCAAGTCAGCCAACATTCTGTTAGATGACGCTGATTTCGCCAAAGCGGTTAAAGCTGGCGTTCAGTCAGTATTTTCTAACAGCGGACAAACCTGTACAGCCCCTACCCGCATGCTGGTGCCAGCGTCGCGGTTAGAGGAAGTGAATGACATTGCCCGCGCGGTGGCAGAAAAAGCCCTGCAGGGCGTTGGCGATCCAAACGAGAAAACAACCCGCATCGGTCCGGTTGCCAACCAGCGTCAGTTCGACAAAGTGCGTGCAATGATTGATGCCGGAATAGCGGAAGGCGCAACCCTGTTAGCCGGCGGCAGTGACTTTCCGTCGCACCTGTCACAGGGCTTTTTTATAAAACCTACCATATTTACTGACGTCACCAATGACATGACCATTGCTCAGGAAGAAATTTTTGGCCCGGTACTGTGTATCATGCCCTATGACGATGAAGACGATGCTGTGCGTATTGCCAATGACAGTCCGTATGGTTTGTCGGGTTATGTATCAGGCTCACCAGAGCGGGCACGTCAGGTTGCCAGAAGAATGCGAACAGGTATGGTTCACATCAATGGCGCCCACCCGGATTTAACTGCCCCGTTCGGAGGCTACAAGCAATCGGGCAACGGCAGAGAATGGGGTGAGTACGGACTCGACGATTTTCTGGAAACCAAATCCATACCGGGTTTTTACGATGCACCATGATACACCGCCTTATCATGAAGCCTCACAGGCACTGATGAATGCGGGTTTTCATAAATTACTGGGATATAAGCAAGGCCGCTGGGCTGCGGGAGAAACCGAAGTCTTTCTGGATATCGAACCGCACCACCTAAATCTTGGTGGCGTGGTGCACGGCGGCGTGCTCAGCACGTTGCTGGATATAGTCTGTGCCCAGTCGGGAACCTACTGCACTGTACGCGGTAATGTCAGAAAAGCCATTACTCTGTCGCTGACCACATCTTTTACCGGTCAGTGCCAGCAGGGAACGCTTCGCGCCGTGGGCAAAGTCCGGGCAAAAGGCACCCGGGTTTACCATGCAAGCGGCGAAGTCTTCGACGATAAAGGTAACCTGTTAGCTATAGGCGAAGGCACATTCCGGCTGCGCTCGGGTAGCGAGCATGACGCAGGCGTGCCACTGGTATTGTGACTCCCTGACAGCGGAGCGCCGAAACAACCAGATTACTGTTGGAAAGTCACTGTCACTAAGAACGGCAGCGCCTTTGCTTACTTGCACCTTTGAGTATTTACGTATTTGTGTAATTGCAAGTGCGATACCGTAAGCCAGAGACATCACACTTATTGCACAATAAGGCGCGCCTTTTTTGATTTTCATGTCGTGAAAGACAGTGTTATTTATCACAATGTCGGCGCTGGCACGGGTGCTGGCTGTCGATTAACTCTCATTCGTATCAGAATTAAGACCTTAATATAAACCTTGCTGCGGAATATTCTTTCTTACGGGTATAAATTAATCAGTACATAAGCCAACTTCACCAGCTGGCTTACGTCTCCAAAAGTGTTTTCCATGTTGTGGTTCTTCAACCTCCAGGGGCTTCGGCCCCTTTTTTTTAATTCGCTTGTCCGCACCCATGTGACTATTCCCCCTCTGAGATGACAGTTTTCGTATCACATTACCGACAGATACCGACGTCATGCATAACCGTGTGTGCCTATCGAATGAACACGGGGTGCCGATGAATACGTTTATAGGACAGTGTCTGCAAGCGATGCCTTTTCTCGTCCTTTTTTGCCCGTCAGAACGGGGAACCGACAATAAGATAATCCCAAATGCCGTGGCTCGGCCTGGCTTCTGCCAGCAGGTTTGCATCAGCGCGACCGACAAAGAGCAGAAACAGACGATGACTTGGCACAGATGATGAAAGTAATGTTGGACGCCTGTCAGCAGTCAGCGCAGTGAATACAGAGTCAGTGAACATCGTTAGCGCCACTTGTTGTGCTGCGTTAACTGAGAACGACGTAAAGGAGCGCGTCTGAATGATAAAAATACCCTTCATTACATCTATTTTTGCGGCAAAAAGAAGGCTACTCCCTTCAAAAGGCAACGCGTTTCCCCTAACGGTGCAACGCTCTGTGAGGTTATCTGCCAGTGTGCAACGAGTTACGCTGGGCGGAAAAGCGGTTCGGGGTCTGACCGGACTTGCACCAGGAAGCTACATAAAACTGCTCTTCGACAGTGACGGCGCACCAATTACTGGCAACGACGTACTATCCCACAGGCCACAACTCAGAACCTACACGATCCGTCAATGTCAGCCACAGCAATGCCTGCTCGACATTGACATCGCGATCCATGAAAACAATGCAGGTCCCGGTGCACGATGGGCGCAGCAGGTAAAAATAGGGGAACAAATTCTTATTCGCGGACCTGGCTCAATAAAACCGCTACATCCTGCACACGACTGGCTGCTATTCGCTGGCGATCTAACATCGTTGCCAGCGATAGCCAGTCATCTTGAGAGCTTACCTGAAACCGCCAACGGCGATGCCTTTATCCAGATACCACACCAAGACGATATTATTAGCGTGAAACACCCTCCCGGCATCGCCGTGCACTGGCTGGTAGAAGGCGCTGATGACTTTGCTGAAAAGGTTAGTGAGGTTGCCTGGCGACCAGGACAGCCCTTCGTCTGGATTGCCTGCGAATTTAGCCTGATGCGACGTCTCCGGGCTTTCTTCAAGGTAGAAAAGGGCCTCCCGAATGACTTCCTGTATGTCAGCAGCTACTGGCGTCGCGGACGAAGCGAAGAGCAGCACAAAGCAGATAAGCGGCGTGATTTAGCTATTCTCAATGCAGTGAATACAAAGGTAAGTGTTGAATAAGGCGTTCACGGCGAAAACAATGAGCAACCGGTACCTAACGCGACGTCTAAAGTGAAAAATGTGAAAAAACGACTGTAAATTGTGCACGGATCGACAGAGAAAGTTTAACCAGCGATGTGATGCGAGCCAGGCTTGGTTCTTAAAATTAGCCATCAATTCAAATCGTTACCTGCCATCTTCTGCATGCATTTTTATCTGGAACAGCGTTTGCTCCTGTTAATAGTGACGAGCATGTAATGCTCTTTGTTTTCTAAGGAGGAAATCATGAATAACGACCGTATTGAAGGTAATTGGAAAGAAATGAAAGGCAAAGTTCAGCAGCAGTGGGGCAAACTGACTGACGATGACCTGGATGTAATCGATGGTCGTCGAGAGGAACTTGTTGGCAAAATTCAGAAAAATTACGGTAAAAGCCGTGATGAAGCAGAGCGCGAAGTAGACAGTTTCTTCAACTAAGCACTGTCGCCTGTTCTGACAAAAATAGCTGCCACTGGCAGCTATTTTTTTGTCTGCCTTTCTTTGCCCTCAGCAATTTACCACTCGAGAGGCGTTTCAGCTTTGTAGCAACCGCAGAACCTGCGGTGACGGATGTTCAAAGACGCGATGCAAAGAAATCATTAACCAGAAAACAAAAAAACGGTATTCCGGCAAAACCACATATTGCTACCCTTTCTGTTCATTGTGAGGACAGGCGCGGCCACGCAAATCAAAAAGCGTCGCAATGCCGTATACCCTGTGTGCCTAAAGACAGCGTGCAAGCATCTCGCTTGTCGCATTATTCACGTCTCCACGAACTCATAAAAAATATTGCAGGAGTAAGCATGTCAGACAAAACAATACCCACACGGTCACTGGGCGGAACAACTCTTAAACTCAGTGAAGTTGGTCTGGGTTGTTGGCAATTGGGTGGCGATTTTGGTCCTATTGATGAGGCTACCGCAACGGCCATTATTAAGCAGGCCGTCGATGATGGCATCACCTTTTTTGATACTGCCGATGTCTACGGCGATGGCCAGAGTGAACGCTATTTGGGGGAAACGCTTTCCACCCTTGCACCCGACGCGGTTATCGCCACAAAATATGGCAGAGGTGAAGGGACTTACCCGGATGGTTACAGCCTGAATGACTTACGGGATGCTGTGAAACGAGCACAGGACAGGCTTCAGCGCGACACGCTGGATCTGCTGCAGCTGCACTGTATTCCACATGAGGTGTTGCAACAGTCTCATATTTTCGACTGGCTGCGTGAAATCCAGCAGGAAGGCCACATCAGGCATTTTGGCGCCAGCGTAGAAACACTGGAAGAAGCGCATACCTGTATGCAGCATGATGATCTTGCCTCTCTTCAGATCATTTTCAATCTTATGCGCCAGCGGCCGGTTACGGACTTGTTCGATGAGGCGGTTGCCAAACAGGTGGGTATTATCGTGCGGTTGCCACTAGCCAGCGGCATGCTGACAGGTAAGTTCTCCAAACAGACGCAGTTTGACAAGCGCGATCACCGAAACTTCAATAAAGACGGAGACGCCTTCAGCGTCGGTGAAACCTTCAGCGGAATAAAATTTGAGAAAGGCCTGGAACTGGTGGATAAACTCACAACGTACAAGCCAGAATCGCTGTCGATGACAGAGTTTGCGATGCGCTGGATCCTGGATCACGAGGCCGTCACTGCAATCATCCCCGGTGCCAGTTCACCGAAACAGGTGACGCAGAATGCCAGTACCGCATCTTTAGCGCCTCTGCCAGATGCGCTTCATGACAAGCTTTATGCTTTCTATTTGCAGGAGATTGAGCCTGCTATCCGCTGCCAGATTTAAAACGTCATCTCTCGTCAGTTTCTCTGACGAAGGCGTACCCACAATCGGCGCCGTACAGCGCGCCGATTGTTATTTTTCTTTGTTGTCTGTTTAAAATCAGCAATAGCAATACTCAATAGCGTAATTTTATTGGTATGCGGGATTGATAACCTCTGGTTAACATTTTTACCGGAGAAATTACGTGTTTAAATCATTAACTGCTGCAGCAATTAGCGGCATTCTTGTATCAACATCGTTAACGCCTGCAATGGCCGCTTCCCCAAAACTCAATGACAAGGAATACTTCTCACAGCCTTCTCTGGACATTGTTGTATTCAGCAACTGGTACAACGGTATGTTCGGCGACTCAAAGATCAGTGGCGTCGAACTTATTCATTTTGGCGAACGCAGCGCCACTAACGGCGATGTCAGACTGAGCGCCACACCAGAACAGTGGGATCCCATTCCCACCTTTGTAGAGCGCACGGTCGATAAGGACACCGGCGTCATTCGAGCCACACTGGCATATCCTGAGTATGACTTCGAGTACACTATTGCCGCAAAACCAATAGAAAACGGCGTTGAAATCTCCCTCTCCACAGATAAACCTTTGCCTGAAGCTCTTATCGGGAAAGCCGGATTCAATATGGAGTTTTTGCCAGCCACGTACCAGGAAACCACGTTTCTTGCCGATGGTAAGCCCGGCATTTTCCCGCTTTATCCAACAGGGGTAAAAGAGATTATCGGCGAGTTTGAGCCAGAACCTCTGGCGCAAGGCAAGCAATTGGTGCTGGCACCTGAGGATAGCCAGAAACGCGTTTCTATTACGTCTGCCACTGGCGAGCTGGCACTCTATGACGGCCGCGCTAAAGCGCAAAACGGCTGGTATGTGGTCCGGGGCATGCTGCCACAAGGTCAGAAAGGCGAAATCTTAAGCTGGCGACTAACGGCCAGCACCGATGACAACTGGCAACGCGCACCGGTAATAGCGCATTCTCAGGTGGGCTACCTGCCAGGACAAACCAAACGCGCGGTAATTGAGCTGGATAAAAACGCTGCTATCGACAGTAAAATCGAATTGCTCAAAGTGGCCACTGACGGCACCCTGCAAGTGGTAAAATCGGCGGTGCCGGAAAAGCAAAATGATTACACACGCTATCAATACGCCAGTTTTGATTTCACAGATATTACCGCAGAAGGGCTTTATCAGTTGCGCTTCGGACAAACCACCACCGCCGCGTTCCCAATTGCACCTGATGTACTTGATGGTGCCTGGTACCCGACACTGGACCATTTTTTCCCCGTACAAATGGATCATATGCTGATTAACGAGGCCTATCGTGTCTGGCATGGTGCCTCCCATCTGGACGATGCCCTGCAGGCTCCTGTAAATCACGAGCACTTTGATTTATATGCGCAGGGGCCCACTACAGACACCCAGTACCAACCCGGTGAACATATTCCGGGACTGAATGTAGGCGGCTGGTATGATGCCGGCGATTATGACATTCGCACGCAAACACAATACCGTACGGTACGCACGCTGGTTCAGGTATGGGAAGAGTTCGGTCTGGAGCGTGACACAACCCTTGTCGATTATGAGAAAAAGTATGTCGACATCCATGTACCCGATACGAAACCGGATTTGTTGCAACAAATTGAGCACGGCACACTGGCACTGTTAGCGCAATATCGTGCCGTAGGACACGCTATTCCGGGCATTATTGTGCCTGACCTGAGTCAGTACACTCACTTGGGTGACGGCCTGACGATGACCGACAACCTGATATACAACCCGGACATGGCTGAAACCGAATCGGACGGAATCTACAGCGGTGTTTTTGATGACCGCTGGGCTTTTACCAGTAAGTCTACGCCACTTAATTATGGCTCGATGGCGGCGTTAGCTGCGGCCAGTCGGGCGCTGGCAGATTATAACCCTACACTTGCTAAAGAATGCATTGATACCGCCATCGCAGCTTGGGATGAGGAAGCCAACCAGACGCCGAACATGTTCCAGGTTGGGAATACCACCGGCGGCGGCTTACAGGAAGAGAAGCTCAAAGCCGCCACGGAGCTTCTGATTAGCACCGGTGACGACAAATACAGAAAAGCCCTGCAATCGCTGCTGCCTTATATTAGCGAATCGTTCGGACGCAGTGCTGTTTTAGCGATCCGCGCACTGCCACATATGGACAACGCCTACCAGCAGGCTATTCGCAAAGCCGCTGAGCGCTATCAGCCGCAGTTGCAGGAAGCCACCAGCAAAAACCCCTTCGGCGTGGTTATTACCGAATACGGCTGGGCCGGCAATGGCACCATTCTGGAAATGGCGATGACGCAGTATTACCTGCACACCGCTTACCCGGACTTATACAGCGACGCGCTGCTTTATCGCTCGCTGGATTATCTCTACGGCACTCATCCTGACTCCGACATTTCTTTTGTATCGAACGTCGGTACGGTTTCCAAGAAGGTCGCCTATGGAATGAACCGCGCAGATTATTCATTTATCAGCGGTGCTATCGTCCCGGGCGTACTCATTCTGAAACCGGATCTGCCAGAGAATATGGAAAACTGGCCATTTATGTGGGGGCAAAATGAGTATGTGATTAATCTCGGCGGAGCATACATCTTCACCGTCAATGCGGCGCTGAAACTTGCCGGCCGACTGGAAAAGTGAGGCGTTAAGCTTCTACCGTCATGCACTCTGTACCGGGGTCAACCCGGTGCAGGGTTCGTTTTCAATGCAAAGCATCGGGGGAGAGAAAGCAGACTGCGAGCAATCCTGAGAGCTGCCCGATGACAGTGAGCGCCTGATGCGCCAACAAGCCAACGATAACCTTAACTGCCAACTCTCACACCTAACGCACCTTATAGGCTATGACGCAACAGCAACGAGTGCGGGAAAGGGTGATATATCCTCTAACGCGACAGCTTCGGGAACGGGAGTAAACAGTATTGATTAGGGTAAATAAGGCAATACCACCTAATCGAATGCAATTTGAGGCCACTCATCTGACGATTATCAGGTAATCCCGCCGGTCAGTCTTATCCATACCGAATTACCTCTGGAGCCGCGTTGAATAGCAGTCCGTAGTATCGCAACCGGCGTTAGAAAATGACACTCAGTACGGTGGCAATAGCAAACGCGATACTGCCTAACAGGGTTTCCATTACCGTCCAGGTTTTCAGGGTCGTCTTTTCGTCCATTTCAAGCAACCGCGACACTAACCAAAACCCGGAATCATTGAAGTGCGACAGTACGGTCGCGCCACCTGCAATCGCAATCACGATAAAGCACAAATCGGCCTCAGACAGACCCGGCGTTACGCTGACGATAGGCGCCATTAACGCCGCCGTAGTAGTTAGCGCAACGGTTGCCGACCCTTGCGCTACCCGCAAACAGGTACTAATCACAAACGCCGCCACAATAACAGGCAACCCGGTGTCTGCCAGTAATCCGGCCAATGCTTCGCCGATTCCGCTGGCACGTAACACGCCGCCGAACATGCCGCCTGCACCGGTAACCAGTATCACACCACAGATTGGCCCTAAGGCATCACTGCACAAGGATTCGACTTTCTCTTTTCCCAGCCGGGGCGTAAACAAGAGCACACAAAGCAGCAACGTAATCAGCAGCGCTACCGGTGTTTTGCCCAGCATGCGCAGCGTGTCTACCCAGGGTTCATTTTGCGAAATGACGCCGGCAACCTGCAAGGTGTTAAGGCCGGTATCCAGAAAAATCAGCAGTACCGGCGTAAGCAGTACCAGCAACACCGTTGTAAAAGAGGGCGGATTACCAGGTAACCTTTGTTCCTGACTGTGTGAAAACAACGCCGGAATGTCGACCTGAAATCGCTTACCGGCATAAATACCGTAAAGATATGCCCCTATATACCAGGTTGGAATAGCCACGAGCAGGCCAAGCAGAAGGAGCATCCCTATGTCGGCTCCAAGCAAGTCAGAAGCTGCCACCGGGCCCGGGTGCGGCGGCACAAACGCGTGCATAACTGCGAAAGCCCCGGCAGCAGGAAAGGCATAGGTAAGGGTCGAGCCGCCCAGGCGCGCAGCCACACTCATCAGAATGGGTATCATTACAATCAACCCGGCATCAAAAAAGATGGGAAAGCCAAACAATAGTGAGGCGATACCTAATGCCAAAGGGGCTTTGTCTTCACCAAACCGGCTTATTAGCGTATCCGCCAGTACCTGGGCCCCGCCGGTTACCTCAAGAAGCTTACCAATCATGCTCCCCAAACCTACCAGCAACGCAACTGCCGCCAGCGTACCGCCAAACCCGCCAAGCATAACAGGGACCACCTCGTCGGTATGAATACCGGCGGCCAGCGCCGTCAGCACGCTTACCAGCGTCAGTGCAACAAAGGCGTGGATCCGAAACCGGATGATCAGCACGATCAGGCAGATAAGTGCGCCCAGCCCGGTGAGTAACAGCGGTGTCGCATCCGATGTTTGTGATATATCCATCTGTACATCCTTTTTTCTGCTGCGAACCAGAGCTTGGTCATTCACAAAGCAAAAAGTTACCGGTAACATAGTACCGATTACCAGGTAGACGTAAACCTCTTTTTCGAATTTTCTTTACCTGATGTTTACACCGGCAGGCCGCTTCATGGCATCGTTACGTCCTGACCGATAAGCGAACACCTGAGCCGATACCGAAAACGGGAGAGGACCATGAAATCAGTCGTTATCATAGTAATGGGCGTTAGCGGCTCAGGGAAAAGCACCGTTGCCAGTCAGTTGTCGTCTGCGCTGGGGGTTAGTTTCATCGATGGCGATAATTTACATCCCCGCGCAAATGTAGAGAAAATGGCGACTGGGACGCCACTGACCGATGACGACCGTTTTCCGTGGTTACAACAAATCGCGCAGACTGCTGCGAATTACACGCAGCGGGGGTTATCGGCGGTGATAGTGTGTTCTGCGCTAAAACGCGCATACCGCGATATCATTCGTCATGCCTGCGATAACTGTGTCTTTCTGTTTCTTGATGGTGACAGAGCCCTGCTGGCCAAACGGATGCAAAACCGTGAGGGGCACTTTATGAAAGTGGATATGCTGGACAGTCAGCTGGCGACGCTTGAGCGGCCCCAAGACGATGAGAAAGATGTTATCAGCATGCCCGTTACGTTAACGCCTGAAGAAATTGTAACGCAAACCGTCACCCTCCTTGCACAATGAGATTGTGCCCTCTCTCAGGCGTTGATTGTGTCGGTCGCCCCGTCGGTAAATGAAAACCCGACATCCACGTGCGATGCCGGCAGCGTTTCACCGTGAATACGCCGAATTAACAAGTCAGCACTGACTTCGCCTATCCGGTAACGGGGCGTAACGACACTGGTAAGTTTCGGCTGCATAGCCTGGCCCACATCAAGCCCGTTGTACCCTACTACAGCCACGTCTTCAGGCACTGTCTTTCCGCTACTCATACAATGCAGCATCACGCCCACAGCCAAGTCATCGTTGGTACAGAATACGCCATCCAGTTCCGGGTATTGAGTCAACGCCTGCTGTATAAGCGATGCCCCCGTAGTGAAAGATGAATGCGCCGACGTGGATACCGTCACCGGTTTAAGACCGGCGTGTTTCATTGCCTGTTCGTAACCCTGCTGTCGCAACAGCGTGCGCGTATCCAGTCTGGCGGCAAGGTACACAATTGCTCGTCTTCCGGCCTCGATCATGCGCCGGGTTGCAGCAGTAGCAGCCGCAACATGATCCAGGCCGACTGCAATATCAATTGGCTCATCCGGTAGCTCCATCGTCTCAGCCACGGGTAGCCCGACGGCGAGAAGCATTTTTCTGGTTCGGATCGTGTGATCAGTCTGTGTAAGAATCAAACCATCAACCTGATAGGATAGCAGCACCGCAACCTGTTCTTCCTCCGTCAGCGGGTCGTACCCGGTATGCGCTATCAGCGTACTGAACCCCTGTTTACGGGTAGTCGCCTCGATACCTTGTACCAACTCAGCAAATACCTGATTCGATAGTGAAGGTACAACAATACCAATAGCCTTACTGGACGACTTCGACAACATCGCCGGCACCCGGTTTTGAATATAACCGGACGTTTCAATAGCCTGCGCAATACGCGCCCGGGTTTTCTCTGCAACTTTTTGCGGGTCTCGCAAATAGCGGCTCACGGTCATTTTCGTGATCCCAAGTTGATCAGCTATATCCTGCAGTGTTGCGCGGCGTTGCGATTTCATGCGGCTCTCTTGCGGCTATGTATTGACAAGATGTTACATGTAACATTTATAGAAGAACAGACATCCGCGTCCCCTTTCTCTTCGATGATCCTGCGCAGAACAGGCTGACTCACAGCATCGTCGGTGCGTGCTATTCCGGGTTTATCGTCTGATTTGCAGCGCCATTCGACAACATGACATTAATTTCCTTTAATTTGCATATACCGACACGAATTACTTATGGTGTGTTGGGAAAGTAGAATTAATAAAAAGCAATGGAGACGTTATGTCTGGTATAAACCGCAACATCGCAGTAGGTGGGATCCTGGCGCTGCTGGTCGCAATTATCGTGATCTGGGGCCTCTTTTTTACCCGTGAAGCACCACCGGATTTTTCACAGTACCCGGCCGGCGTAGAGCGTAAAGAAGCATTTTTCAGTTACTTCGCGCCCATTATGCAAGAAGTTAATACCGATATCCTGGCCCAGCGTGATCGGATTGAGAAAAGATGCAATGATGGCGAGGACAGCTATACAGCATTTAGCGATCTGGCAGAAACATACCGTATTGATGAATCGACCCTGACTGACGGTTCCGTTTGTGATGTATTGCTTGAGCACATTGATATTGTGCCGGTATCGCTGGCACTGGCGCAGGCAGCCAACGAAAGTGCATGGGGCACGTCCCGGTTCGCCCAGGAGGGAAACAATTTCTTCGGACAGTGGTGTTTTAAAAAGGGATGTGGAATTGTGCCTGGCAGCAGGGATACAGGAAAAAACCACGAAGTGGCGACCTTTGACTCGCCAGCAGAATCCGTAGAAAGCTATATGCTCAACCTTAACCGACATAATGCCTATGAACCACTGCGAGACATTCGCTCGCAACTCAGAGTCAGAGAAGAGCCCATCACGGGGATCAAGTTAACCCACGGGTTGAATCGATATTCGGAACGTGGAGAGGAGTATGGAAAAGAGCTTCGGGGGATGATCCTCTACAACAAGCTTAACGAATACGAAAATACTCTTTAGTGTTTGATTTAACAACGCCGCGCTACGCGGCGTTGTTGCCATTATAAGTCCCATTCCGACTCGACAGCACATTCTCACTTTGGGCCTGGTAATACCCTCGCGTCGAAGACAAAGAAGAAACCACTCTTCGTAACGGTATACTTACCTGTGACATCTGTTTACGACAGCGCTATATTGTTAATGACTAACAATAAATTCCGACGTAGTCGGTAATAAGGAGTGTTTATGAGCCTGGGTAAAGTAATTGGTATTGTTCTGATAATCATTGGGGTTGCGCTGGCGATATGGGGATACGACGTTTACGACTCTGCCACCTCACAAATAGAAAGAGCATTTAGCGGTGATACGCCGATGGAGGCATGGTTGGGTATGATAGGGGGAGCGGTGTGCATCCTGATAGGCATCTTTAAAGTGAAATAACCCGCTCTCATCGGTCATAATGCGCAGCAGGAATGATGCTGCGCATTTTTGTTGCTTTGTCTGACCAGCATCCCTTTCATGGACGTCAGCAACCTGTAGGTTTACGCAGATACCAATGCCAGTATCTTAGCTTATTGCTGCACGGCAACACGCCTGCTGCGAACCCAGGCCAGATTCTGCGCGCCTTTATACAGCAAATAAGTGGCAATAATAAACGCTGCGCACTGCGAAACAGTAAAGGTAGAAATGTAATGTGCGGGCCACGATATGGCAGCAGCAAAAGTCTGAAACTGAGCGGAAAAGACACTGACAATTAACCCAATTATACTGTTCAGATCAACGCCTCCGGCAAACGCTTCAAAACCCTTCCAGTTATTCACCAGGTCCTGTAACTGCTTAAATTCGATAATCAGCAGCCTGACGAAAGCGATGATGCCGTAATACCCCCCGCCAAAGGCCAGCCATTTTTGTATCAATGGATTGGATTCATTCTCGCGCTGCTCGTCCGTCACCTCTTCACTTTGCACCTGGTCGTCATCATCGTCTTGCCACACACTCAGCAGCCCTTTTCGGTATGCCAGATAGTGCAGGAGTAAACTTGAGATAAACACCATACTGCCGGTAAGCGCAATTTCCCATACAATGTCTTTCATCCCGGTGTTCCCCTCGAGATTGTTTATTCCATACCAGGTAGCTGATCTACGGACAGCTATATGCACTATACGCTGCACGCTATGGCGACTCAATTGGCAATGACTGACAGGCTGGCTATAGGTTGAAAGAGCCGCGCAGGCTTGTCGACTGACTCAGCGGCACTACCACAAATATGAATCAGCGGGACGACAAGGGGAATTTACGGATAATTTCGCCTTACGGTCTGTGACGGGTACAATCCGAAAACCCAGAGAATGGGTGGTATAACTGAAAAAGGGGGGGTGATGAAACAAGCCGCTTTGATGTGCCAGCCTCACGACAGGTGAGACCGGCATGTACGATCACTCGCTATTCTGCTCAGGCTTCAGATTCTCCTTAACACTTCTTGCGTCAAAACTTGAGCCGCTGTCCGGGCGCGTGCCTTTGCCTGTCTCAATGCTGAGAATACTTTCATTCTCGCTTCTGTCCGAGCCTCCGACAAAGATGCCGGTTTGAAATTGTGTTGTGGGATATGCCGTCGTGCGACACGTCACCAGTCCACATTCACGCACGGTTGCGTAGCGTTGACTAAATCCCATTTGAGGACTGCTTTGCACGCTTTCTTTGTCTACCAACGTTTCCCTGTCGTTGACGATAAACCAATCGTATCCATTTTCCAGTGTGACTTCCGCAGCCCGCAACATAGCGTAATCCATTGCTTTTGCCTTATCGCTGCCACGCGCTTTAAAGTGAATGCGGTACTGCGTGTCGCTGAGTTTAGACTCTGAGTATCCGAACCCTCCTTTCGATGCTTCCCGATAGTCGGGCTGACTGGCGCAGCCGCTCAGTAACATTATGATTCCAATCGTGGTTATCAACTTCATCATTTACTCCTGTACTGGCACAGTTTGCCAGGGATTGTCGAATACTTGTGTCTACCAACCCTGGTCTGGCGGGGCAACTATAGTTGTGTCGTCCATAGCCTTGTCCATCACGGTGCTTCAACTGACAGTAAAGGTACATACTATTGTGCCTGACTGACGCCAACGCCGCTTTTCCTAAATCTGTGTTTTTTACACCCAAACCAATGATTCAGTTCAGCTTCATGCTGAACCGGCAACTGGCAACTCCAGGGCCACTGTGATTTTAAAAGGATCTTAAATGCTTCCCGCGCCGCGCTTTGACAGGCCGGTGAAATGGTAATGGAGAAAGGTAGTTATTGACGATGCGTTCTCTGTTTGACATGTCCGTCATTCAGAAAATGAAAAAAGCACTCTATGTAGCAAAAAGTGTTCTTTGGGTTACCCTGCCTGGAGCGAAAAAACGCCGTGGCGGGTCTGGCTTGGCTGTGTCTCAACATCGTAACTGTCGATGCTTTGCGAGTAAGGGGTATAATTGTTTTGTTCGGCTGCCGCAGGGGTAACAGACTGTAGCTGTTGTCTGGATTGCTGACTTGCCTTACCAGAAAACTCAACTACCTGTGGTAACGCACTAACAGGTAATTTCAGATTCTCTGCTTCCGGAGAGGTAATAATGATAGACGCGAGAATAGCCCCGAACAACACTGAAGGAATGAGATTTGCGCGCTTCATGAGGAGTACATCCTTGCATTAATGTGCCTTCCTGGCACGAACTTAACCGGGACAGATTGTAGCAGTAAGTAAATACTAACTGCAATCTGGATCCGCTAAAAATTCATCCAAATGGTTAATTACGACAGAAACGCGAATCGTGTTAACACTATCTTGACAATTGCGAGTATAAAACGGCGCACAGACACCAAAATCACATATCGATTTTTTTGCGCAGCGCCTTTTGCTTGCTCTGTTTTTGCTTGTTTTCTTTTCGACGAACCTTTGCCCCTTTGCTTATCTTCGTCGGTTTTCTTTTCTTCTGGACTTTGGTTGCCGCCTGGATCCATTCCGCCAACCGTTGAACAGCGTCCAGCCGGTTTTGTTCCTGAGTGCGGAAGTTTTGCGCCTTAAGCACAAAAACACCTTCATTGGTAAGCCGGGTATCACGCGAGGACAATAACCGTTGCTTAATCGGTTCGGGCAATGAAGAGGCGCTAACATCGAAGCGCAAATGAATCGCACTGCTGACTTTATTGACGTTCTGGCCACCCGCGCCTTGTGCACGAATTGCGGTCATTTCTACTTCACTGTCTTCCAGAGTCAGGCGGGAAGAAATTTCTATCATTATGGGGCCTGTCGAGATTGGGGCATTATAATCTGAGAGCTCGCTGACCTGAACCACATGCTACGCCAACAAACAAGGCGACAGCGAAGTCATGTTGTTATGATCATGGGCTCTACTGTACCAACGGTTCTGAACATGTCAAAGCACCTCCGTTGCGCAATACCTTCGTTAATGCGGTGGTATGGCGGCTGCGCGCATCTACGGCGTTAAGAATACGACAATCAGCTAGTCTGCGTCTGGGCTGTAACATGTCAGTTGCGTGGCATTGCCAAAAAGCAAACCGCAACAGAACGCCGTAGTCAGCAGTCGCGCCCGTTGACGGGCGCGAGCGGGAATAACGGCGGCACTTGTAACAATGGCCCGGCTTAGTGCAGCTTATTGT
Source organism: Alteromonas sp. H39 (assembly GCF_047556435.1). Taxonomy (GTDB): domain Bacteria; phylum Pseudomonadota; class Gammaproteobacteria; order Enterobacterales; family Alteromonadaceae; genus Alteromonas. Next base: position 4,072,181 of record NZ_CP180210.1, read on the forward strand.
CCACTTTCGCAATCAGAGCCTGTATTTCACCACGACGGCCTTCATCTGCCAGCGCACGGTCAGGCCTGGGCGAGGCTGCCAGTGCTTTGTTCAGGTACTCCATGGCTTTCTGATACTCCCCTTCGTCATAGAGAAACTCGGCATAAAAGTAATTCGGATCGATTCCATCAGGGTTAATCTTAAGCGCCTGCGTGAGCAACTGTTTGGCCTTTTTGTCGCTACCAAACGCAATCGGCCACCCAGGCACCTTGTGGTATAACACTCCCAAACTGGTGAGTGCCGAACCCTGCAGGGCATTCTCATCAATAGCCAGCGCTTTTTCCAGGCTCTTACGAGCCGCCTTGGCGTAGCTTAGCGCCCCCAGGCCACCTTCAGCACCCGCGGTAGTAGACTGTACAATGCCAAGCCAGATGTAATGCTCTGCGGTAGGCTGACTGGCAACCAACGATGCCGCGTCTTTTATCAGCGTTTCAAAGGCGTCAGTTCTGGCATCCCCCTCTTCCTGCTGGTAGTTAATTTGCGCCCAGCGAGCCTGGATATGCTGCAAACTGAGAGTAGATTGCATGCCTGCACTGACAGACAGACTAACAATGGCGAGTAGAACGACAGACATGAGTTTTTTCATAGCATGGTCTCCTTTTCCGTCGACGACATGAACTGTTGGATTGTCGGTAATTTTTTGATCAGGGCACGGTCAACTAAACCGGGAAACGCCCCATTGATTCTGGCAAACAGCATTTCAGGAAGCCCCAGAAAGCGGCGACGCTGACCCTTTTCAACCTGCGTTATCAGCGCATCAGCTACCTCCGCGGGTTCATCCATCTGATTTCCTAAGGCTTCATTCATCTCTACTACCGCGCTGGAATTTATGCTGGTGCGAGTTGCCCGTGGTGCCAGATACAGAAACCGGACTCCCGTGTTTACGTATTCCCGCATCAGCGACTCAGTCCAGCCGCGTAGGCCAAATTTACTCGCGCAATACAGCGAGTGGCAGGGAAAACCGATACTACCAAACGTTGATCCCACGTTTATGACGTGCGCCTCTTTTGCGTGTCGTAGTAACGGCAAAAGGCGCTGCGTTAGTATTATAGGAGCAACCAGATTCGTCGTAATAACCCGACCAATGTCTGCTTCAGGCGTTTGCGTAAAGTCGCCCGTGACAGCGACCCCGGCATTATTAATCAACATGGTTGGCGCCTTCGCGCGGCATACGCTAAGCACTTTATCGATGCCTTCCGGTTGCGTGATATCGGCACATACCAGCGTGTGATGTCCGGGCAGCACAGACAGCAATGCTGACAACTTCTCGTGATTACGCCCGGTCAGAATTAACGAGGCACCTTTCTCTGCCAGCGCAATGGCAATAGCCTCACCTATACCGCCGGTAGCGCCAGTTATCAGGCACACCTGACGCTTCCAGGTAAAGGGTTTCATGCTGCTTCTCCTACCCGCTCTTCGGTACGCAGGGTACGGAAGATATTGGCGTATAGCTGAAAGAACATGTTTGCCGAATGGATAATCATATCCTGCTCATCTTTGTCCTCAATCCGGTTCATAAGTCCTTCAAAAAATACAATGTGCTCCTGATCCAGCGAGCCGTGAGAGCGAAGGTAACTAAAGGCTTCAGGGGGTAAGTCCAGCGCCGCCTTAATTGACGCTGCAGCATTGTCCGCCAACGCGATACTGGTGCCTTCTAAAACGAAAACCATGCCAAAAAAACAAAGCGGATTGTTGCGGTGAATACCGTCATAAGCATAAGCGACCATCAACTCTGTCGCAGCGGCTGGCTGGCTGCAGCGTATGCGCGCTTTGTCCTCACCACAGGCAGCAAGATCATTGAGGATCCACTCCTGATGGCCCATTTCTTCCTCAATGTACTCGCCAATGGCCTCACGCAGCCATTCCTTTGACTCTGGCAATGCCGCACCCGTAGCCATTAACAGCGGCACGGTGTGTTTGACATGATGGTAAGCCTGAGTAAGAAACGCAGTGTAGTCACTCAGTGAGATATCGCCGGTAAAGCACTGTTTTATAATTGGAGATTCAGTTAAATAGGCTCGCTGAGTCTGAGTTTCCGTTTGCAAACGTTCATAAAATTTCATAATTACACTCCTCCAGCTGCATATCTGCCCGTTGGTACATAGCCTCAATTTGTGATGAATAATAGGTAGTCATGCTGTCCCGTCGCATTTTGCCGTTTGCCGTCAGCAGGTTCTGGTCATCCGGTATTGCAGCCAGACGGTGCCAGACAACCACCCTGGCATAATCCGGCAACGACGCGTTGACGTAGTCCAGCGTTGGTTGAATCTGTGAGTCAGAAAGCGTGTTGTCAGCAGGCAGTAACAGTGCCCCGCAATGGGGTTTCCCTTCACCGACTACCATTACCCGAGCGAACTGCCCGGTTGCCATCAGCGCGCTTTCTATCCACTCGGGAGATATATTGCGCCCCAGCGAATTGATGATTAGGTTCTTGCGCCGCCCATGAATAAACCAGTACCCGTCTTCCTCTCTGGCAAGGTCTCCGGTGCGGACTTGCGCAGGATAGAAGCTCTCGGGCATATTCAGATAACCCAAAAAATGGGTTCCCCTGGCGACAATTTCATCATTTTCGATAGTCAGGCGATTGTGTCCCAGAGCCTGCCCCGCGCTGCCCGCCCGGTCTTTGTCAGGCAAGTTCAGCGTGGTGACCGACACGCACTCTGACAGCCCGTATCCCTGATAGACTGGCACCCCCTGCTTTCTTGCCTCGATCACGAGGGGTTCAGGGACAGCTGCGCCACCCACCGCCACAAACGTAAAGGTTTCCGGTAGCCTCCAGCCCTGACGCGATACCGACACCAGCAGCTGCAAAAGCTCAGGCACCAGGATCATCGACTGGGCACAAGACGCAGTAAGACATGACAGAAATTGATTCGGCGCTACCAGGCGGCTTCCGTGAAAACCACGCATCGTGTCGTTTGGTAATACGACGGTACCGCCGACCAGTAATGGCGCATAAACACCGGCAACGTTTTCCAGCAATGTCGCCAGTGGCAATACGCAGATGTGTCTGACTTCTGGCATCTTCAACGATGCCACCAGTGACTGCGCTACTACGTGTTGCGACAGGGTGCTGAGACACACGCCCTTCGGCGTACCGGTAGAGCCTGATGTAAATGTGATTTTTCCCGTTCCCTTGGGGACAGCCGGTACTGTTGTTACATGCCGATGATAAGCGAGGCAGCCCTCAAACGGACACTGAGCAGTCTCCTCTGCGTCAAGAGGGCGGTCACTGATCACCAGTTCAATACCAGCCTCACTGAGCAGATGCGTTTGTTGGGCAGAGGTGAAAAAGGAGGGCACAGGCACCAGCACAATATCTGCCTGCTGACAGGCCAAATCGCACATCACCCATTCAGGACCATTATCCGCTAACAAGGCAATCCGACGTACTTTTTGGGCTTTCAACCACTTTGCGCGCATCGAGACAGCGACAACAAGCTGACCATAGCGTATCTGCTGCGAACCAGATTCGAGCGCGACATTATCCGGCCATTGATTAGCATTTCTCAGGATCATAACGAAGCACCTAACGTGCGTGAAAACGCCGGAAAGGCCAGAGAAATAGAATCGGTAATCGCACTTAGCGTGTTGTTTTTTGCAAACAGCGCGAAGGTTTCTTCCAGTGAGAATGCCACCACTTGCGGCTGGCTATCGTAATAGCGTCCCCACTGGCTTTGCGATGGTGCCAGACGAGACGGATCAGCCTTTGCCAGTACGGACAATTTCACACCATTTTTTGAAAGTAACTGGCGTAACTTATCCGTGGCCGAGAACACCAACACTGCGACTCCCTGTTCACACATCGCCATAGCCGTTGCCAGCAGCAGCGGAATAGTAAAGCGCGGGGAGGCACTGTAGAGGTTACCGATTTCGGCAATGTGCTTGCGGGGAACCGACAAAGCGTGTTGTTCCAGCACGGTTTCCAACGGTGCTGACAAATACTGCTCCACAAAAAGTGGTGAGGTTCCTTTTCTGATCCCAAGCGCAGCTTCTGGCTTACCACGTCCTACGCCCACCAGAACCGGCAAGAAGTCGCGCACCTGTGCCCCGTACGCTTTACTGAAACCCTCATGAATAAAGGCTTCCAGTGTATTGCGATAGCGGGTACCGGCCTCAGCGACTATCAGGTCAATAGACGTTTTGGCCTGCCGACGCAATGGCACCGGTTTTAGCAGGCTTCCAGGTTGGAATACTTCCGATTGACACAACATATGGCACACTCTTGTTGACTGTTGCTATGAAGTATCTGCTGTCAATCTTAAGGAAAGCTTAAGCCTGAATCATTTTGGTAAAATTTCTCACGCGCCCCGTGACGGAGTTACTGAAACGGTCCCCTGCGCGCAACGACGGCTGAACAAAAATAAAGAATGGAAGAACAATAAAACAGTTTAAGGGCTGGTGCGACGGCAGCCTGTGACCAGGCTGCGTGGTTTAAAATTCGTATTCGAGCGACATTCTTAAAGTGTGATCTTTACTGTCTCCATTAAGCCCGGCAATAAATCCCAACTCCCATTTCAATTGGCGCTGGCCATCGAACCGGCGGATCCCCATGAATGCCGGCCCCACTCCCACATAGCCTTCGGCGGCATAGAACTCAATTGCAGGCTGCACTTCTGGGATCCAGCGATAGCGATACTTCATTCTGAATTCGCCCTCAATTTCGTCCTCCAGCGTTTCTCCCCACTCATAGACCAACATCACATTTGTAGTCAGGCTGAAACGACCAAATTCTTTTTCGTTGAGAAGCCCGGCTGTCACTTCCCAGTCATCGGTGTTGTGCTGTTTTTCCAGTTCGAACAATGCTCCCCAGTCGGCCCAGTACTTACCTTGTTCGGTAAGCATCCAGCGAATTTCAAGTTCATAACCTTCCGTGCCAAAGTCATCGTTTTCATCACGGCTTCCCACAATATAGCCTTCCAGCACAATGCGCTCTGACAAAGCATGCCCATAGGAAATCCGCTGCATCAGCACATTGCCATTGTCGTTTTGCCTGGATGTCAGCCGCCACTCGAACTCCCGCTCAAACGGAAGCACGTAAGGATGGTATACCTTATCTACATTGAAGTTGTCTGCCTGTGCACTGGCTGACAGCAGCCCAGTGACCAACACAAGCAACGCGGGCAAAAACACTCTCATAATGACCTCGCGACGGATGAGACAGGAGGAAACCGGGCTGCAATTAAACCATAAACAACAGGGCTTAACGCCACCAGAAGATAAACCAGAACGTAGGCGGCACTTGGCGTGGCTTCATAACCAAAAAGCACATTCAGCAAGTGCCCGTACTCACTGTCATCTGCCACCCAGTTACTCGTATCCCATAACCTGGATGACTCGGTCAGCACATTGATTTGCTCCAGCAATACCGCCACTGATGCTACCTGCCCGGCCACAAATACACTGAGCATCGCGCGTTTCGGCCACTGACGCTGCATTGCAGAGACTGCGACAAAAAGCAGCACCGCAACACTGCAACTGATGCCAAGACCAATCACCGTGCCGACCATCAGCGCCATGTCCGCCTGCTGAGAAGACCAGTAGGCAAACGAATAGATTAAGAAATGCACGGCATTCACCAGCGTGATCATGGTTACCAGAATATAAAACGGCCAACCGGTTTGCGTTCCATGCATGGCAGAGAGCCTTCGCATCCATTCACAAAAAGCGCCCCAGGCAACTACCAGTGCGACAACTTTTAACCACTCAAAGCCGCCACCGTTAAACATAGGCGACAGCGTTCCCAGACTGCTGTATGTCAGCATTGCCAGTATTAATCCGCTTATGAGTGCCAGCGTCAGCATGCGGGTTATGTGCGACGCCTGTGCCAATACCAGACTTACCAGCAAAAAAACCGGCAGGGTGTCGCGAATAAACAAAATGACTGTATTAATCAGCATCGGGCAATGCCTCCGGTGTGATAACCCGTACAGTGCCTACCGCAGTATTCGGGTGATACTCACCAAAAAAACGATAGGTTCCTGGCGGCAGCGGGCCAACATAAATCACGCCCTTACTATGACCAAAAATGACTTTTTCGCGATTAAGATCGAAGCTGTCAATTTCTTCAGGGGTGGCATCATAGTTAACAAAAACCAGTCGCACCTTTTTGTTGGCAGGAATAATGACCTCTTGTGGCGCAAACAGGTGGTTTCTGATTTCAACCGTCGCCTCTGGCATCGCCGCGTTGACCTGACAGGAAAAAAGGGACAGCGCTATCAGAGCGCGGGAAGGCATTCTTAACATAACGCTCCCTGTTCTGATGGCAAGGTAACTGTCACGCTCAGGCCACCAAGTGAAGCGGTATCAAGGGTAATGCTTCCCTGGTGCAGGGTGACGATTTGTCCAACAATAGCCAGCCCTAAGCCACTACCGTGTGACTTGTATTTTTCATCCTGCTGGTCGCGATAAAAGCGCTTGAGCACATTCTCACGCTCTTCAGGCGCAATTCCTGGCCCGCTGTCCTCTACGCAAATAACAACACCTTGCGCATCAGAGCTGATGGTGACCTGGATCGTCGCCTCGTTTGGTGAATAAGCACTGGCGTTGGCAATCAGGTTTTGCAGGAGGGTATAAAGCGCAAACTCGGTACTCATCAGAAAAGTGTCGTTGCCATGCAGGCTGATATCCTGCTTTTTCGCTTCAATTTTACTGTACAAATCTGTGATCACGCGCTGTGCAATACGGTACACATCCACCGAGGAAAGCTGTAAATAAAACAGCTCAGGGCTGGTGCGGCTTAGCAGCAGGATCTGATTCACCACATGAATCATTCTGTCAGCATCCTGTTGAATGGCTCGCAATTTACCTTGTTCACCCGGCATCTCCGTCGCCAGGTTGTGTAAATTGATCTTCATCACACTCAGGGGGGTGCGCAATTCATGGGCGGCATTGGAGGCAAACTGCTGTTCGCGTTCAAAGGCGTCATGCAACCTTGAAAACATGGCGTTCAGGGTATCGACCACGGGTTGCATCTCCTCGGGTACACGGGACAAGTGTACCGGAGATAAATCTTTCCCTTTGCGTGCGGATAACTTTGCTGACAGCGTTTTCAGTGGGCTCAGCCCTCGGGACACGAAAAAGAAAACAATGATCGCCAGAATGGGCACGCTGTAAATAAATGGCATAATAGCGGAAACCGTCAGCGAATCTGTAAGTGTGATACGGTTTTGCAGCGGTTGCGCTACCATGACCACCATGCCGTTAGACAACGGCTGCTGGTACACCCGCCAGCGGGAAGACTGAAAATTCTGGTCGCTGAATGCCGCATCGCCATACGCGATGGGCTCTTTGGGCGCATTGACTGAGTGTGATACCAGCCTGTCGCCGTTCCACACCTGGTACACCAGGTCACTCTCGGGGTGTGCCTCTTCGTCAGGCAGATAGTACAGCGTCACCGCCTGCACCATGCTCTTGAGCTCACTGTCGAGTAATTGTGATGACATGGTCATTGCCGCGCGGTAACCATGGATGGCAGCGCTGAAGATGATAAGCACCATCGCGCTAACCAGAATCAAGGTCATATAACGGCGAATAGACGACAAATCAGGCTCCGGCTACAGGTATACAATAGCCCACACCACGCACGGTTTTGATAAACCCTTCAGGCATCTTTTTTCTGACGTGATGAATATGGACTTCAACCGCATTGCTGGCCACTTCCTCGCCCCACTCGTAAAGCCGCGATTCCAATTGCTGTTTTGACTGAATGCGCCCTGCATTTTCAATCAACACTTTTAACAGCATCAGTTCCCGACGCGGCAAAGGGACTGGCGTACCGTCAACGGTTAGCTCCAGCGTTTGCGTGTTTAAACTTACCTTCCCGACCTCAATTAAGGCACTGTTGGCGGTACCCAGACGGCGTTCAAGCACGCGTAAACGGGCCAGCAACTCATCAATGTCAAACGGCTTGGGAAGATAGTCATCGGCGCCGGCATCCAGCCCGAGAATTTTATCCGTGGTTTTATCACGGGCAGTAAGAATGATTACCGGTAGGGTAGGTGCACTACGCCGTACTTGTCGTAATACCTCTAATCCATCCATATCCGGAAGTCCGAGATCCAAAATAAGAATATCGGTTTGGCTGGCGAGCAACGTCGTCAGCGCTTCTCGTCCGCTAAACACACAGTCGACCACATAGTTTACGCGACGCAGAGAGCTTGAAAGTGCCTCGGAAAGCGGCCGGTCATCTTCCACCAACAATATACGCATAACACTGGTTTACAGAGGAATATTGCTTAAGCATAACAGCAATTTCTTAAGTCAGCCTTAAGCATAAAGTCGCACTACGAATAAGAAGAGAAATATCAGCCCGGTGTGGCGGAGAATGCTGTAAAAAAGGTGACGTATTACACCCCTGTTGCCACGATGTCTCTGCCAACGTGCACTAATTGCGGGCCAAGCGAACTCAGCGCTAACTCTTCAGATACGAGGTAAGTAGGCCCGCCACAATTTAATGCCAGAATGCGGCCATCTTTTAATTGCAGCGGCACGCCAACGCTGTTTACAGCCCGGTCCCAGTCACCAAAGGAGGTCACAAAACCTTTTGACTCATATTCTGCGATAGCGTTTTCAATTCCCTTTTTCAAAGACTTCCAGCGATCTTTTTCCACCCGCTCTTTTATTTCTTTCATCACCATGTTGCGCTCGTCTTCAGGCAAGCCAACGAGGTAAGCCCGGCCTGCCGCAGAGTTCGCCAGAGGCAGTGCAGAACCAACTTCCATTCGCAGCGCCTGCGAGTCATCGCCGCGGCAATTCTCCACGTAAAGCATCGACAAACGCTCACGGATGGTTAAGCCAACCGAAACGTTCACGCGCGCAGCTAATGCTTCCATAATGGGTTTGGCCACCCGGCGCACCTGAAGATTCGACGTATAAGCATAGCCCAGAGCCAGCACGCCGGTATCTAACTGGTATTTCTCAAGTTGTGGGTTGAAAGACAGGTAGCCCAGTTGACTGAGCGTGTAGGTCATTCGGGAAATGGTAGGCTTGGGCAAACCTGTGAGCTTGGCCAGATCCTGATTGCCCAATACGCCGCCTTGCTGGCTGAACGCCCTTAAGACATCAAGCCCGCGGGCCAGCGCCTCAACAAATTTGCGGTCTTTTTCTTCCGGTTTTTTGCGGGGCAAATCAAAAAAATCGTTCATTCTCACCAACTTTCACGCTGCACCGGTTCGAGGCTGACACTCGCAATCCACTCTACCGGGTTATTATTAGTGCCAACAAAGGCTTAATTAACAGATTGTACACTGCACCTGAAAGTTTACCAATTTCAGGACGGTGTGATATTGGTCATAAGGAGCAGAAGGCAATAAATGAACGTGCTCTGAGCCGTGTGAAGAGTCCTGCGTGTGTGCAGCATTAAGTAGTATGGGTTCAGACAAAACTGTACTAGGATTACTGCTGTGTGTGACCTTAATGGCTTGTGCCAGCAGAAGGAATGCGGTGTGAAGGATATCCAGTATGGCGCGCCAATGCCCCGCCTCGAAGAACTCGATGTGCTTCGGGGCTTCGCTTTACTTGGTGTTTTTATCGTTCACTTTGTCGGCCTTGCGTTTTACGAATTGCCTACAGACGAAGACGTACTCTTCTCATGGCTGGATAACCCTCTGCACAGTCTGACCGTCCTTGCCTCAGATCTGCTGTTTCTTAACAAAGCCAATACGCTGTTTGCAACCCTCTTTGGTATTGGCTTCTGGATCATGCTGGAACGTTTTCAGCAAAGCGGGCGAGACTTCAGAGCGTTGTATCTTCGTCGTCTTGGCTTTCTTTTTTGTCTTGGGGTAGTAAATGTCGTGTTTATTTTCCCCGGCGACGTACTGCATGAATACGCGCTTATTGGGTTGATTTTGTTTCTGCTGCGCCGTATTAAACCGTCCACCATGCTACTAGCAGGTATTCTCTTCGCGTTGGCAGCCAGACCACTGTTGGAAAGCGATAGCATGCTGGGCTTTCCCGCCGATACCGCCATTCAGATGCAATACGATGCCATCGGCTCCGGTAACTACAGCGTCTGGTTACAAACCATGGTATCTCTGCATGTTAAAGAGGAAATCTTGCACGGTGGGATCCTCGCCTGGGTATTCTATGTCCTGGGGCGCTTCTTTATCGGTAGCTGGCTTGTACGCAAGCAACTGATTTATTCACTGGCAGAAAAAACCGGATGGATGAAACGCCATGTCCGGTGGGTGCTGCCTCTGGGGTTGCTGATAGAGCTACTCACCACACTGATGTGGGAAGAGGTCATTATCTCTCCGGTGTGGTTGCGCGAAGCGCTGCATTATATCGGTGTGCCGATGGTGGCTGTTGGCTATGCGCTGGCCTTATTTCTTCTCTATCACTCATCCTATCAATCACTGGTGAAGCGTATCTTTGCGCCAGTAGGGCGCATAGCACTTACTGCCTATATCGGCCATTGCGTGATTTACGCAGTCCTGTTCCTGCCTCTGGGCTTCAACTTACTTTCCGTCGTAGCGCCTTTCACTGGTCTTTTGATTGCGCTGGGTGTATTTGCCCTTTTCAATCTGCTTGGCACTTTTAGTCTGCATCACTTTGGTTATGGGCCCCTTGAGTACTTATGGCGCTGGGCAACGTACGGGCGTCGTCCAATGACAGTAAAATCAATGTAATAGTCCGCGTATTTTTATTGCAGTTGCACCAAAAGACACACAATCGAAAATCTGATTCAGTAGTCACACCGCTCTATGACCATCGCCACCCCCTGGCCGATGCCGATGCACAGGCTCACCACCGCGTAACGGCCGCCCGTGGCTTCCAGCTGTCGTAGCGCTGTCAACGCAAGTCGCACACCGGAGGCACCTAAAGGATGCCCCACCGAAATAGCACCACCGTTAGGGTTAACCCGAGCATCATCAAAAGCGATATCCAGTTGCTTTAAGCAACCCAGCACCTGCGTCGCAAAGGCCTCGTTTATTTCGATAACATCCATATCTTTCAGTGAAAGCTTAGCCCGGGTGAGCGCTTTGTTAATCGCATCCACCGGCCCTAACCCCATTACGCGGGGCTCAACCCCCGCCACAGCCCCTGCCAGTATGCGCCCGCGGGGCTTCATACCGGCTTTCTCGCCAGCATCCAGTGAGCCCAGCAGTAAAGCCGCAGCGGCATCATTAATACCTGAGGCATTCCCGGCCGTAACCACACCTCCCTCAAACAGGGTTTTCAGCGTACCCAGCTTTTCCAGCGTGGCTTCAGGGCGCGGATGTTCATCATCAACGACCCGGGTTATCTTCCCTTTTTTTCCAGGGACCTGTACTTCGGTAATTTCTTCTTCGAAAAAGCCCCGCGCCTTGGCGGCTGCATATTTTTGCTGCGAGCCATATGCAAACACGTCACTTTCCTCACGGCCAATATTGAGCATCCTGGCAATGTTGTCTGCGGTTTGCGGCATGGTATCGCGACCAAACAGTGCCTCTATCTGCTTGTTTGGAAAACGGGCACCAATGGTAGAGTCGAAGACTGTACACTGGCGGCTAAACGCGGTTTCCGCTTTTGCCATCACCAGCGGTGCACGGGTCATACTTTCCACGCCACCAGCAATCATCCAGTCGCCCTCGTCGCAGGAAATTGCTCGGGCGGCTTCAATGGTGGCCGAAAGGCCGCTGCCACACAGACGGTTTTGGGTTTGCGCAGCCACGGTAATCGGAATACCGGCCAGCAATGCGCCGTGTCGGGCCACGTTACGGGCATCTTCACCCGCCTGATTAGTACACCCGATAATCACATCTTCGAGTTTGTCCGGCGACAAAGGTTGTCTTGCCATCAGTGCACTTAAGCATCCGGCCAGCAAATCGTCCGGCCTGACCGTAGCCAGTGCACCACCGAATCGCCCTACCGGGGTACGAAGGCCATCATAAATCCAGGCGTTTAACATGTTAGTACTCCTTGAGATCAGGCCTGACTTGCCTGTGTGCCGGTGTCGCTAAGCGACATACCAAGCGCCACACGACGTCGAAGATACTGACTGGGGCGATAACGCATATCTCCGGTCAGTCTTTGCAGGTTTTCCAGTATAGTGAGGATCCGCTTTGGCTCTAAGGCATTGCCCCAGGCCAGCGGCCCTTTCGGATAACCCAATCCCAGTGTCACCGCTTTATCGATGTCATCGGGCTGAGCGATGCCTTGCTGGGCGATTTCGCAGGCGAGATTCACCATGGCCGCCAACACCCGCTGACTAACAAAACCAGGGCTGTCGTTAACCACACTGACAGGATAATTGCCCTGAGCAAACAGGGCATGAGCATAATCACGATATGCAGGTGAGGTAGCCGGAGAGATCATCACTACCCGATGTGCGCTCAGTCCAAACAGCGCATCGACAGCCACGGTTCTCGTGGCATCCAGCCCTGCATCGACAGCAGTTGTGGTGGTGTCTTTACCCATTGGCGCGCAAACACACAATGCATCTGAAGAGGGCGTGTCAGCGGTTTCCACCGATATCCCCGCTTTATTACAAAGTGAATGCAGCGTAGCGACAAACTCATCGCCCCATTGCTGACACGACGCATCCAGCCAGACGCTTGTGGGTAGGGTGTCAGGCACATCAGTGGGTACCACAGCATCATTGGTGTCACGAGGGTAAGTATAAAACCCTTCTTTGGTTTTACGGCCCAGCAGGCTGGCTTCTACACGCTTCGCTGCCAGCGGGCTCGGACGGTATCTCGGCTCGTGATAATACTGATTAAACACCGATTCAGTTACCGCATGCGACACGTCCAGTCCGGTTAAATCAAACAGCTCAAATGGCCCCATCTTGAACCCTGCATGCGCTTTTAAAATGCGGTCGACTTCCTGTGTGGTAGTGACTGTTTCCAGCAGCAACTGAAGGGCTTCCGTGCTGTAAGCACGTCCGGCGTGATTCACCAGAAAGCCGGGCATATCCGCTACCACTACAGGAACATGGCCCAATGATGTTACCAGCTTGCTTAGGGTGTCAGTCACGTCTGGTGCCGTGCGCTGTCCACCAATCACTTCCACCAGCTTCATGATTGGAACGGGATTGAAAAAGTGCAGTCCGGCAACGCGCTCAGGCTTGTCGCAGACGCTGGCGATACCGGTAACCGATAGCGATGAGGTATTCGATGCGAGAATACAGGCATCCGGCACAATCGTTTCCAGTGAGGTAAACAGCTTTTGCTTCACCTCCAGACGCTCAACGATGGCTTCTACAACTACATCCACGTCACGGCAGGGATGCAAGTCATCCGCACTATGTAACGACAACGCATCACGGGCATTGTTTGCAAGCTGCTCGCTCAGTTTGCCCTTACTTACGAGCTTGTCCAGCATTGAAAAAACTGTCTTCTGAGCATCGTCAAGCATGTCAGAATCAAGATCGAACAACTTAACACTAAGCCCGCTTTGCAGCATGAGCTGGGCAATGCCGCGCCCCATGGCACCGGCTCCGATCACGGCAACCTGTTTAATTTGAGAGTCAGCCATATGCTGTCCTTACATATTCGGGTAATTGGGGCCGCCGCCCCCTTCTGGCACAACCCAGGTGATGTTCTGCGCCGGATCTTTAATGTCGCAGGTCTTGCAGTGCACACAGTTTTGTCCGTTTATCACAAACTGCTTTTCCCCTGCTTTCTCTACCACTTCATACACCCCCGCAGGGCAATACCGCTGGGCCGGTTCATCAAACTTGGGCAGATTGTGCTCAATCGGAATGGCCGGGTCTTTCAGCTTCAGGTGGCAGGGCTGATTTTCTTCATGGTTTGTATTGGAAAGAAACACGGATGAGAGCTTATCAAAGCTCAGCTTGCCGTCGGGTTTCGGATACTGGATCACGTCGCACTCAGCGGCGGGTTTTAGCTGCGCGTGGTCGGGAGTAGTGTCACGCAAATGCATGGGCAGTTTGCCGCCAAACCAGTTTTGCTCGATGTAGTTAAATGCCCCGCCCAGCAAGGTGCCGTATTTATGCAGTGCCGGGCCGAAGTTGCGGCTGCGTCTGAGCTCGTCATATACCCAGCTATTTTCGAAGGCAACCTCAAAACCGCTCAGTTCGGGCTTTGACGACTCGCTGCCAAGCAGCTCGCGAACCGCTTCTTCTGCTGCCAGCATGCCGGTTTTCATGGCCGTGTGCGTGCCTTTGATTTTAGCGACATTGAGTGTGCCGGCGTCACAGCCAATCAATACACCACCGGGAAATACCATCTTCGGCAGCGCATTTAACCCGCCTTTGGTGATAGCACGGGCGCCATAGGCAACCCGTTTTCCGTCTTTCAGATACTGCGCTAACTCCGGATGGTGTTTCATCTGCTGGAATTCTTCAAACGGACTGACGTGAGGGTTCTGATAATTAAGATCGACAATTAGCCCCACAACAACCTGTTGGTCCGCCCCGTGGTAGAGAAAAAAACCACCTGAGGTGCCGTCCGACAACGGCCAGCCGGAACCGTGAATAACCAGACCCGGTTTATGCACCGCTTTGGGAACATCCCACAATTCTTTTATTCCCAGACCATAATGCTGCGGGTCAGCATCGGCATCCAGCTTAAACCTTTCAATCAAGCGCTTGCCCAAGTGCCCGCGGGCTCCTTCCGAGAATAGGGTATATTTGGCCTTTAACGCCATGCCCGGCATGTAGCCGTCTTTTTCCTCGCCATTCTCGCCAACCCCCATATCACCGGTAATGATCCCTTCAACACGGCCATCGTCACCGTACAAGATTTCAGCGGCGGCAAAACCAGGAAAGATTTCTACACCGATTGCTTCGGCCTGCTCCGCCAGCCAGCGACAGACGTTGCCCAAACTCACAATATAGTTGCCCTTGTTGTGCATCGGTTTGGGTACGAAGGCATTTGGAATGCGGCGAGATTTTTGGGCATCTGACAACAAGAATACCTGGTCTTCTGTCACCTCCACGCTAAGGGGGGCGCCTTTCTCTTTCCAGTCAGGGATAAGCTCATCCAGTGCTCGCGTATCCATTACCGCCCCGGATAGAATATGTGCGCCCACTTCCGAGCCCTTTTCAATTACGCACACCTGCAAATCTTCACCTGCATCCTGCGCCTGCTTTTTGGCCCGGTAAGCAGCTGCCAGACCAGCAGGGCCTGCCCCGACAACCAGCACATCGAATTCCATGATTTCGCGTTCCATACTACCCTCCGCAGTCAATCAGGCAGCCTGTTCGGCTTTAATCAACGCATCCATATGCGCATCATGAGAACCAAACAGGGTATTGATCATCGTCAGACGCTTGAACATGTGGCCGACGTCCAGTTCTTCTGTTACGCCCATACCACCGTGAAGCTGCACTGCCGTTTGTCCGACAAGACGACTGGCACTACCAATCTTGGCTTTCACCATGGATGCTGCTTTCACTGCATCCTCGCCATTGTTGGCAGATAGGGAAATCGCACCGTAGTACAGTATCGAACGGGCTTGTTCCACTTCCATAAACATATCTACCATCTTATGTTGCAGTACCTGGAAGCGGGCGATGGGCATATCAAATTGCTTGCGAACGCGGGTATATTCCACTGTCGCATTCAACAGCTTTTCCATCAGACCCACAGCTTCAGCACTCACCGCGATAATGGCATCAGCTAGTACGCGGTTAATCGCGTCTACTGCGCTTCCGCCCTCACCTAAGCGAGCGTCTGCAGCGACAGTCACGTTATTCAGTGTCACGTCTGCCGCGCGGCCGCCATCGTTTGTGGGGTAGGAGGAAATAGTCACGCCGCTGTCCTTAGGCGACACCATAAATACGCCAACCTCACTGTCGCTGGTTTTTGCCGCCACCAGCAACACATCGGCAGATTGCGCGTGCAACACTACCGGCTTTTTACCAGACAGCTTGACGGTATCGCCGTTAATTTCAGCACGGGTAGTAATGGCAGTAATATCTGTCTGACTGGCGGTTTCAAAGCCAGCAAACGCCACCTTTTTCTCGCCACCGGCAATAGCAGTTAACCACTCGCTTTTCTGCGATTCGGTGCCCAGACGTTGGATCAGGTTTCCGCTTAACACCACGGTAGACAGGTAGGGCTCCAACAGCAGCCCTTTGCCCAACGTTTCCATCAGCACCATCAGCTCTACCGCTGTGCCATCCAGGCCGTCGTATTGCTCTTCAAAGGGCAATGCCAGCCAGCCTAGCTCAGCGAACAGTTGCCAATGCTCCTCGCTGTACCCTCTTTCGGATTCACTTAGCTTCTGACGGGCGTCGAAGGCGTAGGTGTTAGTAATAAACTTGGAGGCACTGTCTTTCAGCATCTCCTGAATATCGGTTAATGCAAAATCCATGGTGTCCTCCTTACACGCCCAGCACTTGCTTGGCGATGATGTTTTTCTGAATTTCGTTAGTGCCGCCGTAAATCGTGACTTTACGATTGTTGTAATAGTGTGGCGCGGCATTTGGTGCGAAGAACGGTTCCAGTTTCAGAGACGGATCTTCATCATCATATTGTTCAGGTACAAACGGCAGTCCGTAGATGCCGGCCAGCTCCAGGAACAGTTCATCGAGCGCCTGCTGCACCTCGGTGCCTTTAATTTTCAGAATAGAGGACTCAGGTCCCGGCGCTTTGCCAGTACTGACCGAAGACAATACCCGCAGCTCGGTGTATTCCAGTGCCGTCAACTCGACCTCGGTCTGCATTACGCGCTGCATGAATACGCTGTTGTCTTTCAATGGCGGCACACCGGCAGGCGGGTTATTCAGCATGCCTTTGATGTCAGCCAGGCGCTGCTTACTGGTGGCTACACCGGCAATATTACTGCGTTCGTGAGTCAGCAATACCTTGCCGTAGGTCCAGCCTTTGCCTTCTTCACCTACCAGGTTTTCTACCGGCACTTTCACGTCTTCGAAGAACACTTCATTGACTTCACGACGGCCATCCAGCGTGATAATGGGCTTCACCGTAACGCCAGGCGAATTCATGTCGATAAGCAAAAAGCTGATCCCTTCCTGTTTCTTGCCGGTGTCGCTGGTGCGCACCAAACAGAAGATCCAGTCGGCATAGTGGCCCAGAGTGGTCCAGGTCTTCACGCCATTCACTATGTAGTTATCACCATCGCGCACCGCTTTGGTCTTCAGGCTCGCCAGATCGGAACCGGCGTTAGGCTCTGAGTAGCCCTGACACCACCATACTTTGCTCGACAGGATATCCGGCAGGAAACGTTTCTTTTGCTCGTCATTGCCGAAGCTATAAATCACCGGGCCGACCATGTTCAGGCCAAACGGGATAATACGGGGGGCTTTCGCTCTGGCTGCCTCATTGAAGAAAATATAGCGCTGTGTGGCTGACCACCCGGTACCGCCGTGTTCCACCGGCCAGTTAATGCCAGCCCAGCCTTTCTCGTACAGCGCTTGCTGGTAATCTACCTGAGACGCTTTATCCATGCGCAATCCGGCTTTTAAACGGCGGGTTACACTGTCGGGCAATTCGTTCTCAAAGAAAGCGCGAACTTCTTTCTGAAACGCCAGTTCCTGTTCTGTGAAATCTGTATTCATGGCGATATCCTGCGTAGTTAATAACGTGTCCTGGTCAGCAAGTTACTCAGCTGACGTGTAAAAATAGTGACTGAGATCGGCCCCCTTCTCTTGCGCGCGCTTAAGCTCCATGCGCGCAATCTTGCGAAGATGTACTTCATCGGGGCCATCGGCGTAGCGCAGTGCACGGCCCTGAGTCCACATATCTGCCAGCGGCAAATCCGGCCCCGTGCCCATCGCACCAAAGGTTTGCATAGCGCGGTCAACCACCGTGGTGTGCAACGTAGGTATCAGTGCTTTTATCAATGAGATTTCATCCGCCGCACCTTTGGCTCCGCGTTCATCAATGGCCCATGCTGCGCGCAGCACCAATAGTCTGGCCTGCTCAATCTCAATGCGTGACTTAGCAATCCACTCGGCAACCGCGCCGTGCTGATGCAGATATTTGCCGTAGGTTTTACGTTCCTGAGAGCGCGCAATCATAAGTTCCAGTGCCAGTTCCGCCTGACCAATACTGCGCATGCAGTGGTGAATACGGCCCGGCCCCAGACGCGCCTGCGCCATGGCAAAACCTTCACCTTCCTCGCCCAGCAGGTTCTTTGCCGGTACATGCACATCGGTGAAGGTCACTTCGCAGTGTCCATGCCCATTGATATGGTTCATCACAGACAGATTCCGCACGACCTTCACGCCCGGCGCGTCTTTAGGGATCAGGATCATCGATTGCTGACGATGGCGATCCGGGTTCTGCTCGTCGGTCTTCCCCATCAGAATGAATAGCCTGCAGTTAGGATGCGCGGCATTGGAGATATACCACTTGCGCCCGTTCACCACATACTCATCACCTTTACGAACAATGCTGGTCTGAATATTGGTGGCATCTGACGAGGCGACGTCGGGTTCAGTCATCGCAAAAGATGAGCGTATCTCACCGTTTAACAGTGGTTTCAGCCACTGCTCGCGCTGGGCTGGCGTGGCAAACATGTGCAGCAGTTCCATGTTGCCGGTATCCGGTGCGTTACAGTTAAAGACTTCTGCGCTCCAGCTGACACGCCCCATGATCTCTGCCAGCGGTGCGTATTCCAGATTGGTCAGGCGGGTTCCCGGCTCGTCGTCTTTCAGCGACGGCAAAAATAAGTTCCACAGCCCTTCATCACGCGCCAGCGCTTTCAAATCTTCCATAAACGATACCGGGTAAGTGCCATCATGGACTTCGTTTCGGTAAGCGCTCAGGCGCGGCAGAATGTAGTTATCAAAGAAGGTAAGAAGCTGCGAGCGCAGACCTTTCACTTTATCGCTGTATTCGAAATTCATGCCTGTGTGTCCTCGCTGTCCTGATCCGGGCGAAGTACCACCCGCCCGGTGATTTGCCCCTGCTTCATCGCGCTTAACGTTTCATTGGCGCAACAAAGGGGCTTTTCGGTAATGCGGATGGGCTTTACTTTGCCTTCATGAACCAGCGACATCAGCGCTTTCATATCTTCCAGGCTGCCGACAAATGAGCCTTTTATGGTGATGGCTTTAATGGGCAGAATGGGCACCGGGATCTGCATTGCCCCACCAAACAAGCCTACGATGATGGCAATGCCACCTTTACGCAGTAAGCGCGTAGCCAGCAACGCCGTTTTATCTGAGCCGACAAAGTCCACGGCAGCGGCCACGCCACCATTGGTGGATTTCATTAAGGCTTTAAAGGCGTCACTGTCGGCAGGATCAAACACCTCATCAGCACCTTCCTCCAGAGCGAGTTCGCGCTTTTGCGGATCGATATCCGCCACAATGATGTGGGCATCAATCAGACTTTTCGCCATCGCCAATGCAGACAATCCGACACCGCCGGCACCGACAATCAGTACGGCCCCATTTTTCGACGCCGCCTGAATCTGTGAAATCGCACTATAAGCTGTGACACCTGAGCACGCGTAGGTGCAGGCCAAAGAGGCCGGTAAATCACCCAACGGCAGCAGGTACTTTTCATCCGGCACGATAACGTGAGTACTAAAACCGCCATCAACGGCAAAGCCTAAAGAACGCGGTTGATTGCAGATGTGTTCAAACCCGCTATCACAGAGCTGGCAATGTCCGCAGCCAATCCAGGGATATATCACGTGCTTTTGCCCTGGCTTCACATCAGTGACATCCTCACCAACAGCGACAACTTCCCCGGCTATCTCGTGTCCCAGCGTAAAGGGCAGTTCGCGAATGGCACGGATGTCCATTTTATTATCGCCGCCCATATCGAAGTGGCCGTCCCACACGTGTAAGTCGCTATGGCACACTCCGCACGCTTCTACCTTCACTACCACCGCCTTACCCGTCGGTCTGGGTGTCTCGTAGTCTTGTTTTTTCAGGGCTTCGCCGTATTCTGAGAATTGCTGACTGTACACAGCCGCCTCCTTCTGTTGCGTTGACACCAGAATGCCAGTCGCTCTAAATTGTGAAAGATACTACCGCACTGCGGTACAACAAATACAATAACGAAACTAAATATCACCCCATTCATTTTCTTTATCGTGTATTTCTGAGCCGCAGTGGTATGGTTGAAAAAGCGTAGATTAAGGAACCCGTTATGACACTGTTATTGGTAATTATTGCCGTTGCACTCGCTGTCGTTTTTCTGGCATGGATGTACACTCGCCGCGTGGATGCAGCCATAAATAAACAGTTCCCGCCCTCGGGAAAGTCGCTTGACGTTGATGGCGGAAGCATTCACTGGCAGGAGTCTGGACAAGGTGAACCGGTGGTTCTTATTCATGGCCTCTCCGGCAACTTACACAACTTCTCCGCGATGGAATCGATGCTGGCAGAGCGCTATACAGTGTACAGTGTGGACCGCCCAGGCTCGGGACATGCAAGACGTGACGTTCCAGAGAGCGCAAACTTCGAAAAGCAGGCGTCGATGCTACTTGAATGGATGACAAAGACAGGCCTGGATCGCGCCCTGATTGTAGGGCATTCCATGGGCGGTGCTATCGCACTTAAAATGGCGTTAATAGAACCAAAACGCTGCGCCGGGCTGGTTCTGTTGTGCCCTCTCACTGCTCCGCTTAGTGAAGCGGCAGGGCCGTTGAAAAACCTGTATATACCCAATCCGGCCACCCGCCGCTTTTTGTCGGCTACTTTTGCTACGCCGGTAAGGATGCGCAAGGCGCGTGAGAATTTAAGCGCCATTTTTGCACCGGATGCAGCACCGCGTGACTTTGCTACGCGCTTTGGTGGCGCATTATCCATGCGTTCAGACACGTTTTTCGGCGCAGCGAATGACATCGTGGCGGCGCAGAAAAGCCTGTACAAGCAGTTTCGCCAGTACGGCGACATCAGTTGCCCGGTTGGCATTCTGTTTGGAGGAAAGGACGCGGTTCTGGCCCCGTCACTACACATGAAACACATTGAGGATACGATAAAGGATGTTACCTCAGTGCTGCTGCCTGAGCGTGGTCATATGGTGCCAATCAGCGACCCGGCAGCCTGCTCGGAATTGGTCGACACAATTTACACGAAAGTGAAAGACACTTCCGGCGCTCCTGTATCTTCCACCGCGGAAAAGTAGATTACAGTACCGGTACGGCACACTGTCAGCGAGTTACGTCCAGCTAACGCCAGGCGCTGTGCTGTTACTCTTGAAAAGTCCTGCCATGGAGTACATTGTTTTGATGAGCGCGCATGGGATGCGCGGGAAAAGCACGCGTCTATCAAGCGGTTACTGTGCTTCCTATGATGCCGGGATTTGGTGCCAGGCGTGACTCTGTAATCTACACGTATGATAGAGAAACACTGAAGGCACTGGGGTTAGACGCACTGGCAAATGCCGATTCTCAGGAGCGCGCTCGCTGTAACTCAGAATTTTGTTCACAGGTGTTTTTTGTACCTCGTCCGCTTCTCATTTCTCTGCTGGCAAACTTCGAAAAAGACAAAGCTAAGTGGGACATCTGGCTGGCAGATGAAATAAGAAAAAGCGCCAACGCCAGCCCACCGTCAGAATAAGTTGTGTATCTTCATTACATACAGATTTCGCTAAAGAATATAGTACGTTTTTGACCCACTTAGACATTATCGCAGAGGTAACTGTACGTTTTGAGTTTCCTTATTGTAAATAAGGGTATGAAAGTTAAGACGTGTTTTAAAAATTGAACAAAAACATTCTCATGCATCCGGTATAGACTATATTTTTGGTCTGAGCTTAGAAATATGGATGTGTCATGAAAGTGACTTTGCGGCGAAACACGCTGTTTTCTATTTTGATTGCGCTTTGCGGGATCCTTATCACGTCTCCGGCGTGGGCGATTACAGATAAAGTACAAAGTCTGTCGCCTGGGTTGTTTACTGCCGTTTTCTACGCACTGGTCGGCCTGGCTGGACTTTTCCTTGTACTTTTCATCATCAAATCACTGGCAGTGAAACGTCAACAACGACAGTTTGCTCAGCAACGTGACACGCTCGTTCAGATTAATGCGCGCATGGACAGTCTGAATACCGGGGTGGTGCTCTATTCTGAAGACAGACGCATCCTTTATACCAACCGCACAGCTGCGTATCTACTGGGCAAAAAAGCCGAAACCATTGAGGGCTCAGTATTATTCGATTCATTTCCGCAGGATATTGAAGATGAGCTTACCCAGGCCCTGGAGAGTGCCAAAGAACAAACCCTGCAATGTATTTTGCCATCCCGGAACCGTCACTATCGGCTTCGGGTTATCCCTAAAATGCCGGAAACCACAGGATGTGCTGGTCAGATCATTTTAGAAGATGTTAATCGGTTCCAGCTAGCGCTGGATGCCGGTGCCGCCCTCACCACTCATTTAATGTCACTGTGGAACACGCCCCGCACCGCGCTTATGCGTATCAACATCGTCACCGATACTGTCACTGCCAACGACACCTTGGTTGACTGGTTGGCAGACATGCCGCAATCGGTAAAAGATATTCCCGGTATCTTTGCTGATGCAGACGTCATTGCTATTGAGCAACTGCTGGAGCGCGCAAAAGAGGGCGAGCCGGAAGCCATAGAGGTGACACTGCAAGGCAAGTTGCATCCGATCCCGGTCGAGGTGCACGCGGTTCGTGTTGAACAGACGTCAGTAAGCGACCCGCTTACCCACCTGACGCTGGTAAGCCGTCGGGCTGAAACAGAAAATGCAGCGCAGGCCAGTGCCATTAAGAAGCGTTTCCAGTCTCTGTCATCCACTATTCCTGATGCCTGTTACCTGCTGGATGCCGATTTAAAAATCACTGAATGCAATAAACATTTTGCCAAAGTCTTTGGCGCCGACCCCATGCGAGTGAAAGGCAAACCTGTCACCGAAGTTACCTGTTTCAACGACAAACTCAAAAGTCTGCACATGCAGGTTGAGACAATGATGGCGAAAAAGGAAGTGATAGAACTGACCGTGGGTGACGATGTTCACAAAACGCTGCGCATGCACCTTCAGGCACTTTCTGAAGACGGTGAGCGCACGGGTATGATTGTCATCGCAGAAGATATTACCGAACAGGTTGCTCTGGAAAAAGCGCGGGACCATGCGGTAAAACGTCTGGGTACCTTCATCGATCATGCGCCAATGGGGGTGGTGGTGTTTGACGGAGACGACACCATTAAAGAAGTGAATCACACGGTTACCCGCCAACTTGGCTTATCCTCCGACGAGCTGACAAACCGGACATTTTACGATCTGTTCAGCCAGTCTGACGACGCTGGCCGGGCCGCCAAAAAGCTGCACCGCCATGATCAGTTTGCAGAACTTCCGGCTAAATTGAAGGGCTCACTTAAGCCGGTTTCAGCCACCTTGTATGCCAGTAAAATCAGTGAAATTCCGCAGGAATTCGTATGCTGGATAGGTGGCCGGGAAGAGCAGGAGTACTTAAATACCCGCTTTGAGCGGCTGGTGAAATATTCCAGCGTGCCGGTTGGCATTCTGGAAAACGATGGCTTTACCCACCTCAATTCTGCGGCCTGTGCGTTCTTTGGCCTTCGTGATGAAGACGAGCTGTTAGGCAAAGGCCCCGATCATATTAAGCTGAACGCCAAAGAAGAACGCGCCCGTCAGCTGACAGAAAAATTAAACACGGCTCGTATGCAGGGCCAGGTACAAACATTCACCTGGCAGCATACGTTGCGAGGCGAAGAGCTGCCCTGTGAATTGACGCTCATCCCAATATTGCGAGATGGCGAGCTGCAATCCATTATCTGTCTGTGGGTAGACTTACGTGCCTTAGAACAAGCCAATGCCGCACGAATGGAGGCCCTGCAATTACGTGAGGCAGCTGAGCGGGAGGTAGAAGAGAAACAACAGCTGCTTGCCACCAGCCAGAGTAAGCTCGAGCGCCAGTCTCAGACTCTGGCCCAGACCGAGAAAACCCTTGCCAGCACAGAGCAGAAGTTGTCAGAAGCCGAAGAAGATCTCTCGGTGAAAATGGATACGATATCGGATCTGCAACAGGCGCACAAAGATATCAGCGCACACCTCGCCAGTCTTCAGGGCGACTACACCCGCAATAAAACCCTGCTGGCTGAGAGTCAGAAAGTGAACGCGGAACTGGAATCTCAGTTGGAGCAATCCAGCGCCAAAGTAGGCCGTCTTGAGCAGCAGCGCAACCAGATTGCCGATGCCTTGCAGTACAGTGAAAAGCAATATCGTCAGGCACAGGCACAGCTCGATGACAGCAAAAAGGAAACAGAGCGCCTCAAACAGGCACAGTCCAAACAACAGCAGGAAGTGGAACACTATCTTACGCAGATCAGCAGCCTGAAAGACTCCATCGGCGAAAAAGATCAGCAACTGTCTGATGTCAGCGGCCAGATCCAGACCCTGCAATCACAATTGGTCAGCTCCAGTCAGGCGTCAGAAAAACTTCGTGAACAGCTGAAAAACCAGCGCATCGCCAGTGAAAAGGCTGAGCAGCAACGTCGCGAAATCGAATTGGCGTGTAGGGCGGCAGAAGCAGAGTTAGCCGCGAAAGCACGCAATATAGACCACCTGCAACATGAGATGCAGATGCTGGAAAAAATGTCGCAACAGGAAAAAGGCGACATGGAAGCTTATGCCAAACAACTTCAGCAGGAGCTGGAGTCCAAACAGTCGCAATTGAGTAAAACGGAAAGCGCGCTTAGCGATATCCGTCAGCAGGCTGAGAAAGACAAGCAGGAGAAGGCTCAGCAACAGAGTATTCTGAACAAGCTGCAGCAGGAAATGCAGGAGGCCGAAGCACAGGCGAAAGCGCAGCAAGAAGAGATGGCCCGTATTGACGCCGAGCGCAAGGAAGAGCAGGCAAGACTGCAGGAGGCCTTGCAGTCGAAACAGTCGCAACTGACAGAAACGGCACGCAACCTGGAAGAAGCGAAAAAGCTGAACGAAGAAGCGGCTGCTGAGAAAGCCCGCCAGCAAGCCATTCTCGACCGTCTGCAGGATGAAATGCAGACCACCCGTGAAGAAGCGGAGGCGCAGCAACGCAAGCTGGCTGAACTGAACGAAGAGCGTAAGCAGGAGCACGCCAAACTGCAGGAAGACTTGCAAGCCAAACAGAAACAACTTCAGGAAACCAAGGCGTTCCTGCAGGATGCGAAGCAGCAAACCGAGTCAGAGAAAGCCGAGAAGGCCCGTCAGCAGGCCATTTTTGAGAAGCTGAAATCTGAACTCAGTTCCATGGAAGCGAAGTCGGCCGAGCAACAGCAGGCCATTGCCGAAACCGATAAAGCGCGTCAGGCAGAGCAGGACGCGCTGGAGAAAGAGCTGGCTTCAAGACAGAAACAACTTGAAGATACACGCAACGAATTACAGTCTCGTCAGCAGCAAATGGACGCTGAGAAGCAAGCGAGGCAGGAGCAGCAGGCACTTCTGGAAAAACTGCAAGCTGAAATGGCGGCAATGGAACAGCGGGCTGAGGAACAGCAGCAAGCCATGTCCAGCAGCGACAAACAGCGTCAGGAAGAACAGTCCAGACTGGCCAAAGAGCTGGAAGGCAAACAGCAGTTGCTGGAAGAAGCCCGTAAAGAGCTGGCAGCCAGACAAAAACAAATGGATGCAGAGAAGCTGGCTCGTCAGGAACAGCAGACCATGCTCGAACAGCTTAAATCTGAACTGTCTGACGTTGCCCAACGTGCTGCCAAGCAAAAAGAAATGATGTCTGGCAGTGATGAGCAGTGGCGCAAGCACCATGAAGAAATCGAGGCGCAGAAGAAACAACTTCAGGAAGCGTTAAGTCAGGCACAAAACCAGAATACGTCGATGCAGTCGCAGCTTGAGCAGAGCCGTCAGGCGCTGACCCAGGCAGAAACCAAAGTCTCGCAAACCCAAAGCGAAGAGCAAAAACTGCAGTCAGAACTCAACGCTGCCAGGGACCAGGCTGACGCCTTGAAGGACAAGCTGAAGCAGCAGGAGGCGCAGGAAGCGAAGCTGCAATCTCAGGTTAAATCGCAACAAAATGCGCTGAAGGAACGTGAGCAAAGCATTAACGATTTACAAGCGAAACAGGAAGCCTTAACGGCGAAACTCGCGGCAGTAGAGAAGGAATATGCTCAAACCAAAGCGTCCATGAGCAAGCAGGACAGCAGCCAGAGTGAACTAAATGAGCAGCTTAAGAAACTGGAAAGCGAGCTTAATCAAAGTAAATCACAACTGGATAATAAAGAAAAAGCGCTGCAACAGGCACAGACGAAGCTGAAAGACAGTGAGAGCAAGCTGGCCGAGCAGGAACAGGCGCTGGTTGATGCACAAAAGGCAGAAATACAAAAAGAAAATGCCTCCGAAACGCCAGACCATCCGGCGCCTGCTTTTGCTAAAGAGCCGCTTCCACCCGAACCAAATGTCTGGTTTGACCTACTGCCATACCTGCAACAAACCGAGCAGGTTGGCTCGCTGGCACAGTCGTTGACCGAATTGATGGATAACCTGTCAGAGGCCATTGATACATTGGATCAGGCGGTAATGGACGATAACAACGGCAAAATTCTGATGGGTGCCAGAAAGCTGGTGAAAGTCATCAATACGGTTCACTCCGAGCCGCTTAACGATATGGCTGCGCGTATGGAGGCTGACTACGAAACCAACAATTTCGACAACATTTCGATTTTCTGGCCAATTGCGAAGCAGAACCTGATGAAGACGTTACGGGTGATTTATTCGCATTTGCATGAGTAAGTGCGCCGTTCAGATCACTGCGATTTATGCCGCGAGGCGCGCTATGCACATGGTCATGCACTGAATTGATCAGCTTTTAGGAGACGATGTTTGAAGCTTTCATCTCGACGTGTCGTATCAGGAGAGGCACGCGAGTTGTGTAGTGACTCATACCTAATCTGACACCTTAACTTGAAGGCTGCGAATCTAACTCACAGGCAGCATTAGACAAAAAGCAGAACGTCAACGCCCGCTTAACAGGCGCAAAAGGCTTGGCTAAAATTAGGAACAAAGTGACGCAAGCCAAGCTTTAAGCGTCCTTTTTTGAAGCGATTGTTCTATCACATTGTCTTAAAACATAATTTTAGTTCGTGAACTAGGATCTTTATTTAGAATAAGGTCGACTTCATCAATCAAGCTATGGTTGCTAGCAAAAAAATCATTTAATGTGTAAACCTTATTTATTTTCTTCGGCTGACATCCTGTATCACTATCCATTATGCTGAATAGTTTACCTTTAGATTTGAAATATATTTCATATGAAAGACCATATGACTCAGATAATTTTTCGTCACATTCATTAAGGCGTTGATTTATCATCCGAGTTTTAAAGTAGTCGATACTTCCATAAGCTGATATCAGTGCTTCCTTTACAGTTATTGACTTATCGCGCATTGTCCAAGAGAGTATACCTTGGTAAACGTCTGAGTTACCATCTTCACGTTTTATCTCGATAATTAACCTTGGAATTCTTTCTGACTGTCCTTCTTTTTTCAAATCATAAACTAAACCAAAAAAATTTAACGGGTTATAAATAAAAATATCCGCAATATCATTTGGTGCCAAGGTGTTTAAAACATAATCGACTTGATTTCGCCAATTAGAATTTGACTCTAAAAATGCGTCTAACTTTTTTCTAACCATGTTAAATTGATAGGCTCTATGAGGTGTTGTTTTAACCTTGAACCCATATGGATGATCGCCAGTAAAGCCACATGCCATTGCTAACATATCATCACTATCAAACAATAAATCAGAAAACATTTGCCCAAAACCTATAGCTTCTTCATGCTCCCAAGTCTCCAGTGTATTACTTAAACTATGCAATGCTAAACCAGTATATTCCCCTGAATCATTATTTAGCCTGACTTGATCTATTAAAATTTTACTTCGCAATTCATATTCTTCACCTTCTTGTTGCCATAAATACAAGATATCACCAATATCGAAATGATGTTCTTCTAGATTTCTAACCGGTAATTTTGATAATTCTTGATTAAGACGGTTTGTATCCGTAGTGAACATAGACCAAGAAAAACCAAACGGATGAATTACACTTGAATCAGTACCCGAGTAATCCATTTTAATAACAATGCTATTGCATGAAGGAAGTTTTCTCAAAAGTGAGCAAAAATCAGTATATGCATCATCTCGCTCTTTCGCGTCAAAAAACTCAAAGAATATAAAATTTCTAAGCGGGCTTAAATCACCCTTATTATATTTAGCTAATATCTCTTGAAATAACGGAGGTTTTTTTGGTGTATAAACAATACTGTAGCCTTTAAACTCGTATTGAGATACTCGAGAAAATTCGTCAAAAGCTTCTTCTAGTTCTCTCCACACTGTTGAAACAACTACACAGCGTATTTGACTTTCTTCTAGTCTATATTTACTTTTCAACATACTAGCATACTTCATTAGTTGTTGAATTGCAGACCTAGCCGTTTGATCACTTTTTTTTAGTTCTATTAACGTAAAACAGCCAAAATCATCTTTTGCTAAAATATCAACATAAGCCTTTCTTCCATTAGGCATAATTATATAGTGCTCTTGGTTAATAACTTTAAGGCTAGGATCTAATAATTGGATATGTTCAGCTAAATTTTCTCTAATTTCAGACTCTTTGATTGCCATAATTCGTCAGAATGTCCTTGTGATATAACAGCTTATTACTGAGACTTCATAATAACACCGGTTCTCCCTGAAAAAACATGTTCTGTGTTTTCAGGGGAAGGATTAAATGTCTGCTATACGTACCGAACTGACTGCCAATCTCATTCAAGCTTTGCGATGAAAACTCTTACAGCTTTTGCAGATTGTTTGTATCCGCTGTTATCGTTGTAATAGGTTTGCCGTTCCCAGAAACACCGTAAGCGTAGCATCAACGATTTCTTCCAGTGATACCGCGTAGCGACTTCGTACCCACACGATTCCCGCATTTATCACAGCCCCGGCAAGCGCGGCCCCCACGTACTCGCGCTGTGTGTTGTCACTCGTCGATACGCTTGTGCCAGTCGGGCTCAGATACCCCATCAGTAACTCAGCAAAATCTGCGGTATAGCGACTGTATACGGCTTCTACCCGCGGACTGACCCCAAGCACTTCACTGTGCGTGATGCGCGCAAATTCCGGCTTCGACATGGCGTTGAAAAAACAGGTAAGTCCTGCCCGGATCCGTTTCTCCGGGCTCTCGCTGGCAGTATCGAGCTCCGCTTGTAGCTGCTCACGGAAATCGCTCATCAGGGTTTCATAGCAGGCAATCAATAAGTCTTCCATATCCTGAAAAGACTCATAAAAATAGCGGTTGGTCAGCCCGGTCTGGGCAGTCAGTTTACGTATAGTTGTGGCCTGAAAGCCTTCGTTGCCAAACAGGATAATGCCCGCGTCAATAAAGCGCTGTCGTCGGTAGGCGGCACGCTCTGAAATGGCGACGCCCGAGTATGTTCGTTCAGTCGCTGATGCTGGTTGGGTGGACGCTGTGTCATTCATGGCCAGTATATTACGCATTGACATGCAGGTTGTCACAGCATACATTGAAGTGACAACATGCGTTATCACTTTTAAGCGTTGTCAGCATGAATTCAGCATCCCCTCTTTCTCAGGATACCGTCGACGTCGTCATCATAGGTGCCGGTATTTCCGGTATTGGTGCCGCCCGGCACCTGAGTAAAGACAGCCCGGCCCTCAGCTATACCATCATTGAAGCGCGTTCCGATTTAGGCGGAACCTGGGATTTGTTCAACTATCCGGGGATCCGCTCTGATTCCGATCTGTTTACCTTTGGCTACGACTTCAAGCCGTGGAAAGAAAAAAAGGCGATTGCTGACGGCCCGTCAATTAAAGCGTATATCCGGGAAACGGCAGAAGAAAACGGTATCGATACGCACATTCGCTTTCTTCACAAAGTCACTGGCACCAACTGGGACTCAGAACATCAGCACTGGGAAGTAACAGTAACTCATCAGGAAACCGGGGAAACACAGGTTATTCACGCGCGCTGGATATTTAACGCGTCGGGCTATTATCGTTATGACAAAGGCTATAACCCACCGTTACCGGCGGAGTCTGCATTCAAAGGCCGTATCGTGCACCCGCAGCACTGGCCGCAGGATTTGGATTACAGCGGCAAAAAGGTGGTGGTTATTGGCAGTGGCGCTACCGCCGTCACTCTGGTGCCAGCCATGGCCGACTCCGCATCACATGTCACCATGCTGCAGCGTACACCATCCTATGTATTACCGGTCCCCCTTGAAGATCCGGTAGCCAAACTCTGTAAGCGCTGGGTGAGTGAAGACAAAGCCTTTGCAATCGCCAGAGGGTTTAATATTGCCAAACAGCGATGGGTTTACACTTTTTGCCAGCGTTTTCCTAAGCTTGCCAGAAAGCTAATACGCTACTTCAACAAAAAGCTGTTGCCTGAAGGCTATCCTGTGGATGTACATTTTAATCCGCCATACGACCCGCGGGAGCAGCGGCTATGCGCCGTTCCAGGGGCAGATTTATTCAAGACTATCTCTTCTGGAAAGGCCTCAGTGGTGACTGATCATATCGATCACCTGACTGGAACAGGCATTGTTTTGCGTTCTGGTGAACAAATCCAGGCGGATATTATTGTGAAAGCGACAGGGCTGAACTTGCTTCCTCTGGGCGGGATTAAACCGCATATTGATGGTAAAGAAGTGAAATTAAATCAGTGTGTCACGTACAAAGGCATGTTACTCAGCGGTGTGCCCAACTTTGCCATGGCGGTAGGGTACACAGCATCATCCTGGACGCTGAAAATTGGCCTGCTGTGCGAGCACTTTACCCGGTTACTAAACTATATGCAGAGTCATCAATACGTTCAGTGCACCCCGCAGGCAGATCCGGCAATGGCAACCCAGCCCGTGCTTAATTTTGGCGCCGGCTATATTCAGCGCTCTCTGGACCAGCTTCCCCGGCAGGGGACAGACTTCCCGTGGACCATGTCATGGAACTACGCCTCAGACGTGAATATTCTGCGCAAGGGCAGAATTGATGATCCGGCACTGCAGTTTCAGGCCATGCACCGTAAGACTTCTTAAGGACTTTTGCCATGAGCATCGCTTCACACCATGAACAATTCGCTGAGTTAAGCAATGGCACAACGCTCTGCTACTCAGAGCATGGCGATAAGAATGATCCTGCGGTTATTCTTATCGCCGGACTCGGCCTGCAAATGGTGTACTGGCCAGCCTCGTTTATTCAGGCTCTGACAACAGCAGGGTTTCGTGTAATTTGTTATGATAACCGCGATGCCGGACGCTCGTCACGCAGCAATACACCACACCCCAGCACGTTGCAACAGCTGTTGGGCAAAGCGCCCAAAGAGTGCTACGGTCTTGAGCACATGGCCGACGATACCGCCCTGTTACTTACCCGGCTAGACATCGGTCAGGCACATGTTGTCGGCATGTCCATGGGAGGAATGATTGCACAGACATTGTCTTACCGCCATCCGGAAAAAGTGGCGTCGCTGACCTCTATCTTCTCCACAACAGGTAACCGTCGGGTAGGCCAGCCAGCAGCTTCTACACTGTGGCGTCTGGCCCGGGCAAAATCTCCGAATACGCACCTGGAAGCCATAGACAATTACTGTGAGATGATGAACCACATCGGGGATAAAAACGCACCTCACGCTCTTCTGCACTGGCAGCAGTATGCAAAGCTTGCTTGGCAACGTAATGGTTCCCGCTCAGATACCCGCGCCCTGCAACGTCAGATTGGGGCTATCATGCGCTCAGGCGACCGAACTCAGGCCCTGGCAAAAATAAAAGCTCCGGCCCTAATCATACATGGCGATGTAGACCATATGGTGCATCCCAGCGGTGGCGAGGCAACGGCCCGCGCCATTGGGCACGCCAGGCATATTGTTATTGAAGGAATGCGCCATCAAATTGATTCAGCGCTGTCTCATCGGCTTGCTCAACATATACTTGATCATATTCAAACAGGGGCTTCTGATGCAGCTTGATAACCAAACGGTCGTGCTTACCGGCGCAGCCAGCGGAATTGGTCGTGCCCTGGCGTTGCTGCTGGCAAAGCAGGGTTGTCATCTCGCACTCATTGACTGCAATGAGAATGGGTTGAATGACACCCTTGCGTCGCTGCCCAAACTGGGACGACGTCACAGCCTGCACGTGGCAGACCTGGCAGATCGCGACGCCGTGGAGGCGCTGCCTGACAAGGTTACTGGAGAACACGGTACGGTAAACATGTTGATCAACAACGCCGGGGTGGCCATTGGAGGCAGCTTTGAACAGGCCTCTGCAGACGATTTCGACTGGTTAATGCAAATCAATTTTCATGCGGTGGTGAGTTTGTGCAGGGGCTTTTTACCCTTACTAAAAAGCAGCGCGTCACCAGCAAAAATTGTTAATGTTTCCAGCCTGTACGGGCTAATAGCCCCTCCGCACCAAAGTGCGTACAGCGCCAGTAAATTTGCTGTGCGCGGTTTTAGCAATGCGCTGCGCCACGAACTGTCTGGCTCCAATGTTAGCCTGCTGGTCGTGCATCCCGGCGGCGTTGCCACCGATATCGCGAATAGTGCGAAAGCCCCAGAGGGTATCTCACCGGAAGAGGTTCGCCTGCACAAGAAGCAAATGAATAAACTTCTGAGAATGCCGCCAGAGAAAGCGGCTGAGACAATCATCAAGGCGATAAGGTCAGACAAGCACCGGGTAATTGTCGGTTTAGATGCAAAGATAGTCTCGGTAATCGAAAGACTGATGCCGGTGAATTACTGGCGAGTGATTGAAAAGCTGACCGGTCGCTAGCCATAAAGGCGGCTCTACACGCAGATAAAGCGTGGCGTCGGCTGTACGTGCGGCGAGTAAGGTTGCACAAAAGGCAACGGCGTTTGCCTGTCTCGCTATTTCACTCCTAACCTCTAGCTCAATATAGTATGGTCTGTCATCTATCTGTCCGATAGCTACCGCATGCTGCCGTCATTTGGTTATACAGAAAAAAGCAAAGTCGCTGCGCATAAGGCAACTATACCAAGGTAGAACGCGTACAGGCTTTTTCGCGCCGTCTATGGACAATAAGAAGGACAGCCGATAGCCTGAAACCGGAAGACAAAAAAAAAGCCAATTGATAAAGGATTAACGAATGAAATTTTTAAGTGTCGCCGTTTTCTTCATGTTGCTTATAACTCAAACGAGCAATGCAAACGAGCAACCCGTCGCAACAGTACTTGACCAAACCATATCTCCTTCAGACCTGATTCGTGAAGATGGACAGCAAATCCCGCTCACGAGATTGATCATTCCAACCTTGCTGCAGCACTATAAGGCAGACAACAACCTTTCCTTTGAGCCAACACCAGAAGAAAGACAACGTTTTATAGTATGGTTCAATAAGCAGAATGCCGATCACGAGGAAGACACCAGGAAGAGAAAGCAGGACACTCTCGCGCAAATAAAAGCGCTTGCTAAAGAAAACGGCTTATCGAAAGAAGAAACTGAAAAACAAATAAATGCCTTTTTAGACATGTCTGCAAATCAGCCCCCTATGGACGAGAGAATGGCTGACTTTGTTCTACCGCACTGGAAATCCCAGGTGTACTTTTATAAAAACTACGGCGGCGGCCGTATTTTATGGCAACAACGGGGCACAGAAGCTTTTGACGCGTTTCATAACTGGTTAAAGTCACAGGAAGAGAAAGGTAATTTCAAAATTTTTGCACAAAAAGACAGAGACGCCTTTTATGACTACTGGAATAGGGAAAGCAGTTTTCTTACCAGTGATGAAGAAGCCATAAACGAAGGATTCTTACAGCCCCCCTGGAGCCGTTGAACACCGAACCCCGGTGTTAGCCAGAACGTTTACCGGGAGATATGTTTTTCGCTATATGACATAAAGGCTGTCAGCTTCCGGGCGTCTGCTCCCAAGCCAACGTGCAGTTTCTTTTGCGTAAAAGCGCTATCCTGGGCATTTCCACACCCTGTAAAGCCCCAACATACCGTTGGGGCGTGTTCGACCGGGCCCTATTCAGCGCCGATGTGATTATCTAAAAATTCAACTAGTGCGCTGTACAACGCTTTGCGCTCGGCTTCGTCATACACACCATGGCCGGCTTTGGAGAAATTGTGATAAATAGCCGGATTACCTGCCTTGGTTAAGGCTTCCTGCATCAGGATTGAGTTCTCTACCGGAACGCGCTGGTCTTTTTCTCCATGTAACAACATGACGCTGGCTTTTATCTTATCCGCATGTTCCACAGGCGAAAAGTCGGTCAGCACTTTCATGTCTGTACCCAGCACTTTGTTAAGATAGCTTTTGCCCCATTCCCGCGTGAGGATGTCGCTCTCATCAAAGCCATAGCGAAGATCGTACAATCCCACGTAGCCGATGGTGCATTTATACATATCAGGCTCACGGATAACTGTCATCAGTGCTGCGTAGCCCCCGTAGCTGCCTCCGTAGGCACACACCCTGTCACCATCCACTTTGCCTTGTTCAATAATAAATTTAGCTGCTTCGTTAATGTCGCGGATCATGTCACCACCCCATTGCAGGTAGCCCATTTCCTCAAACACTTCGCCGTAGCCACCGCTGCCCCGGAAATTCACCTGAAGCACGGCGTAGCCACGACTGGCTAGCAACTGTACTTCTGAATCAAATGACCAGAGATCGCGCGGACCGTGCGGACCACCATGGATCACAACCACCATGGGCGGCTTATCGGCATCTTCTTCCAAGGTAGGCATCGTCAAATACCCACTCACGCTAACGTCATCGCTGGTTGTGAACGTGAAAGGCTGCATGGTATGCATTTGCCGTGGATCCAGCCAGGAACGGTTCGCCCACAGGAATCTGGCGTTCATGGTTTCAGTTTCGAAGATGTAGTACTCGCCAGGGTTAATGTCGCTGCTGACGCGAACCAGAATGGTTTTACCATCGTCACTACGACTGGTGATAGTCACGGTCTGATTACCGAACGCATCTACCAGCATCTGATGCAGTTTGATCTGCTGATTCTCTGTATCGGCATAGTGATAAGCGGTTTTTCCCGGTTGCGTATATGCGATAATAGGACGGTTGGTGTTGCTGTCAGCTGTCCACCCCATGATGTCGGTTTTGACGTCGTCAAACACCGGCGACAACTCTCCGGATGCTAAGTCCAGCTCGTATAATGTCTCAATTTTCTTCTCGCCAAGCGGGCCTGTTAAGTAGGCTTTGGTGCTGTCATCAGAAATCGCGACAGGTGTCAGATCCAGGTCTGTATTGAAGGCAGTGTTTATATCCAGCCATTCTTCGCTACCACTTTTACGATACGCCGAATGGAATTCAAATTCCTCGTCCACCCAGGTAATAAAATTTACCTCGCCGTCTCTCGTTGCCAGCGCATTGGCGCCCTTCTTAGGAAGCGTTTCCAGTTCCCGTTTACGCCCGTTATAAATGTTCAGGCGGCTGATAATCGGATGTTTTTCACGGGTGTCGTAGAGCATGTTGGCCCGCTGTGTCCATGGATGTTCAATGATCAGAATATGGTCGTCGTCACCCTCAAGATGACTAATGATGTAAGGCGTGGCACGGCTACTCTCACGCTGCGCGATTCTTGAACCTTGATGCTTGGTTCCTGCACGCCAGCCATACAGAAGCTCTGCTTTGCTGCCGTCAATATTAGTCGCAAAAATTTCACTGGTAGGCATTGGCTGATCGTAGCGTGCGTGCTTTTCCGCGTAGCGATAAATCACCCGCTCATTATTGATCCAGTCAGCAGAATGAATTTGATCGCCCTCAGAGGGCCGCACGCCACCAATGAACTTCATGGTTTCAGCTTCTAAAAACAGGATCCCTACAACCCCGTCTGCTCGCGCACGCGCTACCAGATGTTTGCCATCAGGGGAAATTTTCATATCCAGATAGTCGCCGTGGCGAACAAAGTCTTCGAGAGGAACTTGCTGAGCAACGCAGAATGGAGAAAGCGCAAGTGCGCAAAGAAGTACAAGGAACTTCATCACATCTTCCTTAATGTTACGGTATGGTTTTAGAATTATTATGTAGTTAACTGTACCGATTTACTGTTGTTAAGCCAATCGGCAAAACAAATTTTAATGTTTTCCTGTATTGCAGGTAAAGCAGCAGTCAAACGGGATGCAATCACATTTAAATCAGCAACATACGTACTACCCGCCATCATAACCCGATATGTTTGCCACTCCGGCGTTGCTGCTGATGGCGTATATAGTAAGCAAATTGATAGACCGAACGGACAGGCAGAAATTGTGGTAGAGACTCACTTGTCCATTAAAGCCTTGAATTAACAATTATGTGCCGACGACGGTTGGCACTGATCAAACCTTGCAACGCCTTGCTTTAGGCAGATGCAGGTAGTGCTTTTTCCTTTCTCATCCCAATCTGATAGTTCTCATCGCTGTAGTTGCACTATAGTTAAGACGATGTGCAAGGGTTTGTTCATCGTTGCTATACACTTTTGCAGCGAATTGTCAGTGATTTAGGCAAGCCGGCGTTCACGCAGTGTAGCCACTCTACATTAGTGGGTGATAACACAGCATAAATCACTAACAAACGCTGCCCGCGGGGTTCGGCTAAACGTGTTTTGCTTTTTGTTCCGCCTCATTTGCCTGGATGACTAGGCCATGATTGGCGCGTCGCTACCAAAACGCGTTTATCCCTAACAAAATTAGTACGGCAAAGATCAACAGACCCTGGTAACCACTACTTACCAGGTTGGGGTGAGATATGAAAAAGACCTCCTCTCAAAAGAGGCAAACGCCGATATCTGAACACCGGTTTTTCTTTGCTTCTTCATTAATGTGTCTGACCGTTGCACTCATTGGCTTCGGGCCTGGGTTTGTTCATGCCGTTACCACTGATATTACCGCCGTCCCACTTCGCATCCACCTGCACGGAGCAGTGATGATGGCGTGGCTGTTGTTGTTTGTACAACAAGCCCGGTTGGTGAAGCGTCACTCAGTACGACTGCATAAACGCATGGGCAAACTGTCCGTTGTATTGTTTTCGATGGTGATTATTTCCGATGTCGTTATTTCTCTTAACAGCCTGACGAAAGTCGTTCCCCCGCATATTGATACACTGATTAATAACCTTTTCTCGCTTCAAGTTGTTGCTGTTTTGCTGGCGCTGACATTTTATTCAATGGCGATTTATGCAACCCGCAGCGACCTCTCTGCCCACAAGCGGTATATGTTGATCCTGGCGATTCTGTTTCTGGAAGCCGCTTTTGCTCGCATGCAGTATCTGCCAGGTCTGAATTTTCTCGACAATGGGGTAGTGATGGCGCATGTTTACCACAGCCTGCTGTTTGCGCCGTTAATTGTTTATGATCTGAGTCAGCAAAAGCGATTGCACCCGGCAACAGTTAAAGGCCTCACTATCATTATTGTCGGTAAGGGTTTTACCCTCTGGGCCTGGGACAATCCTGCCTGGCTTACCTTCGCAAACCATATTGAGGGCTACATACTGCCTTTCTGGCCTGCTATGTAAGTACCTGCCATTTTCAGCAGCGCAATTTAAGACGGGTCAGTGGCTTACAACAGGTAGTTATATCGCTCCTTGTTATTCGCAGATTAATTATGTCTATTTAAAACAGCAGACATAAAAAAACCGGAGCAAAC
This sequence comes from Alteromonas sp. H39, assembly GCF_047556435.1. Classification (GTDB taxonomy): domain Bacteria; phylum Pseudomonadota; class Gammaproteobacteria; order Enterobacterales; family Alteromonadaceae; genus Alteromonas. The sequence goes on from NZ_CP180210.1 coordinate 4,109,686, forward strand.
GCTCCGGTTAAACCCTCCAAGGGACACACTAACCGGCAGTGACACGCGCCGGTAAGAAAAGCACAGGAACATTCAAACCTGTGCCTTTCCCATGGTCTTCTTTATTCGAAGATATAACGCACACCCAGTGAGTAGCGCGGGCCGTACTGGCGAGCAAACAGGAATTGCTCTTCGTAACGTCCGTAACCTTCTTCAGTTTCATTATTCAGGTTGATACCTTCGAAGAACACTGTCAGGTCTTCGGTAATATCGTAGTGAACACTTACGTCCCACTGACCGTAGCTACGCGCAAACTGCGGAGGCGCATCAGATGAACCCTGTGCCTGACCCACACCAATCAGGTAAGAGTCACGCCACGCGTATGTCAGCTTTGCAGACCAGCCATACTTTTCGTAGTAAAGCTGCGCGTTGGCTGAGTCACTCAAACCAACCAGCGGCGCTTGTTGTGTCAGGCTGTTTACGTCAAATTCAACGTCGCCATCCACGAAGGTGGCGTTTACGCCAACACCGAAGCCAGACTCACCAAACAAATGCTGAACGGCCATTTCGATACCGTCAACAGACTTGCTGTCCGTGTTAGTTGGCTGGCTGATGTTCCAAACAATCAGCGGGTCTGAAGAATCCGGTGAAATAACACCGTCTGCATTTCCGTGACCATTTGCCAGCATCTGCGCGTAAATCGCGTTGCTGTCTGCCTGCTCGCCACGCGCTTCGATATCGGCAATCGCTTGCTGATAGCGCGGTCCATTAAAGATATCGCGCAGACCATCAACCGTGGTTTCTGTAATTTGCGTCTGGATAAAGTTATCTACGTCTTTTCTGAAGTAACCAATAGCGGCATAGCTGCCTTCATCGTAGTAGTACTCCAGTGCCAAATCGATGTTAGTCGATTCGAATGGCAGCAGATTGGTATTACCCTGACCACCGGTACGTGAACCCGGCTTAGGACTTCCGCTCAGCGAGCGACCGCCAGCCAGATTACCCAGCGGCGCACGAGAAATCGTTTTGCCCCATGAGAATCGACCGATTAAGTCATCAGTAATATCAACACGCACGTCGAACATTGGCAGGAAGACGTCGTGGTTACCTTCTGACTCTAAGAAGTTATCCGCGCCACCCGTTTCATACTGCATGATCCACTCAGATGCGCTCACCCAGTTAACCTGTTGTTCAACGCGCTGACGAACCGTACTGGTCACGTCCGTTTCTTCATAGCGAACACCGGCGTTCAGCGTTACCGGGTACCCTGCTACGTCAAACTCCCAGTCAGTTTGCAGGTAAATACTGTTGGTAACTTCTTCAACGTAACTTTCGCTGTCGATGCCATCGTAGTACGGGTCAACGACGTAAGCGTTGTCGCCCATCAGCTCTGGTGTCAGGAAAGCTGCCTGACGCGCAATCGCTTCGTTAAAGTCGTAGGTATAGTAGTAAGACGGCATCAAATCACTGCCACCGCCGGCGAACTGGTCAAGCAGTCCGGCTGTGCTGTGCAGCGTAAACATGCTATCCGGGAAGATTTCAGGGTATGCCGGGTTGAAGCCGGGGCCACCACGCAATCCACTCCACGCCTGGAAGCCACCCATGGTTTGTTCCGTGCGTGCAACACCAAACTTCACTTCTACCATTGGAATATCAAAGGCAGAGTTGTACCACTGACCATCTAGCTGAAATTGTTCAATCTCAGATTTACCAGGGTTGTAGATAAACTGACTGAAGTTAGAGTCAATCTCTCCCGGCTGGAGTACGGTTGAGCCGTTCTGCCAGTTGATATAGGCATGCGGCACTTCACCGGTACGGTAGTCGTAAATCTTGCTGATTAGCTTGTCAGAACCCAGGATGATCTGGCCATTTCCGCCCAGGCCGCTGTCGCCGCCATTATCCACTTCGTTGCTGGAATCGTGATAATCAAACGTGAAGCTTAAGTCTTCGTTGTAACGCCAATCGATATTGAGGCCCAATGAACGTGCTTCTACATCTGTAGTTTCACGGAATGCCGTAAAGGAGCCATCGTTGCCGCCAATATCGGCGTACACGGCGGTACCATTTTCATCCAGCTCATAGGCGTTAATGTTCCCGCCAAATTCGTTCCAGATCCCCCAGCCAATGCTGTTTAAACCTGTCGTCGCATTGCTGCCGGTATAGTCAGCAGTGAATGTCAGGTCATCATTCGGCGCGTATTGCAGCGTAACCTGTGCATTGGTGCGCTCACGCTCGACGTTGTCGATGCCGTAGTTCATGTCTTTCGGGAAGAAGTGGTTACCAATCGGGTTACCTTCTTCATCCAGAGCTCGTGGGTCTACCACGGTACCACTGGGGTCGCCCGGAAGAGCTACGTTCGCCTGCCAGCCCTGAATGTTGGCTTGCTGACGCTGAAAGTCGCGCTGCTGGTGAGAGACAGAAAACGCAAAGCCCAGCTTGTCGTCAGCAAAGGTGTTGCTGTAAACCGCTGCGACTTCTGGTGTGACGTCGTCACCTTCTTCATTTGACGTATCGTGAATGGCTTTACCCATTACCGAGAAACGCTGACCCGGGTTATTAAGCGGCTTTGTGGTAACGATATTTACCGTTGCACCAAGACCACCACTGGGATATTCCGCACGTGCAGTTTTGTATACTTCCAGGGTAGATACCCCTTCAGATGACAGGTTTTCCAGGCTGTAAGACCGGGTGTAGCCTGTACCTGGCATTTGACGGCCGTTCAGGGTAATCAGGTTAAATTCGGGTCCAAAGCCACGTACGGTAATCTGGCTACCTTCACCGTTTGAACGGCTTACCGATACACCGGTAATACGTTGTAGTGATTCCGCCAGGTTGGTATCAGGAAAACGGCCCATCTCTTCAGCAGAGATAGCGTCCATTACACCATTGTTAGAGCGTTTGATGTCCATGGCGCGGATCAGTGAGCCGCGAATACCCTGAACTTCAATCACTTCTACGGGTTGTTCCTGTGTATCCAGATTGTCGGTATCGGCATTTTCCTGCGCAACAGCCGTGTGCGCGCCCGCGCCCAGCAAGACTGCCAGGGTTGCCGCTAAGCGGGTTTTATTAAATGTATGCTGTGTCATAGTTGCAATTCTCATTCTACATTCGGTTCGCGTGTCGGGGCCTGATGCGGCCCCGGCCTGTTGTCATGCCAATTTTTACTGTTCGGCAATCACTGCGTTGTCAACGCGATACACGGCACCTTCGCCCGCTCCCCATGCTGGGAAGATCATCACGACATCAATAGCACTGGTGTCAAGGCCCGCTGCCGCTAGTGCCTGAAGGCTAAACGTGTAGGTCTGCCATTCGCCCACTACCGGTGCTACACCTTCCATACTGTCAGACAACGGTAACTCAACGGCTGAGCCGGCATCGTTAGCTTCGATTTTGAATAGCCACTGTGCATCTGGATTATTTGCGTTCGATACGATCTTCATCTCGAACTGCACCACGCCGTTTTCAAGCAGCATAGAAGCGTCATGGTAGACACCGTCAGCGGCAAGGAAGCCCATAACTGTTGGTGTTGCGCCAATTGCAAATTCCGCTACCGTGCCATGGTCTGCATCATCTTCCACTTCCAGCGGGGTAGAGCCTCCACAACAATCCCAGATTGACCAGTTTGCTGCTGCGGTGTTACCAAACAGCGTAACCGGACCACTATTTTCCTCTGCAGGTGTGTAAATTTTCACGTTATCGATGCGGTACTGTGCCCCTTCACCCGTGCCCCAGGCAGGGAACATCATCAGCACGTCAATTGCAGAAGGATCAAGACCTGCACCAACCAGGTCAGCAAGGCGATAGGTATAAGTTTGCCATTCACCGGTTACTGGCGTAGCGCCTTCCATGCTCTCTGCCAGTGGCAATTCAACCGCTGAAGAGTTGTTATCCGCTTCTACTTTGAACAACCAGCTTGAGTCCGGATTAGCAGGCGCACTCACCACTTTCATGTCGAACTGAATAACACCATCTTCGGCAATGGAGCTGGCATCAAACGGCACACCAGCGCCACCGGCATCAGTGCGGGAGTTAAAGCCATTCACAGTAGGCTCTGCACCCACAGTAAATTCAGCTACCACACCATGGGCTGGATCTTCATCCATGACTTCCATTGGCGTTGAGCCACCGCAACAGTCCCACATTGGCCAGTTAAGGTTTTCTTCGTCTTCAAATACCACAAGCTGTGGCAATTCCTGGGCAATTTTCACTTCGTCTAGCTGATAAACCGCACCCGCGCCTGCACCCCAAGATGGGAACACCATGATGACGTCAATTGCAGAAGGGTTCAGACCGGCATCTACCAACATCTGCAGCGGGAAGTCGAAGCTCACCCATTCGCCCACTACCGGAACAGTGCCAGCCGGGTTACTTGCCAGTGGAATTTCTGCCGCAGAGCTGGCGTTGTCGCTTTCAACTTTGAACATCCATACCGCATCCGGGCTTGATGGTGCACTCACGACCTTCATGTCGAAGCTTACGCTGCCATTTTCAACCATTGGCGAGGCATCGAAAGGAGACGCTTCACCTTCAGGATCGGTGATGAACTCGCTGCGCGATACGAAGCCGTTAACGGTTGGTGCATCATTTACATAGAACTCATAAACGTCACCACGATCGGCATCGGCAGTCAGCGCCGGTGTAGAACCGCCACAACAATCCCATGCTGGCCAATCCGGATTTGGCGTGCCATCAAAGATTGTCAGATTTTTTGCAACCGCACCTGCAGGTGGCGGCGGAGTAGGCGCTGCACCTTCAACCAGTGCATCGTCCATGCTGTCGTAGCCAGGGCGAACGGTTTCACAACCTTTACCGGTGTCCATGTCAGATGCACACTGATATACGCGCACGTAATCAATTTCGTAAGTCTGACCGTTGGCAAATGCCTCGGCATCGATACCCAGTTCATTCACGTTTTCAGGCCAGTCACCGCCAACCGCCAGGTTTAGCAATAAATGGAACTCCTGATCAAATGGGGCAGTGTCCCAGTGTGTTTTGAGTTCACCAGTGCCTTGATCAAAGTATTCTGCATACCAGCCACGGTGCGCCAGACCAAGGGCATCACCGTCACGGTTGTAAGTCAGTTCTGACTGACGTTGGGTGGCGTATAAGTAGTCGTCTACGTACCAGCGAATTTCGCCTTCCTGCCACTCAATAGCGTAAGTATGGAAGTCGTCTGCCGGGTTTGCCCCCTCTGGCAACAAGTATTCTTTGCCAGAGCTATCGTTATCAGGCCATGCCTGACCGTAATGCAATGTGCCGTGCACATAGGCTTCTGGTGTACCGTCTTCGCGAGCCGCTTTCAGGTTTACAGCTTCCATGATGTCAATTTCGCCTGAACGCGGCCACTCACCATAAACGTAGTCAGTAGGCAGCATCCAGAATGCCGGCCAGCTTCCCTGACCGGAAGGCAGTTTTGCACGCATTTCAAAGCGACCGTATTTGAAGTCGGCCTTGTAACGGGTGTTCAGTCGGGCTGATGTGTAAGGCTTTTCTGCGCCTTCTTCCGCAGGCAACGCAACAATGTGCAGGCTACCGTCAGAGACAAATGAGTTTTCTGCACTGTCTGTATAGCATTGCTTCTCGTTGTTACCGCCACCCTGACAGTTTATTTCGTGTGTCCACTTGTTCTGGTCAATGGATTCACCGTCAAACTCGTCACTCCAAACCAACTCCCAGTCGGTTACAGGTACAGAAGGATCGACAGTGGTAAAGTCGGATTCAGTTTCCGCGCTTCCACCACCGCACCCTACCAGAGTGGCAGCGGCGACAGCGGTAACAAGCCGGGAAAGTTGTGTTGCTGCGTGTTTCATGTGTTCAGCCCCGATGATAAATGTCTCTCGCTTTCTTCTTGAAAGCTTTCTATTGAATATGGAAGCGCTTACATAAATATCGACAACAGATCCTGTAAGCGCTTACAAAAGGATATTTCAAAATTTTGACAAAGTAAAACCAAATTAACATTAAATTTACCTTGCCTCGTCAATCACGCACTCATAAACATCACATTTTCTTTACAAATACAGTCAAAACGTAAATTTACACTGACAGAAAAACCCACGAAGAGCATGTCAAAAAAAAGACTAATTCATTTACTAATCAGAAGCTTATTAGGAGCCACTTTTACTTCAAACAAACGTAACCTGACGCTTTAATCACTCTTTTTTGCCTTTTTCCATCCGCGCAGCGTTCACATACTGTTCACCTTAACGCAGCCTGACAGGTAATTAGACGTGAGTATTTGCGGGTACATCAGTGAATAGTGCCAGGCTTTGCGCAACAGTTTTGTCAGCAGGGACGCATCAAGTAAGAGAAAGTGAGGTGCAACAACGGTAAGGCAGCAATATCAGATGCTGAAGGCATAGCACGCAGATGCCATCAAGCAAAGAACATTGCCAGGCAATTACCGGATGAAAATACCCGTCGTCTGGCAATATGTGCAGCAACAGTGTTTCTATACGGGCTCCTGCCAGTCTGAAAGTAACGCAGAAAGACGAAGACAGGCTCAGGTTGTGGCCACGTTTTTCAGCTTCCCGGCTTTACTTTTACCAATAAGAAAGCTGGCGCAGTATTACCAGTATACCGACTATATTGACCACAATAGTTAGCCAGAAAATAGTACGAAAGGACGTTTTTACCGTTTTATGACGTAGGATATGCTGCGCTATCCAGGCGCCAGGCCACCCTCCCAACAGGGCTGCGATATGAAGATTAGCCTCAGACACACGGCGCTGTTGTTTTCTGGCAGCTGATTTATCTTTCCAATACATTACAAATGTAACCAGATTCAGTACCACAAGCATCGCTGCGCCGGTACGCAAGTCAGGAAACAACCACGCTACGACCGGCAACACCATGAGAATTATCAGCGGGAGCACCGGTAAGCTGGCCGCGCGTCGCTGCTTTTTTAACGCTTTGGTTTCGGTTCGCGGTGCACTGGCGTGACGTTTCACTCCCATCAGTTTGATACGGGAAGCCTGTAAGCGCTGGCGCTCTCCCACTTCAACATGAAAGGCAATATTGTCTCCTTCTCTGGGCCTGCGCGCAGGGCGCTGAAACGCAGAGATATGCACAAACACCTTTTTTTGACCGGTTATGGTTACGAAACCATACCCTTTATCATCGTTCCATTGATATAACGTTCCCTGATGACGCACAAATATCCCATCCTGCTTGTCGTTTACGCGAGCTTACGCGACTTATGGCGCAACAACTATCGTGTTCTGACTACCGGCTTTATCGTGTAATAACGACGCGGCAGATTTTTATCCGCTGTGTAACGGGTGTTTACAAGCTCGCCTGGCGGTTACTGACATTGTCTCATTCTTAGTGACATTACTCCCAGTGGCTCAGCGACACCGGCAAAACGTGGTCCGCGTGATCCCCCTTATCCAGGCTTTGCTCCGATTCAAGAGAAAGAACAATACGTTCCAGGCCTTCCAGCGAATCGCAGAGCGTGACCGGAGGTACCTGTAATGCGGCATTATGTTGTTTAAGCCACTGTTGCATTGTATCAGTGTCTCCTTCTGACAACGCGTACAGCAGATGGTACATGCGGATAAACGAAAGCTGGATACGGTGTTGGACAGTGTCGCTTTCAAACCCTGTCCACTGAGAGTTCGCAAGCACCGACTCAGGTACCGACAGCAGTTCCGCCGCCTGAAAGCGGCTCCAGCCAAGCTCTTCGTAGGCCCAGGTAAAAGCTTTTACGACCACTGCAGGTGGACTTGCGTGCTGGTTGATTGTCATGCGCTGCTGCCTCTACTTCCTGAAACATAAAAAAGGTGTTGTGAATGCAGTATGTTTACGTACCGGTAGATGCGATTTCTGTTCCATTTATCAAAAAAGAGTAAAAAATGTGCTGCTGGCAGCAGGCAGTATTACCAGAACGCCAGGGTGGGGTTACGCAATGCGGGCGAAATGGGCCTCTGCATGTTTGGCGCTTGAAGAAAATCCCTCCGATGCTAACCACGCCGACGCATCCTGATAAGTACTGAAAAATGACACGGGAAGGGGAGTTTGGTTATACATTCTTTCTAATTGTGTTCGGGTGGATGTTTTGACAGAGGAACGGCCTATTACCAGCGCAACCGCTTGCAGACCATTATCAGCCGCCGCATTTATGCGGGATAACAATAACGACTCGGCTTCAGGAATAAGCAGGCTCTCACCGATGAGCACCACGATGTCTGCCCAGCGCTTACCGATAAGTGGCGCAACTTCCAGATGATAATCCCGGCTGAATGCACTAACGCACTCCCTATTCCACGGGCCATAAGCATGAGTCAGCAGTTGCTCGCCACATAAGGTGATCAGATATTCACCATGAACATATTTCATTTTCGGGCTCTCTTTATCCGTTTCGTCACAAACATGAAGAAAATACATTTAACGCTTACTGAATAGTCGTCAGTGAAACGCACCCTGTCAATGCGTTAGTAAGTCAGTTCAGACATATCGACCACACTGGAGGCTTTGGTTTGGGAGGAGATAACGGCGGGTAATAGCGAAGACTGCCCCATAGTCGCGTCGCAAAAAAAGAAAGGCCGAAAGGTATAACCCTCACGGCCATTCATGCCTGCCTCTTTGTGCGCAGCGCTACGCTGCTATGACTTTGGAAAGTGAAGAAAAAGAAGGCTGAGTCTGAATATCTAACGGCAGCTTAAGGGTTCTTGCCACGTCGCTTACGCTGATAACGCCACGCACTTCGTGAGCGTCGCGGTCAAGTACCAGACAGTGTTGCTGACCATTATCTTTAAGTGTTTCTACCACGTCACCCACGCAGGAGCGGGTCAGCTCGTCGTAGTCAAATGACTGCAGTGACGTTTTTGAACGCAGAAAGTCTCCGGCACGTAACTCTTCTCGGGCAAGCCCTAATTGCGTAGCTTTTTGCATAATCGCTTGTTCGGTTAAATCGTTAAGTGACACGATACCGACAAACTGCCCCTTGGCATTCAACACCAGTTGCATTTTGATATGCGATTTTTTCATCAGTCTTTCCAGCTCAACAGCGGGAGTATCGAGATCAACCACATGGGGAACATGCTGTTTAAAGTCGGTGAAAATTGTCATCGCTGATGATTTCAGGGTGATGGCATGCGAAACCACTGGCCACGCCAGTTTGTCTACAGATTCAGTCTGATATAAGTGTAAGCTGTGCATAATACAGTCCTCATTAACAATAAATTGATTCGCGGCATAACACCGCAAGCGCTGATTGTTAATGAGTTACCGGTGGGGCACGAATGCCGTTAAGGGCATACCGTGAAGGCTGTATCGCTTGTTGATTATCAAAGTGCTGATATAAATGTTGCGCCGCAACATCTGCATACACGCGGTTGCTTAGTGAGTCCTGCCCGTCAGATCCTTCATCCGTTGTTACGGTGTTGTCAGCAACGTCAGACAGAACCGCACTGATAAGGCTGAGATCAGACTGCGCAATAACGCTGGCATTGTCATCCGCTGCCGCCACCTTTGCAGGTGCCAGTATCATCAGCAGAACAATTAACCAACTCATATGACGCATTCACATACTCCGCTAAGCGCGATGCTGAAGTACTCTAGTTATTAAGAGTGTAGATTCACGCTTATAATTCAAATATACGACTGTTTTGCGAATAAGGAAGTACCGTTTAACGATAAAAACGGTTATTTGGCGCATTATTTTTATACTTGCCAGTAGTCAGCCTAGAAAAACCGTCTTTCATCTTATCAGCGGTCATACTTAACCATGGAAGCACGGTAACAGTGACATCGGTTCTAGGCCTGACGTACTGCTTTTATGGGCGGGACATCTTTTGGCTACAGGCATCATCGATGGCAAAGGCCAGAAAACAAAAGGAATGTGTGATAAGGCTACTTGACACTTTTTGATACCAGTGTGATCAACACGACGCCGATAATAATAAACGCTATTCCAACCATGGCGGCTGCATCCAGCTTTTGACCAAATACCAGCCAGCCTATTAGCGCTACCAGTACGATACCGACGCCGGCCCATACCGCATAACTGATCCCTACCGGAATAGCCTGAATAGCCTGCGCCAGGCAGTAAAAGGCCACACTGTAGCCGGCGATAACAAAAAACGTGGGCATCCATTTGGTCATTCCATCACTGAGTTTAAGCGCCGATGTGGCAGCTACCTCAGCAATGATGGCTACCGCCAGAAATACCCAGTATTTTGTCATTCCTTATTCCCTTACTTATGCGAGGCGCGCCTGTATGAACTGCGCGCCTCGCATGTCAGTTAACGTTGCCGCGTTAATGCTTGATCGACAACGACAGTCTTGCGAGTGTTCAGTGCAGTTTTAATTTAGGACTTAAGGCACTGCTTAACTTGCGATTGAGTATTGCCAGTACACCACGTAATTTTCCATGCACTGCGAACTGATGCATATTATACAGCGACACATAAACCAGTTTAGCCAAACGTCCCTCAATAAACATGCTGGAGTTCACCAGCGCGCCCATCAGGCTGCCCACCGTACTGTATTTACTTAAATGCACCAGCGAGCCGTAATCTTTGTAATGAAATGACTTCAATGGCTTACCCTGAAATTCACGTTGCAGGTTGGCCGCGGCTGTTGACGCCATTTGATGCGCTGACTGTGCGCGGGGCGGTACCCAGGTATCATTGGGTTGTTTAATACCGCAACAATCACCAACAACGTAGATACGGTCGCTGACGGTACTTTGCAAAGTTGGTTTCACCAGAATCTGATTGGCCCGGTTAGTATCAAACAATTCCAGTGAAGTCAGAAAATCCGGCGCTTTGACGCCCGCCGACCACACCATCAGATCGGCATCGATACGACCACCGTCTTTGGTTACAAATCCGTTTTTATCAGCCTCTGACACCATAGTGCCTTCCATCACACGAATTCCAAGCTTCGTTAGCGCCTGTCTGGCTGAGGTTGCAATGCGCTCAGGCAGCGCTGGCAGTATTCGTTCACCCGCTTCAATAATAGACACTTTCAATCGCTCAGCGGACATTTCCGGCATGCCGTAAGCCTTTGCCAGATTCGCGACGTGATGCAGTTGCGCGGCCAGTTCCGTGCCAGTGGCGCCGCCGCCGACAATGGCAACATTCAGTTCGTGCTTTTCCACGCAGCCCTGATTTATGCGCAGAAGCTGGTTTAGCAGTGCCCGGTGAAAGCGCTCAGCCCCAACAAGGGAGTCCAGCGAGTAACAATGCTCCAGCACGCCGGGGGTACCAAAATCATTGCATACACTGCCAATAGCCAGCACAAGATGATCGTACTGAAGTTGGCGTTCAGGCAGGATCTGCTCGCCTTCGTCATCATAAATAGGCTCCAGCTGAATGGTTCTGGACTGCGCATCAATGTGACACAACGAGCCCAACTGAAACTGATAATGATGACGTGCTGCATGCATGGCGTAATCCACGCCATCTGAATGCTTGTCGATAACCCCCGCCGCGACTTCATGCAGCAGCGGCTTCCAGATATGCGTTCGGCTTTTGTCGACGAGTGTTATCTCCGCCTTACCTTTCTTCCCGAGCGTCCGGCTCAGACGGGTAACACATTCCAGCCCGCCAGCACCACCGCCCACTACGATAATTTTTTTCATGAGAGTTCCAGATCCAATTATTACAGGTAACGCATCGCACAGGGCTGTGCTTTGTGATCCGATTCGCGAAACATAACAACCGTGACACAGGCAAATGCAATAATTTACCTGTAGTAACTGGCAGGGTTCTCAGTCAATTCAGACATGCGCTCCGGGAACAAGCGAATGTCTGACGCGACTGTTACGCCACCTCACAATATGTATTGCAAGGCGCCGTAAAGTAACATGGCCTGACCGTATTATCAGGCGAGGCTTCTTGTCAGCTTACCACTGATATTCAGCGCTGACCATGGCATGGCGAGGGAGTCCGGGAAAGTAGCGATCACCACTGAAACCGGAGTAATCCGCCCGTTCTGCATAAGCTTCATCAGTCAGGTTCAGGATCCGCGCATACACGGTGAGATTATCTGTCACGCTGGCTGAGGCGCGCAGGTGAAACAAGTCATGACCTTCATACTGGTGCAGATTTTCCGGGTCTGTGAAGTACTCATCGACATGCTGCCATTCCAGTTCAACCCGACTGTTCGCTGACATGTTCCACCCTAAACGGGTATTGGCCAGTGTTCGTGGCGCAGTATCAATATCGTTTCCCTCAATATTGATATCACTTAAGATCTGCTGATGCTCGTAGGTGTGTCTGGCGTGGGTTGCGGCTACAGCCAGATCCCAGTCAGGCGTAAACTGATAGCGTAGCTCTACTTCAATGCCCCGATGCCGGCTTTTGCCATCGTTTACATTAAAAAAATCACTGTCACGGAAAATAAAGTTATCCTTGTTCATGTGATATACCGATACTACATAAGACAGTGCATCGACATAGCCCTTCACACCAGCTTCTACATTTGTGACGGTTTCACTGTCTAAATCGGCCGTTTGCTGATCGCGCTGCAACCGGTACAGCTCAGTAGCCTGCGGTGCCCGGTAACCCTGGGAGAGATTTGCATAAAATCGCGTATTGTCAGAATACTGATAGCTGACTCCCAGTTTCGGACTAAGATTGCTGTAATGATTGTTGCCACTGGGTGGACGGGAATAACGACAGCCGCCGAAACCGCACTCAGTGCCATCATCGCGGGTTCGCCCGGCAATCATTTTGTTGGTGTAGTCATAATTCATATATTCGTAGCGCGCACCTATCGTCACTGTCCACGCCTTTTGCTCCCACATCAGGGAAGCAAAAGGCGCTACTAAGGTCGCATCGACCTGATAATCATAATGCTGACCTTCCGGCACGGTCGCTTCAAGAAACGCTGAACCCTGTGTAGGGCCATCCTGGAACTGCTGCAGCCCGCCTTCGGTATACTCGTAGTCTACACCGACGTCCAACCGCCAGTTCTCATTCAACGGCTGCTGGTATTGCGATTGCAGACCAAACCCTTGCTGGCTATTTTTCTCAAGCGGCGTGCCTGGCAAAAAGTGCATGCGAAAATCCATGCTCTGGTTGCGGAAGTATGGGGTTATAGACAGCTGGGCACCGTCTGTCAGGTCCCACTTTGCGTTTGTCCACAACCGCACTGCGCGGTTTTTTCTGAACGCATCGGGATTTTCGTTACTGCGCGCAAGATCTTCCACCTTATAACTTTCAAATCCGCTAACATAACCTGCAGTATCCTGATCCAGGTTGGTAAAAGTAAATCCGGTAGTCAGGGTCATATCATCGGTGTCGTAACGGTGTCGAAGGTTGACTTTCTCCTGCTGCACACTCTCACCATCGCGGTATCCACTATTGTGCGTAATACTGGCATTAATACCAATGCCACTATCACCAAAATCCTTACCTTTACGAAGCTTGGCGCGCTTATATCCGTAAGCACCATAATCGACACCTATCATCCCCGCGTCACGCGTGGTATCAGGGGTAATGACGTTGATAACCCCATGGACCGCGTTAGAGCCGTAGAGCACCGAGCCCGGGCCCTTCAGTACTTCAATACGCTGCGCCATTTCTGCATGCGCTTCAAAAAGCTCATTGATATTACAAAATCCGGCGGCCCGAAGCGGAATGCCATCCTCTGCGGTTAATAGTCCTCCGCACGCCCCCGCACCGGTAAATACCTGTGAACGCAAAGCCGGCAGATATTCCTGCCCATTCCCACGCTGTACACCGGCACCAGCAACAAACTTCAACACTTCTTCAATATGCGACGGAGACACCAGCTTTATATCACCTTCATCCACCCGGCTGATCACTACCGGCATTGTCTCATCAGCGGTTGCCAGACGAGAGCCGGTAGTGGTAATCCGCTCAATGTTCTCCAGCCCGGTGTCGTCAGCCTGCACACCGTTCGCGCCGATCAGTGTCAGCGCTACGCTCAGTGATACCAGGCTTTTCACTCGCCAAGAGTATGGTCCAGCAAATAAAACGTGTCGAAATCTCATAACTACCTCTTCGCCATGCCCCTTTACAAAGCACGACATACTATTAGTTCACAACGCTTTTCGTCGTGTAGAAAAACATCAGGGGTTTTCCAGCACTTACGTCGGCAGAAGTACTGTCATTTCAGGATGATGTTATGTGCACTTTACCGCCATACGCGATCGAATACGCATGACTACGACTAACGAACCAATTCTGTGGACAGGTTTAGCTTTTCTGCCCTGGCGGCTCATAAAAACATAAGACTTTTTATTCTTTCTGCTTCGTACGTACCGACAGGCAAAGAATGATCAGTGGCAAAAACAAGTGTTAAGGAAATGCTCGTATATCGCATCGCCGTTACCTGTTTTACAGATAACGCGATATTCCCTTTTATTCAGGCTGAGCAGGTATTAGTCAGTTCAGTGTAACGCGGTAACGACAACCAGACCGGCCCCGTCAGCGAGTAACTTTATAGCGAACCGCCAGTTTCCACCTGCACAGGTTGAATTTGTATGTTCAGAAACAGTTACCACGACATCTCTTAATGCAGATAAGCACCAAGCTTTCAGCATCAGCATGGATTAATACCGTACCGCCTATAGTATGGAGTGCGTTTTTCCTGACAATAGATTACTGTAAACAAAAAAACGTTGTCTGGCTTTCTATGTCTTCACTTCTTACTTCGCTGTCCGCACTGATTGAGCTTTCCGTCGCGCCGGTATTTTTGCTGGCCGGTATTGCCGGATTTCTGAATGTTATGTCAGGTCGTCTGGGACGAATCTCCGACCGTGTCCGTGTCGCAGAGCGTCATGTTCATACACTGACCGATGATGATGAAGCAAAAAAAATTCGCCGCGAAGAGATCCTGGTATTGTGGCGCCGGGTGAAAGCCATCAACTGGGCTATCGGGCTTTGCGTGTCGTCAGGGCTGATGGTATGTAGTGTGATTATGAGCCTCTTTGCCGGTGAACTGTGGCACATAAATCTGCGCTTACTGGTGGTCACGCTGTTTATTCTGGCAATGGGCCTGCTGATCTTGAGTCTGCTGGTATTTCTGGCTGAGGTGCGCTTAGCCACGCGAACCATCAATATCGTTCGCACCATCCGGTAACAACGCCTAGTCAAGGGAAGCGTGTTTACGAGTCAGGCTACAGAATACCGGACTTCACAATGGAGGAGTTTCGCTACCTGTCAGCAACACGATGTGCTGGTTCCGGCCAGAACTTCTGCGAATAGGCGAGACAAACAATGATCAGGGCGGGGGCGAATAATACAACACATCAGACGCCCCCTGCGCGCAAGGCGATATTGACGGCAGTACGCTTCCTGGTCATTTCCTGATAAAGGCTTCGCAGTTATCCGACATTCTGCAACAGGAGCTGCGCCTGCTGTCGCGTCCCTGCGTTCGCCTCGCCAAACCCGTGATAGTTCTTGCGTTGCACAAACTCAAAAAACACACCATCTACTTCACGGGTATAGCAATGGAAATACACCCCGTCACGCATCCTGTCCACAAGAATGTTTCCTGCTTCCAATTTATTCAGCAGTCCTTCCTCAACGTCGCCGTGCCGCCTGATGCTCTCGTAATAGGTAGCTGGAATGGGCAAAACCACACCGGCGTCCAGTGCGCCCGCGACAGCAAAAATATCATCACAGATAATAGCCAGGTGCTGCATACCGGCAATACGCTGAGCACCAAAAAGGCCCGGAAATGCTGTGGGCACCGATTTACTTAACACAATGTTATGTGTCACCCTGCCGGTTTGATTTTGCGCGGTACGGGATATCACAATGCCCATCGGATCACTGATATCTGGCATCGCGGAAATCGTAAGGCCCAACAGGGTTCTGTAAAACAAATTGGTAGAAAGAAACTCACTGAAAGGCACATAATCTGCCATGTGATCAATATGCAGCCTGCCACCAGGCCTGGTCTTGCCTGACGGGGCATGGACCGGAATAAAATAGCGTTGAAGCAGACTGCAAAATTCCTCTTCAGATGAAAAGTATACCAGTTTCCCACGGTTACTTTTTATTGCCGGCAGCGGCAGTTCCCCAGCGTGTAAGTTCGCCTGATAAGGAATAAAGCCATATTGCCGGGCGCGCACTACCATCTCTTCAGGGTCGCGACAAAAATACCCAATTGCGCAGCTGTCATTGCCGGTGGTCACATGAGATGCCTGCGCGAAACTGTCCGGCTCGCGGTTTACCACAAACGACATGTTCTCAAGCTGGTAAACGTCAACATCTTTAGATTTATGCTGAAACGTCTTTTTAAACCCTACCGATTGCAGCAAAGGTAAGAAGTGGTTGTCTCTGGGGTCAACTGCCAGTTCGATAAATCCAACATCTTCCACACACGGTTTGGGTAGAATACTCAGATGAGAATCATCCCACAGCGGCTCCGCGCCCGGCCGATTTTCCACTCGCTGTTCATCAAGCCACAGTAAGGATCGGCCGCCATCAGAGGCAATCAAATCGCAAGAAGCATTACGCATCTCATCGTTAAAAATCTCCAACGAGGCATACTGGTCGTAACCCGTAGCCATCAGCGCATCAAAAAAGTCATTCAGGGGTAACTGTCCCTGTCCGGGAAAACATCGGTAGTGACGACTCCATTGAATTAGATCCATCTGCATCCATGGCGCATCCGCGAGCTGAACCAGCGTGATCTTCTCTTTGGGAATAGTACGAAGGGTGTTGAGCTCGCTCTTACAGGCAAGAATATGAAACGTATCCAGTACTACGCCCAACGCAGGATGGTCAGCAAGCTTCACAATGTCCCATGAAGCCTGATACTCATTTACGTGTTTGCCCCAGGATAACGCTTCATAGCCCACTCTGAAGCCTTGCTGACTGGCAATATCTGCCAGCGATGCAAGATCATCCGCAGCCTGACGGGGAGAATTAATGGTCAACTCTGATACATTGGAGCATACCAAAAGCGTGTCGGTTCCCAGTTCTGCCATAGTCTCAAACTTGCGTTTGGCGCGTTCCAGATTTTTTTCACGGTGGGAGACGGGCATGGCTTCAAAATCGCGGAACGGCTGCAACGCAATAATTTTAAGGTGAAGATCGCGCGCAATCTTTCCGACCTGAGCAGGCGTATACCCCGATAGCAGCAAGTCGTTTTCAAAAATTTCAACACCCTCAAACCCAGCACTGGCGATAGCAGCCAGCTTTTTCTCCAAGTTTTCAGACAAGGAGACCGTCGCAATAGACCGTTTCACATTAACAACCCTGTTAAAAAAACTGTCGTATATCAGGCAGAACTTCATGGCTTACGCCCGCCTGACACGTAGTAGTTAAAATTAAACGAACAGGACAGTGTAGACGTGTTAGTGGTGTTGTTGTCCTTCAGACAGGCTAACTACAAGGCGACGGATTGACATTATTTTATTGTCGCAGGAGCCTGAACCGAGTCTGTCCTGATATGTCGAATCATCCAATTACTCGCCAACCGTCAGACTTCGGGCAGATAAGGGATTGGCAGAGACACTGTGTCCTTGATCTCTGCCGATGAAAAGAGCGGGAACCAGCCTTTCCATTGTTCAAAAATAAGCCAGTGGTGCACGTATTGTCAATGTTTAAATAGTAAACACCCGCTAAAATGCCACTGCAAAAATCTGTAAAAGGCGGGTTAATCAGGCCGCATCATGACCGACTTTTGCTCTTCCGTAACGGTAAAATAATCTCCGGGCCCGCCCCCACGCATCAGCGGCTCTGCCAGTGCTGTCTGATATACTCCATCTTTAAGCATTGCCTTATCAATATGCACGCCGGTTACCTCGCCAAACACCATCCAGGTATTGCAGGCATTACCACCTTGATCCGTTAGCCGGATTATTTGCGTTTTACGACATTCCATGACTACCGGACTTTCGGCGACGTGCGGCACGCTGATAGTTGAGGAAGAACGTTTTTCCAAACCGGCAAGGGTAAACTCGTCTTCATCTGCATCCACCATCGCACTGGTTTTGTTCATCGCATGCCCCAGCGGCACGGTTACCAGATTCCAGCAAAACTCACCGGTTTGCTCGATGTTTTTCAGACTGTCTTTATAGCCTACACTGGCAAAGCCAATAATCGGTGGCGTGTAATTAAACGCGTTGAAAAAACTGTAAGGCGCAAGATTCACGTTGCCTTGCTTATCCTGTGACGATATCCAGCCAATCGGGCGTGGCGCGATAATCGCGTTGAAAGGATCATGAGAGAGATTGTGGCCTGTCGCCGGTTCATAAAAGTGATACTTCACAACTTTTCCTTACATATTTTTTGGTTTGGGCAAATCGCATTATGTATTTACTCTGTCGTCATTCTTGCTAACACTGACTGCGTAACGGAACCAGTGTAGTCTGGCTGCTCAGTTGCTCTTCTGATTACGCTGTTCCGACGCGATAAATTCACGCCTGCCTGTTTCAATTTCTGCCCGGTTACTCTTTAGAAAGATCAATACCGTAAAAGGAAGCAAGCCGATCATGCTTCCCCTGGCCGGATAACGTCAATCCCATAGAAGAACCAGCGAGACACAGGAGGTTAGGAGTGAGATGTGTTTTAGCCCGTGTGATAAAAAGCAAGAAGTGCGTGAATCTTTAAGGTGAGCAGATAGTCACCATACCAGCATTTCACTCACTCCTGCCAGCATTGCGGGCTTCGCTGCTGATATGAGCTGATTGCCCGCTTCCCCCGTAAAACTCAGGCGGGCTATAAGAGAAAAAAGGAGCAGTGGCAGTTGGCGTTGCTAGCTGCTCCCCTACGGCTTAATTGTAGGTGATGACTCTAGTGGTTGTTTCGATTAGCACACTGCGGCATCCGGGGTCATCTCTGCGACACTTCCCTCCCATCCTGTTGCTAAAGGTGTCACCATTTTTGCTGTACATACTGTAGATGCCGGCATCCATGGCTTCGTCCAGGCTCATTCCAGTTACGGTAATCCGTTCTATCTCTTTAGGCCCTCTCTCTTTTACCAAAATGTTCGTTTTGTCATCGCCAGCATCAGCCAATACCATGGCTTTACTATCTTCCATTGCTTGCCAGGTATTCGGAAACGATTGCGGAGTCACCGGGGTATTCGCTGTAATCGTTTCAATCAGCGAATCTACGTGAGGGTGCTCCAGCTCGACGGCTTTCGCTAACCATTTATCGGTTTCTTCCAAAGATTGAGAGGGCGAGCCTTCATCACCAAAGTGGCGTACCAGAAAATAGGCCGCGTTTGCAGAGTCAAGATACGCTGCTTGTTTAAGGTATTTTATTGCGCGCTCTGGGTCTGACCGACGCAGCAATAAACCTGCTTTTAATGCAGACTCAGGATCATCAAACGTGGCGCCAAACTTGAAATAGCGAAGCGCTTCTTCCTTATTCGCTTCGGTTCCATAGCCCACCAGATACATAGTACCCAATATGCCTGCCGCGCTGGCATGGCTGCGCGCATACTTCTTGTATTCCTGAAAGTATTCTGTGCACTTCTGAGTATTGCAGGCTTTGAAGTCCAGCTGAGGGACGGCCTTTGCCACACCAGAAACCAGCAAGAGAGAGGCTGCGATGAAACGGGCTGAGATCATAATTCGCTATCCATAGTTTGACTCATTATTGCTTTAGCCTAGACGATGGAAACTTAACCAAAACTGAACACCAATATTCGGGGCGGCCAGTACATCTGTTTCCCTTGTGAACGGCGGCTGCAGACAGCGACTAATGAGACACGGTGCGAATCACGCTATTTTCGCACCCTCTTTTAGCCTGAATGCGTGTTACCCCGGCAGCACTTCGAATACCAGCACGTAACTCCCCTGACGACGTTGTGCCGGGGCCATGGCCTTGTTGTCCTCATATTCGACATCCAGAAAGTACATTCCGGCTTCGTCAATGTTGAGTGTCAGTGACCCGTTAGCATCGGTTGTCATGGTGTCTCCTGATGCTGTGTCCCGATAGCGCTCTCCACCTTTTACCAGCGTCGCTTTCGCACCTGCAGCCGCATCGCCGCCCATGCTAAATGCAAAGGTCGCGGGCTCGCCCGTGTACACGTCGTTTGGATGAGTCCCGCCAGAGAGCACCAGGCCTTTCCCGTTGGTATGCAGCAATTCGAAGCTGGGTGCACCGGATGTCACAAACACGTCGGCCTGAGAGTAATAATCGACGACCTCTACATCGGTCGCATTATCTGGCAAAGCGGCTTTCAGAGCGGCGGCGTCTCCGGTCTTGCCACGTCCAGGCCAGCGATGTGTTTCACCATCAGGCGTTTTCCAGCTTGCCCGTAGCGAGGCAAACTTCATCCCGACCCAATAAGTGCCATTTTGCTTGAGAGTTAAATCGAACACCGAGCGATAGCGCAGTTTATGCGCGGCTTCCAGAGCGACGTCTGTACCATCAGGCGCAGTTGCAGAAATGCGCGTAAGTGGCATCGCAACGTGATCGGGCACGAACATTTGATTCGCAATAGCCGCATCGAAAGTGATGGTCTCATCCTGGCCTGACACCGCAGTAACCGACGGTTTTATCCACATTCTGTGCGCATGGCTTGCGGTACTTGTCATCAATGCCATCGCAATCGCTGGGATCATTAGCTTTTTCATTTATCTGTCTCCATGATTAATGCTACAACACTGATTTCTGATGTGCCCTTTGCGCTTAGGGTTTGTGAGTCAGTGACTGGAAGTGAGAAGGTAATATCAACCACTTCACGCCCCCCCAGCTCTCTGGCCGCTTCAACATTCAGCTGATAACTACCAGGCTCCAGCGACGCCAGCGCGTCAGTGATGTCCAGCAGCTCAGTTCCCGGGCGGCGGGTTGCGCCACTGACACCGTCTATGGGGAACGACAGGCCGCGCCCACCTTTGCGCCACCATGTTCGTAAATCTTTAAGCCATTTTTCGCCTTCATTGTTTTTCAGGTCGGTGTCGTACCACAGAGCGATATCTTTGACCCGTTGCCGGTTTTCATCAGATATCCACACGGCTACGTAGGGTGGGTGGTATTCCGCAACAGCAAGTCGGGGCAGACCGATCTCAAGGGTCGTGGCAGCCTTGGCATGCGCGGGCAAAATAAACAACACCGGAAGCACGAGACCCAGTGCAATAAGAGGCCAGGTAGACTTACGTCCCTTCGCGTAGCGTTTAAGCAATAAAAAGCCGGTAATGCTGAAAACAATACAGGCCACAGAAAACACATCCATAAACAGGCGCCATGAAATCGGCGTATTCCGCCCTTTGTGAAGATCATTGAGATAAGCAACCATGCCACGGCTCGCGCTCTCCATAAAAAAGTCACCGGTTTCAGCATCTATCGAAAACCAGCGGTCAACGCCAGGACCAGGCATCGCCACATAAAGTTCGTACTGGCTCCACTCTACTGACATGCGCGGCGGTAAAGACTGACCGGTACTGGCCCGGTACCAGTCGCGAAACTCAGGGGTAAAGCCCTGATTAGCAAACACGGTTGCGCGTATGTTCTCAGGTACTACCAATGCCCATTCTTTTACGACGGGCTCACTGGGAATTTTTTCAGCATGGTTTAGAGTGATCCCTGTTGCTGCGAAAAGAAGCATGCCGGCAAGGCATATCGCCGAGCTAACCCAGTGCCAGTTGCGGATGTTTAATACATATCTTTTGAATAAAGGCATCAATATATTGGACCTTGTTTCATGCGCCGGATTCATTTTTGCTTCGGTCAGAATACGCGCAGAGAGAAAAAGCAAAGAAAGCGGTTTACAGGCAGCCGAAAAGTATTACAAAATAAATGAGAATAATTATTATTAAGGATAATCTTAAGTAAGCTAAGGGACAAACGCTTTTTGCTTAAGATTACATTCAAACAGGCTTTATAATTATGAATGTTAAATTACTACGCTCTCTACAGGTTTTCGTCAAAGTAGCAGACACTGGGAATATGAGCGTGGCAGCAAAGTCGTTGCACATGACGGTGTCAGCGATTTCTCAGCAGTTAAGGAAGCTGGAACAGGACATTGGTCTGAGCTTATTCAACAGAAATACCCGCAATCTCAGTCTGACTGAAGCGGGTGGCATTTATTACCGCACCAGTCTTGAACTACTGAGCACCGCGGAGCGCGCGCACAGAGAAATCGAGCAACTGCAGCTGGTTCCCACCGGTGAACTGAAAATCATAGCGCCTGAAGGGTTTGGAGGCGGTTTACTGAGTCAGCCACTTTACACACTGACACGCGATTTTCCTAAAATTTCGATTTCACTCACCGTAACCGATGAACCAACAGATATCATTGCTTCCGGTACGGATTTGCTGATTTGCTTCGAACCTATGTCAGATTCAAACTATACGACCTGGCACCTGGCGACATGGGATCGGCTTCTGTGTGTGGCAAAAGGACATCCGCTGGCAAATGCCGAACTGAGCAGTCCTGAGGATTTGGATCCCCATTGTCATATTGTGCACCGTCACATTGAAGACTACATCGTTCGCGGGCCGGATAAGCGTGAGGTGCCTTTACCAAAAACCCGTCTTGACGTGAATTCGATGCAGACGATGATCCAGCTCACCAAAGATGGTATCGGTTATGCTGTATTGCCAGAGCCAGAAATCAGACACTGTCTGGAGGACGGTACGCTGGTGCAGATTCTGCCACAGTGGCATCTGCCCAACTACAATGTCTACGCCGTTACGCCCAAACAAGAGTCAGTTCCGGCAAAAATTCAAACTGCTATCGCGTGCCTGCAAGACTGGTTTTCAACGGTATAATGGGCACCCGTTTCGGTTAGGATCTGAACATATTGGTGAGCAGTCTGAAGACACCAGAAGTGGCGCTACCGGAGCCGGTGTGTATCACGCACTACACCGGGGTATTCTCACAACGTAGAACGCATCGCATCAAAGAGTACGCCCTTAGTTGCAGCTAAGGGCGTACTTATTTTCGGTGTCCCGTCCTTAAACACACAAACAGTGTTTAACGTTAAAAACAGAACGTCGCTGTTACAACATCATCTTGCCTGAGTTATGGGCAACTGCCAGCAAACCAGACTTCCCCATCCAGTGACGACAAGGTGCTATTTCCCCACGTTGAGCCGCTTAGCGGATCGTCTGAGCCTTCGGCAAAGTAGTCAGGAAAATAATAATTTCCGGTGCTGTACGCGCGACCCGCGACCTTATGGTAGTAATTGGCAGTGGTGTAGCTGGCACATTCATCACTATCGCCGTCATCGCCGCCCGTACCCGGATCGCCCCCCGTACCTGGTGACCCGCTGCAAGCCTGCACCGGTCCGGCACAACTGTTGTCGTCGTCCTGCCACTGGCATTGCACAGTTCCTGTGGCAATTTCATTGAGTTTGAAAGGGTCTGAGGCGTATTCCAGATAGCAATTGGAGTAGTTGGTGTAATCCAGCCGTCCAGCTGCTATATGTGCATCCAGATTCGCAGTAACCCCCGCGTCAACCGTAAACGTCAGTGTTTCGGAAGAGGACAGAGTCGTGGCATCGGTTGCAGTAACAACTGCGCTTTGTTGTCCGCCTGCCAGTTCACAGGCCGAGGCTGTAAAGAAGGTTCCCGAAACTGTCGCGCTAACCGTTTCTGTCGCGAAAGCCACGGTAACAGAAGACAGGTTTTGATTGATGTCGACGACTTCACCGTTAACCTCTGCACATTGTGCCGACACCACAATCTGCACGTTACTGAGTGTTGGCGCGGTCTCTGGCGGTGGTGGCCCAATCCGGATACTGTCAGCGACCGTTTCCGACGTGGCGCCCTCATTATCAGTCGCGTTAACACTGACAAAATACAGCGCGTCAGGTAGCGTTGCTGTTGTCAGACTAAAGGCACCATTATTCAGGCTTTGTGTGTCGTATTGATAAAGGTTATCGGCATCATCGCGAAGCTGAACAAAAACCGTATCCACGCTGCCGTCAGTATCGCTGGCCTGCCCGGAGACAGTGACCTGACTGTTACTCTCAGACAGCGTTAACGTAGTGACCTGCGGCGGGGTGTTTCTGTTCACTCTGGCATTGTTTTCTAGAAAGTATTGCCCCAGATACATCGCATAATTAATACCGCTGCCGTTAATGTATGAGCCGGATGCGCCCTGTCCGCCAGACCAGGCATGATCGATACCATTTAACCAAATCATTGATACCCGTCCGTCTTCCCATAAGTACTCTTCTGCTATACGGGAGCCACTACCAATAACTGAAGAACCGGGCAGTTCAGCCACGCCATACACTGCAGCCATGCCCTCTGCGTTCTGGCGGTTGTAGCACTGATCAACGGTAGTGTCAGCGTCTCCATGAGCAATAGATGCCACCTGGGTATCCAGCGCGCCACTGTAGCTTCCAGCATACTGCTGACAACGCTGAGCAACATTTGCATATTCACAACTGCCGATAGCCCCGCTTGAGCTAGTCCCAATACTTGGGCCTGCACTAACGCCCACACCGGCAAAGATATCGGGCGCAATACATGCTGTGGTGTTGGCAAAGGCGGCACCGGATGACAGTCCCGCAATGTATACCTGGTCGGAATCAATGTTATAGGCTGAATTCGCACTCAGGGTGTTCGCCAGCGCGATAAGGTTCTGGTAATCCCCACTGTTACGGGATTTTGTTCCCTGCCAGTATGACCAGCAACTGAACCCGGCTTTATTCATCGCATCAGGCACGGCGATCACCATGCCGTAAGCCTCTGCGGCATCTTCCAGGTTTGCCGTAAGGTAGGCATTTATCGATTGGGTGCATCCATGCAGTACCACCAGCAAAGCTCGTCCGTTTCCTACCGACGATACGCCATCCGGGGTATAGATATGTACGTTGTTGAAGCCACCGACAGACTGATTATTCTGCCAGCTTCCTGCATAGCTTAAGTGGGCTATCAGGCCCAGCCATACCAGGGAGATCACTCGAACTACATTTTTCATTGCACGCCCTCGCGTTAACTAAACGTGAATGAATTGTTGTATTTTTGTTCACTCCTGGCTCTAGTACTATCGTACTGCGGTGCGCGTAAAGGTCCGCTGGGCTTGAGTTTGACACACTGATCTGACCATTAGCAGAAACGTTGAGGTCAAAGCGGGGTCAGGCACTGACACTCGACCAGCTAAAGGGTGTCAGTACTTTATTTACGAGTTCGCCTGAGCGCCTGCCACGGGGTTTATATCGATAGACTTTACGCGCATCGTGCTTGGATGTATCTGACTGTCTGGATGCTTCAACCGGGGCGTACGGCCGGCGCACCTCAACATGACGGCGCCTTCTGTAACGAGAAGGGGTAGCAGAGGAAGAAAATGTCATGCGGCGCTCCTGAAATGCAGTTGTTAACCTGATAATTCTTACGCCGCATGGGTGGGGTTAGATTCTGTCTCAAGAAAGTTTAATGTTGGCTATCCTGATCCTTCAATGTTGTTCTCGTAGCACAGCATACGAAGTTTGCCAGACGTCGTTATAGCGTGACTGTTTTACCGGTTTTCGCTGCGTTAAATATAGCAGTTACAATTCGAATATCCCGTTGCCCCTCTTCGCCTGATACCAGTGTCGGACCGCGTCCCAAAATTGCCAGCGCATCATTGTCCATCTGCAAGGTTTGTTGCATTCCCTCAATTGCAGGGAAGCGTCTGCCATCACTGGTCGTCGCTACCACACCGGAGTAAGACTGCATGGGTTGGAGCTGGTAGCTTCCATTTTCACAAGTGGCTTTTAAACGATTAAACGACTTCACAACACTGGTACCGCCATCCGCCACCAGCCCATCTCCGAAATCCAGCGTAAACAGCGTGGTATCGTCGACTTCTTTAAACGCAGGATGCTCTTTCAGAATTTGTCCGGTCACCGCGACTGGCTCGCGGCGGGTGATGAATCTGGCACCATTGATGGCGTACACGCCCATATCGTAAAGCGCACCTCCCCCCATGGCTTTCTGCATTCGCCAGTTATCCTGTGGTAAGCCGTTCCCGCCATAACCGGCGAAGCTCTCCAATGCGGTTATGTTGCCGTAAGGCGTAGTTGAGGCATATCCGGCCAGCCTGCGCGTGTTAGGCTCATGCTGCATTCGATAGCCAATGGACAGCATCACATTATTTTTATTACAGGCGTCGATTATCGCCTGACACTCTGCCTCGTTCATCGCCATAGGCTTTTCACACCAGACATGCTTTCCCGCGTTAGCCGCTTTGATGGAGAAATCTTTGTGCGTCCCGGTTGGGGTGACCACATAAATAACATCAATATCCGGGTTATTCGCGATCTCGTGCATTGTATCGTAGGAGTACACATTCTTATCCGGGATCCCGTGCTTTTGCTGCCAACTCGGTATCTTTTCCGGGCTGCCTGTAATAATGCCGCGTAACTCACAATGCTGTGTCGACTGCAACGCCGGTGCCAGCAAATTGGTGCTGTACCCGCCGAGCCCAAGCAAAGCAACACCCACTTTGCGAGCTGGCGTTGCTGCGTGAAGTAGCGGGGAGGTCAGCAATGCGCTGGCCCCCATCAACTGCATAAAGTGACGGCGGGTTAACCCTGACATAACGGTCTCCATAACAAATGCTTTAAGGCGTAGAACGAATGATTAAGCCACGTAAAGGCGACAGTATTAACACCGCGCCCACTCGATTATGTATGGCTGCGCGATTTACCGTTTTACGCAGTTTACCCGCAGCGTTGTCATTATTTGTACTACGATACGATCTTAGTAGAGGATTAACAGTGTTCGCTGTTTATGATTTATTCACCCCAAATGGCGAATTATCGTTTTTTTAAACAAACTACTAATCGCTTTTATCCCACTTCCGCGTAGTGAATAACAACTCAAAAACAGGAGAGAAATATGAACATTGCGGTAGTTTTTCACAGCGGCTACGGCCATACCAAGAAGCTGGCAAACGCATTCTTTGAAGGGCTGAAGGCACATGACAGCGCGACACCAACATTAATTGAGATTAATGAAGAAGGAGAGATTACTGATGATGAGTGGGGTGTACTGGATGATGCTGACGCCATTGTCTTCGGCTCTCCCACTTACATGGGTATGGCTTCCTGGCAGTTCAAAAAGTTTGCGGATGCGTCCAGTAAGCGCTGGTTCGAAGATAAATGGCGCAACAAACTGGCCGGTGGCTTTACCAACTCTGCGGCTATGAATGGCGATAAACACTCTACGCTGCATTATTTCATTACGCTGGCCATGCAGCACGGGATGGTGTGGGCCGGTATGGGTATGAAGGCCGCGAACACCAAAGATGCCAAACGCGATGACATTAACTACGTTGGCGCGTTTTCTGGCCTGATGGCGCAATCTCCGCAGGATGCCTCGGTGGATGAGTCACCCACTCAGGGAGATCTGGATACGGCAAAAGCTTACGCCGACCGAATTGTGGAAGTCACCACGACGTGGGCGAGTAAGTAATCACGCTGTATCCAATTGTCATTAATGGCAACTTGAGATGTTGTAATTTTTCAATAAGAAAGCCCCGCAAGCATCGCTTACGGGGCTTTTATTATTGTTTTCAGCGTTACAGGGGCGAAGAGGCCTTAGTACTTACTACCCTGAAAACTCAACGTTCTGCCATCTTACATCCTGACGGCAGAAGTACTTAGAAACGGGTGTTGTACTGCACACTAAAGATATGCGCTGAAGCATGCTCTGTAGCTGTCAGGTCGCTGACGACTGTACCCAACGCTTCTGTTTGCAGCGCCCGCTGCTGACTTACGTTGGCATCACGGCCTTTCAGATACGCATAGCCAGCATCAATGGTGCTGTCTTCATTCAGCTGATACGTAGCACCTACCGTTACCCAGTGGCGATCGGTATCAGGGATGCTCAGCGAACGGTGAGCAAACGACACTGCACCTTCATCGTAGGCATAACCTGCACGCAGGGTCAGTTCGTCGCTGTAAACGTATGTCGCACCGACACTCAGACGCCAGGTATTCTCAAAATCTTCCTGTTTGATGAGCAAATCCATACCGCTTTCCAGTTCGGCTTCCAGCTTATCGAAGGTGCTCCATTCGGTATGGTTTGCACTGGCCTGCACAGACCACTTCTCATCAATACGGTGATTGACGGCAAATTCGGCAATCGCAGCCAGATTAAGCCCCAGCGCGCCGCCCTGGTTTAATGCCGGAATAAGGTCGGACTCGACATCGCCTTCCAAATCCAGTTTGGTTTCTGCGCGATAGCTCAGTGCGATGTCTGTTTGCTCACTGGCTTGCCAGAACACACCCACGTTCCAGCCATAGCCCCAGTCATCGCCTTCCAGACGCAATATGGTCGCGTTGCCGGGAACAGCGCCCTGGCTGATAGCGCCAATCGCTTGTGGCGTTGCCGTACCAATCTCGGCTTCTGCGTAGGTAGCGCTTAGTCCCAGGCCGATATCCAGCGTGTCAGTCAGGCTGTACGATACCGCAGGGTTAATCGTCATGGTGATCACTTCTGCGCGATCAGCAAAGTGCAGCGCATTAAAGCTGTCACTGTAGTCTGTGGCCAGACCGTAATTGGCAAATACACCAAGACCTACTGACACTTTTTCGTTGATTGGGCGGGTATAAAACGCCGAAGGAATAACCGCGCTTTCGGCGATATCGTCTTCGTTCGCTTCCAACGGAATTTGCGCATCGCCAACAGTTGTAACAACGTCACCCTTGATATCTACGTTTGGCATGATGTAGTTAAGCGCAAAACTGAATTCAGCTTCATCAAACTGAGAAATGGCTGCCGGATTGGTCGCCAGAATTGAGGCATTCTCAGGCGTTGCCGCCTGACCCGCGAAAGCACGGCCAAGGCCATTCGCACTGTGTTCATTTACCTGAAAGCCTGCCGCCAGAGAAGACGCGGACACGGTACCAAGTGCGATACATACCGACGTTCTGAGTAACAACGTTTTATTCATAAACCACTCTATTGATGGGGTGCAGCGTACTGCACGAAAAATGGATAGCAACGCATTTCCCTCCGGGATACTTACGTTGCCAGGACACGTTTTTATGATACGGCGGCATTCTACTGGAGGGTCAGACCAGGTTTCAATCTACACACCGACAAAACTGTTAACTTGGTCGCTATTTTTGACATTTTCGCAACATTTGCGTATTAAATTCATACTTTTCGCGCATTTATCATACTCCTGACTAACGTCATTTTGCACTTTGTTACAAAGCTGACGTTAACAGATTGCCAAGAAGCGCGTAGGCTGGGAACTTAACAATAAAAACGCAAAGGAATGACCATGCTCAGTATCAACGGCCTCACTAAAACGTACCCCAATGGGGTGAAAGCGCTTAACGGAATTAACCTTGCGATTCCCAAAGGAATGTTTGGGCTGCTGGGTCCAAATGGCGCGGGAAAGTCATCACTGATGCGAACCATCGCAACGCTGCAGACACCGGATACCGGTACCATTCAATTCAATGACATCGACGTTCTTGCTGATCCGAACGGGCTACGCCAGCGTCTGGGATACCTTCCCCAGG
This sequence comes from Alteromonas sp. H39, assembly GCF_047556435.1. Lineage (GTDB taxonomy): Bacteria > Pseudomonadota > Gammaproteobacteria > Enterobacterales > Alteromonadaceae > Alteromonas. The sequence goes on from NZ_CP180210.1 coordinate 4,139,021, forward strand.
ATTTCGGCGTGTATCCGCGTATCAGCGCTGAAAAACTGCTTGATCACCTGGCAGTGTTAAAAGGAATAAGCAGCAAATCAGATCGTAAAGAGGCCGTAGAGAGCCTGCTGGTTCACACCAACCTGTGGCAACACCGGGATAAGGCAGTCAGTGGCTACTCTGGCGGTATGCGTCAGCGTTTCGGAATTGCGCAGGCTCTGCTTGGCGATCCTGACCTGATAATTGTGGATGAGCCCACTGCCGGACTGGACCCTGAAGAGCGCAACCGCTTCCATAACCTGCTGGTAAGTCTGGGTGAAGAGAAAGTCATTATTCTTTCCACGCACATTGTTGATGATGTTTCTGAACTTTGTCCGAAAATAGCAGTGCTGGGGCAGGGTCAGATTCTGCTTGAGGGTAACCCGGTAAGCCTGACACACGAATTAAAAGGACGCATCTGGCGCAAGCAGGTCAGTCAGGATGAGTACCGGGAACTTGAGCAACACCTGAACATTATTTCCGCTCGTCTGATTGCTGGCAAACACGTTATTCATGTGATGGCAGATACCCCGCCGGAAGGATTTGAGCAGGCCCCGGCTAACCTTGAAGACGTCTATTTCTCTACGCTGCATAACAGCCGCGCTGCGACAGCCGCGTAAGGAGATCAATGATGTTTTTAAACAGCCTGACTTTTGAATGGCGATATTATCTTCGCCAACCCTCTTTTTACGTCACCATGCTGGCGTTTTTCCTGCTGCCCTTCATGGCAACAACCACTGACAATGTCCGCATTGGTGGCGGCGGTAACGTGCTGTATAACGGCTCGTTTTCGATTACCCAGACAACCCTGATCATGGGAATTTTTGCGCTGTTTCTGCTGGTGAACTTCGTTTCCGGTACAGCTACGCGCAATCATTCCAGTAACATGGGGGAGCTGGTCTACACGCGCCCCATTACGCCGATATCCTATCATTTAGGGCGCTTTTTCGGCTCAAGCCTGGTAAGCCTCTTAGTGTTTGCCATGGTGCCGGTTGGCATTTTGCTGGGCTCGTTGATGCCATGGGTCGATCAGGAACGGATAGGGCCAACCAATCTCAGTTTTTACCTGACAACGTTTTTCTATTTCTCCGTGCCCAGTATGCTGGCGCTCGGCATGATTTTTTATGCCATTGCACAACGCCTTCGCTCTATGATGGCAGCGTATCTGGTGGCTATGGGAATTTTCATTTTCTACCTGATCAGCGGTGTTGTAACGTCCGAGCCTGAATACCGGACTATTGGCGCGTTGCTCGACCCCTTTGGTCTTCGCACTTACGCCGAGATCACCCGCTATTGGACGGTATTTGATAAAAACACCGCCGTCGTCTCGCTGGAAGGGGTACTACTGCAAAACCGGCTGATCTGGTTGGGGATAGGCGCGGTAATTCTGGCCACAGTCGGTAGCATTTATCAGATGCGCTGGCAGCAGAAAACCCGTAAAGAGAAGCCATCTAAAGCATCAAAGCTTGCGCCCCCGAAAAAGCTTAATTTAACAATAAAGGCTGAAGACGGCGGTCAGTTTGGCAAGCTGCTTACCCGCATCGGCTTTGAAATGCGACAGGTGATGTTCAGCCCGGCGCTAATCGTGCTGATGATCTTCACCCTATTTAACCTTTCTGCGTTGTATTTTGTGCCCATTGGTGGCATCTACGGTACCCCTGACTGGCCGCTGACCTACAAAATGGTAGAGTTCATTCGCGACAGTTACGGGTTAATGATGCTCATCGTTATCACCTATTACAGCGGCGAAATTGTCTGGCGCGAACGTGGCTCCGGCATGGGCGATATTGTCGATGCTACACCGGCTTTCAATCTTGTGTTCTGGGTGTCCAAGCTGTTAGCGATGTGGGCAGTAACCGCCCTGCTATTCGCAATCGGCATTGCCTTCACCATTGTCTTTCAGGCCACACAGGGCTACTTCGACTTTGATCTCAGCACCTATCTGACCGGCGTATATTTCGTCTCCTGGGTACCCTGGGCATTGCTGGCCGTACTGGCGTTCTTTATTCAGGTATTAAGCCCGAACAAATTTGTCGGTATGCTGCTGTTTGTCGCCTACTTCATTGTCAGTCTGGTGTTTGCCGAACTGGGTCTGGAACACCACATGTGGAGCTTCTCTGACGCCCCGCAAGTGCTGTACTCGGATTTAAATGGCTGGGGCTGGTTCTTAGGTCCATTCGCCTGGTACATGCTGTACTGGACGGCACTGTCGCTGGCGTTGTTCACGATTGGTTATGCCATGTGGCAACGCGGCCCGGAAGTCTCACTGAAACATCGCTTCAAATTATTGGGTTATCAGCTGGGCTCCTCCGGAAAAGCCGTACTGGCACTCAGCCTTATCGTGTTTGTGCTAACCGGTGGCTATATTCATTACAACACCAAAGTGCTGAACAACTACCTTACTCAGGATGAGGGCTTCGAACTTCAGGCAGAGTACGAGCGTAAATTCAGCCAGTTTGAAGACGATATTATTCCGGTAGTAACCCGGGTAAATGCGAATGTAGACATCTTCCCTGAAGCGCGCCGTATCGAAGCCTCTGCAGATATCACTATCAGTAATCCGTTCGATACGCCGATTACCCGCTCGCTGATTTCGATTCCGCAGTTTACCAGTGAATGGGATGTCACTGTTCCTGGTGCCAACATTTCAGAGCGCTTTGAGGACCTTTCCACAGCGTGGATGACTTTCGACGAGCCGCTTGAGCCTGGCGAAACACGAGACGGCACTATCACCGTATTGCGTGAGCATAAAGGTTTTAAAGACGGGAATTTTGATTTGCAGGTCGCGGAAAACGGTACCTTTATCAATAACTATTCGCTGTTCCCCTCGTTCGGGTTTAACGCCCAGTATTTAATTGCTGATCGCCACGAACGCCGCAAACGCGACCTTCCGGAGCGCCCCCGCGCTTACAAACTGGAGGACACTTCTCGTTACGGCGAAAGCGGCTTCGGCAAAGGTGTCACCTTTATCGACTTTGAGACCACGGTATCCACCAGCGGTGACCAAATAGCCATCGCGCCAGGATACTTGCAAAAAGAGTGGCAGGAAGACGGGCGTAACTACTTCCATTACAAAATGGATGCGCCCATCGTAAACTTCTTTTCTTACCTCTCAGCACGACATGATGTGAAACGGGATGTGCACGATGGCGTGAATATCGAAGTGTATTACCACCCTGAGCACTATTGGAACGTGGATGTGATGGTGCAGAGCGTGAAAGATTCGCTGGATTACTTCACCGACGCCTTTGGCCCCTATCAACATCGTCAGATGCGTATTATCGAGTTCCCCGGATACCGCTCGTTTGCACAGAGCTTTGCGAATACAGTGCCTTATTCGGAAGAAATTGGCTTTATTGCTGATCTGCGAGACCCAGAGGATATCGACTACGTGTACTATGTAACGGCGCACGAAGTGGCTCACCAGTGGTGGGGACATCAGGTAGGTGCTGCAAATGTGCAGGGCCAGTCGATCATCATCGAAAGTTTGTCACAGTACAGTGCAATCATGGTGCTGCGCGAACGCTTTGGTGAAGAAAAAATGCGTCGCTTCCTGAAGTACGAACTCGACCGCTACCTTCGCGACCGTGGCGGCGAGCTGATTGAAGAAATGCCGTTTATGCGCAGTGAAAACCAGCAGTACATTCACTATCGCAAAGGCTCTGTAGTCATGATGGCGATTCTCGACCGTTTAGGTGAAGAGCGTGTGAACACGGCACTGAAAAACTTCCTTAATGAGTATAAGTTCAGTAACAGCCCGTACCCCACTACGCTGGATCTTCAGGCCGCACTGAACGCGCAGGCCACAGAAGAAGAGCAGCAGTTTATCGCTGACTTGTTTGAGCGCATCACACTGTATGATCTCAAAATGCTGTCAGCCGATGCTACAGCAACCGACACCGGTGAGTATGAGGTAACGATGACGGTATCGGCAGCCAAATACGAAGCTGATGGTGCCGGTCGCGAAACTGAAGGGGAAGTCGAGGAGTACATCGATATCGCGCTGTTCACCGGCGATCCGGAGGATGTGTCAGGCGATACGAAAGTGCTTTATAACCAAAAGCACAGGCTGACAACCGGCGAGAATACCATCACGGTAACAGTAAGTGAAAAGCCGGCCTACGCAGGCGTAGACCCGTTCGTCAAAATGATTGACCGGGACAGCGGTGATAACGTGATCCAGTTGTAAGCTGTCTGGTAGCAATAACACACGCTACCCGGCCAGCATCACTACGAACCTGAAAGGGACTGGTGGTGTTACAACGATGGCTAACGTGTCACAACACCAATAGTAAAGCGGTACGCACGTACCGCTTTTTTTATCCGATAAAACGAACCAGGCACTTTATTTCAATAACCTCAAGGTGTCCGCCTTTTCATACTGTCTTTATGATACGTTGTTCCAAACCCTGCGGGCTCATACTGCTGTAGGGCCGGTCTTTGTTGTGTTTTGTGTCTAACTGTATGAGATAGCCACAGATTGCGCTTATTAGCACAGACCTCTGGCTGACTGGCAGCCCGCACCTACTGAGCTTACGCAACTTGCCGCTTCCGGACTGGAACGTGCACAGGACGTCGCCGGTATGCCAAACGAGTAAATTCTGCGATCCGCGCGCCCGCCTTCGGCGCGCTCCCACATCGCACACAATCTTCAGCCACATCGCATAGTAAAACCTTTGAAATCCATAGATATTACTTTTTATACCCACGAATAACTTTCCTGACCACATGTTCAAAAAATGTTCATGCAATCGACTTATTTCTGTGTAACGGTAGTACTGCGAATTCCACGGAGCCTGCTTTAGCAACAGAGGGCTCAGCAGTAGATGGAATAGCGACGCCTGATAAAAACAGGCCTCTAACCAAGACAGGAAGATTCATGAGAAAATCGATAACAATGTTAAGTGCGCTGATAGGGATGAGCTTAAGTGCTCAGGTTAGCGCTCAGGTAGAGAACGGAAATTTCGAAAGCTGGAGTGGCAACACGCCGGATAACTGGACCACCATAGATTCTGGTATCAGTGTCGCTGAGTCCTCAAACAGCTATAACGGCGCTAGCTCGGCTGCCGTTACAGTGAACACAGATTCGCAGAGCTCTACTGACTTGCGACAGTCAGTCAGCGTCAGTGCAGGACAAAGCTATACGTTCATCACCTGGGTATACCACACCGAAGGCGGCGTGCGCGCCCGTTTATACGTTGATGGCTATCAGGGCTACTCTACGCCAACGCTAACCGGTCAGTGGCAACAAGTCAGCTACAATTATACGGCAGGTAGTACCGGCACCATTGAAGTGGGTTTGCGCTTTTACGATGTTTCAGGCTTCGATGGGTCAGAAGTGGTCTATATCGATGCTTTTGAGCCAACCACATCCGGTGGCGGCAGTACCGGTGGGGGAGGCTGCAGCACCAATGGTGGTGAGCTTGCGCTGACTACCGATAACTACGGCGGCGAAACCAGCTGGCAAATCACCAACAGCAGCAGTCAGACAGTGGCATCGGGCGGCAGTTATGCGTCAAACACCACGTACAGCGAAGCGGTGTGTCTGGATGATGGCAGCTATACCTTTACCATTAACGACAGTTATGGCGATGGCATCTGCTGCTCGTATGGTTACGGGAGCTATAACCTGGTTATCAATGGCAGCTCTGTTGCTTCCGGCGACAGCTTTGGTGCTTCAGAATCGACATCGTTTACCTTGGGCGGCTCTGGTGGTGGCACCGGCGGTGGCTCGGATCTTAGCGGCTATTACGCCAGTGCTGACGGCCTCACCGGCTTTGCACTGAAATCTGAACTGCACAACATTATCGACAGTCACAGCACCCAGAGCTACTCCGCATTATGGAGCTTCTATTTGTCATATGGCCGCGATACCTATTATGAGAACGACGGCTCCATCCTGGATATCTACTCTGAGAATCCTACCGGCAGCGATTCGTTTACCTTCACGGCCGGCAGCGATCAGTGTGGGTCGTACAGTGGCGAAAGCGATTGCTACAACCGCGAGCATGCCTTCCCACGTAGCTGGTTTGGCGGTGCGGTGTCACCGATGAATACTGATGTACATCATATCTTCCCGACAGACGGTTACGTGAATGCCCGTCGCAGCAGCTATCCGTATGGCGAAGTCGGCAGTGCATCTTACACGTCATCAAACGGCTCGCGGTTAGGCAGTGCGGCTTCTGGTCTGGGTTATTCCGGTACCGTATTCGAGCCTATCGATGAGTTTAAAGGCGATATCGCCCGTGCGTATTTCTACATGGCAACACGGTATGAAGACGTGATAGCTGGTTGGCAGAGCCAGAGCAGCTACGGTGATGCCGCGCTAAACGGTAGCAGCAACCAGGTGTTTGAAAACTGGTTTTTGAATATGCTGCTTAGCTGGCACGCACAAGATCCGGTAAGCCAGAAAGAAATAGACCGCAATGATGCCGCTTACAGCTTCCAGGGCAACCGCAATCCGTTTGTGGATCACCCGGAACTGGTTAGCGAGATTTGGGGAAATTAATTTCACCTTAAACTCGGAAAAAGCCGCATAACAGTAAGCAATAGCGGGCAGCAGATGTTGCCCGCTCTGTTTTTCAAATTCTATGATAAGTCAAAATATCGCGCTTCGACCGATATCCCAGGTGCGCCTTCCTCCGCTTTACTTCCCTCATTGACCGAGTGAAACTGAAAGAAAAACTAGACAGAGCTATGGACAACAACCTGTCTGAAAAGACCGAAAAGCCCTCTGCGTCAGCGCCTCCTCGCGGCGCACTCAATATTCTGAAAAACTATTTTCAGTCCTTTCGGAAGCGAAGGAACACCGTCAGAATAAAACGCACGTGGCGTGAGCGATTTGCCTTGCTCACTTTTTCACAATGGACCTATTTTGCTGCATTTATCCTTTTCCTCTTTACTAACGAAAATGGTAACTGGGAGAGCTCAGGCATTGTGTGGGTGGGGCTTATTGCGGCTATCGGCTTAAGTCGCGAGATCTGGCATTTGTTCCATCGTATTTGGCACACCATGCTGGGCAAAGGGGTGCTTTTGGTTTTATATGCCGCCACAGCGAACTTTGCATTGGCGATGGCGGCGATGAAAGTCAACATTATTGCCGGCATAGAGCCCACCCCCCTTAAATTCACACTGGGCTTTACCACCCTGATCATGTTGCCAATGTGGATTTTCATTGCCAGCGTACTGATGTCCAGCGTATTACTGATGGTAGGAAACCTATGGCTTCTGCTAGCCGGACTTTTGCGACTTATCCGGATAAAGGTTCGCGTGCACTGGGAAGATCAGTCATTTGCCTTCACCTCTATGGTACTGCGTATCATATTGCTGCCTATTGTCATATCCGCACTGTATCTGGTTTCGAAACCTTATGTAGAGCAGGTGCTTACTCTGAACATCCCACTGAAAATTATTCGGAGCGATCTGACTGAGGAACAATTAGAAGAATTACGAAATCTGGATGAGGCGGCCCGGGCAGCCAGACTAAAGGAGTTTGCTGAGCAGGACCTCGTTGAGATAAGACTATCGGCAGAACAGGCGCAAGCTGATGGCAGCGAGCAAACTGCAGAAGACCTGACACCGCAAGCCGTGACAAATGGCTTTATTGATAAGCTGATCGCCGCGTTTATTTTTCATATGGAAACCTATCCCTTCTCTTCCTGCGCCAAGGAACCGTACCAGCGAGTACTGACTATTGACGATTACTCTATGCTGGTAGCTGAACCTGATAACAACAATGCATTAGGGTACTCCTTTTCCATCGCGGCCTGTCGCCCCGTATATGGTGAAGGAGACGACTGTAGATTGACAAAAATGTATCATACTCAATACAAAGTAAATCACTGATTTTACTTGAGTTAGATTTTCATCTAAAAATAAAAGTATCATACTTTGTGTAATTTGCACTCTATGTCGCTCAAATATTTAAACAAAAAAGTATCATACTATATAAAATAATCTGAAATACGATCCAGACTACTTTCTTTTGAAAAAGAGGAGGTTAAATTTTTAAGGTGAGACTTGCGCTTCCGTGGCAGCTTTTAAAAGAGCATCCCAATCATCCGGGGGATTGCCTGACTTTAGCATCTTTGCGAACACTTTGTAAGCATCTGTTTTGCTGTCATAGGCTCGCTTATTTCCTTCATCATTGACCCACGCATAAACGATAATTTTGGATTCGAGATGGTATCGAAAAAACAGCCGATACTGCTGAAAGAACTTGGCTCGAAACCAGTGTTTATTATTGTCGCCTAATCTCTTCCCTTGGCGATATTCGGGTAATGTTGGGTCCTGAGGAATAATTTCATAGGCTAGTTTATGGATAGCCGCTAAGCGTTTTGTGTCATTTTTCTTGGTATAGCCTTTCGGCTCTTTTGCCTTTAACACTTCGACTTTCGCTTTCAGTATTTGATACTGCTCAGCAAAAAGAGGATGGGTAAATAGCGTCCAGCCGTTAACTACCATCGGGACGTTATTAGGCAAATTTACTCATCCTCATCAGACAGCGCTGCATCCAAGTCAATATCGACGTCTGCAACCAGCGATGCCACGCTTTGACGCATACTGGCAGTCAGTGGTTGTAGCTTTTCAGGGTGCTTCTGCATATCAACCGCCAAGAAGGATAGAAACTGATCCAGCACAGGATCACCGTCCTCTGCTTCGAAGCGCTTCATAAGCACACTGCCATCAGATTGGATGACATATTTAATCTTATCTTTCTTACCCAAATGCAAAGCCTGACGAACAGGACTTGGCACTGTGGTCTGAAAACGGTCTGTCAATGTTGATTCTGCTTCTAATGCCATTTGTGCAAGCATAATGGTCTCCACAGGTTTACGTCACGAATATTTATATTTTAAACACAAAACAGAGGTAATGCAAATGCATTACCTCTTATGAAGAGCTAAATGACGCTCTGTTCGCTTAGCGCTGAAGGATGGGACTTGCCCCAAAACTTCAGCAAGCTTAGAGCGAAAGACATGGGTGTAGATTTGCGTAGTAGAAATATCAGCATGACCTAACATTTCTTGCACATGTCGCAAATCAGCACCGTTATCCAGCATTGTCGTAGCTGTAGCATGACGAAACAAATAACAAGAACCAGCTCGTTTGATACCTGCTAACATAACATAACGAGACACCATATCTGATAACTTATTGGGCTTGAACCGTTTGCCATTGTTCGCCAAAAACAATGCGCTCCCTGAGCTTATAAAAGAAATGGGTGGTCTGATTTTACTCAAATAGCACGTAATCCATTCACAGCCACGAGTGCTAATCGGCACAATCCGTTCACAGTCACCTTTGCCTTTGCGCACGCGCACTTGCTGCTCATTTAAATCAACATCATCATTATCTAAATTAGCAAGTTCTGTACGACGAATACCTGTAGCAAATAGGGTTTCCATGACGGCTCGGTCACGCATACCTGTGAAACCAAATACTAAGGAAGATGCGAATAAGTCCCTGATGTGAGATCATAGCGGTACAGCACATCACGACCACTAGCGTCCATGAGCCAACAATTTATCTTCGCCGATAGTGAGTTTTCCAGCAAGCGCCTCCAGACCCGTAAAGAGATATTTTTATCCCGGATGGACAACCTGCTGCCGTGGTCTCAACTGCTGGATGTGATAGAGCCCTTCTATCCCAGGGCGGGTAATGGTCGCCGCCCCTATTCATTAGAATCTATGTTTCGCATTCACTGTATGCAGCAGTGGTACATCCTTGGGGATGAAGCAATGGAAGACGCATTATATGAAATTGCGCCAATGCGCCAGTTCGCAAAACTGTCGCTGGATAAAGCCATTCCAGACCGCACCACCATCATGAACTTTCGGCACTTGCTGGAAAAACATAAGCTTACTCGCAAATTATTCAAAACCGTCAACCAATGGCTATCGGACTGCGGTGTGATACTGACACTTGGCACACTGTTGGATGCCACGATTATTGAAGCCCCCAGCTCCACTAAAAACAAAAAGAATAAACGTGACCCGGATATGCATCAGACCAAGAAAGGCAATGAATGGCACTTCGGCATGAAAGCCCATATTGGTGTAGATGCTAAGAGCGGTCTCACCCATACGCTGGTGACCACCGCCGCCAACGAGCATGACCTGAACCAGTTGCACAACCTGTTGCACAGTGACGAGGAATTCACCTCTGGCGATGCCGGATATCAGGGCGCAGAGAAGCGGGAAGAGCATCAAGATACAGATGTTGAATGGCTGATTGCCGAGCGTCCCGGCAAAGTCCGCGCACTGAAGAAGCATCTACGCAAGAACAAAACAGCCATCAATATCGAATACCTGAAAGCCGGCATCCGGACAAAAGTAGAACACCCGTTTCGTATCATCAAATGTCAGTTCGGGATCAAAGCTCGTTACAAAGGACTGGTGAAAAATGACTCACAGTTAGCCATGCTATTCACCTTGGCGAATCTGTTCAAAGTAGACCAGATGTTACGACTACAGCCAAGATCTGTCTGAAATCCGGGATTAGCCCGGAATAGGGCCTAAAACGGCAGTATATCGGTCGAAATTGGAAATTTAGCGTTCAAAAATTAGACGGCGAGCGCAGAGCCTCGCTAAAGCTCTAAATTGCAAGACTTATTCGCATCTTCCTTAGAAGAGCAGATACAACGCAGTAATAGCTAAAAGAACGATCGTAGAATTCTTGTAACCGATGTGAGATCAAATGATGAATTCGATTGTTGCATGAAAAAAATTTTACTGTTGTCTATATAGAAACCAGCAGCTCTAAAGATTATAAATAAATATTACGGTCTGAGTGACTTCGAGCAGTTTTACAATTTAGGAATTAACAATAGCTAATTTCCTTTTGGAAAAAACGTTAGTAGGTAATTACGGTGGTTACCTTATTAATTATGATATTCTCTTTGTGAAGAATTACCATTTAGAACAACATAATTTTTGGAGCTTACAGGTGAGGTGTTTGAACCTCGCGTAATAAAACCGTCGCGGGTATCCAAAAGGGCTTAGCGGCCTCAATGCGTTCTCTAACGTAAGGTTTAAAAGGGTCTAACTTTGAGGGTCTCTCTGGCCTTGGCCCATAATTAGGTGTGCGGGCGATGTCTCGCAAATAGCAACGAACGGTATTTCGAGCGATCCCGAGTTGACGGCTAATAGCTCGGATACTGTGACCTTGTTGATGCAGCACGTGAATATCCACTAGTGACTCCTGATTTAACATTGCATCTCAACCACCGTATTTTCCATAATCGATGGTCATTATGCCTCAGGTGGGTCAAATTTAAATTGTCGTTAGTGGGTCAGTTTTACATTTCCGATGACATTTTCTTGACTATTTTTTATTTCTCATTTACATTTTTTCAGCTTTAAATGAGCTGCATTATTGTAGTAGCCACGGACGTAGTACTAAATGGAAATGGATTTTAACCTCACGGAGCTTCTCACCCTTATATCGGAGAAGTTTGACTCAAGTTTCTTTGTTAGTTTAGCAAAAGAGCCCTTATTCAATTCATATATTTATGGTGGACTAGTTAGATCTCTTGTGCTCGGCTATCCTTGGAAAGATGTCGATTTAAGAATCATAATCGATGCCGATTGGGACAAAAGAGAACTTACCTTTGAGAGTTTTCTACAAAGTCACGGAGATACCGAATTAAAACGCCGTTTTGAACACGCAGACTTCACCCTCTATCGTTTTCGACCTCAAGGCAGCACTGAACGACCGTTAGATATCACGCTTTCCAATCGTATTGACGTTGCGCCTTCAGATTATACGATTAATAGCGTTTTTGCAGATTTGAAAAGTGGTAAGCTGCTAGACCCTTACAATGGTCTGTTAGACATTAAATCAAAAACAATAAGATCTATTAAAAAACCATCACAACTAATTTTAGAAGAACCTTGGGCACCTTTCAGGGCTGTGAAATCTGCCTGCCATATGGGTTTCACTATAGTCCCCGAGTTAAAACATACATTCAAATCTGAGATAAAATGTATCAGACAGCCTCTTGCCTACATAAGTGAGAACAAGTCTGATTTGTGGGCTGAAACTCAGCTGGCGAATTTATTTTCCGGATTAAAAGCTAATCCCAGAACATATCTAAAATTAAGTGATGAGTTGGGCATAATCAAGGAAGTTATTCTTTACTTCTCCGAAAAAATGGCGATTCGACCTTTTCAGACAACTCTTTCAACTACCAGAGAAATAACAAGAGAAACGCAGTGGGAAAGGCTAATCTCTGCATACCTTAAAGGAATTGCTTTGGCTATAGAACCGAATCAACCGCGTGTTATTTTTAACTATATAGTTCAAGACCTTGCACTAAATCAGGTTAAAACCTATGGAGAAATTGACATTTCTCCAGCAAGAATAAATTACATTTAACTAAAGCAGGAATAACTCATGGAAGGACAACATGATGAAGCAAATATAGAATTCTGGGATGAACTTGCTGAGATTCATACCGGTGAATCTGATTACCAACTTAATACTTATTCACCAACCGAATATGAGTTAAAGGACTTAGATATAGAGTTATTGGGTAATATTAATGGTAAGAGAGTACTACACCTGCAATGCCATATTGGCCTTGACAGTATGGCGTTAGAGAAGCTGGGCGCAGACGTTACAGCCGTAGATTATTCGAAAAGGGCAATCGATACTGCCAATGAACTCAAATCTCGTTTCGACATGAAGACGCGATTTCATTGTGCCAATATCAACGACCTCGAACCTAGTGAATTGGGCCAGTTTGATTTGGTTTTCACATCCTATGGCATCCTAGTATGGTTGTCTTCATTACAGCCGTGGGCGAATGCAATTGCACGCTGTCTTAAGCCTGGTGGGCGGTTCATCATCATTGATGAACATCCAGTCGCGCGCATGTTTACCAACCCAAATGAAGATAATTATCCTTTTAATTGCGGTAGGCTTAACCCTTATTGGAATGACGGTAAACCCTTTCAGGCGAATTACAAATTTTCCTACGCTAATCAGGAAAAAGAGTTGGGAAATCAGACTCAATATGTCTGGTCACACAGTCTCGCAGATATCATCAATGCATTATTAGGGGCAGGTTTATCCCTCAGTAATTTCACCGAGTACAAAAAAACGTTTTTTAAAGCTTTTGCGCAACTGCAAAGTAATGAAAAAGGTTGGTGGCAGTTTCCAGAAGATAGCTACTCAGTCCCTTTGATGTTTTCTTTACAAGCTACCAAGGAATAAGGATTTAACGTGAAGAATTTAGTTTTAGGTATTAACCTGCCATTACTTAACGATGGTACAATTACTTACGATGGCAATGTTGCTCTATGTGACAGAGAAAACGTGATAGCGGCCATCGCAGAAGAGCGCATTTCGAAGAAGAAATACGACGGTAATGTCAGCAATTCCGTAAGTGCGGTGCTAGACCGCTACAAACTCTCTCTAAACGATCTTGAAGCTATTTCAGTAGTGAGTTTTAGTCAGCCAATGGAAATCACTCCCGGTTGTGGCGAAGCCTTGCGGGATGAAATTAATCGGTTGTTTCCAGGCCAAGAAAACATACACTACGTTCGCTCCCATCACGAAGCCCACGCTATCAGTGCAGTATGCCAAACTACAATGGATAATGCACTTGTAGTAGTCGTAGATCATACGGGTAATATGCTTGGGGATAAGCCCGAAGCCGACCAGTTGGAATTGAACCGCTCAGAGCAAACTAGCTATTTCAAATACCAAGCCGGCGAAATTAATTTAATCGCTAGGGATCATAGCAATGCAGGTGATCAGGGTTACGGACGTTTTTACGGCGATGTCACTTGTTATCTCGGTTTCAACAGCTATCGCGAATCAGGCAAGACCATGGGGCTTGCATCTTTTGGTGATGCTAGTGCATTGGCTCAATTCGAGCCGTTTGTCACAGCTGAGGATGGCGAAGTCATCTCTGCTCTGCGTGAAGAAGCCTACCTTGAAGACGATACCAAAGACTTAAAGGCCTGGTTTGCAAAACAGGGCTTGAAAATCCCCGCCAGACGTTCAGCTAACGATGTGATTCGTCCTTTCGACATGAATCTGGCCGCCTGGGCACAGGATAAGATCGAGCAATCAATATGTAGCCGGGTGAAAGAATTGTTACAGAAACACCAATTAGACACAGTTGTTGTTGTAGGTGGTGTTGCCATGAACTCGGTTCTGAACCGCGCATTGGAAGAGAGATTGGGTGTAAATGTGTACGTACCACCTTCTCCCGGGGATGCTGGTTTGGCTTTGGGAGCTGCGGCTGAATACTTTTGGAAACAGGATAAGAAAATTCCACAAATGGCCAGCTCGCCTTATCTCGGGTTTGAATACAGCGCCGAAGAAATTGCTGCAGCGGTTGCTCAATATGAAGATGAACTTAAAATTGTGAAAGTAGAGTCTCCTGAGTTGGAAGCCGCAACGGCCATCAGTGAAGGTCAAACCATTGGCTGGTTTCAGGGGCGCAGTGAATACGGCCCGAGGGCACTTGGAAACCGCAGTATTTTGTCTTCCCCAGCTAACTCCTGGCAGAAAGAAATCCTGAACAGTCAGATTAAATTAAGGGAATGGTTTCGCCCGTACGCGCCAGTAGTCCTGGAAGAAAAAGCGAATATCTATTTTGACATGTTGTCGCCAGTTCCTTACATGATGCAAGTTGCTCCAGTTAAGTCGCAAGCGAAGTTGGACATGGCAGCCTGTATTCACACCGATGGAACTGCAAGGCTACAAACGGTAAATGAAGTTGCCAACCCTAAGTTTTACCGCCTCATTCAGGAACTGGACAGGTTAACTGGCACACCTGTGGTATTGAATACCAGTTTCAACTTAGCGGGCATGCCAATTGTAGAAGATGCTAAAGATGCTATCGAGTGTTTTAAGCTCTCCGTAGGTATGGACATGTTGATTGTCGAAAACTACTTAATTAAGAAGAACAATTAGCAGAAATAAAGTTTGTCTCCTTTCGTTGAGTGGAAGGAGACAGTTTCGACTGATAAGGAATTTGGTTAACATGTTATTTGACAACTCCACCATTAACTTTCTGATCCTTGGATTTGGCCCTCATACAAAACGTATCTACCACCCGTTACTGGAGCTGGCAGCTGAGGATGAGAGTGTAAATCTCAAAGCAGCACTCGATGTACAAGCCGGAGAGGCCAAAGCAAGAGAGTACCTTGCGGACAAACAAGTCCAACCGGAGCTCCACTTTATTGACTGTAAAGAGGTCACCGAACGCCAATTGAGTTGCAGGCTCACGAATTTGCTGAATGACATAGTGCATCGTCATCAAATTAATAGCGTGATCATTGCTACAGAACCTCTTGTACATTTCCCCTATGCAAAATGGGCATTGCAAAAAGGATTATCAGTGTTAATGGACAAGCCCATCTCTTCTTATGAAAATGTCGCGAACAATTTGAGAAAAGCCCGTCAGGTCGCAGCAGATTATTACGAGCTGAATGATTGCTACCTGCAATCACAAAAGTCTCATCCAAGACAAATGTTTTCCATGATGGCACAAAGACGACACCAAACATCGTTTACTATTTTGAAAGAAAAAATTGAAGACTGCTTTAAACAAACCAATTGCCCAGTTACCAACTTTCAGACTTTTCACTCTGATGGACAATGGCGTATGCCCACTGAAGTAGTAGAGCAACATTATCATCCCTATAATCAAGGATACGGAAAATGCTCCCACAGTGGCTATCACTATTTCGATATCATTCCCTACGTGTTGGAATCGGGCCTTGGCGGTAATAAGTATTATGACAACGCAGAGGTTTTCGCCAATGCGGTGCGTCCGTTAGATGTTCTGCAACAGTTTTCCTTGGATGATTACCGAAAGCTGTTTGGCTTGAAACACTTCGATAAAAATAACAAGTACAGTAGTGAAGAATTGACCTTCCTAATGCAGAACTACGGTGAAGTAGATTGTAGTAGCAATATAAGTTTTCGTCAGGGCAATAAGACTCTCACCAACCTATCTATTAATCTGACTCACAATGGCTATTCACAGCGTAACTGGGTATCCGCGATAGGCCGAGACTTGTATAAAGGTAATGGTCGGGTCTCCCACGAATCTCATATCATCCAACAGGGGCCCTTCCAGAATATTCACTTTCACTCCTACAAGTCTGATCATGAACATCGTAAGGGGGACCCGATAATTGGTACCAAAGAGCATTTAGAAATTTATGTATTCCGTAATCACAAAATGCTGGGAGGCAATCATGTAGAAACCTTCGATATCAGCGATTTAAGGCAACAAGAGGGTGGTAATAAGGGGTTAAGTGGCAAGTCTAAATCCAAGCTTTATTATGAGTTTATTGAAGGAATTAGGGGTAATATCACTAGAGAAGAGGTCAAGTCCGACTTTAGCAAACACGAAGCTGGTGCTTTGATTACCTCTGCAGTTTATCAATCTATCTGTCACGCAGCGCAAAATGAAAACCCATTGGTAAAAACATCACTGCCATTAGGTATGCCCCTGGCCGTTGCGGAACAATTAAAACACTCTGCTTGATATGCCCATACAGAAACTAAACGATAAAGGACTGTTTACTCTACCAACTATTTTGTCAGTGCTAGGGGGGGGGCTATTGTTGCTGAGCACCTTTTATTTGGCGCACCTCAACAGTCTGATTATCGTTGAAGATGCCAGAGTCAAAGCGGATATATACACCATTCGCAGCCAAGTAGATGGTCAGGTCACTCGCTCTGAATATTATCTCAAAGGTCAAGAGTTTATGCGCGACACACTGGTGGTCGCTATTGACGAAGCCGAAGTGGCTGCTGAGCTAGATGTCTTAGCTGCGCAACAGAGAGAACTCATTCATCAACGGGACTTATTGATTCAGGAAATGGAAATTTCGCACCGAAAACTGGATATAGACCTAGAAGCCGATCAGCTTGAGTTTGAGCAGGTTCAGGAGTTAGAAAAGAAGCAAAGCATCATCGTGAGTGAATCACAACAGGAATTTGCCAGAGTGAAGCAGCTACAGAGAGCCGGGTTAGCGACAGAAAAAGATCTGTCGATTGCTGACTTTCAACTCAACAGCCATCAACGAGATCTAAAAATAAGTCAGTTGGAAATACAAAAGATACTTCTGCAACTGCGGAAACAAAGACTAAAGAAGGAGCAGCTTAATATTCAACACAAAAAGGTTTTCAGCGTAACTGAAAAGCTAAGCGCATTAGAAATGCGTAAAAAGCAGCTAATTCTCAAAATGGATAACTATCGCTATTTCGCACCCGCCACCGGAGTGCTGGATGAAGTTTTTGTATTGCCTGGTGAGCATGTATCTAAAGGGGAAAGGCTGTTTCTGTTGCATTCAAAGGAGTCCATACGTGTAGTGGCTAACATTCTGGAGTCGGATATCCGCCATATTGCCATTGGTGATTCGGCTACTGTCTCTTTTGATGCTTATCAAGAGGCTTCTTATCAAGCGAAAGTAAGTAAGATCTCTACATTGACCCAAAGCCAAAAAGCTGTCGTCGCTCCTAC
Source organism: Alteromonas sp. H39 (assembly GCF_047556435.1). GTDB lineage: Bacteria > Pseudomonadota > Gammaproteobacteria > Enterobacterales > Alteromonadaceae > Alteromonas. The sequence goes on from NZ_CP180210.1 coordinate 4,156,536, forward strand.
TCAAATTATATCCAATTTTATCAAAGTTTCGCAACGTGTGGAAGTAGAGCTGATTTTGGAGCAAAACGAACTCATGATAGTTCCCGGTATGATGAGTAAAGTCATCTTTGAAAAATAGCGATGCGTAAAATTAACTGGCGAGACTGGCTGTCAGTTGCAGTGGTGTCGTTTGGCTCGTTCACGGCTTTGCTTAGCAGTACTAATGTGGAAATCGCGTTTCCTTATATAATGGGAGCGTTGGGCATGGAGCTTAAGATGGTTCAATGGACTGTCTCCATCTTCATGATTGTTATGACCATTGCTATGTTCACCACAGCTGATGCCACCAGACGTTATGGTTTACGATTTTGCTTTTTACTCAGTGCCTTTATCATGTTGTTTGGTTCCGGTATATGTGCGCTGGCAGAAAGTAGTAGCATTCTGATAATAGGACGGGCCGTTCAGGGGTTTGCTGTCGGCTTTCAAATGCCCCTTGGGGCGATTTTGGTTTCGAAGATTTTTCCAACTGAACGTATCGGTTTTGCTATGGGGATCTATGGTGCCGTCATGTTGCTGGCACCAGCTATGGGGCCGGTAATGGGGGGGTACTTAGTTGAAAAATTTCAGTGGGGAGCTATCTTCTATTTACAAATTCCACTGGCAATGTTTTCTGCCCTGACGGGCTACTTGTTCCTGAAACAGGAAAAAGTTGCCCAAATAGCCTCAGCTAAGGTTAAGACATACGATTTAATGGGGTTGTTACTGGTATCAGTACACATTGTCAGTATGTTTATGTGCTTATCTGAGGTGCAAGAGCAAGGACTATTCAGGGTAGAAAGTTTCAGTCTTGCGTTGCTCTGCGTGGCAGCATTAGTGCTGTTTTTGGGACAGGAGCTTAGACACCCCTTCCCACTTTTAAACCTAAAGCTGTTTAGCAAAATCGAATTTTGCATTTCCTTACTTGTGATTTTGTTAATAGGCTTCGGTCTGTTTAGTTCTGTATTAATTGTGCCTTACTACTTTCAAAATGTGTTGCAGATGCCTGCTGCGGATGTGGGTGAAAGCCTAATTTGGACAGGCCTCATCATGTCTCTGTTATCTCCTGTATGTGGCAAACTCAGTGATATGGATTTTCTGTTTGCCCTTGTTGTTAGTGGCCTGATCTTGTTTTTCTTGTCATGCTATTGGATTAGTGAAATCCAATTAGGCAGCACTATTCAGTCTATTATTTTACTATTAATATTGGGTAGGATTGGATTTTCTATTTTGCTGCCCGCTATTTATACTAATTCAATGCGGATGTTAAACGAAACTGAAGTAGCGGACGGCGCTGTTTTGATAAATCTAGCCAGACAATTGGGCGGGACTTTTGGAGTTATTTATGTTAGTGGCTATTACGAACACACCAGTTATCAGGTTTCTGCTTATTTAAAAATGTTGTTTTCTACTGAACACCTGCAAAACACTTTGACAGGGCCCTTGTCCCAACAGCAACTTCTTATAGAACTGGCTCAGTACAGTGACCCAATTAACAAGTTATCTGGTTTTATCGCTTTTGTTGAAATATTCAGGCTTACTGCCTTAATGGCGTTAGCTACCATCGCCATTATTGTTGTTCATCGACTTTACAAATTAATAACCACAAAATCAGCTTAAGCAAAAGACAAGATCGTTTAGCATTAAGCTTGCTTTTTACTTCAAACTAAAATTATTTGGAACAAGTGGCGCTGGTTCTGAGTTTTTTAACCACTCTATTTAATCTTATCCAATATGCAGTACTGTAGTTGCGAGGCATTATGGTCCGTTTAAAGTAATATTAAAATTGGAGTGATAAAGTGTGTACATTAATCTATACTGGTTAGACAAAGGTACAATAGAAACAGCATTTTACCTCGCTTGAGAGAGTTAAAAAAGTTTGAAGATTTTCATAGGGCACTAAAAAATAAATATAGTATTGGTGAAGGTAAAAGTTCGTTTTTATATCTGGCTGAATTTAGGGATAGTGTTATTGATATACGAGAAAAATTTCCTCTCCTTCTCATTGATCGCTCAATCAAGATTTCAAACACATTGGCATTACGTCATCCGACCATTCCTAAATCTAAAGTTTTAAATGTTCTCACCTAAATAACTGTTCCTAAGTGTAGATCACCCCATGGAGGGAACTCAGTGTGATTTCTGCGATCAGATCAATCGCCAAAAAGAAATTACCGAGAACCACACTGAGCATGAACAGAATAGCATTGATTGACCGGGCTGAGCGACGCCGTTTAGAAAAAATCGTTCAACGCAGTAAAGATAAACGCTTTAGTCGACGGGGAAATGCTGTGCTTTTGGTTCACAAGGGCCAGTCCCGTAAGCGCGTTGCTTTATTGCTGAGTGCAGCACGTTCTTCGGTCAGTCGCTGGTGCAAGTGGTATGAAGAATCAGGCATAGACGGTTTAAAAGATGCCGAGCATGGCAAACCGGCTTATTTGCCGGATGACATCATAGTGCAGTTACTCTTCCTACTGATTCCATGGACACCACAAGATCTCGGTTATCAGCGTAGCCGATGGAGTTCGGAATTACTGGCGAAGGTAATTCATGAGAATACTGGGATCCGAGTACACAGCTCGACTTTACGGCGGTGGATGCCAGAACTTGGTATTGTTTGGCGTAGAGCGGCGCCTACTTTGCGGATAAGAGATCCACACAAGGAAGAGAAACTGGCAGCGATTCAAGCCGCGCTTGATAAGTGTTCTGCCGAACATCCGGTGTTTTACGAGGATGAGGTGGATATTCATCTGAACCCTAAAATAGGTGCGGATTGGGGGTTCAGAGGAAAACAGCGGTTAGTTCCAACGCCAGGACAAAATGAAAAATACTATCTGGCCGGCGCGTTAAATGCCGGCACCGGCAAAGTGCTTTATGTGGGGCGACACTCAAAATGCTCAGAGATATTTATCCGGCTAATGGAGCATTTAAGAAAAACGTACCGGCAGGCAAAAACCATCACACTGATTGTGGACAATTACATTATTCACAAAAGTAAAAAGACGCAGGCATGGCTGAAGCAGAATCCCAAATTTACCTTGCTGTTCCAGCCAGTCTACAGCCCTTGGGTTAACAAAATTGAAAAATTATGGCATGCATTACATGAAACCGTAACCCGCAATCACAGGTGCACTGAAATGTGGGAATTGCTACAACGAGTACGGCGTTTTATGGAAACCGCATCGCCATTTCCAGGCAACCAGCATGGATTGGCTAAGGCGACGCACAGTTAGGATCAGTTATTTAGCCGCGAATTCAACTCCGAAGTGCACCACTCGCTAAATTAGGCCGCCTTGCGTAATTCATCGAATACCGCGACTGGTTGCCTAAAGCCGAGACACTTTCTCGGTCTGGCATTTAATGCCTGTTCAACCTCTCTAATCTGTTTGTCTGTTCCCGTACGTTAATCGGTGCCTTTCCGTATGTATTGGCGCAGCAAACCGTTGAAGTTTTCATTCAATTCGCGTTCCCATGATGAATAAGGGTTCGCGAAGTAGACATCTGTTTTAAGCTTCTTTGCGACCAGCTCATGATCACAAAATTCGCTGCCGTTGTCCGTCGTGATGGTTCGTACATGACCTCGATATTTCCACAACATGCCGACCATGGCCCGGGCCACATCGGCTGCGCTTTTCGCGGGCACTTTGCGTATCAGATACAGCTTACTTTTCCGCTCGAACAAACTGACAATCGCGCCCGTTCCTTGCTTGCCCAGAACCATCTCAGCTTCCCAGTCACCAAATCGTTTCTTCTTATTCACGATGGCGGGACGATGCTCAATCCCAACGCGATTCGGAATAATTACGCGTTTGGCACGATCACCTTTACGATGTCGGCGGTGACTCTGACGCAGTTGTTTATAGAGCTTGCCGCCACGTAATCTATCACGATGGACATGGCCATAGATCCACTCGTGGCTAACGTCATGCCCGATGATTTTACCTACGCCAGCTATCTGCTCAGGACTCCATTTCTCGTTAAGCCCGAACTCAACAAAGGTGATCGTCAGTTCAGATACCCTGAACTTTGCGGCCTGGCATCATCGCTTCAACGCCTTAGCCTGGGCGACTTCCGGTAGGTAATGGTTATCCCGGATTCGATTGCGTTTTACTTCCCGGCTGATGGTGCTGTGACTCACTCTCAGACGTTTTCCAATCTCCCGATAACTGAAACCCTCGCGCAAGTAGGCCTCAATCTGGTATCGTTGTCCCTCGATCAACTGCTTGTAACTCATGGTAACTACTCATGTTTGTTTGGCGACTACAGAGTACCACCAACAGGCAGTTGATCGTCTGTCACCCATTAACCATGAGTGGTGCACTTATTATCTGAATTCGGGGTGCGCTATCGCCGCGAATTTTGATAATATTTCTCGAAAGCTGAGAAGCGGCCTATTTAAACTGGATAGGTCGTTTGAGAATAGGGTAAGAAAACAGCGATGTTGAAATGAACATTCTCTTTTTATGTACTAGCAACTTGAATCGCTCTGTTACGGCTGAGAAACTATTCTCAGCTAAGTTCCCTATGCATCAATTCCGTTCAGCAGGTCTCAGTAGAAAATATTGCAAGTATTACAGCACGACACTATGTACCGAAAAGCTTTTAGACTGGGCCAACCAAATTTTCACAATGGAAGTCGCTCACAAACAGAGAATTGAGGAGTACACTGGCTCTGCTTATTTGAACAAAATTGTTGTACTAGATATACCAGACGAGTTCAAGATAATGGATCCAAATTTAGTAGATTTGCTTCTACTACGTGTGCAGATTTCTCCTCAGCGCGATACTTAAGACACTTATAGAACGAGTGTTGAATGAAGTGCTTTTTTGTCAGACAGAATTTCAGATGATAGAGCCTGAACAAATTCAGCCTGTTCTGTCAATTTGTTGGGGGGCAGGATTCTTATAAATTAAGTGACGGAAGTTTCGCCAGTAAAGCTGGTGAAAACGATGTTGGAGCCAGGGCGAGAGTGTGAACATTTTTTAAGCATTCACGATTAATTCCAGCACGTCTTCAATCATTATTGCCACCTTCTGTTTTCGATTGGCACCCGCTTGTATTGTCTTCTCTAGGCGTATTTGGTCCAGCGCGACATGCCGGAAACACGCCAGGTTACCTGCAGCATGACCACGATTAATTAGACTGATATCTTCACGCATCGTCACATCGAGAACTCAATGCAGCAGGTTTTCTACACCCAATGGGCTCGCACTGTGTTGGCAAACTGCTCAGCGGATAAGCCTTCGCTATGCTATTCGCATTAATGAGTCCTGGCACTTGCTAGGATAACCTCGTTATAAGTACAGCGAGAGGGCTCTCGAATTAATACAGGAGCATGATGAAAACTATAACTAAGATAATCGAAGTTACAAAAAAAGGCCCTATTTAGGCAGCATTCAGTGCTATTGAGCTTGGTGAACTCAATGCAAATCTTCTTGGTCAAACACTGTAGTCAGCTCTTTGGCTAGCGCACAGCAGTCAAAATTTAAACAAAAAAGTGTATTTTTCTGCAACTAGCATTCCATGAGCTAGAGACCTATTTTGCAATGATAGGCTTCAACGAAGTTATCAAACGTTTAAGTAACTCACAATTTTCTTGCTTACCACCATAAAAATCACGAACAGCTTGTTGAAGGTCTTCGGGTAATGTGGCCTCATCAGAGAATCGATAATTCTCGATAACGTTAAGTACTCTTCTCGCGTTCTTACCAAAGCGTTTTATTTTCCCTTTATTCCAGTCAGATATCTGAGACTGAGGGACTCGTGCCTCTTTAGCTAGCTGGTTTTGGCTAATACCTGATGTGCTTAAAAATTCTTGCAATTCAATCTTAAATGAATCTAGATTCATTGGAATAAACTTATCTTTTTTTATCGGTTTCACTTTATTATATCTATAATTTTCGATAAAATACAACCTAAGTTTACTTCACTAATCCATAACTATGTATGAACCACAAATCGCATTTATTGAAACTGAAAAAGGAGTCATTCAAATCGAGATCCCTGATGAGAATGATGAAGTGCTTCCGAATACTAAGTGGGGAAATGTTGCTGGGTTTCCAACTGTAGCGTATTGGTTGTACCGAGTATTAGAGCGGCGATTAAAGCAAACTGAAGTTGCATATAAGCTTGGAGATACTTTATTAGAGGAAGTTGGAGCATGCCTGCTTGGTGGCCATGGAATTCCTGCGGAAAATGGACTTGCTGCATACCATCACATGAAAAGTAAAGGCGCGTTTACTGGCAAAGTCCATAATTTCCAAACTCTGCACAGCTGGTTGTCTGAACCAATTCATCTCAATGACAAAACATTTAAGTACCGGTTTGCGAAGCAAAAAGCGTCTTACATTCAATCAGCGTTAATTCAGCTATCTGAGAAAGAGGCTCCTTCGTGCTCCGGACTTGCTCTTCGAAATTGGTTAATTGATATTAAGGGTGTGGGACTCAAAACAGCTTCTTGGATAGCACGTAACTGGTTAAATGCAGATGATGTAGCCATTTTGGATATTCATATCTACAGAGCCGGTATCTTAGGTGGTTTTTTTGATGAAAAGCACTCAGTAGAACGTCATTACCTGGAATTAGAAAAGCAATTTATTCAACTGTCCAAATCTATGAATGTTAGACCATCTGAGCTTGATGCCCTGATGTGGTTTGAAATGCAACAGACTCCGACTGTGCTTAAACAGTTAGAGGCTAAGCTTCATCGCTCCTCAACAATAATTAAGCGTCGTACCAAGAAAAGCCATTCCAACACCAAACAAATGGCGCTCATTTGATAAACAAGAAGCCTCATTGAAGCCGTTAAGCCCCAACTGACAATATGATAACCCTAAATACTCTGCGACAAGGTTGTGAGTCGCTGCAATAATACCAGACTCACGTAACGCTAGGGTTTCAGGACGTGTGTATTTGCAACTTAGTCTGGTGATGTCTGCGACATACCAGAGCATTACTCCATCTTTTATGCCAGATATAAAGCTTTTTGCTTCTTCTTTTAAGTTTTTAAAAATTGAACCTTCTGTCAATTTCAACTCATCTTTTGAGTGAGTTCGTGAGTTGTATACATACCATTTCTCTGAGGAAATCTCAGTAAATACGATATGGACGCACGACATTGCGCCAGCAGATGCATGATTCTTCTTTTCAATTATTATCCCCAAATCGTTTGTGTTTACTTGCTTAGTTCGATTGGAGAGGAATAAAAACTGCCCCAACAAATCATTATTGATAGCTGATATTTGTCGACGCGAAGAACGACTTTCAAGAATATCTAAAAATAGGGCTTTTGAAGGGTTGCTATGTGTTGATAGCGGTAATCGCTTTTTAACATCAAATTCATAGGGCGGAATTAGATGAATGTTAGGCTTTAATTTTGGCTCACCCCAATTCATCGTTGTATATGCCTAACTGTCGCAGTGTATCGTAATGCTTGTAGCACCCTCTGCAATTAACGCAAGGGATATTCGACTTATGGCAAGAGTGACTGTAAGCCAATAAACCGAAAGGGATACCGGACTTTCTTATAAGCTCTGTCGCAGTTAACCCTATTGCAGGGGCCTCAATCTGAATATTACCCTCTTGATAAGAAATTAAATCGTTGATCTTTTTTATAAATGTAGCTGTTCCATCTAAATGGTACTCGTCGGAGGCGACGGTGCCAATTAAAAGTTTGGTGCACCCTGAACTCACAGCTTTCATTGCTGCAAGTGTTATCAACAATTGATTGCGATAAGGCCACCAATCGCTTTCAGGAGCAACATCAATCGCATTGTTGTCAGACAAATCACCGCTTCCCAATGAAGTACAATCAATGTCTAAATTGATAACTCTTATATTTAATTCTTTGCAGATTGCTTCTGTTGCTTGGCGTTCAGCGCTAGCTGGCTTTTGACCATAGTTAACATTGAAGGCAATGTCGGGTCGCAACATATAAGCCAATGAAGATGAATCAAGCCCCCCTGACATAAGCAGGCCAATCATAGCTTAGTGCTCCAGGCCACGTTATAGATTGCAGATGCAAAGTCATCAAAAATCTTACACCCTGTGCCTTCGTACATTTTAAGCTCTTCATCCTTCGGATTTTGTGCGAGGATGATTACTGGTACATTAATGCTACGCGCATAGCCTATCTCAAAAAGGGTGCCAGGGTCATTGCCATCAAATATGGCAAATATCACGTCACATTCCTTTATTGCATCAATGTCTTTTTGAACTACTTCATCAGCACTTCCCATGCCTACGGCGTGATAGGGTGAGAACACGTCAAGACCAAATGATTCCAAGAAATACTTAGTCTCATTTACCATCCAAAGCTCTGATAGAGTGAAAAATGGACCGGCCAAATACACATTTGGAGCATCAACTTTAAATTCATATTGCGTGAGGCCCTTAGCAAACGTGAGCAAATTTGAAACATCAGCCATTGTTTTATGAGTTACATAATAGGCCGTTGCAATACTGGCTTTATCAGCTGCCACTAACGGACTATCACACTGCTTTAACCAATAATATGAAAATGCAGCAACATATGAATCTCCTGATCCAATGGGAAAGACGCTTTTTGTTTTATAGGCATTGACCCACCCTTGCTCATTTACCGAGTATACATAAGCACCTTTTTTGCCACATTTTATTACCACCACTTCAGCTGATTCTTTCTCTGAAAGCCATTTTGCCATTTCTTCCGTCGAGGCTACTTGTCGATGTTCTCGCTTATAAAAAATAGCCAGTTCACCTTGGTTGGCCACATAAGCCAAACGCTTATGTGCAGAGCCTACTTGAGAAAAGAGCAAAGGGTTATGAGTATTTTGAGGATCGTAAACTGCTATGTCTGTATCAATTTTAGGGCAAGCCTCAATCATCCCGAATACGATAGTTGCACAGTCATTTGAAATTTTCGGTTCAAATATTGGCAGATCATCATATTTTTGAGTTGGAATAATTCTGGGCTCTGCGAGGGGATGGAAATAATCAAATTTGACGGTTGTATCGCAATCATAAAATTGAAATTTACAGTTATTCAGGAAAACAAAGCTCGAAATTAATTGCTCTCGGTCAGACTCGCTCATTCTGGAATGCAATTTAATTTCCATGTGTCTATCCAGTAAGGAAAGACAGTAAGCTGCTCTTCCAGCTGAGCCGAGAACTACCTCATGGTTTGGCCAACTGCAATACTCTTGGTAAACGCCACCAACAACTTCAAACTCCATATGCTATTTATCCTTGTGCGCTAACAAACACCTTTACGGCAGCTCCTGATATTGAACGGACTATAGCGTTAAAACTAAAACCCTGCTCTAGACACTGTTTCATCCTTATATTTTGGTCTACTAAGCCGCCAACCACATTGCCCTGATACGTCACCCGGACCACTTGAATACCGTTCATATTACTTAAATCGATATGTAGGATGTCACCTACGCTCAACTTAGCAATTTCTGCTGGTAGTGGACTATTGATATGTGTTTCAAATGCCAAAGTCGAGCAATCAAAACTGCCACCAGTTCCACCTGAACCAAAACCACCTCCTGAACCGCTTCCTGACATAAAAACTCCTATTTTAGTATTACTGTTGTGGCATAGTGAATTTGGCCACCTAATTAGAGCTGCTACGATAGCAGTATAACAATGTTAGATGACAACATGGCTAAGAAAAATGCTATATCAGTACATCAAAGATTGAAAAAAATTTTTCCTAACAAAAGATTAATCAATACAGCGAGTGGCAGTTTCTATCATGTGATCGGTGATAGTGTTGTACAAGTGCAATTAAAAGAGTTTGAACTCCTACGTCATGGCTTTTAACCTGAGAAGATCACCCAATTGAATTTGCCACCAAACGAATTTTTTCATTGAGCCGATAGCCAGCCTTGAGAAAAAATCCCAAGCCTCCAAAGCCAAAAAAAGGCCCGCTCTTTTATATGCAAGACTTTGGATTCAAAGATGCATATTCAGTGTGTTATGGACCTTCATACCCGTAAATAGTTAAAAACTGAGGCGCAGAAATTAGTCCAACCCAAAGAATTCCCACTACAGTTTTTACAATTAGAGGAGCATGGGAGCCTCGATACCCAATAAACGAAATAATGATTCCAATTATTGTCGCAGCATAATAAACCATCAAAGTAAGAAAGCCAATTTTTCCATTTTCAATAACTTGCTTATCCAAAGTCAATAACCAAATAGCAACCGCTAGTTGCAAACCTAGCCCTGAAAATAAAAATATTGTTGATAGCTTTTTTCTCGAACCTGTCATTAGTGTAACCCTTTATCGGCAATCTCTTTTCCTAGTTCGGTTCTTCTAGCTGCACCTTCTGCGGTATTTGGTGCGTAAAAGAAGTGCCCGCTTGATTGCGACATTTGCTTAATCAATGAAGGTACAGAACCGACTATCGCTGCGTCACTCATTCCTGCATAAATAGGATCACCTTGTGAAGTTAAATCCATAACATGAACATTTTTAATATTTGGATTTGATTGAACTGCTTTTAATAAATCTCCATTTATTGGGGCCCCTATAAGTACTAAATTATCTATAGTCTGTCCGTTTCCAGCAGCAACATTAGCTCTTTGAGCCGCGACTACACCTCCCCAAGAGTAACCTATTAAATTTAACTGTTCTCCATTAGCTAGGTTTGTTGGAATAGTAAAATTGCCACCATCCATGACTTGGTTCGTCATAATTACAGACGCAGCATCTGTGATCATATTAAAAGTCGAAGAGTCGGCATTGGTCGCTGTAGAAACGTTTGATATTCCTGCTGCCTCTAATGCCCTTTTCATGTCAGGAATATAACCGCCATCTACACCTGCCCCACCAATAAAACGAGTGTCCCTACCATCAGGATCTATGTATTTGTATGGGTTATTGTTGGCGTAAGCATAACGATTAAAGTTATAGATATTTTTAAACCCAACAGGATCATTCGAGTAGAAACGCCCTATGACTGGATCATAGTATCGTGCCTGCATATATACCAGGCCTGTGGATTTATCATACTTGTGACCAGTGAAGCCAACATCATCAACCTCACCCTCAATGCTTTTGCCATAAGGTGTATAGTGTTGCTTCGTTTTGAACTCTCGGACAAAGCCATCTTTGGCTATTAACTTATCCTGTAGGTAAATAAAATTAGTGGGTCCATCACTGTCTTCACTATAAAGTAACTTCCCTCCATTAGAATACAGAGAGAAATTTTCTCCGAACTGATCATCTTGGTACACCCTTTTCCCGGCACCATCGTACTTGTAGCCGAATGTATTTGAAGAGACGATTTGATTTAACGCGTTGAATGTAAAAGTGCGTTTACCATTATTATATATGTTCCCTCTTTTGTCGTACCCAAATGTTGGATAGTTATTATTTGAGTTTCTCGAATCAACAACTTTAGAAACTCTATAATTAGTCTCATTGTAGGTATATGTTAAGGCGTTTTTCTTGTTGCTGTAGCTTCTGACATTACCCAAAGGATCATAACTGATAGTGCTATTCCCAATTCCTGAATTCCCCTGGGCGAAAGTGAGCCTATCCAGGCTGTCATAGGTTAAATTATTGATAGAGTACGCAGAAGAAACATGGTCTATTATGGACTTTACATTGAAGTTCTCATCATAAGAAAATTGGTAGTCAAGATGTGTTTGACCCGCCCGGTCATCGCGAATGCGATATGGTAATTTATTAGAGTTCAAAAGTGTTTCGTGTTCAACACCATTCCCATAATAGAAAGAATTCAAAGACCCGTTTGGATGGTAGGTAATATCTTCTGCATAAATATATTCATTTCGCGTACTCGATGTATTCCTTATTACTTCAGTTGGCTGTCCGAAGCCGTTGGGGGAGTACCGTACAACGTCTCCATCGGGATATTGCAAAGACGATAAAGCTCCGCTTTGGGCATAGAAATAGCGTAGCGAAGGACTTTGCGCGTCTTTAGAAAAGCGCTGCTGCCCAATTGTCAACGTTTCTGATTTAAGTAAAGAGTTACCATAATATGCTAATGTTTTTATTACATCATCTGATTTTGCTCCGGTGAGATTTCCGATGGCATCAAATTTAGTTGTTTGAGTGGGGGTAATACTGTCTCCAAATGATAAAGTATAAAGGCCACCGTGGTTGTCATAAACTCTATAAGATTTATCAGATGAAGATGGTGAACTAGAGCAGGAGGTAGAGACTGCTTGAACGCCAAGATCAGCCTGCCAGCTAATCTCACCTATAGCATTATAACTAAATACCGTGGTTCCAACGTCGTTACGAATTTTTTTACACAACCTCTGATTATTATCATAAACGTTAAAAATAGTTTGGCTGACATTGTAACCGCTATCATTGCCAGATAAAGTTATTGATAGAAGGTTATCAAATAAATCATAATTATTTTCTTGGGTAACTATCCCATACTCAATACTTTCAACTAAGTCATATTGAGGTGAACCAAGATTCCAGAATGTCGTTGTGGTAACATTCCCATTGGGATCTGTAGTAGTGAGAACATTATCGTCATAATTGAAAGTAGTGGCTTGCTTATTAAACTGTGTTATTGACGATAAACGATTTAGTGCATCATATTCAGTAGTTGTCCCGTTCGGTGTTGTATAAAGCTCTCCCCAATAGGACTCGAAAGTTTTATTATTGAACTCGTCATATTCAAATTGCTTATGCCTACCGTCGAAACTCGGCGTATAAGAATACTCATTAATGGAAGTATTCCTTAACAGTGAATCATATCCTTTGCTAACTGAACTCGTTCTAGAGCCAGAAGTGCAAGCCGTTTTGTATGAGTTTAGCCTACATGTCTCAGCTAATTGCACCATGCCGTAATAGCCGGAGTCTAAAGTGTAAGAATAAAAAGTATCCAGCCACGCTACTTCATCTCCTGTGACTGATTCCGACTGAAGTCTTCCTAGTTTATCAAAAGTGAATTCTACGCTAGTTCCAAGCGGGTTTGTAATTGTTAACGGCCTGCCGAAGTTGTCGACAACCTTTGTCAGAATATTTTTAGTTGTATCATTGTATCTTGATGGAACAGTAACTTTTCTGGCGACACCTCGATAATAATTTTCGTACAGGACATAGCGATTAAGCGTTGAGTATGTTCCGTCAGCCTTTAAGAGTTTCTTATTTAACTCAACCTTTTTTCTCATACCGTTTGAGTGGTATTGGCTTACCCTATGAGTCCACGTTGAATTATTGTAAAAGTAATTTGGAACCCCTAGATCCTGGTAGGAACCACCATGGTACGATGTGTTAGATATTAGCGTGTAGTTACTAGATCCATCACCTATATGAACTGATTTCTGACTGCCAATGATCCACTTATTTCCTTTATTATAATAACCAGTTTTAACTTTCCTAATACGGTTTTCTTCAAGGTCTTGTTCAGTCATTATGGTGGGATTACCATAAGCATCGAATCCTGAAAACGTGGTCTCGTAACGGTCGTTAATTAATATTTTTTCTTGTACTGGTAGGTCACTGGATAAGTTAGGATCTTCTATCCTCGTTATACCAGTATCGGGGAGGTCAATATATTTCCAGGTTACAGACTTAGTTTGCTCAATTGCACCCGAGTCATCTTTGATGACAGAAGAAGTGAGGTGCCTAACATCGTAGTTAAACATATAATTACAGTTTTTTACCCAGAATGTATCCTCGTAAACTCTTCCTCCCACTATAGTTATAGTTTTCGCTGTCGTACTATTAACGTATTCATAGTCGAAATCAGCACTGAATGTATCAAAACCGCGACCGGAGACGGTTACACGAGAGAGGGATGGCCCGTATCCTTGGCTAACACTGCCTTTCAGTTTACTACCATTTTTCTCACACAGAGTCTCATTCGCCCTGTACTGAAAAGACATCGAAGCGCCTACTGGATTAGTGATAGACTCCAAGAACATCTCACTCACAGTCCCGTTATCAAACTGAACAGCTTGACTACTCAGATCATAAGACCACTTAGTTGACTCTTCTGTTTTGTTGATGAAAACATTTTTTAAATATGTTGTATTCCGCAGACTTCCACCGATATTTGCTGAGAAGGTATCATACTCATATTCTATTACACGACCGTCATAACTTACCGAGGCGACTTTATAGTCGTTTCTCGTAAATTGAACGGTAACACCTTCGTTACTTCGTATTTTATCCACCACATAGTACGTTCTGTAATTATCACTCGGCGTGCCATTACGGATCTGCTTGTAATCGTAAGTTGTCCAGTTACCAAACTTATCGACTATATCTGTAACTTGAAACAGTCTCATTTGAGGTTGATATAACGCCCATGAACTGTCAGAACCTGAGGGCGCCATAGCTGGATTTATCCTAATCTCCCCCATTGCGGTAGAATTGAAATAAAACGTTGTTCCATTGGGTGATTTGAGGTATATCGTCGATTTCGCACCATGACCAATTACCGAGCCAGTTTTGTTTTTAATCACCGAACGTGAACTAAAAGTTTCGCACCCGATAATCCAGTTGTTAGCAAATCGCATTACTGCGGAGCTTGGGTAAGTTGCCCCAGATGGCTTTCCTATAGCGTCAAATTCACCTTGCCCAGGAACCTGAATCGTTGCCGTAGTAGCAAGTGAATTACAACTACTCAGGTATGAACCGCCTAGATGCCAGTAGGCCATTACCGTTATTTTTGGAATATCTAAAGACCAATCACCAAAGTCGTAATATGGCTTGAACCAACCAACTCGATTGGACAATGATATTGAGATTTGACTTGGAGAATGAGAACGCCGAACAAAAATATCAGTTCCATTTTGAGGAATGGTTAAGTCGGTATTGCTTACATATAACTGGCCATTACTTTTCGAATGCGAAGCTCCAAATGCATCCATATAGCTTTCGGATTGTATACTGTAGCCAGAGTCTCTATAGGATAAAATCTTTGCATAATCTAACTCTTCTTCTGCATAGGAAGGGAAAACGGACATCAGTGCAAGAAGTGCGACCATGCATCGTGCGCTCATATTAATCATTAGTACTCTCTCCCCTTTCATTCGACTCCGCTGCAGGAGAGCCTAGTAAATCAGTGTGTATAAAAATAACCCTTCTGTCTTCAATTGGCGGAGTTCTTACGACATTTGTAGTAGAACCCGCTATCAGATATGCGCCTCCACTTCCGCTGCACCGAAAATACGAAACCACGTAACCAAATGCAGTATCAGACTGAACAACACGAGGAATTTCTATTAACTTTCTCTGAATCGAGGGCAGTGTAATACTCCATGTCCGCTGTTGTTGACCATTTACGTACTCTTTAATCTGATAGGCTTCCGGATTTCCAGAACAATTAACCGTGGCCATATTTGTCCATGTGAGATTTATCTCACCTCTGGCAGCCGTAGCTGTTACTGCGCCAATTGCGACGTCCATACTTAAAACCATTAATCCAATTAAAACTGCTAACCTAGTCCACATTTTTAAAATCCCTATCAAATTTGTTTTGAAACCAGCGTTAAACTTTCCCCTGGAGCTAAAGTGATTTGTGCAGACTGCTCAATTGGTTGGTTAGTAAGCACGGAGTAGTATCGTTGTGCTGGCAATGCATTTACATTGAATATAGATGAAAACTGGTCATCCATATTTACTATTGTGAATACCACGCTACCTTTACTTGCAGTTGTCACGATAAAATGATTGTTTGTACTGAGCTCGAAATCGGTATGAACATTGCCTTTATAAAAGTCCGCCAGCTTGTTACGAATTAAAATCAGCTTCTTTAATGAGCCAACGAATTCACTATCAACATCTGCATAGGCTTGTTTTTTCCATTTCAAATAGGTAGAAGTGTCTTCTATATACTGTGTGTTCCAATTCGTTTGCGAACCATCATCCCAAATCATGTCATCTCTGAAATAAAGATCATTAGAGGTAGAAAAGCCAGGGAGTCCCAGTTCGCCACCGTAGTAGAGGCTAAAATTATAAGGTAAAGCCAACACAATAGAGTGTGCGATTTTTGCAAGTGAGGTAGAGTGGAAATTGGCCCGGGGGAAATCATGATTTTCGAAAAAGACATATTTCTCAGAGGCATTCGTAGTGTTTGATAGTAAAAAACTCAAGGTGTTTCTTAATGAGTTCACTTTTTCACTTACAGAAAGTTCTTCTGAGGTTACAACGTTGTGCACAAAAGGGC
This sequence comes from Alteromonas sp. H39, assembly GCF_047556435.1. Taxonomy (GTDB): domain Bacteria; phylum Pseudomonadota; class Gammaproteobacteria; order Enterobacterales; family Alteromonadaceae; genus Alteromonas. Next base: position 4,172,703 of record NZ_CP180210.1, read on the forward strand.
CAACCTCAAAGTCAAATTGATAATCAACGCCTGTAAGTGCTTTCTGATACGAGTTAGCTGTCTCGTGTTCAGCATAAGCCTCAGCTAGGAATTCAACCTCTGGGTTTAGTTCTTTTGCATAGCCAGTAAGCTCCAACAGAAAGTTCCTGTTAGCCTCCGTATCTCGTTGACCTTGCAATGGTCCAGTTTCTACAAAGTATCTTGCTGCATCGAGGCGAAATCCATCGACGCCTTCCTCAATCCAAAATTTGACAACTTCTTTTATCTTGTCGACTACTTCGGGATTACTATAGTTAAGATCTGGGCTCGCATAGCCAAAAACTCCATAATAAAATTCTTCAGTTTCCACTTTCGAATGAAACACTTTATATGGATCAGAATCATTAGACCAAGGCAAACCATAGCCTTCTAATGGGCCTGGCACCCATTTATAAAAGTCACGAAAGTTGCCAACGTTAGACAGTGAGTTTTTAAACCATTGGTGTTGATCTGATGTGTGATTTACAGGTAAATCTAAAAGAATTTTTATGCCTAACTCATCAGCGGTACGAATTAATTTAAGAAAGTTCCCCTTGGTTCCATAAATTGGGTCTATAGAAAGATAATCAGTAACTTCATAGCCATGATAAGCTGGAGAAGGGAAGATGGGACTTAGAAGAAGTTTTTTGACCCCAAGATCAGATATATATTGAAGCTGGTTTGTTATACCTACAAGGTCACCATAACCATCACCGTCAGAATCTCGAAAAGAACGTACCCATACCGAATAAAGCGTATTGCCCTTGCTGCTATCCCTTTCAACATTGCAACAAAGTTTGCTTGGAGTTGAACTTACCGATATCCCATTAGGGGGGACTTGTATATTCTCACCGGTTCGGGTCAAATTTGAGTTTAAAACCCAAACGAACACGCAGCCTAATACAGCCAATAAGATTAACTTCTTGTATTCCATTACTTAACATCCATACAACACCACGGTTAAATTATAACCAATCAATATTGTTGTAAAGTTTTATTTTAAGTAGTTGAGCGTTTTGCAGAGGGGCGCACCAGAATCAGAAGATATTCTGCGGCAACATGATAATATTGCTTTAACAGGGTGTCTTAGACTTATGCTTACAGGAAAAATTCTGCATAACAGTTTCAATATTCCAGGCAGTACTATCAGTAGCTTAAAGATGTCTAGATATGCATGTGCGTATTCCGATTTACTTGAACGACCATTCCGGTTTTATTTGAACACCTCAGATCAACGCATCGTTGGCTAGTCGATTTTTACCTTAAGTGTTCAAGTGGCGTCAGCCAGCGTGTTATCACCGATGGATTGATACCACTGGTCGGTGGTTAACTGGCTGATGAGGATAGTTGAGCTGCTGCCGTGGCGGTCATCCATGATCTCCATCAGGTCGTTGCGCTGCGCCGCTTTGAGCGGCTCCAGTCCCCAGTCATCCAGGATGAGCAGGTTGAGTTTAGCCAGGCTTTTAAGCTTCTTGCTGTATGTACCATCGGCTTTGGCCTGGGTGAGCTCCATGAGCAGACGACTTACCCGGTAGTATTTCACCGTGTACCCTTTCAGGCAGGCGGTGTTGGCGAGCGCACAGGCGATATAGGTTTTCCCGGTGCCGCACGGCCCGGTGAGTAACAGGTTCTGTTGCCGTTGTAGCCAGTCGCATTGCAGTAGCCCTGTCATGACACTTTTTTGCAGGCCGCGTGGAGGCTGGTAGTCGATGTCATGGGCGGTGGCCGCGAGTTTCAGTTGTGCCTGCTTCAGCAGACGCTGTTGTTTACGGTTATCCCGCTCCTGGGTTTCCTGGTCGGTCAGCAGTTGCAGCCGTTTGGCGAAGCATAATTCCTGATACTGGCCTGGTTGTTCCAGTTGCTGGCTTAATGCTTTCGCCATGCCGCTGAGTTTGAGCTGGTGCAGCTGTGAGAGTGTGGTACTTAGCATAGGTTTTCTCCTTAGTGGAAGCTTTGTGGGCCACGGATATTCTCGTGGTGTTGAGGGAGTGTCAGGGTGTCCTGACTGGATTCGCTGATGAGCTTGTCCTGATTGCTGTTTAAGATGTCTTTGAGCTGTTGCAAGCGATAGAGCTGATGCTGATTAGCCAGCTTGCAGGCGGTATTGAGCCGCTGCTGCGGATACTGACTGGCTAATCGCAATGCGCCCAGGCAGACGCGGAACGCCTGTTGGGGATGTGGTTTACGCTGAAGCTGTGCTTTCACCCAGAGCAGCACGTCATCACCGATGTCTTTGGCCCAGTTCATCAGGCTACCTTCACTGACTTTGTGATAGTGCTGATGCTGCGCAGGCATATGTTGCGGTGTGGTAGTAAAGCCGTAACGGTCAGTGCGGGGATGGCTGGCCACGCGTTTGCCCTGGAAGTAGAGTTCGATTAAACGCGGTTTGGCGTGGAGTTCTACCCGTTCACCGACCAGTTGATGCGGTACGGAGTACAGATGATTCTCATACTGCACATGGTAATCGATGTTCACCTTGGCATTGCGGATGTCGGTGTATTCATAGGCATGGCGCGGCAGTGGTTTTAAGGCAGGCTTATCCAGTTCCTCGAACCACTGCTGGCGTGTGCCTGCTAGTTGTTTGAAGGGCTTATTGTTCACCTCCGCCAGCAAGGCGCGGATGCACTGGTTCAGCTCATGCAATGAGAAGAAGGTGTGATGGCGAAGCCGGGCTAATATCCACCGTTCGATGATTTGCACGCCCACTTCGGCCTTGGCTTTATCTTTGGGTTTATACGGCCTCGCCGGGACAATCGCCGTATCATAGTGAGCTGCCAGTTGCTGATAGGCCGGGTTGATATCCGGGTCGCTTTTACAGGCCTTGGTCACCGCACTTTTTAAGTTATCCGGCACCACCATAGCAGGGACGCCACCGAGATACCCGAAGGCCTGTATATGACTGCCCAGCCAGTCTTGTAAGCCTTGCGTCCAGGTGGCTTCGGCGTAGTAATAACTGCTTGCGCCCATGGCCGCGACGAAGATTTGTGCGTGGCGGATTTCACCCGTTTGCGGATTGACCACAGGCATGGTTTGACCCGCATAGTCCACGAACAACACTTCACCCGCCCGGTGATGTTGACGCATGGAGCGGCGCTGTTTCTTCAGCCAATGCAGATAACGGTCGCAGAACTGAGAGTAGCTGTAACAGCGGTTGGGGTATTGCTGGGTGTATTCTTCCCACAGCAGTAGCTTGGTCACGCCTTTGCGGCTCAACTGCTTGCGCAAGTCTGCCCAGTCCGGCTCCTGAAATCGCTTGGCATGGCGAGTATCAGCTTGCGGGTAAAAACGCCGGGCTAACTGGGCATCATCCACTTCATCCGGCAGCGGCCAGGACAAGTTCATTAACTTGGCTTTACTGAGCAGTGTTTGAATACTGCCGACACTGACTTTGGTGCTGCGGTGGATCTCGCGGATACTCAATCTCGCCGAGAAATGCAGCCTTAAAACCTCTCTGATTTTACGCATTGTAATCCTTTTCAAACCTAACCCTCACTCGCCAACGAAAAGTCAGAGGTTAAGTTATCAAATTAATAGTGATTTCAATGCGTTGAAAAGATTCCGGTGTACTTGAACACCAATTCCGGAAATCAGCCCAAAAGTGTACTAAATAAATCCGGAATCAGTGTTCAAATGATTCCAGAATAGGTGTTCAAGTGTTTCCGGAATCGCTGTTCAGATCAGGCCGGAATATGCTGGGGTCTTACCATTTCGAGCCCGAATAGGCTGTTTTTGCTCGGGTTTTCACACTATAAATTTACCCAACCTACTTACCGCCGAGGATATTCCGTCAGATGTCATGGACAAGATGATAGTGTCAAAGATCTTTCGCTTTTTTGATCTGCAGTACGTTTAAGCTAAAAACTGTTGTTCAATTTCCATTTCTTTTAGCAAGTCCATGTTCATGTACTTTCTGGTTCCCCATTTTGTTCCGGCAATATGTCTGAGCCTAGCTGCACATAGCATGAGTGCCGATTCGCCGTCAGGGAATGCGCCCACGACGCGCGTTCTACGCCTGATTTCCCGCATGATGCGTTCTAATGGGTTATTTGTTTTCAGTCGTATCCAGTGCTGCTTAGGGAACCGGTAAAAACTAAACGTTTCATTGATGGATTGCTGAACCTTATCCGCCGCCGCATTCAGACGCATGCTGCGAAGTTTATCTATTACCAGCTTAGCTTTTTCCCGCGCCGCCTCAAGGTCTTCCTGCGCATGAATAGCCTTTAGCATATCGGCAACGTGGCGTGTTTTGGTGCGTGGTACCACACTAAAAACATTCCGATAAAAATGCACTGTACAGCGCTGCCACAGTGCATCAGGGTAATATTCGCCAGCGGACTCCATCAGTCCCAGACAGGCATCGCTGACGATGAGTTTAACCCCGGTTAGCCCGCGTTGCTTCAGATGAGATAAAAAGCCAGACCAGCCAGCTTTGTCTTCTTTAGCGCCTTCTGCAATACCCAGCACGCGGCGATAGCCGTCTTCACCCACACCAATTGCAACCAGCACCGAGACGTTGCGTATCTCACCGGCCCAACTGCGTTTGAGGACAATACCGTCCAGGTAAACGTAAGGATAGTTACCTTCAATAGGCCGGTTGCGCCACTGCTCTATGTTCTTGAAGGCTTTTTTATTGAGATTGGAGACCGTGCCGGAGCTTACACGCGTGCCCCACAATGCCTCAGTAATATCTTCAACCCGGCGAACGGAAACACCGGCCAGGTACATTTCAATCAGCGCTTCTTCAACCGAAGCCTCACGGCGTTTGTAGCGTTCAATAATGGCCGTTTCAAACGTGCTGTTGCGTAGCTTCGGCATCTTTAATTTAACTTTGCCAGCCTTGGTTTCGAAGCCGCGTTCGTAATAACCCGCCCGGCTATCTTTACGCTGGTCAGAACGCTCATATTTCTGGGCATTACAGAGCTGTTCGGCTTCAGCATCCAGCATGTCATTGAGCGTCTGCTCAACGGTGCTTCTGACCATATTATCCAGTTCATCACGAACTAAGCCTTCATTTATGCTGACAATCTTCTTATCATCTTTCATAGCAGTGCCTCTTGTTTTGTGCCGTTGTTTTGTTTGGTCACTTAATAACCTAGCAAAACGGGAGCACTGCTTCTCAAAAAAGCGAAAGATAATTACGTTATCGACAAGATGGCTATCGCTTGGCGTAAAAAACGAGGGATTCATGGTGCATTCAATGGTCCAGTAAGTCGTGAGTTTGGCTCTGTGAATTGTGAATACGAAGAGCAGGTAGATGCTGAGCTGGCTAAGCTGGTAAAGGAAAGGGAAGGACAGCCTGAAATAGAGGCCAATCTTGAATTGGATGACATTTTTGAAATTGTTGCGAACAGGTCAGAAGGAACAAAGCGGTGACAGGAAGAGTCCGATGAGCTTATTAAGAGTAGGAGGACTCTACTCAGATTTTTCGGATAATAAGTGTATGAGAGCGCAGTTCTTTGAAAATTCTATACGAGTCTTGGACCAACCATAATGACAATTCCTAAAGTATAATTAACGTTAGTTTAATCCTAAGAAATAGAAAATACAAATCACCAGCAATGCAAAAGGGTCTGTACTGTTGTAATGAGTTACCATTGCCCTATAAGCAACTCAATGTCAGTTTGATTTTGCACACAAACCTTTTCCGTTAATGTACGCAAATAACTTTTATGGAAAATTAACAAAAAAGTAAATTTTCAGTATTAGATTGTTACAGTTTTCCAAGTCATGGTATCCCTGATTCTTTCTCCTGGGAATCCTGCAGGATTAGACAGCACGCGAGTACCTGCAATTGAATAGTCAGTTGGCGTATGAGTGTGGCCATGGAACCAAAACTTCGCTTTCGACTTTGCAACCAACTCGTCAAGGTGGCTTGCGTAGGCAGGAGAAAGTCTGTGAGACTTAAAACGTTCAGAAACAGACCTAAGGCTTGGTGCGTGATGCGTGATAATCACACGGTTCTCATGAGAGGAAGTGATTGACGCTTCAAGAAATGCTCGGGCCTCAGAATGCAGTAACATTGTATCCGAAGGGGAGAGCTTTCTCCCATTCTGTCTGCCGCTTCTAATAAGCCTATAGTCATCGAGTTTCCTACAGTCATAAAGCGCTTCGTTTGAGTTATTGAACAGGCGAAAGTCTGTCCATAATGTTGTGCCTATAAATTCAACACCGTTAATTTCAACTTTGCGGTTATTTAAGTAATGAATCCCTAGCTTATCAGCTGCTTCGATCAATGCTGACTCACAACTCTCTAGCTCAAAGCCATAGTACTCATGATTGCCAGAGACATATATTATGTCCCGATGATCGAAGTTCTTTCGAGCCCACTGCATGCCCCCTATCCCCTGATGAATATCGCCGGCAAGAATGATGACACCTTTCTTGGGCTGAGAAGGAATTATTACCTGCTCATCAAACTCGAGATGTAAATCGCTCAGAAAACTAATCTTCATAGTTAAGTACACCTACATAGCATGGCTAATCGGAGTTCGCAAAATAGGTGAAAGAAATCAGAAGCGACAAGTAGAACGACTATTGACCTGAACCGCAACAATTGGCTCATTGATGCCATTAAAACTCAAAGGCCCAATATCCATCTCCCGTACAAATGCGACAACCAGATTAGCTTTGAGCTAAATTCTTCTCACACTAGCTCGCTTAATCAATGGTAAACTTTAGTTTTCAAGGCATCTGCAAGCAGCTGATAATACAGCTTTTCATATCTGACTAGAAAAACAACCAACACATCGCATTTTAAAAAGACTTATAACGTCATATATCCATACCTAGGATATCGTGTCAACAGAGCTATAATCCGAATAGAAAATACTCCTCTGCTGCTTCTGAATAATCCTTTTCGTTATATTCAGCAGGTTGAGGGTAAACAACCTGCGCGTGTGTTACCTCCAGCATAGCTAAACCTAGCGCTAATGTAGAAATTTTATTAGATAACGGTATTATGACCACATTTTGATTTTGGAATTTTTCAGACCTCAACAATTCAAGAATATAAGTCTTTAACTTAGCTAAATCAGTTATATCAATTTCTTCAGAGTAAAAGTTGGATCCGTAAAGAGTTTTTAAATTTTCAACCAATTCCTTACTACGCGCATAATATGCTTCACTATAGGAAGAGTTGCTATCCCCACTAAGAACCGTAAGGAAAGTAGGTTCATATTCTTCAATAGCTTCAATAGAGCGTTCAACCTCAAAGCCGCTTAATAGTATTAAATGTGTTTCGCTATTAAGGTCGAAGTCCCCAGCATATCCCAAGACTGATCTTGTATTCAATACACCCTTTGAAAGCCAATTTTCGCTCATCGATTTCGAAGGTGTATAAATAAAAGTCGAATGCTTTAAAAAATTATGATAATCGAGAACCTTCAATATTATCAGCAGCATCTCTCTAGTAAAAGTTGATATATCAAAAACGATCTTACAATTAAGCCCAGTTAAATCAGTTAAAACCGGAACTAATTTTTCGTTGCAAGTAAATAACACATCAATTGGATCGGTATATTTACAGCTAGCTATGATAAAATTTGACTTATTTGGAAATAAAACCTCACCGTCGTTGTTTTTTTCGTTAGTAAATAATACAACTCTTTTCCAATTGTCGACTCCAATATCTTCTAATACAGATTTCCACCGTTTCTCAAAGCTTGTGCTAGAAATTAGTATTGACTTTTCCGCACTTATTTTAGTTGCCAGCTGACCTCGATTTACTATTTTTTGCAACATTTCAGATCACCTATATATCAAGACTAGCTTGGTAAATACTACTATTATCATTTCCTTTTAATCGACTTCTAACAAAGCGATTTGGACTGGAAAGTGCAATTTCTAGCATTTCGGAAGTTATAGACATACTATATGCGTATCCACTAGGATCAAGTTGGAAATAAGGTGCTAGTCGATGAGAAAGCGTATACTTGGGCTTCCTACCAATACCTTCCTTCGAGCCATGAGAAGAATACTGTAAGTAACCTAAGTCTACAGCTAGTGACAAAATTTGCTTAGTGTCGCTTCTTAAAGATTCAGGATTAGCTAATACAAATGAGAGAAGCTTTCTTTCTGAGGCCTCTTCATCCAACAACCTTTCTCTGAAAAGCATCCCTAAACTTACTAGTAAGTTATGCACTTTCGAGTAGACTGAATTTTCTACGATCTCCTCGCCTCTATCTTCAATTTTTGGTAGCTCGTCATCAATAAATGAGTGAGACCACTCCTTCAAAACTTTATCTTGGATAGAGGCAGGTATCTTGGCAATTGCTCCTTCATCGTTAAAAGCTTCTTTGTTTCGAGTACCGTTAGATGAAATTAATTCACCAAACATCTTTGCCGCAGGATCTATAAACCAACGTATTATGCCTGATGATAGATCAACCATACTCTTAAATCCCGCATAACTATATGTAGAACTTGATTTTCTTTTCCCGGCAAGCATAGACATGTAAATTGGAGTTGCATACCTGATAACATCGTCAGAAGCTCTTGTTCCTCGTCCCTTTCCGGCAATATGCTTAGCCTTTAAGTCGCTTTTTATTTCTTCGATTTTTTCACGTTGAGCAAGGTCTTCAGGAAAAAACTCTTCGACCGGAATATGAATCCCCACTAGTTCAAGTCGCTTCTCGATAATATCTTTAACGCGCTTAGCGTACCTGTTCTCTTTGCGCGTATAAAGTTCACTAATATTAACCTCGCTGTAATCATGAGGTGACTCAATTAGCTTTCCATCTACAGTTCTATACGTTGAGTACCGGTTTTGCGTTGCGACTTTTAGACATACAGAGTCTATAGTTCGGCACGATACCCAAGTATTTAAAATTCTTTGCATCCTTGTATCTAACAAATCAGCGTCATCTATCATTAGATAAAAAGGCCCACCACATCCCCAAGGCTGCTCCTTAAGCTCTTCTAATAAAGGCACGAGGAAGTCTAAATATGAAAGGAGTCCGCCATTGTAATCGAGCGTTTCAGGCTTGAAAAACATTAATCTCTTTACAAAAGATTTTATTTTGTTGAATTCAGTATGAAAATGGGAAGTAAGACTCTCTAAAGTAAAAAGCTCGTCAATATTGATCTCATTCGAGCCACAACCCACCAAAAGTCTATTTAAACATTCCAAAATATTTTTATCTAAATCGTCTATTTCAATATTTTTACTTAAAGACCTAAATAAGCAATATGTAATATGGCTAATCATCAAATGTTCAGCCAAATATTGATACATAGTTCCGTCTAGCAGGTCCCACTCGGTAATATCCGACCAAGCTTTTTTTATTGGTATATGTAACGCGAAGAACTCTAAATCCCGAATGCTGTTGGCCTTGCAAGCAGCGATTTGAGCATCTGGCTCCATATACCGAAGCATCATGCTCTTTCCGGTCCCTCGTGGTCCTTGAATAAATGTATGACTTTGATCATCAACTTTCTTGAAATCACTAAACACATCCACAAATAATCTAGCCACTTCTTGAGCGGATAAAGCTTCTGGTGTTCTAACTTCGAAAGGATTAATAAGATTAATTGTCATTGGAATCGCCTTCAGACTGACCGATCCGTTTGTTGAGATTCTCTCCAACCCAATTTGGATGCTTCTTGCTCAGATTTAGTTTCTCCGATGGATATCCCTCTCCACTATCTATTGTTAACTCATCAATTTCCTCATGCTCCTCATCATATAATGTTATTCTTGCCCGAATCCCATCGACCGCGATTAAACCATCGAAAAACTTGGAACAGTACATTAATTCTTGATACATTTTTTCTACTCGATCGAATATTTCGTCAATCAAGTAACAATCAGAATCAAGCTTCCCAAACTTCGTCTTAACGTCTTTGTCATATATTGTGTAATGAACGTTTACCCTCCTTGATATCAGATCCACAGTGCAGCTAGAGATAGAATTAGCATATAAATGAAAAACTTGACTAGTTTTTGGGAGGTCAGTTATCTCTGTTAGGAATGGAGAGGTTCTGGTTTGGTTTTCACATATTTCATCTGCAAATCTCACTATAGCAGCAACCAACCTTGGTCTATAACTTATTGATATGAAGTTACTTTCCCTATGTTTAATTCTCGCATTAATGGTATCTTTATCGCCGCCCTTAACTTTTCCTCCATGACTTGCAGCTATATCAGCAATTATTTTTCTCTCAACTGGCGATTCTAGCGCTACAACACCCATTTGGTTCAGTATTGTCATTGGTTTTTTTTCGTGCTCATGGCGACTAAATACATTACCCGCATCATGTAGTAAAATAGCTGAAAGCAATAAAAAAACTTCGTACGAAGTTAGATTACATTCAACATTATCACGAGAAATACCTAGAAGCATCCCAGCATATTTTATAACCTCTTCAAAATGCTCTGGGCCATGGTCAGTAAAGAAGCTACCATCCTCAGCGCTTGTAGCTGAGCCTATAAACCTATAACAGTTCCTATTCAGCCAATCTTTCATTGCCTTATATTTAGCTATATAGTCAGCTTTACTTGGCATTTGGTCTGCGTTATATGTCTCTTCAAAAGCTTTTTCTAGCAGAGTATTAAATTGCGTCATTGCGTTACCAAATTATGAGAAACAATTGATTTAAAAATCGCCTGAGCGAGTAATGGAGGTACAGCATTTCCAACCTGTTGCTGCTGAAAACCGATGCTTCCCTCGAAAACAAAAGAATCAGGAAAAGATTGCAGTCGGGCTGCTTCCCTAACTGACAAGCCACGATCTTGATGGGGATGGATTAGCATATTTTTCCTGTAATTCCCTATAACTACGGAAGGGCTATTTTCACTCAACCGGTGGTATATACCCGTATGACAGCGAGTCCTGTCTTTATAATTGGCCATTAACTCAGCTGGAATACTTTCCCAATTTCCCCCCTGAGGTATATGCTTGTACCGCTCAATTATAAACGGTGCATTTCTTGTCACAAGGTTATTATTACACCCATTCAATTCCCCTCTCATCATCTGGGAGTATTGTGACGGTTTCCTTATCTTTTTATATTGTTTGAAACACTCTGAACTGCCATTTTTTAGTACAGGCAGGTCCTCTAAAGCGTCTCCAGCTGTTACAGTTGATTCCGTACAGCCTTCAGGAAACTTGAACCTTTGCCCATGCAAATTACCAACAATAAAAAAGCGATCTCGTTTTTGTGGCACTCCGAAATTAATAGCATTTAGCACCTCGGACTCACATGAATATCCAAGTTCGGATAATGACGTTATCATTTGCTCAGCAAAAATCCCGCCTTCGGTTTCCAATATTCCTTTAACATTTTCAAAAACAACCCAATCTGGCATGTACATTTCAACTACACGCAGAAACTCCTTAAACAGCCAGTTATTTTGGTTGTCAGAACTTCTTGTACGTTGGTTAGAAGTAGAAAACCCTTGGCATGGGGGTCCACCGAATACTACCACAGGCTTATTTTGCTGATTCACAAGTTCAACTTTTTGAAAGTTGCGAATATCATCAGCAAACATACTTACAGTGGGTACGTGATTGCGTATATATGTAGCCGCTGCGTGTTTGTCCGCTTCGACAACAACCTGAACATCAACACCGGCTAAACGAGCTCCAAGAGACATCCCTCCCGCGCCTGCAAATAAATCTATGCCTATCATTACTAATTAAGAGATTAAGTTAATAGAGCGCAGCGTAGCTCCCAATCTATCAAATTGTCAAACTAAAATGTTATATAATAAATAGTATTCAGTTGGTTATCATAGGCGAATTTTCATTCTTTCAGTCCATTTCTCAATTTCGTTATGGGCTAACGCACCAGCTTTTTTCGACTTTTGATGCGCAAACCAAAAGTGGTTTTTCGCGCCGACCAACTTGTCCAGATGCTCTTTAGGCCAAGATAGGGAGGACTTCAGAAGCTGTTTTACTATCTCGAATAGATGTGCTCCAATATCGCCAATTACGCTGGCGCAGATCACTTTGGTAAACAATGCCTTGCTTGCACCTGAGGTGTCAACTTCCAGCAGGTAGTAACTCTTGTTGCCGACCGTAACATTAGCAATGGCCATACACCTGGGATTACCGCCATTTTCCAATATATGCTTTTTTTGCATTTGTCGACGGGCGGTAATTTTCAGCTTATAAAAGGCGATATTGCAGCCATATTATTTCTAAAGAGGTTCGAGCATCTCAAAGTAGCTAGCAAACTTATTTAGGTGGGCTGCTTTAGTGGCAGTCTCCTCCAACGTCGGCTTTACAATTGAAAAATTAATGGCGTAGGTTCATAAACTGGATTAATTCTTCGGTTTATGCGCGTGAGTCCACCCATCGAGCTCCAGCTGCCCAAAAATGCCTTTTTGGGAATATGGCTTGCTTAAGCTCTCGATTCTCCCGTTTAAGCTCTTTTATTTTTGCACCGGCATCGGGAGTCACACCAGGCCTCTTACCTGAGTCTAACTCACGCCTTTAATATCTCAGTGATTCGTCTTTTCTTTTCATAGATGTAGTGGAGCTAAGCAGCTGTACGTTATAGAACATCAACTATCTTGACCGATTGTCGATCTATATGCGCGTTTAATAAAGGACAAAGAGTTATCTTTCGCCTACATACCGATCACTTTTTCTGCCGCTCTAGCTACCCATGAATCCAATGCATCTTGTTCATTTTTTATCTTATTTTCAGGATGACCCAGATACTCCCTAACTAAGGTATTTTTTGAAATAAACCGTCGTTTCCAGCTCATCGCATTTGCACCCTCACCTTTGTATGCAGTCATCAACTCATCGAGAATCAATTGAAATGTAACGGAGGTATCGCCTGATCGAAAAAATAATGTGGATAACGTTTCGGCTTCTAATGTTCCGTCTTTCTTTGCCTTACTTGTTAATTCAATTTCTAGTATCTGAATTGTCGTCGATTTATCTCGCGTAATAACAGCATGGCAATACCGACGCGGTCGATCCCCAACCAAATGCTGACTGCGACATCTTTTCTTCGGGACATCTCCGATTTTACTTTCAGTTTGCCACCCATATTCTTCTTCCAGTTTTTGCAACATGGACTGAAAGAACCTAATTTTCTCGGGAGCATCTACTAATTCCGGAGGGTCAAGATTGTCGACATCCACCTTTAGCCCCTTTCCTTTGTCACTTCCTTGTTGCAGACTAGCCAGTTCTTCAGGAGTCTGCTCTTCTACATCTTCAAGATCTGGTTCATTTTGGGGTGGCAGCGCTTGCACATGCCTTGGGCTACGCCTTGTATCGAGCTCCACATCAAAATTTAATCCACTCCGCCCTAACTTAACAGAGTGCCGCTTTTTACATGATTTCGGGTTCGAGCCCGGATCTAGCTCTTTAATATCTACCGGCGGCCTACCTGGCGATTTGACATTTTCTTCGCTATCTTCAGACTCTTTGCCTAGCAATAGATGGTCATCAGTGTGTGAGAAATAAACAATATCAAGGTCAGGTGCCTTAAGACCAGAAACTGACCTAATTTCACGAATAAATACATGGTTTTCTTCAGGCTCTCTGCCCGTATACCCTGCAAGAGAAATTTCACAATGGCTCAAGTCTGGCGGTGTAAAATCAAATGTCCAACGATCAGCACCGTTTTCAATTGTTGAATTCTGATTAATTGATTTAAAAATGGAGCCGAAGCTAACTTGTGTGTCTGAGTCAAAGAACAACCAGGTAAAGAATTTCCTGTACTGTAGGCTGTTCATGTACCTGATGGGTATATTCGCAGACAATTCAACGTTTCCAACCCAACCTTCAGACCAGGACTTACCTAGTTGCCAGGTATTCCCCTGATAAACAGCGCCACGAACCACTTCTGAAGAATGAAAGAAAAGCATGCGTGCGACTTCTGCTATTGGTAACCAATATACTTTTTCGTCAATTTCGATTCTGTAGAGAACACAATTGTCGAATTGGCGTGCAAGACCATGGGCACGTTTTAAGGTGCCTGGTAAATCTCTGAAAGTAGCCTTTTGCCATCGTTTCTGCCTTGGCAAAATAACTGTTTCTGTCCAACCCTGGGCTTTGTTTTCTGTTGATGTTCTTGGAAAAACGGTTCCTGGTATCAATGTGGGAAGTAGGTCAATAGGTAAAGGTTTTCTGATGATACCCAAGTCTTTATTATGGAAATAACAAACTACATTCCATTCTTTCCCAGGTTTCTGGTACCAGTCGCCCAGTAATAACAACTTAGATTCTTTGGGGATTCCACGAATTCCAATTTCATCGACCTCTGACATAGATCTGGCTATCCTTTCCTTTGAACTAGCGCTTGTATTTCTGTTTCAATCCTTGCGGTTACCAACTCATCGCGAATGTTAGCAACTTTGAGTAAACGCCATCGTTTAACCTCAAGGTGATTCGATTTTATTTGTTCGTAAGCACTTCTCAACCTTCGGAGTTGGTGATCTTCTACCGATTCCTCGTGAGAACAGAGCCATTGTTTCGTTTCCGGTAGATCAAATAGATGTTTCTCTACAGAGTTTGACCGGGGCAGTTCCTTAATGAGTAGAGTTCTTGTCAAACGCGGTCTATTGCGGACGTTTGCCATGCCCTCGTATACCGATTCAAGATGCGCAACGTTTTTTGCATCCCAATCGCTGTAGTTAACGACGAAGGGGGTTTGCGCATTTACTTTTCGTATTGGCCTATTAGACATTAACCAATTCTTATCGTTGCGATACAACCAAGAATAGATAGCACCCTCGATACATCTAAGCTCTTTAACTCCTGCGCTTGGGTGCCGCTTTAACATACCTACCCAACGCGATCTGTATTCTGCAACGTCGTCCCGTACTGTCATTACTTCGCTAGAATGGCTAGGCACTAAAATTCTGGCCGGAAGCCTGCGCACTTTTTCAAATAACTTAGTTACCGACAATTCGGGGACCATTGCAGTGGTAACAAGCAAATGGCGCAAAGGGTGAAATGACTTGCGATGTTTTCGAAATAAGTTCGTCAGCCAGTAGCTGCTTTCTGAATCCTGAAATTGATCCTGGAATATTGTTCCCGCCCAAGTTTTCTTCAGTAGCCTGTGTATTTCCTGATGGCAGATCCGGCTCTTTTTCACTAGTCCGAGTTCGGCTGCTAGATTTCTGTAGAATAACGTCCAGCGGTTAAAGCCAAGGCCTTTAGATTGAGAAGCTTTAAGTAATTGCTCGTACCTGTCATGCAGCGTCCTTTCGATATCTTTCAGCTCTACATGTCTGATATCCGCATTCAATTTACTCTCGTTCGCCGCAATAAAAAGATGTTTCTCTTTCGGATGGAAAGATATCGTTGAGTATTCCAGTAAGCATGAATGCTTCCCGCAAAACGTCAAGGCTGGCAACTGGTGGATTCGCTGCCAATAGCACTCACCGAAAGTCCTTCTCTGTTCTTGCAAGCATTGAGGGCAATAACGGAAATATTCCGGTTGTTTGACTGCACTGGCGGCAATACCAGATCGAGTATGAATGTCACCTCCTGAAACTGAGCGCATGGAACGAATCGTTTTCGTAGCTTGTTGCTGAGATAGGAAAGGTAAATAAACTGGTGCCAATGTGAATGAGTCAATCAACTCTTCTACAATCGTCGGCCAAACAAGTTGAAGGTTATTAATGAGCGAATTTAAGTGGCTTGGTAAGTCTGGAACAGCGACAGCTGTTGAAGAAGAAAATACTTCCCGAACAATAGCTTTTTGATTACCAGCTAAGCCAGTATGTTGCGCATACCGTGCAACCATGCTGTACAGCAATTCGTCCTGATAAGGAACAGGAAAGTAGCCCAGCATACTATCCAGCCAGTAATTCATGGACAGGGTAAATAAGACCTTTCTCCTTCATCACCTCATACATAGATCCTGATTTATCCGCATAAATCTTCCTGAGGTCTTTCTCAGATAGTTGGCCCCAGCTGTCTCTGTTTGTATAGACTGGTTTGGTGTCAACCTTTGTCTTTCTTGAGTTTTCTTCACCCGTTTGTGTAAGCGCGGTTGTCGCCATTTGTATTATCTGAATCAGGGTAAGGTCTGGATTCCTCACCAAAGCATCTGTAATAAGAGGCTTCGCAATGTCTTCGGAAATACCCATTGAGACGATAGTCTGTATCGCTGAATTAGCGATGTTCGTCTCATCAGCTTCTCCCAATTCAATCTTTTTAGGTTTTTCTAGTGGTTGTGATACGAGCTTATCCATTGCGTTTAGCATGCTACTTTCAAACTTTGGAAATATGAGATCGTTGCAATCTTCAAGTTTCTTCCTGTTGCCTGTCCGCAATGCATCAAGCAAAGGTTTAACGATTGAAAACTCATCTTCAAACACTTGCTCCAAGAGTTCAGGGGATAGAAGTTCTTCTTCTGGAGTAGACGCTAATAAGACTGCGCGAGCTTGGGCAAGACAAAAGAGTTTCACAACTATATCGGGCACGCCTTGAGTCAAATCATACAGTTTATTTGTCAGCGACTCATTTCTCTCAACCTTATTGTTAAGCCACTGGTAAGGCCATAGCTCTTCAAGAAAATCTTCCCAGCTTTCATCCCTAGGCAATCGGTCCCAAACCAGACTTCCATCTCCACTTGCGCGTCTTGCCTGCCGGAACTCGCTCGCAAATAGTCGTAAAGCTTTGGGAGTTCCAATAAGTACCACTGAGACTTCTACCACATTTACCAGCGTTACCAAAAAGTTGATCATTTTCTTCTCGCCACCACTTTTAGCGAGACTCATGTGCTGGAACTCATCGATGACAATCAAACCAATGGCGTGTATCAAACAAAGATCAGCAACATCTGCCATCATTTTTGCGATGGTTGGTCTGCCGGATGCGTACTGTTGCCTGTAATTAAGGTTCAACCGACGATCTAGCGCGATAAAAAAGCTTAGGCAGAAATCAGAAAGTGAACCATCGTATGGACAATCAACTTTAAGCCAAGGCACCTGGAGCATGTGAAGATCTGGATGATATATCACACGCGGATAAGTGTTCAGTACAAGGTTTATCGTCGTGGATTTTCCAGCACCGGAAATTCCAGCAATCGTCATAGATGAAGCAGGAGAGTCAACATCATTATGCATATAGGAGGTTAGATTTTCATTCTGAATCAATCCACGAATGGAATTTAGCTTTCGTTTGAACGTTGCGGTATTTGGGTTCCTATTCAGATAACTGCATCGAATCAGTTTCGACAGTTTCTGCTCGATAATTATGTGGTTTGTTTGAGGTACAAAAAAATCTCGGGTCAATCGGTTTATTGCATGAGTTCGAATATGACATGGCAAATTAATTTCTTCATGCTGAAAACGTGGCCTCTTTATCAAAGCTTTTGCCACCTCTATTGGGCTCAAAATTAAAGGAAGCGCTGAAATCAAAGGGTTTTCGTTATACTCGGGTAAACCTTGTTCTTTGTATTCTGCTTCAGGAAATCTCGTCACCTTTGAATTAGTCATCTGAGTCCTCCTCTTTTAACAGGTCCTTTAACCGAGTCGGAAGTTTGAAGCTCTTTTGCTCGGCATTTGCACCATGAATCGGTGTGACGGTTGCCGATGTTGTTCCCAAAGACTCATTGCGATCTGCTGTTTTCTTGCTTCGCTCATACTGCCTTTCATTACGCTTATTGTCGGTAATCCCTTTCGCTCTTTGCGCTTTCTCTGCTTTCGAATATTTTGGTTGATGCTGCTTGGACTCGTCTTTAATTTGCTGAAGTTCGCTAACCAAATTAACAGAACCTGATCGTTTCTTAAGTTTTGACGTAGCCGCTACATCCAATCGAATATCCTGGATAACCCAAAGCTCCCATATCGTTATATTGGCATAAGCTCGACTGCGGGAGGTTAAGTTTGCTGGTATAAATTCAGCATACGAGTCAGAGGGGCGAAGGTAAATTGCATTCGTACTGTATAAGTCATAGGCAACGGTAACCGTTTTAGGCCCTCTGTAATTCTCTTCGAACCAGCCCCATTCCAGCGCTTGTTTACAACTGTAATAACAACCAAAAAGCTTTAGGCCATGTTCGGTCACAGTCGCGTTGGTATGAGGGAGCAGGTTGACTTTGACTAGTTTAGGGTCAGGTCTTCTTAGCAAGCCTGTGCGATATGCGATACCCCAATTCCAGAGCGCCAACGGGTTCGCTGCGAGTTTTTTCGGAATATCAGAATCAATATCGTAAGTTCTGATATCATGATCATTATTGTAGTGAAGCACTATCTTAATCATCATTTTCGTGAACTCTTTGAGAGTTAAAATTCCATCTTGTCGATAATCATTGCCATGGCGTTTCTTGCCAATTGGATTTTTAGTTACGAAACCTTCAACAAACGGCTTCATTTTAGTCTGAACGGTTCGGAAATAGCGTTCTACAATTCCTTTCCAGTCTGCTCTGTAAGCAGGCGTATTTTGAATCTCTACATGGAAAGCTTTACTGAGTACTTCGACATGTCGACCAAGCATTTCACCTTTGTCCCCAATTATATGCTCTGGCAAGCCCTGCATTGGCCATAGGTCCGGCGTGATCTCAATGTTATGCTCTGCACAATAATCGACTTTATTTGCCATCGCATTTCCAAGTGCTTCCATTGCACTAACCCAGGACGCATTCTCCAAGCCTATGTACATACCAACGATTGCTCGACTGAATACGTCTACAACGAAGTACATAGTTGGCCGACCAACTATTTCTGTGCGGTCTTGCTCTGAAACAAGGTAGACATCAGCAATAGTCGCATCAATTTGGTAAAGGTAACCGGGGCCTGGCACTTCCGCTGTGGAGGTACCTATACTGGGACTAAAGCCTTTCAGATAGTTAATTTCACCTTCACGCTTCTTGGTCACTTCAATTGAGGTGTATTCTTTTTGAAAAAAGTATTTAAATTGACGCTCTGTAGGCACATCGACTAGGTCTGCGGGGGAGGAGGGAATATTAACTCCATAAGCTATTAACATTTGATTGTAGGCATAATCAAAATCGTACTTATTTTCGTTAAGGTAACTTTTTTGAATTACAACCCTGAACAAGGATTTTACTTGTTCAGTAATCGGAATGCCCTCTCCGAGATTACGAGTACGTATCCGTCCATTTCTCTTTTCTTTAAACGTCTTAGGTCTTCCTAATCCTCCGCACAAATCATAACGGCCACTCAAAGTATTTTCGCACATGCCGAATTGCCAATACCGTCGTAGCCACCGATATACCGTTTGCTTGGTCACTTTATTATCTTCCATGATCTGATTGATCAGCAATCCACGAGCTTTCCTCTCATAAATATCTGGCTCTGATTTAACTATTGTCTTAATAGCAAGCCATGCTTTTTGTTGCACTTGCTGTGATTTAGAGCCCAGCTTAGGTAAGCTCATACTGATATTTACATAGGGATCATCGATCCCATTGAGATCGGCTCTGGCCAATAAGTGTTCAAATTCAGATTTCCGTGCTACTTGTGGCAGAGCTCTTTCGTCATCAATATTTATCCAATGAACTACCTGCGGATTGCTCCAGAGTATCCTGATCCTTTGAGTATCCCATTGATATACATCATTTGGCATGAACATAATTCGCCTCCCGATTTAACCAGTGCTCTGATAGTTCAATATCCTTTGCTTTTAGCTTACTGTGCAGTGTTCCGTGAATGTCCCAAAGAAATGCGTGTTGCGCGGCTAAGTGCCTGAAGTATTGTAGGTGAGCGCCGGGCGCTTGAGCATATTTTTCATCCAATTCTCGCAATGGCACTGGTAATCTTTCTTCCGAATTGCCATCAAGCACTTTGGCGATTCGCTCGAAAATGCTCATTCTTTCGGAAACCTCAAGGTCATAACTGTGCATGTGAGGCGCTAACCATCGGATATTTTTTACAGACGTTACCGGAACATCTTGCTCCGTGAATCCATACCAAGCTACTTCTTCTTTTTCCCAAAATCGACGTTCTATCTCCTGCTTCTCTAGTGTACGCTCATCCTCTAGGTGGTCAGCATACTTGACTGAAACAGCATGGCTTACTAGAAGCCCATCAATTTCCATATCAATTAGAAAATCAGTGGTCATAACCTGGAGTATCCCTTTGTAAGCGGGATGTTTGATGCCTAGTCTTTTTGAAATATTAATAGTGGCTTCCGGGTTGAGAGGAAACTGCTCCCGTATATCGGTAACAGATTCACTCCAATCAAAAAGCAAGAAGACAGCAAGCTCGAGATCTGAGAGTAGGTGGACGATGCGGTTATGAGTCAAAGCGGGACGGCGATGCACCCTACCTTTACTCGGAACATCTCGAACAGTTAAGAATGGTTTATAGTCTATGCCATAACCTTGGCCACGCTTTTCCTTTTGCAAGCGCTTAAGTATTGCGGTTTCAAGAAGATTCTTGAGCTCTTTAGGGTAGGGGCTTAAGAAGGATGTTCTCATTTTAATGATCCGAGCTATGCCATTAAGGTTCAGCATAACTCGGATCATCAAAAGTATGATAGTTTTTTGTTCAGTATGATACTTTTTTGTAAGTATGATACATTTTTGTCAATCCACAACGACACCGAAGAGAGCACCACAAATGGCTAAAGGCGAACGCGATGTCATCGTTAACTTATGCACGCGACATTAGCGTAAACGTGTGACGCAGGTTACTTTATTGGTGAGCGTATAGTCTGGTGGATAAAGGAGCTGGAGTGCACAGAAAGGCATCGATAGCAGCCAGTAAAACAAGATCTTGCAGCGCCAGCCTGGTGTTATCTGGAAAGATATATTACAGGAAAAGTTATTGTGTTCGGTTATGGCCTCGCACCATAACCGAACGATACCGCTAAACAAAAACGATATTCTTTGTTATTCCACTGTCACCGATTTGGCCAGATTTCGAGGCTGATCCACATCGGTTCCTTTAATCAGCGCTACGTAGTAAGACAATAACTGCAGTGGGATGGTGTAGATAATCGGCGCAATCGGGCCTTCGCAGTGCGGTACGTTAATCACACGCATGGTTTCGTCACTGGTAAACGCGGCATCTTTATCGGCGAATACATACATGATCCCGCCACGGGCACGCACTTCTTCCACGTTTGACTTCAGCTTTTCCAGCAATTCGTTGTTAGGAGCAACCACGATAACCGGCATTTCTTCATCAATCAGCGCCAGCGGGCCGTGCTTCAGTTCACCCGATGCATACGCTTCTGCATGGATATACGAAATCTCTTTTAACTTCAGCGCGCCTTCCATTGCGATAGGATACTGATCGCCACGGCCTAAGAAGAGGCTGTGGTTTTTGTCAGCAAACTCTTCAGCCAGATCTTCAATGCCCTGTGTAATAGCCAGGGTTTCTTCCAGTTTGGCTGGTAAGCTGTGCAGCGAAGTGACGATTGATGCTTTATCTTCCGCAGTGATACCGTTGTGTTCCCCTAATGCCAGTGTCAACATCAGGAACGCCGTTAACTGAGTAGTGAAGGCCTTAGTGGACGCCACGCCAATTTCCGCGCCGGCGCGGGTCATAAAGGCCAGGTCGGATTCACGCACCAAAGAAGAACCTGGTACGTTGCAAATAGTCAGTGAAGACATATAGCCAAGCTCTTTGGCAAGGCGCAATGCAGCCAGAGTATCGGCAGTCTCACCAGACTGAGAAATGGTTACCAACAGGCTCTTCTCGTGAACGACTGATTTGCGGTAGCGGAACTCAGACGCGATCTCGATGCCGCAAGACACATTTGCATATTGCTCCAGCCAGTAACGCGCCGTCATACCGGCGTGATAGCTGGTGCCGCAGGCAATTATCTGAACGTGTTTCACATCCTTGAAAATCTCGTCAGCCCCTGGCCCAAAAATGTCGGCCATCAGGCCATTGTCATCAAGGCGATTTTGCAGGCTGTTTCTCACTACGGTTGGCTGCTCGTGGATCTCTTTGAGCATGTAGTGACGATATCCGGCTTTATCGCCGGCATCATGCTCAATGTTGGATTCCACAACATCGCGCTCAACGGGATTACCGTCTTTATCAAAGATATTCACCTCACGGCGGGTAATCTCGGCAACATCCCCTTCCTCCAGGAAAATGAATCGACGGGTAACCGGCAAAAGGGCCATTTGATCAGATGCAATAAAGTTCTCGCCAAGGCCAAGACCAATAACAAGCGGGCTGCCAGAACGGGCAACCACAACACGTGACGGATCGTCTTTATCCATGATGACGGTGCCATAGGCGCCATGAAACTGCTTCACTGAGTGTTGTACCGCGGCAAGCAGTGTTCTGCCGCTTTTAAGTTCTTCATGCACCGTGTGAGCAATGGTCTCGGTGTCCGTATCGCTGGTAAACGTGTAGCCTTTTGCGGTTAGTGATTCGCGCAGGCTTTGATAGTTTTCAATAATGCCATTGTGCACTACAGCAACGCGTTCCGGAGAAAAATGAGGGTGCGCATTTTTTTCTGTTACCCCACCATGAGTAGCCCAGCGGGTGTGAGCAATACCGGTGGTTCCCAGCGCTTCCCCTTCGGCAACTGCGTCAGCCAGTTCCTGTACCTTGCCGGTGCGGCGAATACGAGACAACGTGCCGTCCTGCTGTAACAGCGCGACACCTGCTGAGTCGTAGCCTCGGTACTCCAGCCGTTTCAGGCCCTCCAGCAGAATTTCTACTACATTACGCTCGGCGACCGCGCCAACAATTCCACACATAGTTATACTCCTTTTGACGCAGCGGTTATCACTTCCACGCCATGCTGTTCGATGATTTTCCGATGCGCATCAGAAAGCTGATCATCGGTAATTAATACGGAAACCTTGTCCCAACATAATTCCACGTTGGGCATTTTATTCTTCACTTTGGATGACTCGGCCATAATTACCACCTTGGTGGCAGCATCCGCCATAGCCCGGGTCAGTCCAGTTAATTCATTGAGAGTGGTAGTGCCACGCTCGACGTCGATGCCTGAAGCACCAATAAAAGCGAAATCATAGTTGTAAGCACTTACCAACTTTTCAGCCATTGCTCCCTGAAAGGACTGCGAGTTTGCATCCCAAGTACCTCCCGTCATTAATACTGTAGGTTCAGCATCACTGGCGGTTAGCACATTGGCTACAGACAGCGCATTTGTCATAACGATGAGGGATGAATAACGATGAAGAAAAGGTACCAGTGATGCGGTGGTAGAGCCGCAATCAATAATGAGCTTTTGGTTATCAGAAATTAATGACGCTGCTGCTTCGCCAAGGTGAGATTTCGCAGGCGTCGTAGCAGTGGATACGTTTCCGGAAGGCATAGGAACCGCACCTCCCATCTGACGCAGAATAAGACCACGTAATGAGAGCGTGGCCAAATCTTTTCGAATTGTCACTTCTGAGGTATCGAACAACCTGGCAAGGTTATCAACTGAAACAAAACCCTGTTGTTTCACCTGTTCAACGATGTCTTTGCGTCGCGCTTCCGCACTGCTAACTTTCATTTCGAAACACTACTACTTACAAAGTGAAATGCATTAAACGGCATTTAGTTTCGAATTACAAGATATTTTGACTGTTTATTCAACAATAACGGTTTTTTGCTGCTTTGAGGATTGCTGCGCCAGCGCGATAATGCGTATTACATCCACTATCGAACCTGCCTCTGCCGGGCCAGGCAGTTCACCGTTACTGTCGATGGTCTGAGCGAGTTGACGGAAAAATGCCAGATAATTTCCGGGTTTCAGCTCTGCGTACTCTGCACCAGTTTCAAGTGACAGCTCACCCCATGCTGCCGTAGCGCGGTGCGCCCATCGGCTGTCACCAAGTGGTAACCCTTCACGCAACTGATTTTCCTGGGGATCAAGGCCAAAACTGCGGAAACTGCCCAGTGTGCCTTGCACATCAAAGCGTAGTGTCTGCGCAGCCTGAAAGGGAGAACTCCCTAACTGCACAACGTGGGTCGGATAGCGTAACATAACGTCAAAGAAATCATCCGATTCGCTGCCTTCACGCAATGGCAATACGGTAGCTGTGACGCTTAATGGCATACCAAACCACTGCAGGGCCTGATCTATCAGATGAGGCCCGAGATCCCAGAATATGCCACTGCCAGGCCCGGCGTTCTCGCGCCAGCGGTCACGGGGTTTCGGTCTGAAACGATCGAAGCGGCTCTCGATCCGTTTGATGTCTCCCAGCACTCCGGAGTCCATTAGAGCACTGATAGTCAGAAAGTCGTCGTCAAAACGTCGGTTATGATACACGTTCAGGCATCTGCTTTTCTCTTTCGCCAGAGTTACCAGCGCCTGAGCGTCATCTACACTCAGCGTAAAAGGCTTTTCCACCAGTACATGACACCCTTTATCCAGCGCCAGGCTGGCTTGCTCTGCATGCAGGTGATTGGGTGTAGTGATGATCACTAAATCAAACTGTTTCGCATCCAGTGCATCCTCCAGCGTTGGGAATACCTGTGTTTCAGGCTCGCTATCTTTTACGTCCTGTGGCCGGGAAGACACCACTGCGGCCAGAGAAAACGCCTCAAGATGACGTAGAAACGGTAAATGAAAGGTCGTTGCGGAAAAGCCAAAACCCACCAACAATGTAGAGATTGCCATAGTTGCTCCGTGGCCAGAATGTTTCAAGTGTCGCGAAGGTAGTGTGTGGTTTCATTATGATACACCCACATACCATTGCCAGTGTGACGCGACTGCAATTGCACCGCTGCTGTCACCAGCCCTTATCGCAACTCACAAGTACGTAACTGCAATGAATGCGAAAGCACACGCGCTCAGGCCTGCGGCGACCTGAGCCTGATTACTCTGAAAACTATGCTTTTTTGGTGGGGCGGGGCCAGTCTGGAATATTACGCTGCTTACCTCTGGCTACAGCCAGTGCACCAGCCTCCACTGCGCCGGTGATCACTGATCCCGCGCCAACAGTCGCGCCATCTCCAATCACGACTGGCGCAACCAGCGAAGAATTTGAGCCGATAAAGGCGTTCTCACCAATTGTTGTCTTCGACTTGTTTACACCATCATAGTTACACGTAATGGTGCCGGCGCCGATATTGGCATTGGCCCCCACTTCCGCATCGCCCAGGTACGTCAGGTGGTTAGCCTTGGCACCTTCGCCAAGCACGGCTTTTTTCATTTCCACGAAATTGCCAACCTTACTGCCGTCCTTCATGACCGCTCCCGGACGCAACCGCGCAAAGGGCCCAACGGTACACTCGGCGGCAACCTGAGCATCCTCAACTATCGAGTTGGCCTCGATAACCGAGTTAGCGCCAATCTTACAATTCGTCAGTATACAGTTAGGGCCGATGATCACGCCGTCACCCAGCTCCACGTTCCCCTGCAGCACTACATTCACGTCGATCGTGACATCCTGACCAGCCGTCACCGCTCCGCGAATATCCAGCCTGGCGGGATCAGCCAGCGTTACGCCATCCATCATCAGCGCGTGGGCTTGCCGCGCCTGCAGCGCGCGCTCGAGATTGGCTAACTGCGCTCGGTTATTGACGCCCTCCACTTCAACCGGTGCGTCTGGCTGTGCAGCCTGTATGCGCTTGCCCTCGGCGGCTGCCATGGCGATCACGTCAGTCAGGTAATATTCACCCTGCGCATTGTCATTGCGCAGCTCGCCAAGCCAGCGCTTCAGGTCAGCGCCACCCATCATCATCATGCCGGTATTGATTTCGCGTATCTCGCGCTGGGCGTCACTGGCATCTTTGTGCTCAACAATCGCCGTGATGTTGTCGTTTTCACGGATGATTCGGCCCATCCCGGTTGGATCATCCAGCTCTACCGTCAATAATGCCAGGTCGCATTCTGCTTTTACCGCTTTCAGGCGTTCCAGCGTTTCCTGACGAATAAGCGGCGCATCGCCTACCAAAATCAACACATCTTCATCATCTTTTATCGCATCTGCCGCTTGTTGAACAGCGTGGCCGGTGCCCAGTTGCTCGGCCTGCAGACACCAGTTCAGGTTGTCACCCTCAAGCCGCGCTTTCAGCTGTTCGCCGCCGTGTCCGTATACCAGGTGGATCTGGCTGGCATCCATGGCCTGTGTGGTGTTAATAATGCGCTGTACCATCGGCAGCCCACCTACCGGATGCAACACTTTCGGCAATGCTGATTTCATCCGGGTTCCCTTACCCGCTGCCAGAATAACCACAGAAAACGCCATAAGATGTCCTTTTATTCGATGTGTTGATACAAAACCCGGATAGTGTAACCAAGCCCATCACCGATGTCAGCGTTTACGCCACGTGACTGACTAAAAGATACGTTTATCCAGAACGAAATTGATACTGAAGCGATCAACAGTTCCTTATATTCCATCTGGTAGTTCACCTTTTGAGCAGGTATACTCTCGCAATTGCATATACGGTTCGAATTGCCTGTGATGACAACACAGCCTGCATCGCCATATTTAAATACACGTTCAGATTTGCCAGGGAGCGCGAGTAGTCAGTGAACGCCTTCAGGACTCTCCACAGAAGCATTCTTCTTCTTTTTGCCGTTGTTGTTATTGCCATTGTCACGTTGGTGCACTTTAGCATTTCTAAAATTGTGGCAGAGCAAAGCCGTGCCCAGCAACAGTCCTTGTCGCCCGCTATCTCACTGATTGTCGATCAGATCCTGAAGCCGCTACATACTGCCGAAGCGCTTGGGAAGTCGCAGGAACTGATCGAGCTCATGGAAGCAGACTCGTTGGATGAGGATCGGGTAATGCGCACGTTGCTGCGTCTGGAAGACGAATTCGGCCTGACCTTTTTTATCGCCAGCGAAAAAGAACGCATGCAGTACCATTCGTATGGTGAAAAGCGCAAGCTTGAAGAAGGCAAAGTCAGTTGGTACTTCAAGTATAAAGACGTCGATGCTGATGCCGTTGCCGATATCGGCAAGTGGGAAGACACGCATTTTTACATTGATATAAAAATATATGACGACAGCGGACAATTTCTCGGCTTTTTTGGTGTAGGCAAAAGTCTCGAAAGTTTTATTAATATTTTCGAGGTCTACAAACAGCAGTATGGATACGATTTTCTGTTTGTCGATGAGAAAGGCGATATCATGCTGTCTTCTGACAGCAACCTGATTGCGGAATATTCAGATTTTACCAATCTGGAAGAGCTGCCTTGGTTCGCCAGTCTGCCGGAAGAGACCCAGAGCCTGCGAGCCCTGAACAATAAACTGGTCACCATTGACCAGAAGGACTATCTGATTGCTGAGGTCAAACTTAATCAGTTTAACTGGACTGTTTATCTGCTGAGCCCGCTGGATGATCGTCAGGCCGAAATCTCGCAGGCGTTTATCTTCAGCGTAGTCACGCTACTGATTGTCGTTTTTTCGCTGTTTTTGCTTATTTATAATCTGCTGTATTACTTCCGTCGCGATATGCAGCCTGAACTCATTGTCAGGAATGCCAACCGGCTTCCGGACCGCAACCACATAGAGCCGATTTACAACGACCTCACTGAGCGCAGGCAGTCTATCAGCGTGATCCTCGTGGACATTGATAATTTTACCGCTATAAACGACACCTATGGTCGCAACACCGGTGATGAAGTGTTGGATAAAGTTGCCACTTTCCTGTCCTCCCATACCCGAGAGGACGATGTGATAGGGCGCTGGAGCAGCGAAGAATTTATTATTTTCCTGCCTGACACCGGCCCGCACGAGGCCACAGAAATAGCGCAAAACCTGCGTCACGGGCTGGCGACATCTGCGCCACTTTCCAGCCACCCACAGCTGCAAATTACCGGCTCTTTCGGGGTGTCATTTACCGCCAGTAAGCGCCCGATGAACGAAGTCACCGCGCATGCAGAAGATGCCCTGTATCAGGCCCGTCGCGATGGCTGTAATCTGGTTCGCGTGCAGCTTATTGACTAGGGCATGACCTCAGCGCCTGTTGTCCCCAGGCAGAGCAGGTGACAGCCGGCACCGGCGGAATATTTCAGAAGGCGGTAGTAGTGATATCAATCCGTATTCATGCGCTGAGTGAGCGATTAATACACCAGGGTATTTCTCAACCGGTACCGGTTACCTTGCCTCGTTTGTGTCGCTGACGCAGCAGTCCGGCAGCCCCTGTGGTAAGCGCGACACCTGTAAGGATCATGATCCCGCCGGTAATGGCCTGTACCGACAACGTCTCATTAAGAAACACCAGCCCCCAGAAGATCCCGAACAACGGTACCAGGTAGGCCACCGTGATGGCTTTTGCCGGTCCCACGCTGCCAATCAGGTAAAAATAAAGAATATAGGCAATGCCGGTTCCACCAACGGCCAGCGCTGTCGCATTTAGCCATGCTGTTGTCGAAGGCATGCTGTCGGGCAGTGTGGTAAGCGCGAAAGGAAGCAGCAACACCGATGCCATCAGCTGACTGCCGGTGGCGATGGTCAGTGGACGCGTGGTTGTCAGCCATTTTTTAATCATGCTTGCAGCAAGGCCGTAACACGCGGTAGCAATCAGTACCGTTAAAATGGGAAGAAAGCTGACCTCACCACTGCCCACTTTTTGCTGACTGATTACCGCGACGCCGGCAAAGCCCAGTATCAGTCCGCCTACGGCGACTGGCGTAAGTCGGTCTTTTAACCAGAAATACGCCACCAGTGCGCCAAACATGGGAGCTGTCGCATTTAAAATTGCCAGTACACCGGCCTCAAGATGCAGGCTACCATAATTGAACAGTACGAAAGGGATCGCGGTGTTTATCGCACCCACCAACGCAATCGGCTTCCAGTCGCGAAACATATTGCGCCAGTCACCGGTCGCCAGCAGAAATGGCAACAACACCAATGTGGCCAATACCGTGCGAAACTCGACTAAGGCGTAAATACCAAACTCTGGCGCCGCTACCCGCATAAACATGAACGAGCCGCCCCAGATAGCCGCCAGTACGATAAGCGCCACGATGTGCTTTATTCCCATATCAGATCTTCACTCCTTCCAGGTTAAGCAGATACCGCTTTCGTTCTAGCCCACCTGCATAGCCTGTAAGCGAACCATTGCTGCCGATAATACGGTGGCAGGGTACAACAATCGCGACCGGGTTTTTACTGTTTGCCATACCCACGGCGCGCACCGCTTTGGGGTTGTCCAGCTGCACTGCGATGTCACCGTAGCTGGCGGTTTCGCCGTAATTTACGCGCAGCAATTGCTGCCAGACACGTTTTTGAAAGTCAGTGCCCTGCAAGTCGAGAGGTAAGTCAAAGGTAGTGATATCACCGGCAAAATAAGCCTGCAACTGTTCACAGGCCAGCGCGGTAATTCTGCCTGGCTGATTGTTGTGTACCCGGTTGCCGGTAAACGTCACAGCCGTGACGCCGCGCTCGCTGGCACTGACGGTCAGGTTGCCACAGGGGCTACGAAAGCTTTGAGAATACATCTTTTTTCCCTATCAATATCAGGCCAGTTGCCACAGCTGCATAGTTAAATAACTTCGCCAGGGGTGTGCTTTTTCCGGGTTCAGCAGATGCTGCGCCGCAATTTTACGCACGATCAGGTCGCCTTCCAAATAAATATCCGGTTCAGAGAACCCACGCATTTGCAGGTAACTTACTGTCCAGGGTCCTATTCCTTTTAGCGCCAGTACGTCTTTCACGTTAATGTCCGCATTCACAGTACAATACCGGGCGAAATCACGTAATGCCTGCTTTCTTGCCCCCGGCATTTTCAAAAAGCTCAGTTCAGACTCGGCCACCGACTCTGCGCACGGAAACGCAGTCCCCAGTGACGTTGCCTCGCCAAGTTCACGGGTTAAGTTTGCCACCTGATTAACGGCGGCTTTAACGCTTACCTGCTGACCAAGAATAGCGCGACAACCAGCTTCAAAGGCGCTCCAGCAGCCTGGCAAACGAAGTCCCTCAGTAATAAGCGCTTCGGGAATCCCGGCAGCTATCAACGTGTCCCGTATGACCCGAGGGTCGGCGTGTAAGTCCAGCACCCGGGACAGGCTGGCAATGATTTTGTGAGTAAATTGCAGGTTGTCCACTGACACCGTTACCGCAAAGCCATGCCTGTCAGGATGATGTCGAGCCATGACATAACCTGAACCGTCTTCGTCACCAAGGCAACGCCAATAGCTATTGTCGCTGACACTCTCTGTACCAGCGACAGCACGTTGCTGTAAGAAAGTTCGCACCTGTCTCCAGTGATAAGGGGGCCGGTAAGGCAGAAACAGCGTAAGAGCCGGAGTTTGCCCAGCATGCCCCTGCGCCCTGCGCAGCGAGGCGGGGGTGACTTTACAGTATTGCTTCACCGCCCGTTGTAATGCTCTGGCATTTTCAAACCCACAGCTATGCGCTACCTCATCTACTGGCAACACAGACTGCTGCAACAGCTGTTTGGCAAAAAGTACCTTTTGCATAGTCTGGTAAGTTTTGGGCGAGACGCCAAAGTGAGTGTTTACCAACTTATTTAGATAGCGGTTGCTGATACCTAAACGAGACGCGATTTTTGCCACCGGCTGCGGCGGAATAGCACTTAATAACCTTTCTGCCCGCCTGACTGTTGTCTGCACCCCCAGCCACGCATAAGAGTTAGGTGCGCTGTCTGGCCGACAACGCAGGCACGGCCTGAAGCCCTCACGAAGTGCGTGGGAGGCATGTTCAAAGTAGCGTACATTTTTTTCTGCAGGCAGCCTGGCAGGACATACCGGACGACAGAAAATACCGGTAGACGTCACACCGACGAAAAATACGCCATCAAAACGTGGATCACGACTCATCCGTGCCCGTGAATAGTCGATATCGGTGTAGTGTGTCATGAAGCCAGCCGTAAAATGAAAGTGCAACGACGTCATCATACGCTGAATGTGTCAGCCTGACGCGTCAAAATCGGCACTGACAATGAACTATCGCATGACGGACGAGTCCCACTCTGGCTGCAGGTTGATTATGCTCTGCGCCATACGCATAATAGCGAGGGGCTGTTGATCTTTGGTGTACAAATTTTGGTCTGACTGTAAGCCTTTTTAATCGCGAAGCTGTTCTGTAAGCCAGTTGGGCTGAGTTAAAGGACGGCAACAGAGAGTAAAAGGCCTGCATGACGACACCCTTCGGGCAGTGCCTGTGTGTCATCTATACTGCGTAGCATGTTTTCGGTTTCACCTTGCAGACCTTCAAACATCCGCCTTGTCCAGACAGCACGCAGACCGCGGCAAAAATGTACGGCAAAGATCAACAGCTCCTTGGTAATAACACATCACCACAAGGGATGGTGGTGATAATAATAATCAGGAGCGACTTTGCCCACACCCCTCGCCATGTTTACCCGCCAAGCTTTCGTTGCGGTTTTGTTGCTCAGTATGCTACTGGTTCCCGTATCCGTGTCTGCCAGAGACTGGATAGACAATTATGCTGACTATGTTAAGCGTCAGGCAATCAAATATCAGGTGCCTGGCTATGCGTTTGTATATTATCAGCAGGGTGAAACCCCAAAGGTATTTGTGTTTGGGAACACACACCGTGGTGGTGATAGGATCACAGAGGACACGGTATTCAGGCTGGCGTCGGTATCAAAAACCTTTACCGGGATCCTCACCGCAAAGCTACACGAGCAGGATATTCTGTCACTGTCCACGCCCATCTCAGCGCTTACGCCAGACATAGATTTCAGCGGCAATGGCATGAATGGTCTGCAACTGCAGCATATTGTCGGTCAGTCTTCCGGTTTTATGCCCAACGCGTATGATAATCTGATTGAAGCTGACTATCCGCTTCGCCGGGTACTCGAACAACTTGGAGAGCTGGAACCGATTTGCAAGCCAGGCGAATGCTACACTTATCAGAATGCGCTGTTTGGGGCTATCGAGTATTACCTGACTAATCAGAACACCTCATACCACAGACAGCTTCAGACCCAGCTTTTCACGCCGCTTGGCATGCGTACTGCCAGCGCTGGCAAGGGCGCATTATTGTCTTCAACAGAGTGGGCCCGCCCCCATATCGCCATCGCGCGTAATAAGTGGCGAGAAGGCTTAGTGGAAAGCAATTATTATCGTTTCACGCCAGCGGCCGGCGTTAATGCCAGCATTCGGGATATGACCATTTATCTGCAGGCATTACTCGGCGAGTTTCCAACGGTGGTCACGCCTGAGATCATCGATAAAGTCACCACACCGCGCGTAGTTACACGACGCGAAACCTACCGCCGTGGCTGGCGTGGGCATCTGGACGAGGCACACTATGGTCTTGGCTGGCGAATTTATGATTTCGACGGGCATCGCATCAATTATCATGGTGGCTGGGTTAAAGGCTATCGCGCTGACGTCGCGTTTGCGCCGGAGTCTGGAGCAGGGTATGTGATGCTGATGAATGCGGAGTCGAACATGATCAATTCGACTACCGCAGAATTCTGGAAACGCTATTTCGCTAACAAGCAAAAATAGCGTCTCCCTGCGTGACGTCTATGGTTTTAAGTAGGTGTAGCCGTTAAGACAGTTTTCGTAAAAATCTGTCCACTTGACCGCTTCTCTGGGATTAAAATTACCCAGTGAAATCTGCTTATCAATCAAGCGTTTTACATCCGACGCCATGGCGCGTGGGTTGTATTGCATAATGTTCAGAACATCCTCGACTGATGAGCCTTTTACAACTTCCTCGATGTAGAAATCCTGTGGGTCGTCATCATAGCTATAGATGTGAACTTCATTCAGGCGACCAAACAGGTTGTGCATGTCACCCATTACGTCCTGGTATGCGCCGGTCAGAAACAGTCCAATGTGGTAATGCTCACCTTTTCTCAGCTTATGCATCGGGATCACGTCACTGATCTCACGTCCAATTGAGAACTGATCAATTTTGCCATCGCTGTCGCAGGTAATGTCCACTAGCGAACAATTGATTTCCGGGCGTTCATTCATGCGTGTCAGAGGCACAACCGGCAGCAGTTGATCGATTGCCCAGGTATCGGCGGCCGACTGAAACACCGAAAAGTTACACAGGTATTGCGAAGACAAGCTGTAATCCAGCTCCTGAAGCTCTTCCGGCACATACTCAGCATTGGCATAGTAGGCCTGCAACCGGGTCATGATT
Organism: Alteromonas sp. H39; assembly: GCF_047556435.1. Classification (GTDB taxonomy): domain Bacteria; phylum Pseudomonadota; class Gammaproteobacteria; order Enterobacterales; family Alteromonadaceae; genus Alteromonas. The sequence continues at coordinate 4,205,627 of NZ_CP180210.1, forward strand.
TCCCAGTACAGGGTTTCGATTTTCGCCAGCTCTTCCAGGGTGAGTACACGCAGTTTAAATGCATCAAGCGCCTGCTCTTTGTATTGCGACGCGTCGTTGTAAACTTCCTGCATGTTACTCTGCTGGTCAAATGTCTCTGCCAGCTCGCGCATGTTCCGGACAAAAAAGTGCTCGCCCTCTTTGGAATCAGTATTGATGCTGGCGCTGTTTGACTTAATTTCACCGACAATTTCGGTAATCACGCAGCTATGGTGAGCCGTGATCGCGCGACCACTTTCGCTGACCAGGTTTGGATGCGGTACGCCTTCCAAATCGCACATCTCTTTCATGCCATAGACGACGTCTGCAACATATTCCTGCATGCTGTAATTACGCGACGATTCGTTTGTCGAATTAGTGCCGTCGTAATCAATGCCCAGGCCGCCGCCCACATCAACGTAGTCAAGCGGAAAGCCCATTTTATGGAGATCGGCATAGATGCGGGCGCCCTCTGTCATGGCTTCTTTTACAGCACGAATGTCGGTGAGCTGACTGCCAATATGAAAGTGCAGCAGCTTCAGGCAGTGAGCCATTCCGTGTTCTTCCAGATAGCGCGCCGTTTTAATGATTTCGGTAATCGTAAGACCAAATTTAGCACGCTCTCCACCGGAGCTTTCCCATTTACCGCGGCCCTTCACCGTCATTTTGGCTCTGACCCCAATAATGGGTTCGATATTTAGCTCTTTGGCAACTTTTACCAATAACAACAGTTCGGTGTATTTTTCCACCACAACCACAACTTTGCGGCCCAGTTTTATGCCAAGTAGTGCCAGACGCATAAATTCATCGTCTTTATAGCCATTAAGCACGGTCAGTGAATCTTCGTTGGTATTCATTGCCAGCACGGTTAGCAATTCTGCCTTTGAGCCCGCTTCCAGTCCGTAATTAAACGGCGTACCGGCGTCGACGATTTCTTCAACCACCTCACGCATCTGGTTCACTTTTACCGGATACACACCCTGATACTGTCCCTGATATTCTGCTTCCTCGATCGTGTCGCGGAAAATGGTATTTAAGCTGGCCACCTGCGAACGCAACACATCATGAAACCGCACAACCACGGGGAACTGCACACCTTCTTCCCGGATATCATCGATAACCGCCTGAAAGTCGATATTGATACTGGTGTCGCCAGGGACCGGCGTCACCTGTACATTGCCATTTTCGCCGATACGAAAATAGCCACCACCCCATTGCGAGACGCCATAGACTCGCTCAGCTTCTTCAATGTTCCATTCTGACAATGTTCTTCACCTCAATTTGCAGTTGGCTGTTAGTCGTTACACTGCATGTTAACCGTTCCGGCGGACTGATACTGATACACCAGGCGGCAAACTCCATAACGGAATGCGTTGCTTGCCCCGAAGCATGCAGGACCCGGCCCGACAATGCCGCGTATTATAATCAAGCTATGCGTGGACGCTATGAAAATCAACGGATTTTCATTAAATTCTGTACGTGGTTAACAGACAGGTTCGGGTAGCCAAAGTGCAATTTCTTTTACGACGTTTTCGCTTACCCGCGGGGTGATCCATGCTAATAACGCGTCACTAGTGGTTACCCGCTCCAGAGGAAATGGTTCACCTTCAAAAAACGGAAGCAGATGTTCGGCCGCGCTTATGTCACTTAACAGCCAAATCTCGCCTTTCTGATTTCGCCGGTCCATCGTGATTGCGACCTTGGCTTTCGATTGCTTTACAACGTCTGGCACACGCCAGCCACGCATATCGGCAACCACATAAAACGCTTTGCCTTTGCGTTTATTCATTTCATTACAAAGCGCACTCAGGTAAGCAATGTCGGTTTTAAGATCCCACTCCACGGACTTTTTAATAAGGATGCAGTTGCCGCAGGTTTTAATGGAAAAAGAAGGGGTTGCCATAATAGGGCGCGTTGCCTGAAATCGTACATAAGTTGTATATACTATAGTAAATCAATTCCGGCATTGGCCCCATTAAAAGTGCATTTAAAAATAGCGCATTGTTATTTTATGAAATACCAGATGTAACGCTGAAACTCTTCCAAGTCTACTGATTTACAGTTCGCCACTTCGCTGCAAGTTCGGCCGCGTATGCGGGTGCCGGTGCTGGCACTGTTAATATCATTCGGACTATCCTGAAATTCCTGTAAGCCGAACAGCAGTAACTTTTTAAGATCAGGTCCATTCACGGTGACGACTTCGAATGCCTTGTCAGAGGCCGGTGCCGTGCGCACGGTAGACTTTACATTAGCAGAAACAGTGTCTGACTGATTCACTTTTCCAATAGCGGCCATCGTTTCCGGTAGCGTTGTTGCCGTCAGATTTCCCTTTTCACGCAAACGCATCAGCGGTTGATTGATGGCGTGATATTGCGCCTCGACAGATTTTGCCAGATACGGATCGGCCCGCTGCAAGTCAACAATCCCGAATTCCGGATTCGATAACATTTCTCCGGCAAAATAGGTTGCATGCTTATGGCCACGATTAGCGGCATCTAACAGGTATTTCAGGCCGTTCTCTTTATCATCCGGGTCGCCTGAGTTTAGCATCATCAGACCGGCCTTATAGCGGCCATGCAACGATCCCCAGCGAGCGCCCCGCTTGAAATACTTCAGGGCTTTGTTTTTATCTGTCTGTGTACCATATCCATTGAGATACATATCGCCCAGCAACACGGCTGCATCTGAATGAGTTCGCGCGTATTTCTGATACATCCCAAAAAGCTTCTGACAGTCGTCGCTGTCGCACTTTCCAAACTGAAGCGTGTCCGCTTTAGCAACCGTGCTTATTATAAGCAATCCAAACAGAATCAGTGTTCGCATACGTTTTTCCCTTTCCTTGTTTACGAGCCACCAGTCAAACAAACCGTATGTGAACAAAGCCTGAACTTGCTACATGAAATAAAAAAGCAGCGTTTGGACGCTGCTTTTTTTGGGATTACTGAATTTCGTAGGATATTTTTCTTCTGAATCGGGTTTTAAAAACAGAAGTACAGTTCCAAAGATCATCGCAGGTTTTGCCTCGAATTCGCGTTCCTGTTGTGCGTTGGCGAATGTCATTGTCCGACGTACTGAAGATGGACAGCCCCCACGTCAGCATTTCCTCAAGTTTGGGGCCATTTACGGTAATAACTTCGTATTTATCATCCGCCGGTGCGTCGCGCAAAATTACCTGATTGTCTTGTTTCTGCTCCGTGGCCGCATATTCAGCGTTCACTACCTCCACTTTTTCCAATGTTCGAGGGAACTGGTTTGGAGTTAACTGTCCGGCTTCCTGCAATCGGTGCAATGGAAAGTTCACAAGAGGATGGCCATCTTCAATTGACTCTGCCAGCCAGACATCCGCTTCCTCGAGATCCACCATGCCATACTTGGGGTCAGAATATACCTGAGCCAGTAAAAATTTGGCATTACGATGCTCGCGTTTTGCGGCATTTCTCAGGTAGTCCAGTCCATCCCCGACATCATCCGGATCGTCGCTTTCTATCATTAACTGACCGGCTTTGTACATGCCCTGCATTGAGCGCCAGCGTGCAGCACGTTTGAACAACGAGAGCGCTTCTTCCGCATCGGGTTCCGTGCCATAACCGTTGAGATACATGTCACCAAGGATCGCCGCGGCATCTGCATGGGTTCGCGCATAGGTGTGGTACCGTTCAAACAAGGAAGCACAATCGTCAGTGTCGCATCGGTCCATTTCAAAGGTTCTGGCATCTACTGCACCACTGACTAGCAGCGCGAAGGTAAGAGCAATTGCAGGTAGTTTCATCTTTTCGTCCTTGATATTTAAAGTTGTTGGCTTTACACGCGCTAACCGGCCGGCAAATTTCACCGGCTCACTGTTAGCCATCTGCAAAGAGGATGGACCCCATTTGTCAGGGTAATCGTACGCAAGTATTCACCACACCCAGCGTTCATCCCCCGCAACAGTAATTAATGACAACAGAAGGCGTTGCAGCGTGGTGTTGTACAACGTGTAAAACCAGTTTTGCACAGAAAAGTGATATCTTCCAATTCAGTGTTAAATTAATGTTAATTTTTAATTATTTAGCGAGGGATAAACACTTCGAAACCGTGGCTACGCGCAGTTTGCGCAAAGTGTCTGAAATGCGTAACGGAAAGAGGGTAAACCCGCGTAATTCTGAATTGCGTTACGGGTTTACAACCCTGTAATTTATAGAGATAGTATCGCGGTACAACGCTATTAATCCTCAGTACATGGTGCCCTTTTTATATTGATTGTCGGCTGTATTACGGTCTGATGGTTGCCACTATGGATGGCATTCTGGTTAGTTTCTGATAACCAAACGCCTGTACGCACAACGAAAAAGAGCCGGTATACCGGCTCTTTTTATTTACCCGTTAATTTTTGATTAATCGTCACCAAACTCGCGAATAATACTGTTGATAGTTTCCTTGGCATCGCCCAGCACCATGCGGGTGTTATCTTTAAAGAACAGCGGGTTATCCACCCCGGCGAAACCGGCATTAGCAGAGCGCTTAAGCACAAACACGGTTTTCGCGCGATAGGCTTCAATTACTGGCATGCCGTAAATCGGGCTGCCTTTCATTTCTTTTGCGGCAGGGTTTACGACGTCGTTGGCACCAATGACAATTACCACATCGTAATTTTCCATACGCGGATTCACGTCGTCCATTTCATGGAGCTGATCATAAGGCACATCCGCTTCGGCCAGCAGCACGTTCATATGCCCGGGCATACGACCAGCCACCGGGTGAATGGCATAATCCACCGTACAGCCATTTTCTTCCAGCAGTGTCTGCAGCTCACGAACCGCGTGTTGCGCCTGTGCCACGGCCATACCGTAGCCAGGAACCACCAGCACAGCCTGTGCCGCTTCAAGAACGTAAAAGGAGTCTTGCGCTGACAACACTTTAATTTCACCGGTGATGGCTTCGCCCGCTTCCACTGGTTTCGCAAAACCTGACAACAGCACATTCATCAGTGATCGGTTCATGGCCTTACACATGATGTTGGTCAGAATAAGTCCCGATGCCCCTACCAGCAGACCCGTGACAATCAGTATGGTGTTACCCACCGCGAGCCCCGCCGCAGACGCCGCTATACCGGAATAACTGTTCAGCAGCGCGATTACTACCGGCATGTCGGCACCGCCAATTGAAATAGTAGCCCATAAGCCAAAGCTAAGCCCCAGTGCAATAGCGATATACAGCCACAGTGGATTACCCGGGTCGGTCACAAACAGATAACCTACCACAACCATACCCACCAAATGCAAAATGCTCAGCTCTCGCAGGCCGGTAAAAATCACGGCTTTTGAAGACAGCTTACCAGACAGTTTTCCCCATGCGATCACCGAACCGGAGAACGTTACGCCGCCCACCAGCAAGGTAAACAGCACAGTAATAAACACGAAATTGCCCGACGCGTTAATGGCAAAGGGTGTCATGGCACTGACAGTTGACCAGCCCAACAGCAGCGATGCGGCACCACCGAAACCATTAAACAGCGATACCATTTCCGGCATCTGCGTCATTTGTACAGAGCGCGCTTTCCACGCGCCATACGCCCCGCCTATCACGATACCCAGTACGATGTAGTGATAACTGATGATGTCGCGGTCCAGTAATGTCACCACTACCGCCACCAGCATACCAAGCGCTGAGATCATGTTGCCCTTGCGCGCTGTAGAAGGGTGGCTCAACAGTTTAAGACCGAGAATAAATAACGCTGCGGCGACAACGTAAGCGAGATTAATTGTGGTTGCTATATTCGTCACGTGTCACCTCCTATTTTTGTCTTTTTTCTTGAACATGCCGAGCATACGGTCTGTAACCAGATACCCCCCTACAACGTTAATACTGGCAAGCGCGACCGCTGCAGTGCCCAGAATCGTAGTGAGTAAATTATTGTCGGAACCGGATGCCACCAAGGCACCGACCAACGTGACCCCCGAGATAGCATTAGAGCCTGACATCAGCGGAGTATGCAATGTCGCAGGGACTTTTCGGATCAGCTCGAAGCCCAGCATGGCTGCCAGAAGTACAATAAACAGCAGATAAATCGTTTCCATCTCAGGCTCCTTCGTAAGCTGATTTCAGCATGTCGTTAATAATGTTTCCGTCATGCGTGATTACGCAGCCGGCCAAAATGTCGTCCTCTAAATCGAGGTTAAACGTCCCGCTCTCATCATCCAGAAATTCATCCAGCAAGTTGAAGATGTTGTTGGCGTACATGTCTGTTGCCGCGCGCGCTACCTGTTGACTCCAGTTGCCCGTTCCGATAACTTTTACACCATTTACGTCAACGGTTTCGCCAGGTACAGAGCCCTCCACGTTACCGCCTGACTGCGCAGCCATATCTACCACGACACTACCCGGCTTCATCATTTCCAGCGTATTCTTGGTGATCAGCACTGGTGGTTTTCGTCCAAACAACTGCGCGGTAGTAATAACGATGTCTGAGCTGGTAATGGCGTCGCGTTGCGCGTCCTGCAGTTTTTGCTTTTGCTCCTCGGTAAGCTCTTTTGCATAACCGTCTTTGGTTTGCCCGGTTTCACCGATATCAATTTTTAAAAACTTACCACCCAGCGACTCAACCTGCTCCGCCACGACCGGCCGGGTATCATATGCCAGCACATTCGCACCTAGTCGTTTGGCTGTGGCGATGGCCTGCAGACCGGCTACACCGGCACCGATAATAAAGACTTTCGCGGGCTTGATAGTGCCTGACGGCGTCATCATCATAGGCAGAATAGAGGGCAGATGCGTGGCCGCCTGCATTACCATAACGTAACCGGCGAGACTGGCTTGAGAGCTCAGTGCATCCATCTTCTGGGCGCGGGAGGAACGCGGAATCATCTCGACAGATATTGTCGTCATTCCACTTTCACTTAACTGGGTCACCAACGGCTGCTGAAAAAAGGGATCGATGTGACCGACAATCAGCGTGCCCGGCTTTAGCTTGGTGATGATGTCCGCAGGAGGACGATTAACGCATATCAGCGCATCAATATCGCTTACGGCCCCATTCACATCATCTATAATTGAAGCCCCCGCTTCTTTTAATTCAGAATCTGAATAATGACTGGATACCCCTGCACCAGTCTCGACCAAAATTTCTACATTTTTCCGGCTCAAACGCATCACACTCGACGGTGATACGGCGCAGCGTCTTTCCTTGCTGCCAGACTCTGAAGCCTGCTTTGCCTCATTTAAAATCAGGATTTTCATGATTTTCTCCAGTTGATCAGGCTTCCCTGAGGATGACACTCTTCATACCGTGACGGCTATTTCAATGCATTATGTCAATCATTCGGAATGGAAATCCATTAATGATTGAATAAATGTTATGCAAAATAAATATAAAAACGGAAAATAACATTGTTGAATAATTGCGCATCAACAGTATCTATTGGCACAAGCACTGTATCTGCGGAGTAATCAGAATGCCGAATGCAATAAATACCAGTTATATAAAAGACTGAGAACCTGTCACAAACAGGAACATCATATGAAGGAAGTTGCACGGCAGAACTGAGGGCTGATACCCTCAGATTGATGGTCTGCAATGCGGCTTTGTTTTTGCTTTGTCTCCACGCATTTTGCAGTGACACTAACCTGTTCGCTTCAGCTTAGTGAGAAGCCGCCATTGTGGAGTTAGTTATATCCCGGCGTAAATACCATTTGCCGTTCACGCGCTTCCAGATAACCACGTAATTTCCCTTATCAGCAACGTTACCCTCAGCAGTGGTTAATGTGTAAGTACCGATTTCATGCGCATTACTGCCGTGACTTTGAATCTCTCGAGGAGTCAGTGCAATGCCGGTAAGGCCAGCATCCATGCCATTCTGAATATAGTCTTGAATCGCTTGTCGCCCCTCAAGTGGCGCCATACCCGGCACCATAAATACGGCATCTTTGGTATACAGCGATGCGACTTTTTGCGCATCTCCTGCTTGCCAGGCTTGCATAAACCTGTCATTAACGGCATGTATCGCTTTTGCTACTTCCCCCTTTTCTGCATTCGCAGCCATACCAGGTGCGCTGAAAATCAACAGCAATATCATGATTACACTTGCATGCACTTTCATTTTCCGGTTCCTCTTTCTGGTGTCAGCAAAGTGTAGACCATGATACTGCGACAGCAACCAGCCCCTTTATCCGCGTCACCACAGATGGTATCGATGCTATCGCTATCTGGACGGAAAACACGTTACACTGGCGACATCATTTGATTGTTTTTCTTAGCTATGTCAAACCGGATACGTTGCTTCTCGCTGCTTACAATTCTCTCTCTTGCCTGCATCTCGTCTGCACAGGCAATGCGTGCCGGTGATTACTATTACTTTATTTCCGAGCGATGCGAGCCAAGGGGGCCACAAGAGCCAGAACAGAAAGCTGCAGTAACCCCCGATGTCCGTCTGTTTGATATCGTGCCTGCCGGGATCAGTGATTACTACGTAAAGATGAATACCAGCGCGTTAGCCGACTATCCGGAAGAGGGGCAGCGCTATCTGGATGATCTGGCAAAGCAGCAAGCTTATACCGCGGGAGAAAGTTCAGACAATCCGCAAGAAACGCATCACGACTTTATGTTACAGCGCGAAGCCATTGATCTTGCTGAGCTCATCAGAACACTTAACGTGTTTTCACAACGTCAGTCAGATACCGGATATTTTTATAAAAAGCTTCTGACACTTTCCGATGACAAAGCACGTTTTAAAGCTGTTACCCGGGTACGTCTTACCGAGACTGGAGTGGACAACGCCCTGTACCTCACAACCTTTACCTCAGAATATTTCAAGCTGGATGATAACGGAAGCGCCGCAGCAGAAGCGTTTATTACCGTTGATCATGCAAAAGCGATAACGCGCCACCTGCACGATGCTGATAGCCCGTATGCGCACTTTGTCAGTGAAGGGATTTGCGCAGAGAAGTGGGTGCCGGCTAATACCGGCGAGCAGGATTAATTCGCTAATGCGTGCGAGCGCTAGCTAACAGCATAAGCCCTGCCACTAAAGCTGTGTAAAATCAGCACACACTGCACTGCCAGTGAATGGCTTGTCGCCACGCACTTTGTAAACTTCTCTTTCAAAAAGGAAAAGGAAACTGGAATTTATCGGAAACAGGGACCAAACTAGATAAACAGCGTGACGCCGTATCCATAAAAAGCAAAAACTTGTTCGTATACCAACCATATTGCTGTTCTTGATTGTAAAGTTTTGACCCAGCGTGCGTAGCGCTCTGCCAGGATTCGAAGGGAACAGTACATGAGCAAAGTGGAAGACTTCATTGCGGGTGCCAGCGTTGGGGCGCTCACAGGATTACTCATCGGTTTATCTACCGCATCGGTCGTGGGTACAGCAATCAGCGCCATCGCCGCCATTCTCGCCGCCGTATTAGGGCTTACTAAAGCCAAGCCTGAGCATTTTGAACAACAGCGATCCAGAATAATGGGGTTTGGTATCTTTGCCACTCTGGCCTTGCTTGGCGGCTTACTGCTGCGTGTTCAGGATATTCTCGCGCCTTCAATTAGTGACCAGATAAACGAGTGGAAACGTGCCGGCTACACAGAAGACGTAGCCCGTGCCTACGCCGCTTTTGAGCGGCTGGGTATCAAGCCAGACGGTGCTGACATTATCTCGAAGCCCGGCCCTCTTACCGTTCTCTCGTCCAGCACCAGCTCGACTCACTGTAACAATCTGAAACCAGGAAACCGGACTGCTGCCCAATGGGTAAGCGCCGCCCGGGCAGAAGACGCGCCATGGCCCGACATTGCCGATATCGTTGAAAGTAGCCGCGCAGAATCACAGGCAGATATTGTTAACGCAATATGGAGGGTGTTATGCGAAGTGTAAAACGGACCACGTGCTGTTTATTGACGGCGCTTAGCCTTATAACTATAGAGGCTGGCGTAGCTATGGATGCCGACACATTGCGGGAAGTGAAAAAGTCGGTTGTCAGGGTTCAGGCCAGGCAGTGCGCAAACGATGCCCAGAATGGCAGCGGATTTCTTTACGGTAAAGCGAATCAGGTTGTTACAGCGCTACACGTTATCGCCGGTTGCCAAAAGTTCAGCGTGTACCATGAGGAGTCAGGTAACACGTTAACAGCCACCGTTCTGAAAACATTTAAGAAAGCGGATATGGCGGTATTAACGCTAAGTGCGTCACTTCCACACGCCGTGCTTACGCGGTCTAATCTGCAACCGGAATACAACGACCGGCTTATCGTAATTGGATACGAAGCAAATGCTCCGACAATGGATGACACCGAACTGCGGGTTACCTCGGGCAGTAACCGGCTGGCGGATATGCTGAACGACAAAGCCATCACGCTGATAAAGCAGGTAGGCATGCCTTCTGTTGACCTTGAGATCCTGCGCTTTGATGGTCATCTCATCCCCGGTATTTCAGGCGGCCCCATACTGAACAAACAAGGCGAGGTCGTTGGCATTGCAGATGGCGGACTGGAAAGCGGCACCGCCAGTATCAGTTGGGGTGTACCCATTAAAAACTTTTATCACCTGATGTCGGGGAACGAGCTGGACATGTCAGGACAGGCATCCGGCGACGGAACCCTTACCGCCTCCCGCGTTTTTTCCGCTGACACCGATATTAATATGGGGAAAAGTATCAACTGCGGCCAGTTTACGTTCAGAAAAATGCGTACCCGCAGTCTCAATGATCTCTATCAAACATCAGACTCCCCAATGGGCATTTCTCAGCTTATCAATGCTGCCCACTATGCCGGACACGCTAATCTTAATCCAGGTTTTGATATTTATATTCATCAGGCGTCTGGCGGTGCGTTTGCGATCCCGCAAGGGTGGGAAGTTGAAAAGTCCGGTAACCACTGCAGGGCATACAATGACACCGGGAGTGTAGAGATTCGGTTAGCAGGCGCGCAGGTGTCAGGCCCCATGGATGCCCAGCAAGTATCGGTTAACTTTGAATCGATGCTGCTGGAAAACGACACATTGCTGGCACAGATTGATCCCAACTGGAGTTATCTGCAGCCCTTTGTTAGAAGCGATGGTCTTGTCGCCAACAGAAAGTCAGCGATGCTGTATTCCCAGGCCACACTTTGGCAGCCTCCAATGTTTAACTCCTATGTGATGGAAACGCTGCTTGTGCGCTATGATGCCTTCCTGGGCATTGCCGCCTTTGACCGTTCGCTGTGTCGCATCAACAACTATAGTCCCGGCTGTGACCCTTCACGACCTGTAAACCGGGATTTTGTTGAAGCATCGTTAGGCGCTGCGCTGTCGACTTTTCCCTGTGGTCGCACCGATAAGCAGTTCGCAGCACAATTTGCAGGCAACAACGTACAAGCCTGGAATAACGGCTACTGTGGATGAACCTGCCTACTTCACCGATTACACAAGGCCGGAACTAACTACGATACAGCGTTTTGATAAGGTGATAGCCAAAACGCGTTTTTACCGGCCCGTGCACTTTTAGCACTTCTTTCTTAAACACAACATCGTCAAAGGCTTTTACCATCTGACCACGCCGAAATTCGCCCAAATCACCACCACGCTTACCCGATGGGCAGGTAGAATAGCGCTTGGCGAGGCTGCCAAAGTTTTTGCCTTTTTTAAGCTGCTCTAAAATCGATAAGGCTTCTTTTTCTGTTTTTACCAGAATGTGCAGTGCGGATGCGGTTGCCATGGTGTTGTCTCTAGCTGATTATCCGGCGTCGATTATAAGGTATTGCAGACCAAAATTAACGCTGTCATTGGCGAACTGAGTGCATATCCGCTTAACCAACGGCTACCGCGCAAAAGGACAAGTAGCCGGGATATGTTGTTGGCAGTTAACAAACGCGGTTACACCTACTCGCAACACTGTGCCGCTAACCACACTTCATTACGATATTTTAAACTGGCTAACCTGTTCTTGCAGCTTCGAACCAAGGTTGGCCAGTTCAGCGCTGGCATCCGATATTTGTTCGGCACTTGTCAACGTACTACTTGAGACATCATGAATATTGTTAACGCTGCGGTTCACTTGCCCCACCACCACGCTTTGTTGTTCTGCTGCGGTCGCTATCATCGAGTTCATTTCATTGATTGAAGATACCATCTTCGTTATTGATGTCAGCGCTTTGGTGGCTCCCTCAGCCTGCTCAACCAGTGAGAGAATACTTTTCTGGTTATTGCTCATAGAATTAACCGCGTTAACAGCGCCAGATTGCAATGTAGAGATAAGCCCCTCGATTTCCTGGGTGGAATCCTGTGTGCGCTGAGCAAGCGTTCTTACTTCAGAAGCAACCACTGCGAACCCACGGCCCTGCTCACCCGCTCTGGCAGCCTCGATAGCCGCATTCAGTGCCAGCAAGTTGGTTTGCTCAGCAATATTTTTAATCACATCAAGCACTGTAGAAATAGCCTGGCTTTCAGTTCGCAGCTCTTCAATTACCAGCGATGATTGTTCGATTTCTCCCGCCAGACTATTAATGCCGGTTACTGTATTCTGAATGACGACGCTACCTGATTTTGCTTCCACATCGGTCTCTTCCGCTGCACGTGAGGCATTCTCGGCATTATGCGCCACATCCTTCACTGTAGATTCCAGCTCGTTGATTGCAGAAGCGACCTGCATTGTCTCCTCGGTTTGACTGGCCACCTGATGACGCGTGGTTTTGGTGACTTCAGACATTTCTTCTGCCGCGGCTGAAAGCTGGACAGTTGCATTGATAATTTCACTTACCAGTTTCTGCAATTTATCAGCAAAGCGATTAAAGCTTGTCGCCAGCTGACCTATTTCATCTTTACCGTTAACTGACAGCCGCTGCTTCAGGTCATTGGTTTGCTCCATGGATTGTAGGGTACGACTTGCCGAGATGATTGGCGCCACCATCGCTCTGGAGCCAAAATAAGAAATTGCGAGTCCGAGAATAGCGGAAATCACAGATACCACGATGACGATTAGCATCGTCTGCGACAGCGTTTCGTTGGTCAGCGCGCCCTGGTCACTCATAGACTTAAACACACTGGTTCTCAGTGAAGATGCAAGCTCGGCCATTTGTGGCCCCTTCACATCCAGAATGTTGTCTATTGCCTGATTACGGGTATCGATTGCGGATACCACCTTATCAAAGCTTTTTCGGTACTGAGCCAATCGATTCACCACATCGTTGATGTACGTCTGGCGTGCAGGATCGCGGTTGGCTGATGAAAACGCGCTGGCAACCGCTGCAGCCTCATCTAACTCTTGGTAAACCCGTGCTTTACTCTCAGCATCATTGCTGTCTAGGTATTTAAATACGTAAATTCGTGCCAGTAATAAGTTGCGAAGGGCGTTACCAAATACGATAACCCCGTCAGCGTCATCTTCTGTATTTGCCATTGTCATCAGGGCCGTTAGCGACTTTTCCATAGCAGGGCCGTTGACATTCAATTCGTCAGTGACTACCTGGTCACGAACATTCATATTTTTCACGACAACATTAAAAAATGCGTCGTTATAATCTTTATCCAGACTATCCAGCTCTTGCAGATAAGATACACGCTGCGGATCGCCAATATCTTTAAACGCTTTAGCTTTATGCTCGTTTAATCTGTCCTGGGCCGACTCAAACTTTTCCACTGACTGCTTCGACGCGGTCTTTATGTAGTCCTTAACCTGCAAGCGCTTTTGATACACTTCGCGCAGAATTTGCGCTGCAAGTCCACTGTCGGGTGCGAGATCGTCGGTGATAGTGACAACGTCTTTGCTCACATTACTGATATTGGCAATAGAGGTGACAACAATTACCACCAATAAAATAAGGATGATGACGGGTGCAAGCATCGCTTTCACTTGCACACTACTATTTCGATACAGATTCATAGAAAAGGGCGTCCCTGAGAATGACTTTAAATAAAGCGTGAGATTAATATCGGCTAACCGCGCCTCTGCTTTACGTATAGTTAGGTATAGTATTTCAGAAGCAATTATACAAAGTGGCTACAATAAGTTACGTGGCTCTTAGCAGGATAAGTAGTTTAAGAGTTCGGGCTGGTTTACCGCGGCATCAATTCGATAGCGCGGGATAGTAACGGAAAGTGACTGAGGTAAGCAGAGAGAAATTTTTGGGTTCTACCCAGATTTTGACACTACCCTTCATGAGGAATGAAACTTAACTCATATTTACTAGGATGTGGCATGGAGTCCCAGAGTCTCGGTTTAAATGGACCTTGCTCACAGAGTTCGATGATGTCAGCCTTATCTTCAGGCAGCATTTGAGATCCGAAATACACATCAGTTATTTCGTCATTTGAAAGCTTTAAAGCATCCTCCGAGTGCTCCAGTTGGTAAAGCCACTCATGACTGAAAATACTCCTATACTCCCCTTCGTACTCCCACTTTTTTGACTTTGTGTAGAACGGCTTGAGCAACTTAACTAACTTTGAGAATAGTGGGAACGTGAGAGTTGGATAATCGTCCGTGTACTTAATCTTTCTTGCATTCGATATGACGCTTTTGGAGTTATCTGATACAGCAAACTTTACGCAGTACCCCTTGTGGGAATTTGCGTAATGAGACCAGAAAAGTTGATTGTCATTTGTAGAGGTGAAGCAACATACTCTAGCCTTAGAATATTCGATTTCCAGAGCACTTTTTACGTTAGCTTTCACTCCGTCATTACTGAGAATCCCCAAAGATCTACTAAGAATATCCTCATTTACTTGTTCAGGGAGCAAGCCTGCTAACAATTGCATATCGCCAAGAAAGCCTCTCAATTCATCACTATAGAATAGTGCGTTAGGCCAACGTAAATGATACTTACAATCGAATGGGTCATTAAATGATTCCGGCTGACTGTGATAAAGCCATCCCTCCCTGAATAAGTAAGAGTGTCTATCCTTACAATCAGGTGAATATGATGAGTATCGATAAAGAGCTTCAAGTCCTGACTCGTAAGCGGTAGGGTGATCTTGAGCAGTTTCTAGGATTAGTGGGTCCATGTTGAAGTCCTCGACCATTTCATCGGAATAGAGATTGGAAAAATGACGAAAAGTAAAAACCGTTTTTCTCACAAATTACGGAACGCCGCAATCGTATAAGTAGAGGTCCACCTCGCCCCTCCCCCCTAGGGGTTCCCCTCTGATAACCATCGACTATCGAATCTAATACACAACGGTCCCTCCCACGGCGCACCATCATCAGAGTCAATGAGAGTCACTGTGATGATCTGAGGGAAGACATCAGGTTGGTGGTATCGAGTTGTATTGATAGAACTAGATACGATCAGAGAGAGCGATATAGAGCGCGTTAAGAGACCTTAGGATAAAGGCTAAGCGTTTACGTGAAGAACTTCCTGAAGTGTTGAAACTTAAAGGGGAATTGGTTTAGTTTGAAAAAAGGATAAGGGAATAAAGTGTGAAACCAACCGTGATACAAAACGTACCACAGCTGGTTTCGATAGGCTTCTAAGTCATTGATTTATAACGACTCTAAAAGCGGGGCGATTCTTACATCATGCCGCCCATTCCACCCATGCCGCCCATGTCAGGCATTGCTGGACCGTCTTCCTTTGGCAGTTCAGCCACCATCGCTTCTGTAGTGATCATCAGAGAAGCGATTGATGCTGCGAATTGCAGTGCTGAACGCGTCACTTTTGTTGGGTCAAGAATACCCATTTCCAGCATGTCGCCGTAAGTGTCGTTACCTGCGTTGTAACCGTAGTTACCTTGGCCGTTCTTCACTTCATTCACAACCACTGACGCTTCTGCACCTGAGTTGATTGCGATTTGACGCAGTGGAGATTCCATTGCACGCAGAGCCAGCTTGATACCAACGGTTTGATCTTCGTTGTCACCAGTCAGGTCAGCCAGGCGTGACGCCGCACGAACCAGGGCAACACCACCACCAGGTACCACACCTTCTTCAACCGCAGCGCGAGTGGCGTGTAGCGCATCTTCAACGCGGTCTTTCTTCTCTTTCATCTCAACTTCGGTAGCAGCACCTACTTTGATAACTGCAACACCGCCAGACAGCTTGGCCAGACGCTCCTGAAGTTTTTCTTTGTCGTAGTCAGAAGTAGACTCTTCAATTTGACCACGAATTTGCGCGCAACGACCTTCAATAGCCGCTTCGTCGCCGTTACCGTCAACCACAGTGGTGTTGTCTTTGTTGATAACAACGCGCTTCGCTGTACCTAAGTCTTCCAGCTGAACTTTTTCCAGCTCCAGACCAATCTCTTCAGAGATTACTGTACCGCCAGTCAGGGTTGCGATGTCTTGCAGCATCGCTTTACGACGGTCGCCGAAACCTGGTGCTTTCACCGCAGCAACTTTCACGATACCGCGCATGTTGTTAACAACCAGTGTTGCCAGCGCTTCACCTTCCACGTCTTCAGCCATGATAAGCAGAGGCTTACCGGCTTTCGCAACGTTTTCCAGTGTAGGCAGCAGCTCACGGATGTTAGAGATTTTCTTGTCTACCAGCAGGATGAACGGGTTATCCAGCTCAACAGTGCCGTTTTCCTGGTTGTTGATGAAGTAAGGAGACAGGTAACCGCGGTCAAACTGCATACCTTCAACGACGTCCAGCTCGTTTTGCAGAGCCTGACCTTCTTCAACTGTGATAACGCCTTCTTTGCCAACTTTTTCCATTGCTTGTGCAATGATCTCACCCACTTCTGAGTCAGAGTTAGCAGAGATAGTACCTACCTGCGCGATAGACTTGCTGTCTGCACAATCAGTAGACAGGTTTTTCAGTTCTTCAACCGCAGCAATAACGGCTTTGTCGATACCGCGCTTCAGATCCATTGGGTTCATACCCGCAGCCACTGACTTCAGACCTTCAGTTACGATAGCCTGTGCCAGAACAGTTGCTGTAGTAGTACCGTCACCAGCTTCATCATTCGCTTTAGACGCCACTTCTTTAACCATCTGCGCGCCCATGTTCTCGAACTTGTCTTCCAGCTCGATTTCTTTCGCTACAGATACACCATCTTTGGTGATGGTAGGTGCGCCGAATGACTTATCCAGAACAACGTTACGGCCTTTAGGACCTAAGGTTACTTTTACTGCGTTTGCCAGAGTATTAACGCCTTTCAGCATTTTTGTGCGGGCGTCATCACCAAAACGTACTTCTTTAGCTGCCATGTTTAATTCCTCTAAATTCGTTTAACGGATATCGTGTTTTATTCAACAATCGCCAGAATGTCGCTTTCGCTCAGGATCAGAACTTCTTCACCATCCAGCTTCTCTGTTTTCACGCCGTAACCGTCGTTGAAAATAACGGTGTCGCCTACTTTTACATCCAGAGCTTTAACGTCGCCGTTATCAAGGATGCGACCGTTACCTACAGCAATAACCTCACCGCGCGTAGATTTTTCTGCTGCAGAACCAGTCAGTACGATTCCACCAGCAGACTTGCTTTCCTGCTCTGCGCGCTTAATGATAACGCGATCATGTAAAGGACGAATTGCCATTTTCAAATCTCCTGAAAATTCAACTATTCAAGTTTTAAGTTGTGATCGATACACAACACTGTGTACCGGATACCTAGGAATACCCGTTACCGGGCGTTAAAATCTTTTCTGCGTGGTTAAATGGGGGAGTACCCTGACAATCTCAAGGGCTTTTTGTGAAAAAAACGCATTTTTTTTCATTCGATGCGTTACCAGCCAGATGCGCTGCCGCGAATGCCTGACTCTCGCGTACAGCGTATGTGTTGTTGGGGTACAAAAGTGGGGTTACTTCAGGCGCTTATCCGGATCGTCCTGTCTGGTTTTATCATCGTACTCACCTTCAAACACGTTACCGTCGCCTGACGGATCGCGCTGCCTGAAGGGATCGTTGCCAGGCTGTTGATAATTACCGGTCTGACCAAATCCGCCCTGGGTAACCACCCGCATCTTCATATGCTTGGACAGTTGCGCTGCCAACATGTGGCGGCTGCCAGGAATAACGAATAAGAAGCCAAGGATATCGGTGATGAACCCGGGGGTGACCAGCAACACACCGGCAATCACCAGCATCAGGCCCTCAACCATTTCTTTACCCGGCAGTTCGTTTCGCTGCATTTTCGCCTGCGCCGACTGTAAGGTCTGAAAACCCTCACGACGCACCAGATAGGCACCCACAAAAGCCGTGATAATGACCAAGGCAACCGTGTTCCAGCCACCGATAATGCCACCTACCTGAATCAGCAGCGCAATCTCGATGATAGGCATAATGGCAAATAATAAAAAAAGAATGCGCAAATCAGCACCTCATAAAATCTGTTGCAGCCCAGCTCGGGGCAGGTTTTGTGTATTGTCTAATCCTGTTTTTAATCAGCACACAACTTTCACCCATGCCAAAAACCACAATACACGTTAGTTCTACATGGGGGAGTTTTTCATAATCACAATCATACCTACGTGCAGAACCGACCAACGGTGCTGTCGCGCCGACAAGCCGTTCTCATGTTACACTGAATTTCTGAAAGAATATCAAAGCCCGCCAGGTCTTAAGGAGCTAACATGTCAGTCAAAATTGCATTGTGCACCGTACCGGATAAGAAAACCGGCAGTGAGATCGCAGCCAGGCTGGTAAAAGACCAGCTTGCAGCATGTGTGAATGTCGCCGGGCCGGTAATGTCATTTTATCAGTGGGACGGCGCGTTACAGCAAGGCGAAGAGTTCCAGCTGATAATAAAAACGACCCACGACAAGGTCGACGACGCCTACACCTGTGTCGAAGATCTGCATCCGTATGATGTCATGGAATGGTTGGTTATCGATGAGATTTCAGGCAGCAATGCCTACGTAAACTGGCTGACAACGTCTGTCAATTGATAAGCAGTAATCAGGAAACTTGCATGAAGCCAAGACATTATTTACTCGTTCTGATGGCGATCTTCATCGCTTTCCCCTTTGCCTGCAAAGCGCAGGTGGAAAGCGGCGGGATGGCCGATTTGTTCAGCGATGAGCCTGAGTTTTTACCCGTCGAAGAAGCCTTCGTCTTTGACTTTGAGCAAAACGATGACGTGCTGACGGTGACATTCGACATTGCTGACGCTTACTACCTTTATAAGCATCAGTTTAAACTAGTCACCAAAAACGCGACTATTGGCGAGCCAGGGCTGCCGGAGGGTAAAGAAAAGCAGGATGAGTTTTTTGGTCTGACTGAAGTGTATTACGACAGTGTCACCTTTACCGTTCCTATCGAGGAATCGGTAAAAGACGGTGTGGTGAAACTGCGTTATCAGGGCTGTGCCGATGCGGGGCTGTGTTATCCACCTACTACCAAAGTCATCTATCTTGAGGCGGTAGGCGCGGCGTCAGACTCAGCTTCCGCAGCGGCCGGGGACGATGTAACGCAAAGCAGTAGCGTGCAATCAGAACAGTTCACGCTGGCCGAACGTCTTGCTGATGATGAAAACCTGTTATGGACGCTGCTAATTTTCCTCGCGCTTGGCGTGGGCCTGGCGTTCACGCCCTGTGTGTTCCCGATGTATCCGATTCTGTCCGGTATTGTCATAGGCCAGGGCAAAGAAATTAAGCTGTCGAAGGCTTTCTGGTTGTCGTTTGTGTATGTGCAGGGTATGGCCATCACCTACTCGCTGCTTGGCCTGGTGGTGGCATCGGCAGGTGTGCAGTTTCAGGCAGCGCTTCAGCATCCGATAATTCTTTCGGTATTTATCGTGCTTTTCCTGGCCCTCGCGTTGGCGTTGTTTGGCGCATACGAATTGCAGTTACCTTCGTCATGGCAATCTCGCCTGAACAACCTTAGCAACGATCAGAAACGTGGCAATGTTATTGGCGTTTTTGTCATGGGTGTGTTGTCCGGGCTGGTGGCGTCACCCTGCACGACGGCGCCGCTGACCGGCATACTATTGTTTATTGCCCAATCCGGTGACATGACGCTGGGCTTCGTCTCGCTCTATGTGCTTAGCCTTGGCATGGGGATCCCGCTAATCCTGTTTGGCATGACCGGTGGCAAACTACTGCCTAAAGCGGGCAACTGGATGAACATAGTGAAAGTCACATTCGGTTTCATGATGCTGGCAGTCGCCGTGCTGTTCGTTGAGCGCTTATGGAACAGTGAATACAGCAATTTACTGTGGGCAGGCGTTGGCCTTGCGGCTTTTACGTATTACAGCGTGATGAACCAGGCATCATCGCCTTCGCTCGCGAAAGGGGTTCGTACACTGGTGATTTTCTTAGGTTTGTTTGCCAGCGCAATGATTGGCTACCAGACACTATTTGGCAGCAGTTATGGAAATTCAGCGGGAACCTCAACGACGGCGTCAAACACTCACCCTGAGTTTATGGTTGTGAAGAGTGTCGAAGACTTGCGCACCAAAGTGGCTGCCGCCAACGCGCAGGGAAAAACCGTGATGGTCGATTTATACGCTGACTGGTGTGTGGCCTGTAAAGAGTTTGAGAAGTATACCTTTCCGGCGCCGCAGGTGGTTGACGCACTCAGTGACACCGTATGGATGCAAGTCGATTTAACCGATAACACACCGACCAATTTGGCGTTTAATGAAGAATTCGATGTGCTTGGCCTACCCACCATTTTGTTTTTCGACACGCAGGGAAATGAAATAAAGGGCTCCCGGGTTACCGGCTTCATGCGGGCAGAGCCGTTTGCCGCGCACATTAAAAAGGTGTTAGGTAGCAACTAGAGTAAGCCAGCCCCCGTAAATGCATAGAAGCGGCTATTGATGAATCACCGTAACAAGGCTCTGAATTCTTCAGAGCCTGCATCAGGTTGCCACAGTGGTATTGAGGTTCCCGTAATCAGCGGGGTTACAACCGGGGGGCGAATGTGCGTATTCTCTTATTATGTTTTGTGATGTCTGTTGGACTGCCCGTGTACGGGAGTCAGCGCTGTTTTGACGACCGGTTTTGTCTGACTACAAAGCAGGGGAACAACAACACAGAGTTACTGGTTGAAAACGTATCAGACCTTCCCGTTGTGCTTACTGTTTACGCTCCGCAGCTAATTGGCAAACCCCACATAACCGTCGACCTGAATGCCACGGAACAACACTCACTTGGCACTCTCCGCAGTCCACGCCGCTTCTGGCAGGACATGCAAGTTCGCTGGACACCAGGTGTATTGAATGCCAGTCATGATGACAATGTCCGCTACATTCCCCCGTTGCAACCCCTCTCACAGTATCCGGTGATTCAGGGGTTCAACGGCAATTACAGTCACCAGGGCGCTTCCCGCTATGCGATCGATTTTGATGCGCCTGAGGGGACACCCGTGCTGGCCGCCAGAGGCGGCATTGTTATCGACACCAAAGCCGATGGTAAGCGCGGTGGTCCGTCAAAATCGCTGGCAAAATATGCGAACTATGTGGCGATACTGCACGACGACGGCACTACCGGAGAGTATTACCACTTACGATACGCCGGCGTGACAGTATCCCGTGGGGATACCATCGAAGCCGGCCAGCTTATCGGCTATACCGGTAACACCGGCTTTTCGTCGCAACCTCATTTGCACTTTGGGGTGTACATCGCAAAGCCGCATGGCCGGTATGACTCTGTTCCTGTCAGTTTCAATCCGCCAGTGACGATGCCCTGACTCACTGTGTTAGTGAAACCAGCCCCCATAGACACGTGAACTTTGCGGCGATATCCCCTGATTAGACCAGTATTTTGCTGCGAAATTTATATGTACGTCTATAATCACTCGTTAATTGATAACGATAAGGCAGTAACTGGCTTTTTTTCGTGCAACGTCAGCGTTTTTTTGTTGAAATGACGATTAACCTGATTTTTGTCGAAAGATAGCATCATTTTAATGAATATTTTGTTACTTAACGGGCCTAACCTTAATATGTTAGGACAGCGTGAACCGGATAAATACGGTCACCAGACACTACAGGACATCGTCGATGACTTAACGGCACAGGCAGACTCTGCCGGTGTCAGCTTGTCTCATTTTCAGTCAAATGCCGAGCATGCGCTTATTGACCGCATACATGATTCTCTTGGCAAGGTTGACGCCATCATCATCAACCCCGGTGCTTTTACTCATACCAGTATCGCACTGCGGGATGCGTTGTTGAGCGTCTCGATTCCTTTTGTCGAAGTGCATTTGTCCAATGTTCATGCCCGCGAGTCTTTTCGTCATCACTCTTATCTTTCAGATATAGCCGCTGGCGTCATCCTGGGATTAGGCCCTATAGGCTACTCTCTGGCACTGACGGCTGCCATCAACTTACAGACAACGACAAAGTAATACGAGACCGATCATGGATATCAGAAAAATTAAAAAACTCATCGAACTGGTTGAAGAATCCGGCATTGCCGAGCTGGAAATCACCGAAGGCGAAGAGTCTGTGCGCATTCACCGCGGCCCGTCTGGCGTCGCTGCTCCAATGAATTATAGCTTCGCTGCACCCGCTGCGCCTCAGGCGCCGCAAGCTCCGGCGTCTGCCCCTGCGGCTCCGGAAGTCCCGGCGGAACCCGCTGCACCCAGCGGTCACGTGGTAAAATCGCCGATGGTAGGTACCTTCTACCGTGCGTCCTCACCCACAGCGAAAGCCTTCGTTGAAGTAGGCCAGAGCGTTAAAGTTGGCGACACTTTATGTATTGTTGAAGCCATGAAAATGATGAATCAAATCGAATCTGACAAAGCCGGAGTGGTAAAAGAAATTCTGGTAGAGAATCAGGATCCGGTAGAATTTGACCAACCAATGTTCATCATTGAGTAATCGGGCACATTATCATGTTAGATAAAGTACTCATTGCAAACCGTGGGGAAATTGCACTTCGCATTTTGCGTGCCTGTAAAGAACTTGGCATCAAAACCGTTGCTGTGCATTCCACTGCGGATAAAAACCTCAAGCACGTTCTGTTAGCAGATGAATCCATATGTATTGGGAAAGCATCGGCAACAGAAAGTTACCTCAACATTCCACGCATCATCGCGGCAGCAGAAGTGACTAATTCTATCGCCATCCATCCGGGTTATGGATTTCTGGCTGAAAATGCTGACTTTGCCGAAGCAGTTGAAAAAAGTGGCTTTATTTTCATCGGTCCGAAAGCAGAAACCATCAACCTTATGGGTGACAAGGTATCGGCAATCAACGCCATGAAAAAAGCTGGCGTGCCGTGTGTACCCGGCTCTGACGGCCCGCTGACTGATGATAACGAGCGTAATAAAGCCATCGCCAAGCGAATTGGCTATCCGATTATCGTAAAAGCCGCCGGTGGCGGTGGTGGGCGCGGAATGCGCGTAGTTCGCAACGAAGGAGAGCTGATCAAGTCTATTGAAACCACGCAGGCAGAAGCTGGCGCGGCGTTCGGTAACTCAACCGTGTACATGGAAAAGTTTCTTGAAAACCCGCGCCACGTCGAAATTCAGGTACTGGCTGATGGTCAGGGTAACGCGATTCACTTAGGTGAGCGTGATTGCTCGATGCAGCGCCGTCACCAGAAGGTGGTAGAAGAAGCGCCTGCACCAGGCGTCTCTGAGCAGATGCGCAATAAGATTGGCGATCGTTGCCGTCGCGCCTGTATAGAGCTTGGTTATCGTGGTGCCGGAACGTTTGAGTTTTTGTACGAAAACGGCGAATTTTATTTCATCGAAATGAACACCCGGATCCAGGTAGAGCACCCGGTTTCTGAGATGATCACTGGCGTGGATCTGATCAAAGAACAGCTGCGTATTGCCGCCGGTCAGCCATTATCCATTGACCAGTCTCAGATTCAGATCCGTGGTCACGCTATTGAGTGTCGTATCAATGCGGAAGACCCGGATACGTTCGTTCCGAGTCCGGGCAAAATTGATATGTTTCATTCGCCAGGCGGCCTCGGGGTACGCTGGGATTCGCATATCTATGCTGGCTACTCAGTGCCGCCTTATTATGACTCGATGATTGGTAAGCTGATCACTTACGGTGAAAGCCGTGATGAGGCCATCGCCAGAATGCGTCACGCACTGGATGAGCTGGTAATCGACGGGATCAAAACCAACATTCCGCTACAACGTCGAATTATGGCTGATGAAAACTTCTTTGCCGGTGGAACCAACATCCACTATCTGGAAAAGAAGTTGGGCATGGCCTGACATTGACAAAAACAGGCGCTATCTGCGCCTGTTTTTATTTCTGCTGTTACCTAACCTGCGGCAGCTCCCCGCGACTAACCAGGTGCGACAACACTTCACACCGGTTTACTCTGCGTCAACATGCATGAGCCAGCGCCAAGGGTGCCCCAAATCTGCGTCAAACCTGCTAAGTCCAAAGCGATACATCATCTACAAACACCACGACTACCACGATAACGCTATACACGAAGCCGATTAAGCTGCGTATTCATATCATGGATGAGCGCGTTGATATGAGCGTTCACATCGTTCAGTACTTTGCCCAGTTTCGCCAGATCCTTACTATCATCACTAACCATAACAACACGTTTACTGATATCGTCACTCACATGGCTTTGCTGCTCAGCGGCGGTTGCTACCTGACTGATACTGTCGCTGATACTGGCTAACCGCGCCAGTGTATCGCTGACATTATCGAAGCTCGTTTGTGTTTGCGAGACAGTATCTGCTACCGAGCTTTGCATCGCCTCCAGCGAGGTCACCGAGCGTTTAACGCGACGTTGTAGTTCTGTGATCAGTTGTGAGATTTCTTCAGTAGACGCCTGCGTTCTGGCCGCCAGATTGCGAACCTCATCAGCAACGACAGCAAATCCGCGCCCCTGCTCACCCGCTCTGGCGGCTTCTATCGCCGCATTCAGCGCCAGCAGGTTTGTTTGCTCCGCTATAGACTCGATAGTGGTGAGAATGCTGGTGATATCGTCGGTCTTGCTGGCAACATCATTTACTTCGCTGGCAGACTGGAGGATTTCACGGGATAGCCCGTTCACATGCTCTACATTTGAAGACAGCGCTTGCTGTGTGCCCTGAAGCATTGTGTTGCAGGACTGAGTGTCTGCAGCCGTCCCTGCCGCCAGTGATGCTACTTCAGTTGCGGTTGCCGACATTTGCGTGACGGCGGTAGCAATGTTGTCCAGTTCATGTTGCTGTTTACCCGTGCGACTCTCCAGTTGCGTTGCACTTGAAGTTAGCTGCCCTAACTCGCTGACCAGCGCCTGCGCGCTTTGCTTGGACACCCTTATCATTTCTGCCAGCTTCCGCATAAAAGCGTTCAATCCGTTTGCAAGGGTTATCAGTTCAGCGTGACGCTGTGCAGGCAGCGTTTGGGTAAGATCCCCCTCCTGCGACGCCAGAGTCGATACTGACGAGGAGACTTCAGAGATGGGTTGCGAAATGGACCGCGCGACCCACAGCGAAATACCAATAGCGATAATTATAAACACTCCGGCCAGTAACAGAAGTGTGGTTAGCGCCTGTGCGTAACTGGATTCGGCCTCTTTCTCCATCGCCATAAGCGACGCCGTAGCAACTGACGTGGGTACGGCTACCACCATGGTCCAGCGTTCCTGCGTATTGGCTATGTCGAAGGCATAGGTTGCGCGCCAGTAATCCTCTCCCATCCGGGTATCCGCACTGCCTTGTAGTGCGGTACTCAGCGCTGGTGCTACCTCGTCAAGCGCCTTACCCAGGCCGTCAGGGTAAGCGCTTGATGCGGCAATCATATTGCGTTGACTCAATAAGGTAAGCTCAGCCTCACCGTTAAACAACGTTTTACTGTAGTCCGATACCCACCGCTGTAAAACCGGCAAATTGATATCAATGCCCACCACGCCCCGGAACTGACCATTTTTCAAAACAGGCGCGGTCAGCGTCGTCATCAGCGCTTCGTTACCTTCTTCAATTTCATAAAGATAAGGGTCAAGCACACAGGCTCGCCGCAGATCTTTGCTGCACAGGTACCATTCTGCCTCTCTTACCTCATTCTCATCTCGGGTATCCAGATACTTTTCCTGTGGATCGTCTACCGGATACAGCACAGCCCGTCCGCCTTCTTTTACATAGTAAACTTCCAGACTGCCTATAGGCGTGCTGTGCTCACCGGCGTTACGGTATTCGGCATCACGACCGTCATAGGCATTATTTTCAAACTGCGCATACAATGCACTGGCGGCGTCAACTGACAATAATGTCGAGGCAACCATTTGCTGCACATCGTCCCTGGACAGGCTTGTTGAGGGAGTGGCGGTATCTGAGTAGATGGACGCGAGCGCCTGGACCGGAGTAAAACTGGCATTTAATAGTGAAGATGCTTGCTGCGCCGCGCGTTGTGCACTTTGTTGCATAGACTTAAGAATCTGATTTTCAAGTTCACTTTCAATACTAGTGAGCTGCCGACTTGAAAGCTTGTTCAGACTAAAAAGTGCGATACTGCCCAGCACGATAGCGCAAACGCTGACCAGCGTAATCATGATGATCAGTAGCTTCGTTTTGATTGAACCATGATTACCCATCGGGCGACTCCACAAGCTGCGAAACATAAGGGGTTACTGTTAATCTTAATCCGGTTTCCCTACTCCGCCACTTTATTTCTCTGCGCCTGCATGCTGGTATTTAAAAATCCGATTAAAACAATCAATTTTATTAAATTTTGCAAATGACAATCGTGGGATAATATTCATGTTGTGAAAGGCGAAATACTTCTTTTCACGTTCTCATGTGATTTAAACCTCTCTGGTTTATACCCTCCGGGATTAGTACCCCACTTCCTTGCCGGCACGCTTGATGCCGGCTTTTTTTATCTCAATTCGGCTTTCTGTCACAAACCTCCGTATAATAGACAAATCCTAAATTTTTCAGGGACGTAAATGACTATGAATCGCTTTCTCACCGCAATGCTGTTGTGTATTAATCCGGTGGTGGCGTTAGCTCAGAATAGCGACGACGATACTGCTGCAGGGTATTCTCACAGGCTGGATTTACAGGCTCGCTTTGATGACCGTTCTGACCGCGATCATCGTAATCAATATCGCATCCGGTATTACCCGCAATGGACATTCGATGATGCCGGCGCCTGGAGTGTGAACAGTTTTGTGGTGACTGGCGACGATTTCGGTTCCAGCCACAATACCATTGGTGATGGTAGTAGTCAGAAGATTTATGTCCGGCGGGCGTATGTTCGCCATACGTCCTCATGGGGAAAAACGGAGGTCGGGATCGTACCTACCTATAAAGGCAGGGTGTCTTCCTCAGGCCTTTCAAAAGACGGCTGGATTGCCGGTATCCGTCAGGTAGTCAAGCTGGACAGCGACAGCCTGCTGGATATTGTTGTGGGCGAGCTGGATGATACCGATCCGGCAAATGCGCTGGAGTTACCTGAAGAAGCCAACTACATCGAATTGGAATACACTACAAAAATCAATGACTTTCATAGTTACGAACTTAGCCTGGAAAGAATGACTGGCGGAAACTTTTTGCGTGGCGAATATCGCTATAAAACCGAGTCAGACCATACTGTGTTTTTTGAGCTCATTCGACGCCTGGACGAGCCAGATTCCAAAACCGTTACCGGTCTTACCGGAGACATCGTCATTGGCGATACACCACTTTCCTATTTTGCCCACTACTCTTATGTTAGTGAAGGCATCGGTCCACGGGCAGAACTGACAGAAGACTTTCTGGGTACCGGCCACGGCTTTTCTGCAGAAATCAGCGGCAGTATCAACGCGGTGGACGACATGGAGTGGTTTGTCAGATTTGATGTTGTAGACAGTACAACCCGCTTACTTAGCGGCATCGCGTTGTCACTCGATAAGAATTAACCAAACGTTGCGCGCATCGACAATATAACGTCAAATAAGGTAATCATGGTCTGACTACCAATTCGCTTCGTAGCGGTATAAAAAAGGCCCACCGATAAGGTGGGCCAAACAGCAAGAACGCGTACACACTTTTAACAGTGCATAGTAAATTACGCTGATGCACTTGCCTCAGTTCATGAGGTTATGGTTACGTTTTTGTAATCTGGCTGATATCAACGCGGTCATCCTTTATCATTATTATTGCAGTATTATGCGATTTAAGAACAACCATAGAGTAATCCGGTTTGATGGTTGGATCATCTTGTCGAAACGATATTTAGCAGAGTGAGGAGGAGCTATGCAATCGCGGGAGCAGCTACTGTCCCGTCATCTACCTATTTCGCGGCTTTCCATTGACGTGTTGCTTGCCCTGAGGCTGTATTACGATAGTGCGGAGGAGGGCGTGAGTCTGGACAAAGATATCGCTGAACTCAGTGAATTTCCGGAGCGATTGTCAGGAAGCTATCGTGCGGAGTGGGAAAGTGTGGTTAAACGCGAAGTTGCCAGACAACTTCTTCACGAAGACACCCGGCCGGTCAGTGATCTGATTGAAATTATCATGGCAGAGCTTGAGTCACTGTATCACCATGACAGACGGTTTTTACATTTACTTGGCATCGTAAAACAAGCAGAAGCGATAGAAAAAACTGACAATGCGCGAGTATTCCCCACCCCTTTGCGACGACAATTAATGGCGCTGCTGTTGCCTGCAATCACCCTGCCGCCAAAGCCAGTGAAATCTCGTTAGCTTGATGTCGACAGCGGGTGGCGTCGTCAATAATGCTGGCGTCGTTTATTATTGAATAGGTCATTCGCGAAAGAAGTCGAAACGAACGGACACTCTTGCCATTGGGTTGAGAATGCCACACTAAGCCTACTTATTCGCCCCCTGTGGCTTATACTGGGACACGCAGTATCCTCGTGTAACACCTTTTGGACGCAGTGCCTGGTGCTTGGTACTGCGTCCATTTACCCGTGCCCCCCAATTTCGAAATGCCTGCGGTTTTAACGTAGAGCGCATCAGCGCTATGACCTGCTTCTCAGATAACCCGAAAAGCGTTTCAATGGCTTCAAACGGTGTTCGGTCTTCCCACGCCATTTCAATAACTCGTGATGTTTCGTGTTCTTCCAGGTTATTTGCTACGGCTTTTTTACTCATTGTTCAGGCTACATCAGAAAGGCTGCGTGATTACCTATACGCAGGCTCTGAAAAGTGGTTCAGTCATGCCCCTGCTGAGATAACACCAGCAGCGACGCTGCCGCTTTGGCATCAGACAGTGCACGGTGATGACGCTCCATTGCAATATCGAAATGGGAAGTCAGCGCTGCCAGAGAATAGGAAGGCAGTCCAGGCCAGGCTTTGCGCATTTGCCTGACCGTACATAATTTTGGTCGCCGATAGTGCTGATCCAGCCGTGCAAACTCCTGTTTGATAAAGCCATAATCGAAGTTCACGTTGTGGGCCACAAATACACAGTCTTCCGTGAATTGCGCAATGGCTTCGGCGACCTCGGCAAATACCGGCGCCGATGCCACCATCTCATCAGAAATCCCTGTCAGACGAGTTATTGCAGCAGGAATACGGCGCTGTGGATTGATCAGTGACTGCCATTCATCCACCACGTCTCCATTGATGACTTTGGCGATGCCGACTTCAGTGATCCGGTGATAAGCAGCATTCCCGCCGGTAGTTTCGATATCGACCACCGCGTAGGGCTGCATAGGATCGCGGTACCATTCTACTTGTGTAATGGTCACATCAAAGCCAGCCTGCTGTAATCGCTGAATGGTAATCAGCTGATTTCTGCGAAGCTGATCGCCCGGCGCTTTGATTTCTTCAAATCGCAGATTGTCGTCCAACACCATAATGTCGGGAAAGCCATCCCGAAGCGTTTTAAAGTCTCGACACATCATGACAAGTAAATGCTTCACCGCGGCGTAATCACCTTGAGTTAGCAAAATTCTCACCGTGTCCAGCAACGACTGACTCCACATAAACAGGCTGTTTACCTTGCCAAAATGAGAGGCCGCCTGCCGGGTTACGTGCTGAAGCATGCTGTCCGCTGTTGGCAGAGCATCGAGTAGCGCATCTATCTGTTGGTGATATTGGTCGTAAAAATCGTTATGTCTGAGTGGCTGGGGCCGGCGGTCAAATTCATTCACCAACGCTTCCTGCGAATACAACAAGTCCCAGAAGGTAAGCCCGAATAATACCCGCCACAACCGGTTTTCTGTTCTCCACGCCGTTATTCCCTTGCGCTTATACCAGGCAATAACGCCGCGCTCTACCTGCTGATTCTGGCTTTCATCCAGTGCCAGTGTTCGGCTGGCATTGCGCAGCATATCGGTAAGCGCGCTGGTGCGTTTTTTATGAAATTTTCTGGCATAAAAGTCTTCGGCGAAGGTTAGCAGGGTATCGGAGCCGGGGTTGTCGATGATCTCCTCAAGAGCAGACTTCACCTGCGCTTTGTCGCCGGACTTATAGAGCTCTCGTAACCACTTTTCTTTTGCCTGATCACCTTGTCCCTGCGCCAGCACCGACAACGCCAGTTGCGGGAATTCGGTTAACAGTAGCTGACCCAGTTTCAGACAATACTTGTCCTGTAATTGCTGTCCTACTGCACTTTCTGTAGCAGGCATTTCCTGTTCTGCCAACTCGCGCAACTCTGTGATACTCAGGTATGGGAGAGTGTCGGTATGATACGCGTAATGCCAAGCCGCAGCGGCCTCGCTTGCGTTATCGAACCTGGCAACATCTGCACTCGCTGTGCTGTCGGTGCGCGTGCGCATGATGCCCAAATCACGCATTGAGAATTGGTTCAATCGCCCCTTGGTATTACCAAAATACAAAAACAATAAAAATCGCAGCGGCTGGTCAAAGGCGCAATAAAGGTAGTGCGAGCCAGAGAAACTTTCAGGCCAGCCATGCCGGGTAATTCGCTGCTCCAGCAGTTGACTGAGCGCCGCTTTATTCTGCCCTGAAAGTCCACGGGTATCCTGATAATTGCCCAGCAATTCGATAATGTCCGCCTTATTCAGTACCGATACAACATCCCAGATGGGCGCCGCATCCAGCGGCAAAAACCACTGCTGCGCAATAAGAACATCGATATGCTCTTGTGGCTGAACGATTTCATCGTAATTAAAATGATGGCGGTTAATGACTGCGTACTTTCGTGATGCCGCCCGCACAACCACACATTGTTGAGGCTCGGGAAGCGACATAAAGCTATCAATAAAACCGCGGCTGGCTTGATCAAGCAGTGCACCATTTTGTCCCTCAAAAAAACGCAGGAACTCGTGGAAATGGTCAAGGTAATAACGAGCCGGTAAAGTTTTGCGCATGACGTAATGGATTCTCTTTCTTGGTCATAGTGCCACCGGTAGCGACCCAGGTATTGCACCTTCACATTGGAGTGTATAAATATGTAAGCCGTTTCGCTGGCACAACTGCCAGGTAGTGTATATTTATACAGCTCTATTAATCAAGTCGGATACGCTGTTTGCTTACCCATTCAAAGTAATTTGCTAAATCAGGATCTGCTTGTAAGGCGTCCTGGGTATCGAAGTGCCTGGCTAGTGTCATCTCCGGATAAAACCGGTGAATACCGTCATGGCACTGGCGGCAAATAGCGATCCCGTCGTTAAGTTTTTGTTTGCTGTACCGCTTTTTAAAATGCGTACGACGATGCATCTTCTTAGGAATAAGGTGGTGAAAGGTCAGTCGGGTTTTACGGTGACAAAGCGGACAAATGCCGATTTTACGCTGTTTACTCATCAGACTTTTTTGTGACTAATTCAATCTCTTTACGTCGTAACGGCGTAAATCAGTTTACTCTTTATCAACGGCAGAGGTATATCGTGAGCCTTACCCGACCAATGGCATTTTCGTGCCCCTATTGTATGGCACCTAACGACTTTGAAGTAGACGAGATCAATGACGTGGGCCAGGTTCAGGTGATTGACTGCCAGATTTGTTGCCAGCCCATAGAAATTACCGTGACGGGTAGTGGGGATGATCTTGAGCTTCATGCTGAGCGGGAAAATGACTAATCACCCTGAAAATCTTATCAGCGCTGCAGATATTGATGCCATGGAGCAGCGCTACCGGGCTAACTTTATTAACAGTTTATCCGGGTTTAAGGCCGCCAATGTTGTGGGTACGCGCAGTGCCGAGTCAGAAAACCTGGCCATCATCAGCTCGGTGTTTCATGTTGGCGCCAGTCCGCCTCTGATGGGCATGCTCATGCGCCCCCATACTGTGGCACGCGACACGCTGGAAAACCTCCTTTCTACCAAACATTACACCATCAACCACGTTGGCACTGACTGGGTAGATAAAGCTCACCAAACGTCTGCGCGGTACGATGCGGGCGTCAGCGAATTTGCCCAATGTGGCCTGACACCCTGGTATTCTGCACGCTGCAACGCACCATACGTAAAAGAAAGCCGGTTGCGGATTGGGCTGGAATATTCTCAGCATTTCAGCTTAGAAAATGACACCGTACTGGTGATTGGCAAAATCAACGAGGTTCTGGTGAGTGGTGACGCTGTTCAACACGACGGCTACGTAGATATAGAAGCCTTGGGTACCGCCTGTATCTCTGGCCTCGACAGTTATCACAAAACACACAGGCTGGCACAATTTACTTACGCCAAACCTGATATTCCTGTGTCGAAAAAAGCATCAAAGGGAACTGCGCGGTGATTAGGGCATCTAAATCATATTAAGACGTCATTTACCTTTTTATCAGCAGTTGTTGGATAATAATTAATGCAGATCAAACTATTCTGGCTTTCACTTTGCCAGATCCGGATTTTGCAGGTATAAGTATAAATGCAAAACCCGCCTGCTGGCGGGTTTTGCATTTAACGTGTTGAATAAAAAAGAATCATTATCGTTTCGATCAGCTTGGAGAGACCTATGAAATCCGTAAATCGTCGTGATTTCCTCAAGTTAACAGGATCTACCGTCATTGGTGTGACACTGGGTGGCGTAGCATTGCGTGCGAACGCTCAGGAGCAGCTGCAAGCTGATGACCCCACGGCAAAAGCACTAAACTATACACCGTCGTCTACCACTGATGGCGCTAACTGTGCAAATTGTATGTACATTCAGGGCAACGAGGGTGAGCAGCATCGTCCGTGTGCAATATTCCCAGGCAAGCTGGTGAATGCAAAAGGATGGTGTAGCGCATGGGTTAAACGCCCGGGCTAAAATAAAAGTCACAAAGTGCTCCCCATTACGCCTTGCGGAACAACCTGTTTGCTCCGCAAGGCGCGTCTCCTAAGCTCAATACAGCAAGCCCCCTGAACGTTCGCACGCAAACCACGCGAATCATCGTCTGATGACGTCTTACTTTCACTGAGTGATACTAGGGTGTATCTTGCGCGTCGTTTAGCGGCGAAAACCAGTGCGGATACGCCTGCATGCGGCTTTCCAACAATTGCGCTTCGGGGGTAAATCCAAGCGCCTGCTCAAACTGATAGCCAACCATCAGCACTTTCATGTCCTGCCACTGACCGCCGATGACACTCAGCCCAACAGGAAGCCCCTTTATTTCTGCCACCGGTACAGTCAGGTGCGGGTAGCCGGCGATAGCAGCAAGATAGCCTATACCAATGTATCCCATGGGTGCATGGTCGCCGTAAATGGCGTCAATAAGAAAAGCCGGACTGTTGGACGGCGCCACCAGCACATCCACATTATTATCGTTAAGCAACGCATCAAGCCCTTTATCTCTTGCGGTATCCCGAATCAATGCCAGCGCATCGCGGTAGGCGTCGCTGTCTATGGCTGGTGCGCGCAATGACTGCGTGAATATATCCTGATCAAATAGCGCCATTTCTCTTTGTGACTGCGCATTAAAGTCAATGAGGGCGGACAAAGAGCGAACCGGAAGGTTAGCTGGAGACGACGCCAGGTAGGCATTCACATTGTGGTGAAACTCACTCAACAACACTTTGTATGAGTCAGGCCAGAAACTGTCAGGCTGAGAAAAGTCCGCTATCTCTACCAGTTCAGCCCCGCTTTTTTCCAATACCGACAATGACGCGTTAAACGCAGACAGCACATGCGGGTTGTCACCCTGACGGTAACGCATTACGCCTATCCGCACACCGCTGAGACTTCCCGTTGCGATACTGTCGGCAGGCGGCATGTATGTGGGAGCCTGTGTTGTCGCCTCATCCTCGGTATCTTTCCCGGACATTGCCTGAAACATGACGGCCGCGTCCATCACGCTGGCTGTCATGGGGCCGGCGGTATCCTGTGTGTGCGAAATTGGCACAATATGCCGGCGGGACAGAAAGCCCACAGAAGGCTTGAAACCAACAACACCGTTCATCGCAGCCGGGCAAATGATGGAACCATTGGTCTCAGTGCCAATCGCCATTGATGCCAGTCTGACTGCCATCGCCGCCCCTGAACCTGAAGAGGAACCGCAGGCAGTACGATTCAATAAATGAGGGTTTCGGGTCAACCCACCTACTGCACTCCATCCGCTGATTGATGACTCAGAGCGGAAATTCGCCCATTCTGACAAATTGGTTTTGCCTAAAATAATGGCACCCGCTGCCCGAAGTCTCGCTATGATGGGAGCATCTCTGCCGGTATCGTTTTGCACAAGCGCCATTGAGCCTGCCGTGGTGGGCAGTTCCCGCGTCTCAATATTGTCTTTCACCAGTACCGGAAGCCCGTGAAGCGGCCCCATTACCCGACCTTCAGCCAGGGCGTCATCGCGTGCCCTGGCGTCCTGTAATGCGTTTGGGTTAACTACCAATACCGCATTAATCTTATCGTCCAGGTCGCGGATCCGTGCCAGATACCCTTGCACCAGCGCCTCAGAGGTCAGTTCCTGACGTTGAATGGCTGCCGCCTGCGTGACCGCAGTTTGATCCAGCCAGGCGTTTACCTCAGGCGCTGCCACGGCGGTACTAGTGTGTCGGGTTTCCGAGGGCAATCCCGACGTTGCGGCGCATCCTGCCAGGCACCACAGTAACCAGATAAGACTCCCAACTTGTATCGCGCCTTTCGTCATAGCGTCTTCCTTTTTTACGTTTTGGTTTATCGGCTCTAAGCGTTCTACGGCGCCAAGCCGTTTTCTGCTCATTCAAAAACTCCCGCCGCGGTGTTCACAATAACCGTGTGACGATGGATTACGTTACCGCCACAACAACATGCAGAATAAATGGCGGTATCTGCAGACACATTACAATTGTTACCGTTTGGCTTAACCTAATGGCATCACAACGCCAGCAGACACAGACACGATTAGCAGCATTATTTTTCTTGTCTGGCTATCAGGAAATCCGGATATACCACGCCCTGTTACCATCAGTCTGATTTACTGCTATTTTTAACGACGAGACATTGTTGCGCTGCACAGGCTCTGGCAGCCTTCGACAAAAACAATAACCCGGAACTCAGAATTATGCTCAAAACCAACCAATACCTTACAGTAGCGATTCTGCTGTTGGGCAGCATTATGCTGCCTGCAAGCGCCGTTGCTGATGATGAAAAAGCCACCTCGCCAGACGCTGAAGCCGTCATGAAGGTGACTCAGCACAAAGCGCGCATCAACGGCGAAACAGTGAAATATTCCGTGCATGCTGGCGATACGCACCTAAAAGACAAAGATGGTAAACCTAGCGCAAGTATATTTAGCATTGCGTATATCCGCGAGGATGTAGACAACCGCAGCACCCGGCCATTAATGTTTGTTTTCAATGGCGGCCCGGGTTCTTCCAGCGTGTGGATGCACATGGGGTTATTTGGTCCTAAAAGAGTGGTACTGCCAAGTGACGCTGAACAGGTTGGCGCTCCGCCATTTCCTTTGGAAACGAACCCTGACAGCCTGTTGGACATGGCTGATCTCGTCTTTATTGATCCGGTAGGCACAGGCTACTCAACGCCATTGGGCGAGTCCGAAGGGAAGGATTTTTGGGGAGTTCAGGAAGATGCCAGCATTTTGTCTGAGTTTATCCGCGTTTATATCACCAAAAACAAACGCTGGAATTCGCCGAAGTACCTTGCAGGAGAGAGTTACGGAACGACGCGGGCGGCAGCCATGGTAAAAACGCTGCAGGAAGGCTGGGGTAGCATCGATCTGAATGGCGTACTGCTGATTTCTTCTATTCTGGATTTTCAGACGGGCGACTTCACAGATGGCAACGACTTGCCTTATATCACCTTTTTACCCACATTTGCGGCGACCGCCTGGTATCACAATGCCTTACCTGACAAAAGTGCATTTGAAAGCCTTGAAAGTTTTCTGGAACAGGTTCGTAATTTCGCGCTGACCGATTACGCGACAGTGCTGTTAAAAGGCGGTTTGGCATCGCAGCAGGAAGAACAAAACGTAATTGACCAGCTCCACCAGTTCACCGGCCTGAGCAAAACCTACCTCAAACAAGCCGACATGCGCATCAATGAGTTTTTGTTTATGAAGAAGTTGCTGCGTGATCGAGGGCAGGTAGTCGGTCGCCTTGATAGCCGCTATTTGGGTGAAGACGCGGTGAAGGTTACCAGCCGTTTTGAGGCAGATCCTTCTTCTTACGCCATTGACGGTGCCTACACGGCGGCGTTACAACATTATATGGCCACCGAGCTGGATACGCTGCGCGAAGAAAAGTACAACGTGCTGTCTGGTGAAGTCTTCAGTAACTGGAACTGGCTTGTCGGTAATAGCCCGCGCAGTCAGGGCTTCTTAGCAATGACACCCAACCTGTCTCGCGCAATGCGTCAGAACAAGGACTTCCGCATTTTTATTGCCAATGGCTATTACGACATGGCAACCCCATTCTTTGCTACCGAATATTCCATGCAGCATCACGGTATCGATACTGACCGGGTGTCTATGCACTACTATGAAGCCGGCCACATGATGTATATTCATGAGCCTTCGCTGAATAAGCTGGTAAAAGATATTCGTGACTTTATGGATGCTCGCTAGACCGGCTGACCGGAATTTCTTTTAGCAGATTAACCAGTCCAAACTGGTCAATTAATGCCTGATAACGTCCATCCTCAATGAACGTCGCCAGTGTCTGATTAAACTGGCGGCGCAGTTCATCATCAATGATGGCTGCGCGGTAGGGGCTCACCCCAAACAGCGTATGAATATCAACCTCAGCCTGGCGCTCTGCAGGCTGTTTACTGCGCAGATGGGTGAAAATGTTTCTGTCCATCACTGCCACATCGATGCTTCCGGCCAGCAACAGGCTGACTTGCCGGCGTTGTTGCGGTATCTCTATATAGCCGGGATGCTGGCTAACGACTTCCCGGTAGGCTTCACCAAGTACATGGCTTGCCGTTTGAAACGCGGCAACCGAATGGTGTCGTAAGTCGCTTACCTCGCGGATCACCAGATGACGCTTTTTCAGTGTGACCGCGACATTCTGATACACGACGTAGACATTGCTGAGTATCGCATTGTCGACAGGATGACGTGCGTTCATTGTCAGGCCAATATCGGCTCCGCGCGCATTAATCAGTCTGGGAGTGCGCCCGAAAGGCACGTAGATGGGAAGAATATCGTGTCCAAGCTCTGCCAGAATCTGACGAGCTAACTCCAGTTCAAAGCCACTATGAGTCTCGGCCATCACGTAGGGTGGTTTATCCCAGCCGACCACCACATCAATTTGCCGGGCGATAGCCGGAATTGATAACAGGACACAAAACAACAGTAAGACAACGTGCTGCATAAGAAGCAAATTGAGTAAATCTTAACCTCAGTGTATCGCCTTGGTCGGCGAACGCAACGTTCAATTCGCTACTTCGCCAAATCGTGACCTCCCGCAGGCAAGCAACTTATTTGAATAACCCATGCTTTGCAGTTTCTCGACACGACCCGCCTTTGCTACAATTCGCTGTCTTTAGTTACTTGGAAATTATCATGGCCTGGCTACAACTGCGTATTAACACGTCTGCCGAACATGCAGAATCGATTGGTGGCATGCTCTCTGCCAATGGTGCTCAAGCAGTTACCTTTGTTGACGCCAAAGATACGCCTATGTATGAGCCTAAACCCGGCGAGACCATGTTGTGGCCGGACACTCAAGTAGTCGGGCTGTTCGACGCCAGCGATGATATGAAAGCCATCATTACGCGTCTGTCCCAGTCAAAACTATTAGGACCCGACTTCCCGCATAAACTGGATCCGCTTGAAGACAAAGACTGGGAGCGCGAATGGATGGATAACTTTCATCCCATGCAGTTTGGCAAGCGACTTTGGATTTGCCCAAGCTGGCGGGATGTTCCTGATCCGGAAGCGGTTAACGTGATGCTGGATCCCGGTCTGGCGTTTGGTACCGGCACCCATCCCACAACATCATTGTGCCTTCGCTGGCTGGATGCACTGGACCTGCAAAGTAAAACGGTGGTCGATTTTGGCTGTGGCTCAGGCATTCTTGCACTTGCTGCTCTGAAGCTGGGAGCTGAGCGGGTGGTGGGAATTGATATCGACCCGCAGGCATTACAGGCATCGATGGAGAATGCGCGGCGAAACCAGGTAGAAGAACGCCTCAACGTCTTTTTGCCTCAGGACCAGCCCACACTGGAAGCCGATGTCGTAATGGCGAATATATTATCTGGTCCGCTAATCGACCTGCAGGATGTGATCACCGCTTACTGCAAACCCGGTGGGCGCCTGGTGCTTTCCGGCATACTGGCCGAGCAGGTCGAACGCATCGAAGCCGCATATTCCCGTGACTTTGATCTCGAACCCAGCGCCATCGATGGCGACTGGTCGCGCGTCTCAGGAATTCGTAAATCCGTCTGATTTATAAACGACTAGTCGCAGGTTAAAAACGACAGTCCGCTGACTGCGTCAAACAACAATTGTCACAGGTTGATGCCCCTTGACAAACACACTTTTCACAAACCGCTAACACCTCTACGCCCCTTTATCCACGGGGGCGGGCCCGATTTGGGTAAAATCATATAAAAAGCCCAATGAATTCATTCTGTCAAGACCGAAAACATAAATTTTGTGTGATTTTTAGCCTTTTCAAGCCTTGCGAAAACACGTACACTTAGCGCCCCGTTTCAGCCGGGTGATTATTTTCTGCACAGCAGTTGGTGTATTATTATGCAAATCGGACCATACAAATTGGATAACAATTTAATGCTGGCCCCGATGGCTGGAGTGACAGATCGTCCCTTCAGACAGCTATGCAGAAGAATGGGTGCTGGCCTGGTGGTGTCAGAAATGTTGTCGTCCAACCCTCGGGTGTGGAATACAGCAAAGTCGATGTCACGGATGGACCATGCCGGGGAAAGCGGTATTCGTTCGGTACAAATTGCCGGTGCGGATCCCGAGTTAATGGCGCAGGCGGCGCAGTTTAATGTGAGTAACGGTGCGCAAATCATCGATATCAACATGGGCTGCCCGGCGAAGAAGGTCAATAAAAAACTGGCTGGATCAGCGCTGTTGCAATACCCCGACCTGGTGGAATCTATTGTGAAAGCCGTAGTAGACGCAGTAGACGTACCGGTGACATTAAAAATTCGTACCGGCTGGGATACAGAAAACCGCAATGGGGTAGATATTGCCCGCATTGCAGAGCAAAACGGCATACAGTCGCTGGCAGTTCATGGCAGAACGCGTGCCTGTATGTACAGGGGGGAAGCGGAATACAACACAATTCGTAAGATTAAAGAAGCTGTGTCGATTCCGGTTATTGCCAATGGCGATATTACTTCCCCACAGAAAGCACAAGAAGTGCTGGAATACACTGGTGCAGATGGCGTGATGATTGGTCGCGGTGCCCAGGGAAATCCTTGGATTTTCAAACAGATCCTACATTTCCTGGAAACCGGAGAGAACTTGCCGTCACCTTTATTGTCTGAACAACATCAGGTGTTACATGAACACGTTGCGAACGTGCACGCCTTTTATGGCGACATTACCGGGGTAAGAATAGCCCGGAAGCACGTGGGCTGGTATCTCGCGGAGCATGATAAGGAGCGTCAGTTTCGTAAAACGTTTAATGCTATTGAGCAGGCCGATGACCAGCTCAACGCACTTGACGATTATTTTCAATCGCTGCATAAGCGGGAAACCCGACAGATTTCCCCCGCAGCATAGTGATGACTAACTAAAGAGCAAGAAAGTATTATGTTCGATCAAAATGTGACTTCTCCGTTTACCACGACAGTAACTACGCCTTCACAAACTCAAGCTCAAAAGCCGCTGCGCGACTCCGTAAAGCAGGCGGTTAACAAGTACCTTAAGCAACTTGACAACGCCAACATCGATAACCTGTATGAACTGGTTCTGGCTGAAGTTGAGGCACCGCTGCTGGAAGAAGTCATGACCTACACCCGCGGCAACCAAACCCGCGCTGCCATCATGATGGGCATCAACCGCGGTACACTTCGCAAGAAGCTGAAGCAGTACGGCATGAACTAAGATTTCTGGGCATCGCCCACCCCAAGAGCACCTTTCGGTGCTCTTTTTGTTTCACACTCTCGATTGATAAGTTATACACACTATGCATACACCTAAACCCATCAAACGTGCGCTTTTAAGTGTTTCTGATAAGACCGGCATTGTAGAGTTTGCCACCGCGCTGAATCAGGCAGGCGTTGAACTGCTGTCGACTGGCGGCACCGCCAAGCTGTTGAGCGAAGCCGGCCTGCCGGTAACAGAAGTATCGGCGCATACCGGACACCCTGAGATCATGGACGGTCGTGTGAAAACCCTGCATCCGAAAATTCACGGTGGCATTTTAGGCCGCCGCGGACAGGATGAAGCGGTAATGGAAGAGAATGACATTGCGGCTATCGATTTGGTGGTAGTGAACCTTTATCCTTTTGCCGCAACCGTAGCGAAAGAAGACTGCACACTGGAAGACGCTATCGAGAACATCGATATCGGCGGTCCTACCATGGTGCGTGCGGCAGCGAAGAACCATAAAGATGTTACCATTGTGGTTAACGCCAAAGATTACGCTGGCGTACTGGAAGAAATGAATGACAACAGCGGCTCGCTAACGTATGCGACGCGTTTTGATCTTGCGATAAAAGCGTTCGAACACACAGCAGAATACGACGGCATGATTGCCAACTACTTCGGCGCAAAAATCGATGCGGTTGAATGTGAAGACGACTGTGAGCACGAGCACAGCGAGTTCCCGCGTACCTACAATATTCAGGTAAGCAAGAAGCAGGACCTGCGCTATGGCGAAAACAGCCATCAGTCCGCGGCGTTTTATGTAGAAAATGACATTCAGGAAGCCTCGGTGGCTACCGCTGAGCAACTTCAGGGTAAAGAGTTGTCATTTAATAATATCGCAGATACTGACGCCGCCCTTGAGTGTGTGAAAGAATTTGATGAGCCAGCGTGCGTTATTGTGAAACATGCTAATCCATGTGGTGTCGCCATTGGTGAGAACATTCTGGAAGCTTACGACCGCGCGTTTAAAACCGACCCAACCTCAGCCTTCGGCGGCATTATCGCCTTTAACCGCGAACTGGATGCTACCACTGCGCAGGCAATTGTGGACCGTCAGTTTGTGGAGGTGATCATTGCACCAACCGTTTCTGAAGGTGCCAAAGACGTGATTGCGGCGAAGAAAAATGTACGTCTGCTGGCGTGTGGCGACTGGCATGGCCAGCTTACTGAAGGGTATGACTTCAAACGTGTAAATGGCGGTCTGCTGGTGCAGGAACGCGACTTCGGTATGGTGGAAATGGACGACCTTGAAGTCGTCACCAAACGTCAGCCAACAGACGCTGAACTGCGTGATCTGATGTTCTGCTGGAAAGTGGCAAAGTATGTGAAGTCTAATGCCATCGTGTACTGCAAAGACGGCATGACCATTGGCGTGGGCGCCGGTCAGATGAGCCGCGTGTATTCCGCAAAAATTGCCGGCATTAAAGCGGCGGATGAAAACCTGGAAGTCGCAGGGTCTGTCATGGCGTCTGATGCCTTCTTCCCGTTCCGCGACGGCATTGATGCAGCCGCACAGGCTGGCATCAAGGCGGTTATCCAGCCTGGTGGCTCGATGCGTGACCAGGAAGTGATTGACGCCGCTGATGAGCATGGCATCGCCATGGTATTTACCGGTATGCGTCACTTCCGTCATTAAGCACAGGCGTCGTCTTGCAGCCGGTCATCAGGTATTCACGACCGGCTGCCGACGAAAAGCTGGTGTTTTCCTGCTGCTCGGTTAGGCTAATGACATTCGCAAGCGCGAATGTGCTATCGGTGTATGACAACAAAATGATGACCCATGGCTAACAAGCTCAGGTGATCATTTGTTAACAACGACGGGTATGAATCGTCGCATCACTTTATGCTGTCTTAAGTGAAGTCCGATTAACTCAAGCTCCTGACTTTGACAGAAAAGGAAAAGTATAACCATGAAGACAATGAAGCGAATTTTGACTGCCGCTGCGCTGGCACTTACCGTCACATCGGTAACTGCTGACCCTATTACCGAGGCGGTAAAAAGCGAACATCGTAGCGCCGATGCCAAGGCCCGTGATGAATATCGTAATCCACAACAAACCCTGCGTTTCTTTGGTATCGAACCGGATATGAAAGTTATCGAGATCTGGCCGGGCGGTGGCTGGTATACCGATATTCTGGCAGATCTGCTAAAAGACAATGGCGAGCTGGTTACGGCACATTTCTTTGTGGATGACAGCACCCCTGATTACTACAAGAACTCACTGAAAAAGTTTAACGAGCGCGTAGAAAGCCACCCACCTTATGCGGGGATCACGGTTACTGCCTTCCACCCGCAAAATGCGCTGGAAGTGACCGAACGCGGCACGGCTGACGCTGTTCTTACCTTCCGCAACGTACATAACTGGTACATGAATGCGGGTAAAGAGGGCGTGGAAGCGTCTTTCAAGGCCTTTTATAACGCCCTGAAGCCAGGCGGAGTTCTGGGTGTGGTAGAACATGAAATGCCAGCATCTGGTAACGATGCCGACATGAAAAAAAGCGGCTACATGAAGCGTGACTTCGTGATTGCTGCTGCAGAAGCTGCGGGTTTTGAACTGGAGGCCAGCAGTGATATCAATGCCAACCCGATGGATAATGCAAACCACCCCAAAGGTGTGTGGACACTGCCCCCCTCACTGGCATTAAAAGAGGAAGACCGTGCGAAATACCTTGCCATAGGCGAGAGCAATCGCATGACATTAAAATTTGTAAAACCTGAAGCATAAACGGAATCATTGATGAACGTACTTGTTATTGGCGGCGGTGGCCGCGAACATGCGCTTGCCTGGAAAGCCGCACAATCTTCTGACGTCTCGACCGTGTTCGTGGCACCGGGAAATGCCGGCACCAAACACGAATCGAAAGTGAAGAATGTCGCCATTGGCGTTGAAGACATCGAAGGTCTTTTGACTTTTGCCCGAAACAACGACATTGCGCTGACCATTGTGGGGCCGGAAGCGCCGCTGGTAGCAGGGGTAGTGGATGCCTTTGACGCTGCCGGTCTGACTATTTTTGGTCCGACTCAGGCAGCCGCTCAACTGGAAGGCTCAAAAGCGTTCACCAAAGATTTCCTGGCTCGTCACCACATTCCAACTGCGGAATATCAGAACTTTACCGAGATTGAGCCCGCGCTTGCGTATGTACGCGAGAAAGGCGCGCCAATTGTCGTGAAGGCCGATGGCCTGGCGGCGGGTAAAGGCGTGATTGTCGCGATGACGCTGGAAGAAGCAGAAGACGCCATCAAAGACATGCTGGCAGGTAATGCCTTCGGCGACGCGGGTAGCCGTGTGGTCATTGAAGAGTTTCTGGACGGTGAGGAAGCCTCGTTTATCGTGATGGTAGATGGCAAAAATGTATTGCCGTTTGCCACCAGTCAGGATCACAAGCGCGCCGCCAATGGCGATAA
Source organism: Alteromonas sp. H39 (assembly GCF_047556435.1). GTDB lineage: Bacteria > Pseudomonadota > Gammaproteobacteria > Enterobacterales > Alteromonadaceae > Alteromonas. Next base: position 4,249,184 of record NZ_CP180210.1, read on the forward strand.
AGGGCCAAACACGGGCGGCATGGGTGCCTATTCGCCAGCACCGGTTGTGACGCCGGATATCCACCAGCGCATCATGAACGAAGTGATTATGCCCACTGTCGACGGGATGGCTTCAGAAGGTAACCCTTATGTGGGCTTCCTGTATGCAGGTCTGATGATCATGGCAGACGGAACACCGAAGGTCATTGAATATAATTGTCGCTTTGGCGATCCGGAAACCCAGCCAATCATGATGCGCCTTAAATCCGATTTGGTTCCTTTGTGTATTGATGCGTGTAACGGCGCTCTGGACGGCAAGAGGATTGAATTTGACGAGCGCGCCGCGGTAGGTGTGGTGCTGGCTGCCGGTGGTTACCCTGGCAACTACAACAAAGGTGATGAGATCAGCGGCCTTGATGAGGCGGCAAAGCTGGATGGCAAGGTATTTCATGCTGGCACTGCCTCAAAAGATGGCAAGGTAGTTACCAGTGGTGGCCGTGTTTTATGTGCTACAGCATTGGGTAACAATGTGACCGAAGCGCAGCAACAGGCCTATGAGCTGGTTGCCAAGATTAACTGGCAGGACGTGTACTTCCGTACCGACATCGCGCACCGCGCCATTGCCCGGGAAAGTCAGGCATAACTTTCCCCGCCCAGCCTTTATCATGACCCCATGCGTAAAGGCTTACGTTGCTCCGGTTATCCACCTAAGGTCAACAACCTGAGTGGATAACCAATAGGACATCGCTGCGGCAATACTTTCGGTGTCATAAAGCGCATTGTGCGCATGGCCAGTTAACTGAAGTTGCAATGCACAAGCCAGCTCACCGCTGGCTTTTTCACTACCTAGCACGCCATAACGCAGCAGTAACGCCTGTAAGTTGTGAATTCCCCGATCAAACTCCGGTAGCGAAAACCCGCCCAATTTGGCGTTCTCTTCAAGAACCCGATTATCTGTTCCCCAACACCAGACAGGTAAGTGTCCATGTTCGCAAAAGTGATACAGTGTTGTCACTGCTGATGCGGCATCAACGCCATGTTCATCCACCATCGGCTGCGAGATGCCGGTGAGATTGATGATGTAGTCACTTAAGTTTGGATTAATAACGGGTTTTATCAGAATATTCAGACGCTCTGAGACAACGCAGGAGGTCTGCGTCATTGTCAGCTTAACCGCACCAATCTGAATCAGTTCTCTGTGTTCGTTCTCAGCTGACCACTGGCGCTGCGCAGAACCTTCCCAGGCCGTGAACTCAGTATCAATAATAACGCAGCGATAAGGCGCTGTGGTGGTGGCCTGATGATGCTTTATTTGACTGACTCCATAAGCTGGTTCGGCAACGCTGCCAATCAGCTGCAGTAGACATTGCCTTTGCAATATGGCAACAATGAATGACAAGGCTACAGTGCAGAAGCATGACCCCTCGTATTTCAGACGAGATGATGCTGTACCTGTATCCGCTCAACTCAGAATAATACATAACTTGCTGCGCATACAACTCAGCACACGGACTGGACACCGCCATGAGGCACAAGCCGTTTAGACAAGCCTGCTTTCGCATTCTGCGCCCCTACCGTGAAAACCAGTCCGGCGAATGGCCCAGCCGACTATTCGATTACCTGCTTATCACCCTTATCGGACTGAACGTGGTGGCAATGATGCTGGAAACTGTACCTGGGATCGCAGCGAAATGGTTGCCTGAATTGCGCGGATTCGAAGCGTTCTCTGTCTCTGTTTTTACCATAGAGTATCTCGCCAGGATCTGGACCAGCCCGGAGTCGGCAGACTTTAACCACGGTGAGCAAAGCGATAGCCGAATCAGACTTAAATTTGCCTGCTCGCCCATGGCTATAATCGATTTGATAGCCATTTTACCGTTTTACTTAAGCATGTTTATCGCTGTCGACTTGCGCATGTTGCGGTTATTCCGACTCACCCGCCTCATAAAACTGGGGCGCTACTCCCGCTCAATGCAAACGCTGATGGAAGTGCTGCGAAGTGAAGCGAAAACCCTGCTGGCAGCAGTAAGCGTGCTGTTTATTGTTATGGTATTTGCCGCAACCGGAATTTATTACATTGAACATTCTGTGCAACCCGAGGAGTTCAGCAGTATCCCTGCCGCCATGTGGTGGTCGCTGGTGACACTTACCACGGTGGGCTATGGCGACGTAGTGCCGGTTACCCCTTTAGGCCGCGTTTTTGGTGGATTTATTACGTTACTTGGCGTTGGGTTATATGCGCTTCCAGCGGGAATTCTGTCCTCCAGTTTTACTGCACAGCTGCAGCGTCGGCGCGACCGGTTCCGGGAGTGCGTGGAAGCGGCTATTTCCGACGGCGAGATAACCGCCCATGAATCAGAACACCTTGAGAAAATTCGCAGTCTGCTGGATTTAGATGAGGAAGAAGCCGAAATGATCATCAAATTACTGAAGCATCATCATACGTCTTCCCAAAACCATCCAAACGATGACAGGCCGTGAGATAGCGCCTGATTCGACGCTGTTGCCGACAACTTTCCTTGTTTGGTGACCGGGTCTGCCCTTGATTAATCATCGGCAGAGGCTTATAACTAGAGTCCGGTTTTTGCCCTAAGAGACACTATGTCTGTAAAACATCCAATTATTGCCATCACGGGGTCTTCCGGTGCCGGCACTACCACCACCACCAACGCGATACGCCATATTTTCCGTAACCTGAAGGTGAATGCGGCAGTGGTTGGCGGCGACAGTTTTCACCGTTTTACCCGACCGGAAATGGAAGTAGAAATCCGCAAAGCGCAGGAGCAGGGCAGACACATCAGTTATTTTGGTCCCAAAGCAAATGACTTTGAATTACTGGAAAGTCTGTTTCGGGAATACGGCAGCACTGGCACCGGACAATTCCGCCAGTATCTGCACACGTTCGATGATGCCGTCCCGTTCAATCAGATGCCAGGCACCTTCACACCCTGGCAAGACTTACCGCAAAATACCGACTTACTGTTTTATGAAGGCCTGCACGGCGGTGTGAAAACGGAAGAAAACGACGTTGCCAAATATGTTGATTTGCTGGTCGGCATGGTGCCCATCGTTAACCTGGAATGGATCCAGAAAATCGTGCGCGACACCACCGACCGCGGACACTCCCGGGAAGCTGTCATGAGCAGCATAGTGCGGGGGCTGGATGACTATTTTCATTATATTACGCCACAATTTTCCCGCACCCATGTTAATTTTCAGCGCGTTCCCACGGTAGATACCTCAAACCCGTTCAGTGCGCGGGAAATTCCTACACAGGATGAGAGCTTCGTCGTTGTGCGCTTTCGTCGTGAAATGAAAAACGTGGACTACCCCTACCTGCTGCAAATGATTGATGGTGCGTTTATGTCGCGTATTAACACCATCGTGGTCCCTGGTGGGAAGATGGGGTTGGCCATGGAGCTGATTCTGACACCGCTGATTGAAGATTTACTCGAGAAAAAACGTCGTGCTGGTCATCAGATGGATTGGGTAAGCGATCGTTAACTAAGGCTGGCACGCCAGCCTCACTCTTCTTGCACGCCTTTCCCCTTTTTAGCCCCTCCCAACGTGGCGGCATAAAAATCTGCTATTGCGAACATAACCTGAAAATCCCGCAAATTGTCGCGCCTGACGTTTGAATCACGTCGCAACCGGCGTAAACTACGCACGCACAAAGACATTTCCTTTTCAGATCCCACGCTGACAGCGTGGAGGATTTGCCCTGGTGCTGACGTTCACGTCAGGTCGCCAGCCCCCTGCTGGTGGTTTTTATTTTCGTTTTTCACTGTCCTTCGCGTTTTCTGCTACGCGTGTGGCCAGCCTGTATTTGTCGTTAGCCACAAAATGCAATGGTCAGTGAAAAGCGGTAACCGGACAATCACATGTTGGATTATGTGTTAATTGCCATTGCCGTTCTGGCACTGATCGGCGTTATTTTCGAAGAAGTATTTCACGTTAACAAAGCCAAAGTTACCTTGTTTTTTGGCACGCTTGCATGGATCCTGCTGTTTATTAGCGCAGACCATGGGCCACTGCTTCCCGGCGTGGAGCACGACCTTACCCACAATATCACCGAGATTTCGACCTTATGGTTGTTTCTGGTAGCCGCCATGACCTTTGTGGCTTACCTCAACCGCAAAGGCCTTATTGAAAACATGCTCAATGTGGTGATGCCGCGGAAAATCTCGTTGAAGGCGTTGTTATTCATTACCGCCATATTCAGTTTTTGTTTCTCTTCGCTGGCAGACAACATCACCGCCACGCTGGTTTCGGTAGCGATGGTGTTATCGCTGGGGTTACCCTTTTCGCAAACCATCCGTTTTGCAGTACTGGTAGTGTTTTCCGTAAACTCTGGCGGGGTATCTTTGATAACCGGTGATGTCACTACGCTGATGATTTTTATGCAGGGAAAGGTAACCATTACCCAGTTATTATGGTTATTGTTGCCCTCGTTCAGCGCAGTTATGCTGCTGGCAGCTATGCTGTCTGTTGGTATGAAAGGCAAAGTGACGTTGCGCAAGACCCGGCATGAGACGCGTCCGGTCGACTACGTAATTGCCGGTACGTTTTTGCTGACAATTATTCTCACGCTGAGCGGCAACGTATTATACGGCATTCCCCCTATGCTGAGCTTTCTGGCTGGCATGGCTGTCATGTTCCTGATTGCCACGTTTATGGGAGACGATAACGATGACGATCCCATTCTTGATTACATTCGTTATATAGAATTCGATACGTTGCTGTTCTTCCTGGGCGTACTCCTTTTGGTAGGAATGCTGGAGCATATACATGCCCTGCGTGCCTTCCTTTCGGTATATGAGATGCTGCCGCCAGTGCTGGCAAATTTCGTCATGGGTGTGATGTCAGCCACCATTGATAACGTGCCACTAACAGCTGCACTGCTTAAAGCCAACATCACCATGAATACGGCTGAGTGGATGACACTGACTTATGCTGTAGGTGTAGGAGGCTCGTTGCTAGTGATTGGTTCGGCTGCAGGTATTGTCACAATGAGTAAAGTACAGGGCCTGACATTTGCCCGGTACAGCAAGTTCACCTTCTTGTTGTTAATAGCATACACTGTAGGTTACGCACTGGTTTACGGGTTAACTATGATGGCACTGCCTGCACTGGGTATATCGTTGTAGCAGCAGTTTACGAAACGCAGAGCACGTGATGATAATAACCAGCGAAATCAAGTAGTCGTAATGAAAAGAACCGGGGCGACGGTGGACATGGCCCCGTTTCATCACGTACTGTGGTCGTGACATCGCACAAAAACGCAGTCGACAATTGTGCACCGGCCAGTGCATTGACAAAGTCAAATGATGAAAGCACCGATGACAAGAGGTCGCGAGGTTTGCTTCATCGTCTCACTGGCATACAAAATCGCCGTACGGCACCTTTTTGAGCTGCCAGTTATTACACAACATAATCAAAAGAAATTTACTTTCTTTCAATATGTTGTGCACGCTAGAACTAGAGGTTGTTTTATCTTTTAATAACACCGACCTTCGGACGGAAGCATAAAATGGGATGTGTGCTTCTACTCGCGTCTGTCGAAATAAACGGGACGTTCCATGAGCCTTTCGACGCAACAAATTTGGGTAGACAAACAAGATCTGAATGACACAAAAGTCGTTCAGGATACATTGACAGATGACGTTCTGGGGAAGCATGACGTCCTGTTGAAAATCGAACAGTTCGGATTCTCTGCCAACAACATCACCTACGCCTCCATGGGCGAAAAAATGGGGTATTGGGGTTTTTTCCCTGCGGGCGCCGGCTACGGCATTATTCCGGTTTGGGGATTCGCGATAGTGCAGCGCTCAATGCATCCGGACATTAAAGAGGGTGAGCGCATTTTCGGTTATCTGCCGATGGCATCGCATTGGGTAATTCGGGCCGGTAACGTTAACGAATATGGCTTCAAAGACGTGCACCCAAACCGCAAAAGTATCAGTCAGGTATACGATCAATACCTGCGGTGCGAAGCAGATCCTGCCTATAATCTTGATAAAGAAGTCTGGCAACAGGCATTTCGCCCGCTGTTTATGACATCGTTTGTACTGGACGAATACGTGTTCAACAATGTCGTGCAGTCGGCTATTCTGATCTCCAGCGCGTCCAGTAAAACCGCCACCGGGTGTGCCTGCCTGATGCGCCATCAGCGTGAAAAACGTGAGTCCCGGTTTCGCATTATCGGTCTGACATCAGAAGCCAATCGGGACATGGTTTGCGATTCCAACTGCTATGACGAGGTGATGACCTACGGTGAAGCAAACACGCTCCCAGGTGACGACACTTACTGGTTACTGGATTTTGCCGCCAATGGCGACATGCTGACTACGCTGAAAGAGCACTTAGGTGAAGCGCTGGATCGAATAACACTGATCGGCGCGACGGACTGGCAGTCTAAAATCAAGCCTGATCGCGCCAGTCTGAATGCTGACATTTTCTTTGCACCGGCTCATGTCAAACATCTTCAGCAGGAGTGGGGCCATGAAGGTTTCCTATCGCGGTATGCGACAGCCTGGAAACTGTTTGGGAACACCACCACACAAACCTATTACGAAGAAACTCACGAAGGCGTTAACAAGGTGCTATCGGTTTACAAAGATACGCTGGCGGGCCTGATGAACCCAAATGCACTGTTAAGCCTTAAGTTCTGATATCGCGGTCTTCGGTCTTCGGTCTTCGGTCTTCGGTCTTCGGTCTTCGGTCTTCGGTCTTCGGTCTTCGGTCTTCGGTCTTCGGTCTTCAAGACAAGTATGAAACCATTTGTAACAAAGCGGCAAGTTCCGCAACATTTCAGTGCTTTTGTCTTTACCCGTAAGTGGTTATAGTGAGACAGGAAAAAGAAACCTTGCGGACAAAAGAATGGGTCAGGAAACCTCAAAAATTCTGGTAGTAGATGATGACATGCGCCTGCGCAGCCTGCTGGAGAGATATCTGGTAGAGCAGGGCTTTCAGGTTCGGACAGCAGCAGACGGTGAGCAGATGAATCGCTTACTGGAGCGCGAGAATTTTCATTTGATGGTGCTGGATCTTATGCTTCCTGGCGAAGACGGGTTGTCTATCTGCCGACGTATCCGTCAGTCTGAAAACGACATGCCTATCATTATGCTGACCGCAAAAGGAGATGAGGTTGACCGCATTATCGGCTTAGAAATGGGCGCCGACGACTACCTTCCCAAACCGTTTAATCCCCGCGAATTGCTGGCACGAGCCAAAGCCGTATTGCGCCGCAAGACAACCGAAGCCCCAGGTGCACCCTCTCGTGATGAGCAGGTGGTCGAGTTTGGCGAATACAAGCTAAACCTGGCGACCCGGGAAATGAGTGCAAATGGCACACCCATGCCGTTAACCAGTGGTGAATTCGCGGTGCTGAAGTCGCTGGTAACGCATCCGCGCGAACCATTATCCCGCGATAAATTAATGAATCTGGCTCGCGGGCGCGACTACAGCGCACTGGAACGCAGCATTGACGTTCAGGTATCGCGATTGCGCCGGATGTTAGAAAAAGACCCCGCCAGCCCACGCTACATTCAGACAGTCTGGGGCCTGGGTTATGTCTTTGTACCTGACGGAGAGCAGGTGTAAGGCGAGACATTCCTCGTGAGATTCGTCCCCAAAAGCGCATTCGGGCAAACCGTTTTATTAATTGGCATTCTTTTGCTGATTAATCAGGTCGTGTCTTACCTGTCAGTCACGTATTATTTTATCCGCCCCAGTTACGAACAAATAAACAGCCTGCTTGCCACCCAGGTCAAGGGCATTCTGGCCAGCGAGATGCTGGCAGCAGACCAAAATAAGCAAGAACGCTTTACCGAGCGTACCGGTATCAAAGTGCTCTCACCTGAACAATCCATGCAACAGGGCCTGCAACACTCAACATACTATGGCTTCATGTCTGCACAGGTCAGCGAGCAGCTGCAAGAAAAAGCGGAAGTTCGCATAAGCACGACTACCGGCAGCGACTCGCCCTATCTGGTCTGGATAGCGCTGGAGCGTTTTCCCAGCCACTGGATTGCGGTGCCTATCTCCGGATTAAGCGAAGCCAACATTTCCCCACTAACCATGTACCTTATGGTTATTGGCATACTCAGCGTGGCAGGAGGATGGCTTTTTGTGCGCAGAATGAACCGCCCGCTTCAGGCGTTACAGCGTGCAGCATTGCAGGTTGGCAAAGGCGAGTTCCCGCCGCCTTTAAAAGAACAGGGCAGCAGCGAAATGATAGAGGTAACCCGGGCTTTTAACCGCATGAATCAAGGGATCCGCCAACTGGAAAATGATCGTGCGCTAATGACGGCCGGTATTTCACACGACCTGCGCACACCTTTGACCCGTATCCGGCTGGCAACGGAGATGATGCCGGAAAACCAGGAGTGGATCCAGGAAGGTATCATCAATGATATTGAAGACATGAACGCTATTATCGATCAGTTTATTGAATACGCCAGACAGGACCGCGAAGAAGTCAGAGAAAATACAAACCTCAATGAATTAATTCAGGAACTCACCCAGGCTCGCCACGTTGAGGAAAGTCATCATATCGATTTGGCGTTACAGAACGTGCCGACATTGAGCCTGCGACGCATCGCAATAAAACGGGTGCTGGACAACCTGATTGAGAACGCCTTTCGCTATGGTTCTGACCATATCGTGATCAGCAGCCGGGTAGATAATCAGCAAAAGCGGGTGGTCTGCTCGGTCCGGGATTTTGGTCCCGGAGTGCCTGAAAAAGAGCTGGATGCGGTTTTTCAGCCTTTTGCTCAGGGCGACAAAGCCAGAGGCTCAACAGGCTCAGGGTTAGGTCTGGCCATTACCCGACGCATCATTGACGCCCATGATGGCAGCGTGAGTTTACGTAATCACCCTCAAGGCGGACTGGTCGCCGAATTCTGGTTACCTTTCCGCCGCTGACTCGTGATGCCCGGCGGGCATGTCGGCTTGGTTTGTCTTCAGCAGGCGACTGTACCCAAATGCGCAGGCCCACAGCCAGACACCCGCCACAGGGATGACCCAGAACGCCGTAGTCAGCGGTGCAAAATTAGCCCAAAGGCCGGTGCTGAATGACGCTACCTGAACGCCTATGGTGTTACCCACCATACTGATCCCCGAAAGCACAGGCCCTTTTTCAGGACTCAGGCTCATCGCGGCGGACAACATTAGCGGAAACAACCCGCCAATACCCAGCCCCAGCACTAAATTACCCCCTGCCAAGCCATAGAGGTTATCGGCAAGCTTTATAATTAGCGTGCCAGTGAGACCCAGCGTTGCCATCACAACAACGAGGCGATGCACGCTGAACCAGCGTAGCAAGACAGCGAACCCGAGCCGACTGATGACCATTCCGGCAGTAAAACATGCAAGCAAGTTCCGTGATACTTCACCGCTAAAGCCAATGCCGTTTTGCGCATAGCTGACAAACCAGTTGGCATTTCCGAACTCTACTGCACCATAACCAAAGCTCGCCAGTGCCAGAAACAAAAACACAGGCTGAGAAATAACATCTTTAAATGCCAGCGACTGCTTGGGCGCTTTCGGCTTACCAGCGGTGACTTTTCGCTGCGTACGCGCAACCAGCAATGCGTAGCCCGCCACCACCAGCATCGCCAGACTCAGCACCTGTATGGGCAAGCGCCAGTTTTGTTCCGCCACATAAAGCAGAGTAACAAAGAAAGAGGATGCAAACGTACCAAGACTAAACATGAAGTCCATCACACCCATCATGGCGAAGCGCTTTTCGGCAAACATCTGTGCGATCAGTGTATGCCCAATGGTGATCATACTGGAGCTAATTACGCCGATAAAAAACACCATGACCAGCACAGATTGCCACTGTGTGAGCACTGAAAGTATTAGCAGCAGTACAGTATCTATAACAAGCAGCGAGGCCAGGAGAAAAAGAAAATCGAATCGGGTTGCATATTTTCCGCCCAGAATGGCGCCGCTCATCATGCCCAGTGAAAATAGCGAGAACAATGCACCGCTAACCACTTCTGACATTGCTAAATCGCGGGCAATATCCGGCAATAAGATTCCCCACAGAATAAACAGCATACCCAGCAGGAAAAATCCGGCAAAAATCACGGTGGTGGCGGGACGACGACTCATCCAGTCTCCTTTATACATCGTTGCAGAAAATATCAGTCACTCTGAGTAGTAACCGCTCAGAGTATTGAGTGGTGTTAAAAACCAGGTAGGGTAGCGTTTCGATTTGAATTATTGGCTGCTTCGCCTTTCGCCTACAGTACGACGCTATGCCGGTAAAAGCAATTGACCGTCGCAACAGGTGGAAACGTTTACATTAGACTACAGAACCTATTTGTATGACAAGCCTAATTCTGCCGCCTGTGAGATCAGTGCGACTAAATGCATTGCCGCAATCACTGTGGTTTTTCTGCTTATCGCGTAGTAGAACCTGTCGGTTTCTTTAGTATAGCCTATAGCCGCAGAATGCCGGTGTTGCTGTCTGATAGAGTTGTCTGGGTGTGGGGTCTTGTGTCAGTCCGTAACAGACTTAATCAATTTACCACCATGATGGCGATAAAAAAGCCCGCTCAAAGAGCGGGCAAAATTCAATCACATGAGGGTGATGAACGTTGGGAAGGGTTATTTTCCCGGACCCGCCTTCACGATAGCGTCACTCACATCGTATTTCACGAAGTTGTCGTTAAACGCCTTGATTAGGTTATCCGCGTACTCGTCGTATTTTTCTGGTTGTGCCCAGTTTTGTTTGGGCACTAACAGCGTTGAATCAACGCCGGGAACGGCAACAGGTACATCAAGGTTCAGTCCGTCAATATGCTGTGTTTCCACATCAGCCAGCTCGCCACTGACGATAGCATCAATGATGGCGCGGGTAGTCGGAATATCGAAACGCTTACCGGTACCGTATGGGCCGCCTGTCCAGCCGGTGTTAACAAGATAAACCTTGGCACCAAAAGCTTTAACACGCTTGATGAGAAGCTCGGCATATACCCCAGCCGGACGCGGGAAGAACGGGGCGCCGAAACAGGTAGAAAAGGTCGACTCAATATCGGCGGTGGAACCAATTTCGGTTGAGCCAACTTTTGCCGTGTAACCGCTTAAAAAGTGATAAGCGGCAGCTTCTTCTGACAATACCGACACCGGTGGCAGTACACCACTGACATCACAGGTGAGGAATACAACCGAACGCGGTTCACCGCCACGATTCTCTTCGACACGCTTGGCAATGTGCTGCAGTGGATATGCCGCACGCGAGTTTTGCGTCAGTGAGGTGTCGTGGTAATCCGGAGTGCGGGTCTCATCCAGGACCACATTTTCTAAGATAGTACCGAACTTGATAGCATCCCAAATCACCGGCTCATTCTTTTGCGACAGATCGATACATTTGGCGTAACACCCGCCTTCAATGTTAAATACACTGCCCGGTGCCCAGCCGTGCTCGTCATCACCGATAAGAAAACGCTTAGGATCGGCTGACAGCGTCGTTTTACCGGTACCAGAAAGCCCGAAGAATAAGGTCACATCCCCTTCTTCACCCACATTGGCTGAGCAATGCATTGGTAGCACTTCTTTACCCGGCAACAGGAAGTTCTGAACCGAGAACATGGCTTTTTTCATTTCGCCAGCGTAACGCATACCGGCAATCAGCACTTTTTTAGCGGCAAAGTTGATGATCACCACACCGTCGCTGTTGGTGCCATCACGCTCCGGCACACAACTGAAACCCGGCACATTCATTACCTGCCAGGGCGCGTCGCCGTTAGGGTTCCACTGCTCTGGATTGATAAACAAGTTACGGGCAAAAACATGTTGCCACGCCGTTTGCGTGCGTACTTCAATGGGAAGCGCATGAGCAGGATCACTGCCTACCTGCAGGTGCGAGAGAAAGTGTTCCTGCGTATTCAGGTACGCTTCCACCCGGCCCCAGAGTGCATCAAATTTATCGCTGTCGAACGGACGGTTAACCTTGCCCCAGTCGATATCGTTTTCTGTTTGTGCTTCTTTCACAATAAAACGATCGGCCGGTGAACGGCCGGTTCTGGCACCTGTTTCAACTACCAGTGCTCCATTAGCAGCCAGCCTTCCTTCCCCTCGCTGTAACGCAATCTCAATTAATTCTGCCGACGACAGATCCACCATAGGTGACACTGCCTTGGCATTATCCAATGTAGCCGCTGCTGTCATTTTCGTTATCCCAAATTAAAGTTTTCAATCAGACTTACAAAATTACCACCTACGCCAATTGTATATAATTGAAGGTACACAGCAACATCAAACTTGCGCATGACGGGTATTTATTGAACTTAATTACGAAAATAATGACAAAATCGGGATCAGATATCTACGAAATCGACTACGAAACAACACCTAAGATACTGATTAAAAGTAAATTATGAGAAAATAAAAAAATGTAACCATAAAAGAAAACTTTCACAACACTTTCAAAAAGTCTCTTCCATTAACAGGTACAGCCAGGTTAAGACTAGCCTGAAACGAAAAAAGGCACGCTGCACGTGCCTTTTTTGTCGTCGCCCCGTCGTTGTGTTGTGTATTTACCAACACGGCGCGGTGTAACCCATAGAACTATTGATCAGCGGGCGTTTCACCAAAATGACCGGCATGAATGGCTTCTACGTCAATGGCATCAAACCGGTATTCCGTATGGCAGTACTGGCAGCTCATCTTAATTGCGCCTTCTTCTTTAATAACGTCCATCAACTCAGCCTTGTCCACATTGCGCAGCGCCTCGGCGCTGCGCTCCCGTGAACAGGTACAGGCAAACGATACCGATTGTGGAGGGAACATTTCCACGTCTTCCTGATGATACAGACGATACAAAATATCCTCTGCCGGTAAAGCAAACATTTCTTCTTCCGTTAATGTGTTTGTCAGCGTAGAGAGATGATCAAACTCACTGGTTTGCGTTCTGTCAGTGGCGCCAGCCTCTTTAGGCATGACCTGTAACAGCAGCCCCGCCGCTTTCGCGTTATCCGGCTGACTCAGATCTGTCATCAGACGAACTGACGTTGCCAGTTGCTCAGACTGGTCAAAATAGCTTTCAATACACTCAGCAAGCGTCGGCTTATCGAGCGCAACCACGCCCTGATAACGCTCGCCCTCTTCCGGCGTAATCGTGATTACCAAAAAGGCTTTGGATAATAATTCGCCAAAAGATTCAGGTAACGACGACAATTCTTCATCCCAGCGAGCCACCCCGCGTAAGGTTTGATTATCCGTAGCGTTAATAACCGCATATTTCACCGGCCCTTCGCTTTGGATCTGCAAGCCGATTTCGCCCTTAAATTTCAGAATCGCGGTAAGCAGACAGGTTGCCGCAGCCATTTCACTGAGCAAACGCTGGATCTGTACCGGGTATTCATAGCAGTGCACGATATGATTCAGACTGTCATCCAGCCTGACCATTTCGCCCCGCACACTGACGTTGTTAAAGATGAAACGGTGAAGCTTATCAAATTGACTCATGTAAACTCATATCCTGTTCGTTGATACTTTCACCCGTAAATTCACGGCGCGCTGATGCCAGAAGCGACCTGACTTGATTACACGGTATCGCTTGAGGGCATTTGTTCCTGCCGCACTGATTTTACTGGTGTTTAAACTTAATAATTTCCCGGCGCTGTTTTTTATCTGGCCTGCCTTCCGGACGCGGACTGTGAAACGTCTGCAACTTCCGCGCAGCCTGATTGTCTTCGCGCTTTGCCACACTTTCCGGCGTCTCAGTGTAAAGCTCCTGTGCCAGTGAGGCGCTCAGTCGCTTCTCGCTAAGCCCGAGTATTTCGACTTCCTTGGTATCCCAACCTGCTGGCACTTTAACCATAGCACCGATTTCCACAACCTTTCCTGGTTTGCTGCGCTGCCCGTTATAGTGCACTTTACCGGACTGCACCATGTCTCGGGCCAGCGCTCTGGTTTTAAAAAAACGCGCTGCCCACAGCCACTTGTCCAGCCGTACTTTTTGTGATGTATTGTCAGTTTCGTGTTGGCCCATGTAATAATTTCGTAACTGTCTGGCTTTAGTGTTGTGACCCTCACCCCTACTAGGCTATGATGGGTCGGCTAAAGCGCGGTTAACCTAATTTTCACTTTTAAAGCAGTACCATCGTGACAGCATGACACTCGATAAAATCAATTCACAATCTCTGGTCACCTTTTTCAACCAGCATCAAAAGCAATTGCACTTGCTGGTTGTAGTGCTGCTCAGTCTTTATTTGCTCGCATTCGCCGCCAGCATGGTTTGGCGAATTATACCTGAACCTGCGCTGTCAGCGACACCTTCTGTGTCAGCGTCTGCACCTGTGGTTACGGCAAGTGGCCAAAGTGGGGTCAATGTCAGACGTTTGCAACAGCTAAATTTATTTGGTGATGCAACCGCATCGCCACAACCTGTTGAAACCACGCAGGTAACTGACGCACCGGAAACGCGGTTGAACCTTACCCTGACTGGTGTTGTCGCAAGTACGCTGGAACAGGCCGGTACCGCCATCATTGAAAACCGGAACGTGCAGAATGTATACGGCCTGGGTGAAAAAATCGAAGGTACCAATGCGACCTTACAACAGGTCTTTCGCGACCGCGTCATTATTAGAAATGCCGGTCAGCACGAAACGCTGATGCTCGATGGCATTGATTACGATGAAGCGAACCGCAAACGCGAGCGGCAAGTTGTTCGACCGATAGAAGACGATGAGCCAGACAATCGTCGCCTGAGCGATGATGCCGTTGAAGTCACCGAAACCTTACGGGGCAATCCGGCAAACTTCACAGATTATATTTCCATTTCTCCGAAGACCGAAGATGGCCAGTTACTCGGCTATCAGGTGAAACCGGGGAAAGATCCTGCCTTATTCGAGTCTGCTGGACTCCAGGCAGGGGACGTGATTGCGCAGATCAACGGACTCGATCTGACGGATTTACAGCAGTCGCAGGAAGCCTTATCGGAACTGCGTAACTCTCAGACCATCGAGCTGACAATTATTCGGGAAGGCGCATACGCCACCATTTATCTGGACTTGCCAGAGCCCGAGCTAGAATAAGAAATAGGATGACAGAATTATGAGGCGAGCCAGCCATTCATTGTTTTCTAAGCTAAGTACTGCATTGTGCGCAGCAGTGCTTTGCGTGTCGGCGACGGCAGCCGAATACATGCCGAACTTTAAAGATACCGATATCAACGAATTCATCAATATTGTCGGTAAAAACCTGGAGCGCACCATCATCGTCGACCCGAACGTGCGCGGTAAAATCAGCGTGCGCAGCTACGACATGCTGAATGAAGATCAGTACTACCAGTTTTTCCTCAACGTGCTGCAGGTTTATGATTTCGCTGTGGTTGAAATGCCAAGTGGCATTCTGAAGGTCGTGCGTTCGAAAGACGCCAAAACCTCAAACATTCCGGTAGTAGAAGACAAGGCCAGTGACGGCGATGAATTTATCACCCGTGTAGTACCGGTATACAACGTCCCGGTGCGTGAACTGGCACCTATTCTTCGCCAATTAAACGATCAGGCTGGCGGTGGTAATGTGGTAAGCCACGACCCGTCTAACGTCATGATGCTGACCGGTCGCGCTGCGGTGGTAAACCGGTTGGTTGAAATTATCGAGCGCGTGGACCGCGCGGGTGATGAAGAAGTCGAAATTGTGAAGCTTCGCTATGCGTCTGCCTCTGAGATGGTGCGCATTATTGATTCCATCAACAAATCACAGGGCAAAGCTAACACCGGCGCAAAATCCGAGCCTCGCGTTGTCGCTGACGATCGTACTAACTCTGTCATCGTCAGCGGTGACGTCAAAGCCCGCCAGCGCCTGATTAATTTGATTGAGCGCATGGACCAGGAGCTGGAATCAAACGGCAATACCCGCGTCATTTTCCTAAACTACGCTAAAGCCGAAGATTTAGTTAAAGTGCTGCAGGGCGTGTCTGCCAGTATTCAGGCGGAAGAACAAAGCGGTCAGCAAAGTCGCCGTAGTAATTCAAACCGCGAAATCAGCATCGATGCCCACGAAGATTCCAACGCCGTGGTGATCACTGCCGAGCCAGACATGATGCGTTCACTGGAGGATGTTATTCGCCAGCTGGATATCCGTCGTGCGCAGGTTCAGGTGGAAGCGATTATCGTTGAAATTTTCGAAGGCGACGGCACTACACTGGGCGTGCAGTGGGTTTCCGAAGAAGGCGGCGGTACCCAGTTTAATAACGGGGTGGTTCCCGTGGGTGCTCTGGGTGTGGCATTGCGTCAGGCCGAAGATCGCGAAGTACAACGTACCAATGTTACGGCAAATGGCGAGGTGGTAAGGTCTACCGAAACCATTGAAGGCAACCTGACACCGCTGGCTAACCTGTTAGGCGGTGCCAACGGCCTGATTGCCGGGGTTATCGAGAATGGCTGGGGTGCGGTAGTACAGGCAGTGAGTACCGATACCAACTCAAACATTCTGGCAACGCCGCATCTGACCACCATGGATAACGAAGAAGCCTTCTTTATTGTGGGGCAGGAAGTGCCAATCATTACCGGCACCACCACCGGCGATAACAATTCAAATCCGTTCCAGACGGTCGATCGTCAGGAAGTGGGTATCAAACTGAAAGTCACGCCACAAATCAATGAAGGTGACGCGGTACAAATGCTGATCGAGCAGGAAGTGTCCAGCGTCAGCGGTGCCACCTCCGTAGATATTTCAATTAACAAACGTGAAATCAAAACTACCGTTATCGTCGATGACGGCGGCACCATTGTACTGGGCGGCCTGATTGACGAAGACGTCCAGGAGTCGGTGTCGAAAGTGCCACTGCTGGGTGATATCCCTATTCTGGGCAACTTGTTCAAATCCACTTCTACCAGCAAGCGTAAGCGTAACCTGATGGTGTTCTTAAAGCCGACTATTGTTCGCGATGGCGCTACCATGAACTCTATCAGTCACCGTAAATATAATTACATTCGCGCATTACAGCTTAAGCGACAGCAGGAAGGCGTATCTCTTATGCCATTCACTGACGGCCCAAGCATGCCTGACTGGGATGATGAACTGGCGTTACCCCCAACATTTGAGGAATACCTCACAGAGAAAGAAAATCTGGACGAGGTAAAAGAGGATAACGACTGATCATGGCAACTAACGACGAACAGCTCACCAGCGTGGCTGTTGAAGCGCAGGAACAAGCGCTTGATGCCATGACTGACGAAGAAATGATACCTGATGAGGACGGCGGTCCTCGTCAGCTAGGCTTCGGCTTCGCCAAGCGCAATCATGTGTTACTGGAAACCAATGAAACACCGGCTGTACTCTACTACACCGTTGACACACCCTTTTCCATTTTTGCAGAAATTCGTCGTTTTTTCGGCGAACCTTTCGTGCCGAAGGAAATTGAGGCCGACCAGTTTGAGCACCTGCTAACCTCTGCCTTTCAGCGCGACAGCTCAGCTGCCAAGCAATTGATGGAAGACTTAGGCAACGAAAGCGACCTGTTCTCGCTGGCAGAAGAGCTGCCTGACACAGAAGACTTGCTGGACAGTGAAGATGACGCTCCGATCATCAAGCTGATCAACGCCATGTTAGGCGAGGCTATCAAAGAGGGTGCATCGGATATCCACATTGAGACATTCGAAAATCAGTTGGTCGTACGCTTCCGTGTGGATGGCGTATTGCGCGAGATTTTGCGTCCTAACCGCAAGCTCTCCTCTATGCTCGTATCGCGTATTAAGGTAATGGCAAAACTGGATATTGCTGAAAAGCGTGTGCCTCAGGACGGTCGTATTACGTTACGTATCGCCGGTCGCGCTGTTGATGTACGGGTATCCACCATGCCTTCCAGTCATGGTGAACGTGTAGTACTGCGTTTGCTGGATAAAAACAATGCGCGCCTGAATCTGGAAGATTTAGGCATGACGAAGGTCAACCGCGACCACTTCTCTACGCTTATCCGTAAACCTCATGGCATTATTTTGGTCACCGGGCCCACAGGTTCAGGTAAAAGTACCACCTTGTATGCCGGTTTATCTGAAATTAATTCCAAAGACCGCAATATTCTGACCGTTGAAGATCCCATCGAATTTGATTTGGCCGGCATTGGTCAAACCCAGGTCAATCCACGTGTGGATATGACATTCGCCCGCGGTCTGCGCGCCATACTGCGTCAGGATCCGGATGTAGTGATGGTCGGTGAGATCCGGGATATTGAAACGGCGCAAATTGCGGTTCAGGCCAGTTTGACAGGTCACTTAGTATTATCCACCCTGCACACCAATACCGCCGCTGGCGCTATTACGCGTCTGGAAGATATGGGCATTGAGCCGTTTTTGCTGTCATCCAGTCTGCTTGCAGTGCTCTCGCAGCGGTTAGTACGGACACTGTGTTCTGATTGTAAGACCCCACATTCTCCTACAGATCAGGAGCTTGCAATTCTGGGCATGGATGATATCGCTACCACCCCGACAATCTATTCTCCCAAAGGCTGTGCAGCCTGTAATCAAACCGGTTACCGCGGAAGAACGGGTATTCATGAATTATTGATGGTCGATGAGGCTATTCGCGACATGATGCATGAAGGACATGGCGAACAGACGATTGAAAAGCACATCCGCAAGACCACACCGAGCATCCGCGAAGATGGATGCCGCAAAGTACTGGCCGGAATGACCTCGTTGGAAGAAGTCCTTCGGGTAACCAGAGAAGACTAATATGGCCGCATTTGCTTATAAGGCGGTCAATCACCGTGGCAAGAATACCAGTGGCGTGCTGGAGGGCGATAACGCCCGTCAGGTTCGCGCACAGTTAAGAGAGAAAGGCCTGATCCCTATGGAAGTGGAGCAGGTGGCTGAGCGCACCTCATCTGGCAGTAAAGGCCGCTTCACACTGTTTAAGCCACGTATTTCCGCCTCAGACTTAGCCCTGCTAACCCGCCAGTTAGCCACGCTGGTTGAATCTGCCCTACCCATTGAAGAAGCGTTACTGGCAGTCGCCGAACAAAGCGAAAAGCCGCGCCAGAAAAATATGATGATGGCAGTGCGTAGTAAAGTGGTAGAAGGCCACGGCCTGGCTGATGCGCTGGGCGAATTTCCCAGCGTATTTGACGATTTATATCGCGCCATGGTGGCGGCAGGTGAAAAATCGGGTCACCTTGACACTGTATTAAACCGTCTTGCCGACTACACAGAAAAGCGTCAGCAAACTCGCAGCCAGATTATCCAGGCGCTGATTTACCCGTCGCTGATGATGTTTTTCGCACTGGGCATCGTGTTGCTGTTGCTAACAGTAGTGGTTCCCAAAATTGTCGGGCAATTTGATCACATGGGGCAAGACTTGCCTACTATCACACAGGTGCTTATCAGCATTAGTACCTGGCTTCAGGATTATGGTCTGGTTATGGTAGGGGTGATTGCCATTCTGGTGGTGCTTGTACAACGTTTGTTACAGCAAAAAGCCATGAAACTGCGCTATCACCGCATGCTGTTGAACCTTCCCATGATTGGTAAGGTCTCACGAGGGCTCAACACAGCGCGCTACGCCCGTACCTTGAGTATTCTCACGGCCAGCGCCGTGCCGCTGCTGGAATCGATGCGCATTTCCAGTGACGTACTGGAAAATCAGCATATTAAAAATCAGGTCTCGGATGCCGCGATTAACGTGAAAGAAGGTTCCAGCCTGCGCGCCGCACTGGATAACACAAAGATGTTCCCGCCGATGATGATGCATATGATTGCCTCCGGCGAAAAATCAGGTGAGCTACAGCAAATGCTCGGCCGGGCGGCAGATAATCAGGACAGGGAATTTGAGGCGCTGGTTGGTGTCTCACTGAAAGTATTTGAGCCATTACTGATCGTGTCTATGGCAGGCATCGTCCTGTTTATCGTAATGGCAATTCTGCAACCCATACTCGCATTGAACAACATGGTGAATATTTAATGAAAAATCTAACCCGTACCTCTGGATTCAGTTTGATAGAAGTAATGGTGGTACTGCTTATTATCGGTATCATGGCATCAATGGTGGCACCGCAAATTCTGGGCAACCAGGAAGAAGCGCAACTGAAAAAAGCCGCGGTAGACATTCAGCAACTGGAAAGTGCGCTGGAAATGTACAAGCTTAGAAATAACCGCTTCCCCACCACCGAACAAGGTCTCGATGCGCTGGTCACCGCGCCCACTATCGACCCAATCCCGCGGAATTACCCTGAGGAAGGTTTTATCAAGCGCCTGCCGGAAGATCCATGGGGTAACCCATATGCGTTGATAAGCCCGGGAGAACTTGGCAATATCGATATCTTCTCAAACGGTCCGGATGGTGAACCTGGAACAGATGATGATATTGGTAACTGGAACGTGAACGAATACCTTAACTAGTCTGCTAATACATGCCGTATTCCCACCGTAAAGCCGCGCCAAAGCGTGGCTTTACACTCTTAGAAGTCATGCTTGTGCTGTTGCTCATGGGGCTGGCGGCAGGTTATGTCATGTTTAACGCGTTTGGTGCCAGCCAGAGTGATCTGCTAAAGGCCCAGGCGAAACGCGTACAGGTCATAATAGATATGGCCAGTGACTTTGCCGTACTCAACCAGCAGCAGCTTGGCCTTCGCATTGAAGAGCCCGACCGCGAATACTACTTTGTGTATCTGGACGATGAGGACGAATGGCAGCGCCTGGAAGGCGAAGAGATTTACGAGCCCCACGAATTACCCGAGCCCTTTTCCTTTACTCTGAACCTTGATGATTTGCCCTGGGATGTGGAAGACCGACTATTTGACCGCGACCTGTTTGACGAGACACTAAGTGTGTCAGACGAAGGCGTCGACATTGGTAACGAGGAAGATAAAAAGCTGCCGCCGCCACAAATTCTGATTATGTCCAGCGGCGAAATTACCCCATTCAGCCTGACGTTTAATTATGAGCCCGATTTTGGCGGTGAAGACGCTGCGTACTTTCGACTGTTTAATAAAGAAATGCCGCCGCTGGAACTGGAAGGTCCGTTAGAGGATCCAGAGCCATGACACACAACTCAGGCATGACCTTACTGGAAGTGATGGTAGCGCTGTTAATCTTCGCGCTTACCGGCTCGGCCATTCTGAAAGCCGCGGGCGATCACTTAAGCAGCGTGGGGCAGATAGAGGAAATCACCTTTGCCAACTGGGTTGCCAGCAACCGAATGAACCAGTTGAAACTCACCGACACCTGGCCGCCCAAGAACAACCTTAAAGGCAGCATGGAAATGGCCGATCGCACCTGGTTCTGGCAGCAAACGGTAAAGAAAACCAACGACGATGACCTGCGCGCAGTGGATGTCACCGTAGGGTTAGACGAACAATACCAAAGCAGTCTGGTGACGGTGACTACTTTCGTCGCCAAGCCGAAAAAAGAGGCGTTGACCAATTGAACGCGCGCGGCTTTACCTTACTTGAAATCCTGATCGCCATGGCTATCTTCACCCTGATTGGCCTGGCTTCTACGGGATTGCTGACCACCGTCATTGACAGTAATGCGCTTTCAGAAGAGCGTTTTGAAAAGCTGCAACAACTGCAACGCGCTATGATCACCATTGAACGGGATATCCAACAGGCCGTGCCGCGCGCGGTTCGTCATAACGGTGAAAAACAGGAAATCGTTATGACCGGGGGCATGCGTGAAGACAGCGATGCCGGTTTTATTGGTTTTGTTCGCAGTGGCTGGGACAACCCACAAATGATGCTGCCCCGCAGCACCATGCAACCTGTGGCTTATCGCCTGAATGAAGGCAAACTAGAAAGAAATTACAGCAATTACGTCGATAACGTCATTGGCTTTGAACCCAAAACCCGCGTAATGCTGGAAAACGTCACTGACTTCAAAGTGGAGTTTATTGCCAATGAGGCCACGCGCACCCGCTCAATGGATGATGACGAATTAAACTGGTCAGAAAGCTATACCGGAGCCGCGCTGCCCCGCGCTGTCGCCATTGAAATTGTCAGTGAAGACTTCGGCCGCATTCGCCGCGAGTTTGTCATAAGCGGAGCGACACTGTGAAATCGATGCAGCGACAGCAAGGCGTTGCCCTGATGATCGTGCTGATGATTGTCGCGCTGGTCTCTGTGCTAGCGACTGAGATGGGTAGCCGCCTGCAGTTACAGGTACAGCGTACCATGAACATTAAAGATAATAATCAGGCATACTGGTACGCGATGGGCGCAGAAGCGTTTGCGCGCAAATCGATTAGTACGCTGATGGAAGAAACCGGCGAAAAGATTACGCTACAACAACCCTGGGCGCAGGAATTTACCTATCCACTGGATGGTGGCGGCCTGAACGCGCGGCTTGAAGACATGCAAAGCTGCTTTAATTTAAATGCGCTGGCCGGCGGCTCGACATCTCAGAATAGCGGTCAACAAAATGTGACGCAGGCCATGCAGGCGTTTCATACGATGTTGCTTGCCACCGAATTGGAAATCGACAGCTATACCGCCGATACTATTCGCGATAGTCTGGCTGACTGGCTGGATGAAGATGACATGATGCGGCCCTATGGCGCTGAAGACAGTGAATATGAGTCGCGGGAATACCCGTATCTTGCCGCCAACGCACTCATGACTGCACAATCGGAATTGCGGCTGGTTAACGGCGTGGAAGCCGGGTTGCTGGTTGCCCTTGAGCCTCTTATTTGTGTACTGCCCGAGGTCGATACGCTTAAAATCAATGTGAATACTATTCCGCCGGAACGCGCCGCGTTGCTTGCCGGGATCACAGGCCTGTCGCTGCAACAGGCAGCCAATTTACTGTCCAGTCGTCCGGAAGATGGCTGGGATGATGCTGGAGCCTTTTTGGCAGAACCGGTCATTGAAGCCCTGGATTTAACGCAGGAACAGCGTGACTGGATAGCCGTCACCACAGAGTATTTTATTTTGCACACCAAGACCCGCTACAATAAGGCATCATTCAGTATGTCGACCTTATTTAATGCCAAAGAGTCCGGTGTGGTCAGCGTGCTGCGGCGCGAGTTTGGAGGAGTAGATTAATGGAACAACTTCTGGTCAGGCTGGGCTCAAAAGCCACAGATCCGGTCCACTGGCTGGTTTGGTCCAGTTCCGAAGAGGAAATTATTGCCTCCGACGAACTTGTGGACGCCCAGCAGTTGAGCACACTGTCTGAACGCGCAGGCCAGCGCCCGGTGATTGCCCTTGCGCCCACCAGCGATATCCTGATGAAGTGGGTAGAGCTGCCGCCAAAAGCCAGCCGTAAAATTCTGTCAGCCATTCCGTTTATGCTGGAAGATGAGCTTGCGACAGATATCAGCAAACAGTTTTTTGCCATTGGGCCGAAGCAGGGCAACCATCAGGCCGTCGCCGTGGTGGCTCATGAGCAAATGGATGCGTGGCAGGGTTGGCTTGCATCGGCAGGACTTTATTGCGACACCATCATGCCCGATGTGCTTGCGGTGCCTGAACACGAAGGCGGTTGGGCGCTGCTGACGCTTGGCGAACAGGTTTTACTGCGTGAAGACAGCTGGAAAGGCATGCAGGGCGAGATCCAGTGGATGCTGCCGTTACTCACCCATTATGCAAAACAAAGCGAAACGCCGGTCAGCATCGCGAATTATTCCGATCTGGATATTTCCGGCATCCCCAACACCGAACAGCAATCTGCGCCGCTTGAACTGCCCATGCATGTACTGGCGAAAGAAGCCATGGAATGCAAATTCAATCTGCTGCAGGGCGACTACAAAGTGCGCAAAAAACGCAGTGGAGTCTCGTATCAGTGGCGCGTTGCCGCCGTACTGGCAGTGCTGGCACTTACTACCGCTTTAGTAGATAAGGGCATCACGCTGTATCAGCTAAAGAACCAGAACGAGGCGCTGCGCGTGCAAATCAGTGACACCGTCGATGCTGGATTTCCGAATATCGGCGTGTACCGCGATGTTCGCCGCAAGGTTCGTTCGGAGCTAGCCAAACTTGAACAAGGCGGAGGTTCCGCCTCGATGTTGGTGATGCTCGATCAACTGGCAGGTGCATTTAACGAGACCAAGGTAAAGCCGCAAACACTGCGTTTTGACGCTAACCGCACTGAAATCCGGATCCAGGCTGAGGGGGACAGCTTTGAGTCTCTGGAGCAGTTTCGCCGGATCGCCGAAAATGCAGGTTTTGTTGTTGAGCAGGGCGCAATAAACAATCGCGATGACGGTGTGGTCGGCAGCGTATCAATAAGGAGTACTTCGTGAAGGCATTACTTGATAAATTCCGCGCCCTCACTGAACGCGAGCAACAACTGGTTATTTTATCCGGCGTATTTGTCGTGGTTGCCATTTTTTACTGGGGAATCTGGTCACCGCTAACCACCAGCATCGAACAACAGCGCCAGCTTCTGGATAACCAGCAGTCGCTGCTGACCTGGGTGAAAGACAGCGCCGCCCGTGCACAGCAGCTTCGTCGAAGCTCGACAGGAAACACCAGCTTCTCTGGCAGTTTGCCCCAGGCCGTTAACCGCACTACTAACCAGCACAACATCGCGATTTCCCGCATGCAGCCGCAAGGCGAAGAGTTACAGGTGTGGGTTGATCAGGCGCCGTTTAATGACGTGCTGGCCTGGCTCCAGACCATGGAAAAAATGGGCATTGTTATCCTGCAGGCCGATATTGCTGAAGCGGATGTGGAAGGTCACATCAAAATTCGTCGATTACAGTTAGGAAAAGCATGAAGTCTCGTATTGGATGGATAGCCGGTGGCATACTGGCGTTCCTCATCTTTCTTATTGCGTATTTGCCCGCCAGTCAGATAGTGGGACGAATAGAATTACCCCGTAATGTGTCTGTATCTGGAGTGACTGGTACAGTGTGGGAAGGCAAAGCTCAGACGGTCGTTGTTAATGGCCTGCCGGTGTATGACATCAAATGGGATGTTAACCCGTGGGCGCTGCTTATCGGGAATATCAGTGTCACTCTGGATGCTGGCAATTTTCGCGATGCTGACGCCATTGCATTCGAAGGACCGGTATCCACCAGCATGTTTAATCTCCAGCACGTGGAGTCTGATGGTTTTTTATTATTTCTTCCGGTAGACAGGGTGTTAGCACAATTTCCGCTTCCACTTCCGGTTAACGCTGGTGGCCGCTTTAGGGTGCGTCTGGAAACATTGTCTTTCGGCCCCTCGTGCGAATCACTGCAGGGCTTCGGTGACTGGTTGAATGCGACGGTGGCCGGCACCAAAGGACCTATCGATTTTGGCAACTACACCGCCAGGCTAACCTGCAACGGAGATGATATCGCGGTGGATGTGGAAGAGCCCAATAAATTGGGACTCACAATGAACGCCGTGATTGCGCCTGATTTCAATGTAAAAGGGGTCAGTGGTCGCTTTAAGCCGGATGACAGCCTGCCAGACGAAGTGCATCAGGCGTCGCGTTTCTTTGGTCAGCCTGGCCCTGAGGGCTACATCCAGATTGATCTGTAATATCAGACAATGAGCCCAACACTTGTTATTGCTGGCCTGATATCACTGCGCCAAAAATGAATACGTGAAACACGCATAAAAAAGCCGGGACAATCCCGGCTTTTTTACACAAAAGATTAGGTTACTCGGCAACCATAATCGACTTGATATTAACAAATTCGCGAATACCAAAGCCGCCATGTTCACGACCATAGCCACTGTCTTTCACGCCACCGAATGGCAGGTTAGGCTTCGCCAGGTTATACCCGTTGATGTTTACCATACCGGTATCAAACTCATCTTTCGCCAGTTTCAGCGCTTTGTCTGTGTCCTGACTGAAGATTCCGCCACCCAGGCCGTAGCGCGAGTCATTTGCTACGCGCATGGCTTGCTTGTCGTCGCGTACGCGAATGAGTGACGCCACGGGGCCAAACAATTCATCATCGTAAGCCGGCATCCCTGGTTCGACATCCTCAAGAATAGTGATGGGATAGAAATATCCTTCTGAATCCGGCATTTCGCCGCCCAACGTAAGCGTTGCCCCGGCCTTCACCGATTCCATCACCTGATCGTGCAGGTCATCACGTAAGTCCTTACGTGCCATCGGGCCAAGATCGGTATCTTCTTTTGCCGGATCACCCATTTTCAGCTTCTTACACTGAGCAACAAATTTTTCCCTGAATTCATCGTAAACCGAATCGACAACCACAAACCGTTTCGCTGCAACACAGGTTTCGCCGTTATTAATTACCCGGCCCTGAATACACATTTTCACCGCATGATCGATGTCGGCGTCTTCCAATACCAAAAAGGCATCGTTACTGCCCAACTCCATCACGGTTTTTTTCGACAGACTGGCAGCCTCTTTAGCAACCTGCTTTCCAATTTCATCACTGCCGGTAAAGGTGACACCACGCACGTTGTCGTGGTTAATCAGAGCATTGGCCGTTTTGCCATCAATAAGCAGCGACTGATACACATTTTTGGGGAAGCCTGCATCTTCATACAGCTGTTGGATGGCTACTGCCATACCAAATACATTGCGCGCATGTTTCAGCACCGTCGTGTTACCAGCCATAATGTTGGATACACTGTATCGGATAACCTGATAAAGCGGGAAATTCCACGGCTGGATCCCCAGAATAACGCCGATTGGCTGATAGGTAATTACCGCTCGTCCGCCTTCAAACACTCTATGCTCATCTTCCAGAAACTCTTCGCCATGCTCAGCGGTGTAGCGACAGATTTCGGCACAAAGCGCTACTTCCTGTTCACCCTGACTGGCTATTTTGCCCATTTCCTTCGTCATCAGGTTCACCAGGTCGTCGCTGCGTGACTCCATCAGGTCAGCCAGGCTGTTCAATAATTTTGCTCGTAAATCAAAGCTGGTTGTTCGCCAGGTAAGATACGCCTCGTGGGCACGATCCACTGCCGCTTTTGCGTCGTCTTCTGACAACAAATGATAATGGTCAAGTTTATCCCCGGTAGCGGGGTTGTACGTAGTTACTGTCTCGCTCATCAGTCATTCCTCCTGAATTTAACGTGACAGTGAGGTTGCAACTACGAGGCCAATACCGGATAGAGATTTTATTTATTTCTTATCAAATACTTACCAATAAATATTGGAAACAAGCCAATTCTGGGAAAGTACAAAAAGCAGTAAAGATTACGACCTGGCAGATAAGTTTTTCATGTCAGAGTCCTGCAAAATGACGTTTTCGATGAAGGTGTAGACGTCATGCAATAATAGCCATGTGGAGAAAAAGCCTCGCTTCGTACAGGCTGTATATGGCAAAACCCGTTGCCTCCCTATCCCTGTCAGGTGACCCGGCAGGCGCGTCGGAGCAGCATGCGACTGCGTTCAGCGTAAAAGAAGAATTGCGGTCTTTCGTCTTAATGCTGTTCTTGCGCTTCCCGTTTTCACTACAGAGTTATGGCAAGAAGCGCGTCAATAACAGTTCATCGATGAGGGGCTGCCCCACTGCTCATTCCTTTCGAGCAGGCGGCGAGTTTACGCAGTGAAAAAGCAGTAAAAAGATGTGCGGAATAAATTTAAATAAAAATAAACGGGTGTGTCAGAGCATTATTTAGCTTTCTTGCTGCTGATAGTTAATACAAATCCGGAAAGTTAAAGGGAGCCAGTGCCAACGTAACTGCCAGCTCATACACTGACTGGCGGGTAGCACGATTATGCGTAAGCAGGCCGATAGCTCCCACTTGTTGTTTGATATTGTGGGTGTTGAACAATCTGTCCATTTCCGGCCCCAACTCTTTGCCTTCCTGAAGCGCCTGGAATACGGAAGGTGGCAGCGGCAGATTTGCACTGCGACCAACCGACCACTTTTCCCGGTGGCAGATTGCCACATAGGCAAAGGTAGCAGGACCATCTTCAAATACATCGACGCCACCTTCAATGGCGACATACCAGGCATCCGGGTAATCGTCCAGCATCAGGGCCATGCAGGCCTCGACTCGGTTAATTGCTCCCTGACGCGTTTCCTGAGACGTCAGGGGTTGATCCGCTACGCCACTTTTTACGCCAAGGCCGACGGTAAGCAGGGGCATTTCCAACATATCACCAATTGCAAACTCTACGGCTTCTACTTTGACCGGGTTTCTCGACCCCACAAAACAATCTGCCATTACATTACTCCTTACGACCAGCGGTAACGGGATTCTGCCGGATATCGTTCACAAGCGAGCGATAGTCAGAAACCGCGGGGAATCCATCGATGTCTCTGGCAGGTAGCTGACTGTCCGGGTTGCTCACTGCCAACAGGTGGTTAATACCAAAGTCTTTCGCTGCTTGCAGAATGGTCAGACTATCATCCACAAACAGGGTTCTGGCCGGGTCGAACCCCAGACGAGCCTGCAGTTTCTGCCACAATAACTGTGATTCTTTCGTCACGCCAAACTCATGGGTAGAGATGAGATTATCAATGTGACTGTCCAGTTTGGTGTGCTCAATTTTCAGCGACAGACTGCCCGGATGCGCATTGGTCACCAGCACCACTTCTCTGTGACTCTCGTGAAGGGCATCCAGGAAGGGGATGGTATCTTCACGCATGGCGATGAGATGCTCAACTTCCCGCTTGGCCGCCATAATGTCCAGCTGTAACTCCTCTGCCCAGTAATCCAGACAATACCACTGAATTTTCCCCGACACCCGCTCATAATGCGCCAGCATGTTCGCCCGACACACCTCCAGCGGCTCTCCTGTTTTCTCTGCCAGCTTTTTCGGCAAATGCTCAATCCAAAAGTGGTTATCAAACCGTAGATCAAGCAGGGTACCGTCCATATCCAGTAAGACAGTGTCGATTTCATTCCAGGGCAGAAATGGCAAGCGATTTTCCTTATAATACAGTAAGCTTAATGACAGACCGCCATGATAACGAAAGTTGTAGCGAGAGACATGCGAAATATTGATCCAGACAAGCCACTCCCCCAAATCCATCACCGGGAAATTGTTGCCCGGAGTAAATTGTTCAGAGTCGAGCAGGTTGACCTGGAGTTCTCGAACGGCGCTACCCGCCAGTTTGAACGCATGGCAGGAACCAATCGTGGTGCGGTAATGATTGTGCCCATGCTGGACGCCGACACCATGATCCTTATTCGTGAATATGCCGCCGGTACCCACTCCTATCAGCTGGGCTTTCCGAAAGGCCTGATTGACCCCGGTGAGAGCCCCCTTGAAGCCGCTAACCGCGAGCTACAGGAAGAGGCAGGCTTCGGTGCCAACGTGCTTCACGATATCCATCAGGTCAGTATGGCCCCCACCTTTTTTAATGCCACAATGAACATTGTGATTGCCAGTGATCTCTATGAAAAGCGGTTACCCGGCGATGAGCCAGAGCCCCTTGAGGTAGTGACCTGGCCGCTTGCAGAAGCCGACGCGTTGCTGGCGCGTGAAGACTTTATTGAGGCGCGTTGTATTGCTGCACTTCTGCTTGCACAAAAGTGGCTTAAGGAGCAATAACCTATGCCCGAAGACACCCATGAAAGCCTTCTGAGACTGGCAAAATCGATTGCCCGCGAAGCTGGCGAAGCTGTTCTTGCCATATATGATAAAGGCGATTTCGACGCTTATCAGAAAGACGATGACTCTCCGGTCACCAGCGCCGATTATCTGGCCAATGACATTATTAACAAGCGCCTTAAAGAGGCCACGCCGGATATTCCTATCCTTTCAGAAGAAAACCAGAATGCCGGCCTAAACGAACGCGAACACTGGGATCGGTACTGGTTGATTGACCCTATTGATGGTACGCAGGAATTCATCGCACGCAGTGGCGATTTCGCGGTAAATATTGCATTGGTAGAGAACAACAAACCGGTTATTGGCGTAATATTCTGGCCACCGGGCCAAACTCTGTATTACGCCAGTGAAGGGCAGGGCGCTTTCAAAGAGTGTCCGCTGGGCGAGCGGCAGATTCACGTGCGCAAGCTTGACGACCCGAAAAACAGTGTAGTTATGATTGCTATCAGTCGCCGTCAATCACGTGACAAAGTATTGTCCCGTTTATGCGCAAAACGCGTATATCAAACACTACCTTTAGGCAGCTGTTCACTCAAAGCATGTTTTATTGCCGAAGGTAAGGCCGACGTATTTATGCGCATCGGCGTCACCGGTGAATGGGATACCGGCGCGTCGCAATGCATCATTTCTGAAGCAGGCGGCCGTATTATGGCGGCAAACTTTGAGCCGCTGACTTATAACGAACGACACACGCTGGAAAACCCTGACTTTGTTGTTATGGGCGATCAGCGAGTGCCATGGCAGGAGATAATTCAGTATGACAATCAGTAATAGCCACAACATCACGCTGGCTCGACATATCAAACGTGCGGCAATTGGTATCGCATTATCTTCTGTGGCAGCCAGCGCATCAGCAGACTGGGAGCTGGATGCCGAGCAAACCGCATTGCATTTTCTGTCTACGAAAAATGCGC
This sequence comes from Alteromonas sp. H39, assembly GCF_047556435.1. Classification (GTDB taxonomy): domain Bacteria; phylum Pseudomonadota; class Gammaproteobacteria; order Enterobacterales; family Alteromonadaceae; genus Alteromonas. The sequence goes on from NZ_CP180210.1 coordinate 4,279,512, forward strand.
AGGTGACGGAAGTACATCAATTCACCTCGCTAACAGGTAATGTGAGTGACAGTGGCAAGTTAACCATTAATATCGATTTGGCCTCAGTAGACACCGGCATTGATATTCGTAACACCCGTATGAAAGAGATGCTGTTTAATGTATCCGAGTTTGCATCCGCCACGTTTGAAGCTTCTGTACCCAAAGCGATGCTGTCTGGAAAAGCGGGCGATGTGCAACTCGGCCCAGTTGAAGGTATGTTAAGCCTGCACGGTATGGCAGCACCTATCACGTTTCATATTGCAGTAAGCCATGTCGATGATAGCACGGTGTCGGTAAGCACAACGCAACCAACACTGTTGAATGTCGGTGATTTCGGGCTTCAGAGCGGGGTAGAGTCACTGCGTGAAATCGCCGGTCTGAAAAGCATCACCTCCACGGTCCCGGTGACCTTTACGGCAACCTTTACCAAGTAATACATCGCTGCTGGCGCCGACAGGTGCCGGCAGATTCATCCCCGTTTTTACAGCTTTTCAGGGCATAATATTTCTTGACTGCCTTAGTCCCGACGCCTCCTTACGCTCAACATTTCTGACCATCTATTACGCTACATCTGGTCTTCTCAGCCGTAATCAGTCACGGCCGTTAATGGCGGACACGCGCTCGGCGCAGAGAAAAAGAAAAGCCGGTGTTAATCCGGCTTTTCAAAGGGTGGTATTCGCTAAGATTCAAAGGGTAAGTCCCATTTAGCTGCTTGCAGGGTTCACTGCCGGTCTCATGGGTAACGGTTCCGCGTCAAGGGCCTGTGTCACCATAGGTGTCCAGCGTGACTCAGGTAATACAGGGATGACGGCCTTCTGGCGCGTCAGGGCAAAATGCTGCATGCCAATACGGACCCGTTTTAACGCCATGCATTCACGCACTTCCTGATCAATCACAAAAATGCCGAACCGGCGAGCCATAGCGCCGAAGCCTGCACTGCTGGTGAGACGAATAATCGGGGCAGCCAGCACCATACCGCTTAGCACGGGAAGCAACCACATAAACAGCGATGGTGTGAAATACCAGGTAGTAACACCCCATGCCACAGCCAGACAGCTCATTAACTGCGTGTGTTTAAGCGCTATTGACCAGGGCACCATGCGGCCTTCGCGCGCTTGCGCTTCCCACTTTACAGAATGGCCTACCATGACACTAAGCACAAAGTAGCTGTGATAGAACATCATCAATGGCGCGATAAGTACCGCCATCGCTAATTCGACAACCGCGCCGGATAACAGCTTTCGCGCCCCGCCAAAGTCACTTCGACGCTGAATAAGTGCCAGCACAATGCCCAGTAGTTTGGGCAGGAATAACAGCGCTGCCGTTCCCCACATTGTTACCATCATCATGTCCTGTCTGGCAATTTGCCAGTCTGGGAACAGCTGATACTGTGAGCTGAAAAACTGTGGCGCTGACGTTGCTCGAATTAGGGCGTCCGCCGTACCGAGTGCTAACATGGAAAACAGCACCAGAGAGGAGAGGTAGGCGAACGCCCCAAACAGGAAGTGCAGCCGGCTGGTGGTTTTCAGGCCTTTCACACCCAGTAACCCAAGGTGCTGAATATTGCCCTGAACCCAGCGACGGTCCCGCACTGCGTAGTCCACCATATTACTGGGGACTTCTTCATAACTGCCCGTGGTGTCAGTCAGCAGGTACGCCTGCCAGCCAGCGCGACGCAACAGCGCCGCTTCCACGAAATCATGACTTAATACTTCACCACCGAACGGCGCGCGGCCAGACAGCGTGGGCAGCCCACAATGCTGCATGAAAGGTGCAATGCGAATAATCGCATTGTGACCCCAATAATTTGCGCTGTCGGTTTGCCAGAAAGACAAGCCGGTAGCCAACATTGGGCTATAAAGGTGCGCGGCAAACTGCACAAACCGTCCGAAGAACGTGTCCTGTCGAACAGGCATGGGGATGGTCTGAATCAGCGCAGTATCAGTGTTCTTTTCAATCCGGCGGGCAAGATCCAACATCCGTTCACCGGTCATAACACTGTCGGCATCCAGCACAATCATCGACTCGTAGTGTGCACCCCAGCGCTCACAGAAATCTTTCAGATTACCTACTTTGCGGTGACTATTCTGTTCGCGACGGCGGTAAAAAAGCTGATTGGCGTAAGCGCCCAACCGTGTGGTGAGTCGCTGCCATGCGCGAAGTTCGGCTTCAGCCATTGCCTCGTCACGAGTATCGCTTAGCATATAAAAATCGAATTTGTCAGCTTCATCAGATTGCACCAGCTCTCTGACACAGGCTTCAAACCCCACCATAATGCGCTGCGTGTCTTCGTTATAGACCGGCATCACCACGGCATGGCGTTGATTGAGCGATGTTGTTGCCAGAGGTTTGGAAAGCTGCTTTTTCAAACTTAAGGGATCAATACGAAACAGTTGCAAAGTGAAACCGATTATTCCGGTCCAAAATGCCATCGACAGCCAGCCAAACAGCATCAGCGCCAGCCCGAGCTGCGCAATTTCTAATTCAGTCACGCCATTGGGACGGAAAATTTCATACAGGCTCCATCCGGCAAGCGCGGTAGTTGGGATCACCAGCAGCGCCATAATAAGCAGACGCGCTCGCTGTGCTACCGTCATTAATACGGATTCGTGATTGTCGACCGACGACGGGGCATCGGAAGAAACCAAAGGCTTATTTCGGTTGGTAGACATAATTCCACACCTCGCTGATACGTTGGTCCTGATAGTTGATGTACATGCGCATATCAACCGCCGATGAGCTATCTGGCTCAAGTAAGAATGTAACTCTGATATTATTGCCGCCGTTCACCAGATAGGTGCGGGGCTGAACGGTCTTGCCCTGCGCTGCAGACAGCGACAGTGACAATCCTTGAGGATCGATTTGCTTACCCTGTGGCACCGAAAAATCGACGACAAAGCGTCGGGTTTGGGTCTCCTCTGTGACTTCTTCGCCAGGAAGCACACTCGCGCCCTGACGTGTATGCACAACACTCGCCAGCTCAGTGGCGGTTTTACTGCCTTCAACGGTAGCAAGTGTGTAGGCGAAGTACGCAGATTCCCCTTCCATCAAGGGCTTTTCCGGTACCCAGTACGCCACAATATTGTCATGTGTCTCAGACGGCGTTGGAATTTCCACCAGCTCCAACCGACCTTTAGCAAACCCCTGTTCCGGCGTAACCCACAGCCCCGGGCGCAGATGATAATTCGCCTCCGCATCCAGGTAGTTTTCCCAGCGCGTATCGCGTTGCAGCATCCCGAAGCCTTTTGGATGGGTATCACTTAACGAGGTAATTTGTAATGTCTTTGGATTCGTCAGCGGCCGCCAAATTACTTCACCACTATGGGTTTGCATCATTACACCGTCGCTGTCGTGAACTTCCGGGCGATAATCGTCGTGAGCCTTTTCTGTATTTTCACCATACAGGAACATACTGGTAAACGGCGCGATGCCTAGCTTTTCAATGTCTTCTCTGGCGAAAAGCCATGCCTGAGTAGCCACCGTAGTATCTGTACCTGGTTGAATTTCAAATTTATACGCACCGGCTATCGACGGGCTCTCCAGGCGGGCATACACGGTGATTGGCTCACCGGGTGCAGGTTCAATCAGCCAGAACTTGGTAAAATGGGGAAATTCCTCTCCTTTTGGCAACGCGGTATCAATTGCCAGACCGCGCGCAGAAATGCCATACACCTGATTTTTTCCCACCAGACGAAAGTACGAAGCGCCCAGAAATACCGCGAATTCATCTTTATACTGGTCATTTTTTATCGGGTAGTGGACACGAAATCCTGCAAACCCAGATTTTTCATTCGTCAGGCCTTTCAACGCTGTGGCGCTGTCTTCGTAGCGAAACATATCGCTGCTAAACGTAAGTGGTTGCGTCTGGTTATCGCTTCCGACGGTGACAATAGACACCGGCTTCTCATATAAAAAGCCGGGATGAAAGAACTGGATCTCGTATTCGTTCTTATCCCGCCACAGACTTTTCTCAGCATCAAACCGAATGGCGCGATAAGCCTGGTAATCCATTGCTGTTAGTTTCTTGTGCAGGCCGTGATCGTCAGGCGCGTATTCGGTACGCGCAGACTGCCTGGCATCCTCAATGACCGACTGCAGAATGGGTGCAGCTTCTTGCGGCATATTGTCCGGGCTGACTTCTTTCGCGGCGCTGTATGTGAATAACGGCATCATCGCAAGCCCGATAATTACAGAAAGATACTGTGTCGACGCGCGCAGCGAACGCACTGTAGCACACAATAATTGCGTAGCTGCTTTACGAATCTGAACGGGTATCTGTCTTTCTGCCATAAATCCTCCTCCTCAGTGGAATCACTGAATTGCAAATGCCGATCCATCTGACGACTCCGAGCCTGAATTTTTTATTTTTCTATTAAAAAACAAAGCAATAGAAATCAATGACAGGTGACTCCATGCCTGTTGAGGACGTTGGCTTACCTCCTTTGTGCACGCGCCCCTGCAAAACTGTTGTTTTTTTGCGACACAACAATGTCTGCTTGGCGTACTTCCCAATGTTAATTGCGCGCCTCTGCCCCCTCATATGAAAGTATGAGTAATCTAAAATAGACTTATTTTTTAGTACGTTAACGTGATTTATTAAGAAATTTCTTATAGCTGGCAAGGGACTTGCTCCCGTCTTCGGGAACAAGAGATAAAAGGAGTACTTGAATATGCGTAAATCAATTAGCTTACTGGCTGGTGCAATAGCAATCACAGCATCAGGCATTGCAGCAGCCTCGCCAAACTGGCAATACGTTGAGGGTGGCTATACTCAGATGGACTTTGACGGGAATGAGTCGTTCGAGCCCGATGGTCTGGCAATAGAAGGCAAATACGCATTGAATCAGAATATTTACCTCAATGGTGAATACCGTTTCTTTGAAGAGGGTAACTTTGATTTCGATATGCTGACGGTGGGTGGCGGTTATCGCTTGCCAGTAAACAGCACGACTGACGCTTACTTCGGCGCAAATCTGGAGCGTGTTGATACCGACGGCTACGACGATACTGGCTACAGCGTAAGCGCGGGTTTACGTTCCATGATCACTGAGCAGGTTGAGTTGATGGGAGAGATTGGCTATTACGACGTTGATGAAGGCGACGCGACGTTTAAGTTTGGCGGAAACTATTACATTACCCCTCAATGGGCTGTAGGTGCCAGCTATGAAGTGATTGACGAAATCGACATTATGCAAGTAACTGCGCGCTACGCGTTCTAATGTATCACTGGCGGGTGTCTGAAGGATGTCCGCCGCTGGTTATACCAATCGTCGCCACAAACGAAGATTGGTATCAACGCGACCTGGCCGGCATTCCTCCTCAGACCGGTCAGGTCGCCACCCTTCCATCAGTTAACACTCACTTACATCAAGCATTAATATAGTAAAGTCACATGATATTCGTTTATCAGTAATCGCGGTTTGACTCTGCGGACTCATCCTCGTCTGATAAGGCATCTTTTGATTTGATATCAATGCTGTCGTGAAGCTCTGAATAGTGTAAAACGGCCTCCCCGCTTTTCAGGTTCGCCAGCACCTGCTCAACTTTGTCATCAAAGTTCATTTCCACATCACCATAGTCCGTTCCTTCGCGCAGAACAAAAGACTCAGCAATGTTTCTAAGTGTATCTGTCGACAGCTCCTGGATAGGAATTATCATTTCGCCTCCTGATAGTGCGCATCATCCGTTACGGGCAAGTGCGCTTTTACGAACCGTTCTACTCTGTCGTGCAGCCATACTGTTGGTTTGAGTACATTTCCCTGCATAAAGCCCACATGGCCGCCCTGTTCACTTAGCTCCACCGTGACCGGCCGCGCGAGATCCTGTTCCTGTGGCACGACTAGGTGATTCATAAACGGGTCGTCGATGCTATGTAATACCAGCGTAGGACAGTGGATCGCGCTGAGAAAGTGAAATGCGCTGCATTTTTCATAGTAATCAGCCGAATCTCTGAAACCATGCAACGGTGCGGTAACCTGCTCGTCAAACTGCCTGAAGTCCTGAATAGCATCGACATCTTCCCGTTTCAGCTGAATAAGGCTACGGTAGTCGATCGTTTCCATTTTTCGTTTCAACGTGGCTTTCATGCTGGCTAACAGATATTTCTGATACACCCGCGAAAAGCCCTGATTGATGCTTTGTGCACATTCCGCCAGTTTGAGTGGTGCCGACACCGACACAGCGGCATTCAGCCACTTTTGTGCGGGATTTTCTCCCAATAGTTTAAGTAGCATATTACCGCCAAGCGAAAAGCCGATCCCCACTTTCGGCAGCGCTGGAAAGCGCGTACTGAGCCACTCAAGAAAAAAGGACGGATCCTCTGTCTCGCCAGAGTGATAGGCGCGGGGCAAGCGGTTAGGCTCGCCGCTACACCCACGAAAATGCATCATCACAACTTGCCAGCCGTGCCGGCTGAGAGACGCCATCATGTCGTTCGCGTAATGAGAACGAATACTGCCTTCCAGTCCATGAAACATTGCTACTACGCCGGTGGGCTTTTCAGGCTGAGGCCCCCATGCAATGTCGATAAAATCGCTGTCCGGCAGTTCCAGCCTCTCCATCGTATATTTCAATGGCATACGCTTTTGAATAAAACGCGGCCAAATCGTCTGGATATGCCGGTTTCTGGCCCAGGCAGGGGCGCGGAAACAACTTTTAATAATCTGTCCGTGAGATAAGCTTTTCTTTGTCATAGTTTATTCTTGTGCTAACCGCGGCTTCAGGCCAGTTTTGCCTGCGTCATCAGATACGTCAGGCTGGCTCTTGCGTCCTGCTTGTTTTTTAACCCGTAAAAATGTATCAGAGCTACAATACTGGGGTTCACTGCATCTCCTTCAAACTGTTGCGCTGCTAAGGCATTGAACGCATCCGCCAACACCTGCTGGCATCGCTTCTCCAGTTCCAGTTCCTGCGCCTTCAGTTCTTCGTAAAGTGCTTTATCGCCACCGTTATCGGGATGACAGGCGCGACGAGTACCCCGGTGTGCAAGTAGCTGTTGATCGATGTCTATTATCGCATCAGACAGCTTTTGTATGGCTGGCAACGTCACAATCGCGTTGTGCGTCATACACCAGCAAACCAAAAGTAGTAAGTTAACGTTTACCTGATAGTTATCCTGCAGCGACAGGCAGTGTGATGCCACATCCTCGCGCTCGTACAATCGCACGCTGTACTGCCAGAATGCTTCCTGAGTCAGACTAGCTGGCATGGTCATACTCCTTTCGGGCTAGCTCCAGTGACTCCTGCGCATCCAGCCACGCCATTTCCTCATCTTCCAGCGCCTGCTTGGTCGAGCTTTGCTTATCCAAAAGCGTCATCAGCTCTGCTTTGTTTTCCTCATCGTACAACTCGGTTCGTGTGAGAGCCTGCTCAACTTCTGCCAACCTTGCGGACAGGGTTTCCATCGCTTTTTCATGCTTATCAATGGCCTTCTTCAATGGCGCGACTGACTGCCTGAATTCTGCCTCTCGCCGCTTTTCAGCCTTACGGTCAGGTTTTGGCTGCTCTGGCTTTTCAGCTGCTTTTTCTTCATTTTGCTGTGCCAAGATCCATTGTCGGTAATCATCCAAATCGCCATCAAAGGCGCCGACACGGCCACCATCAACCAGATAAAAGTCTTCACACACCGAGGCCAGTAAGAACCTGTCGTGAGACACCAGCACCATTGCGCCGCTGAAGCCCTGCAAGGCCATATTCAGTGCATGACGCATTTCCAGATCGAGGTGGTTGGTCGGTTCGTCCAACAGCAACAAGTTCGGCTTCTGGTAAACTATCAAGGCCAGTACCAGCCTGGCCTTTTCTCCACCAGACATCGGTGCCACCGCACCCAGCGCTTCATCGCCGTGAAAGCCAAAGCCGCCGAGAAAATCACGTAAACTTTGTTCGGTGGCCTTTTCATCCAGTCGTTGCAAATGCAGTAAGGCGGACGCCTTTGGATCCAGAGTTTCCAGTTGGTGCTGCGCAAAGTAGCCAACGTTAAGCCCTTTGGCTGTAGAAAATATCCCCGACATAGGATTGTGCACGCCAGCAAGTAACTTGATTAGCGTTGATTTACCCTGGCCGTTACGGCCCAACAGGCCAATCCGACTTCCCGGTACCAGATTCAGTTGCACCTGCTCCAGCACAACATGCTCGCCATAGCCGAGCTTCACTGATTCCATTTGCACCAGCGGGTTAGGCAACGCGGTGGGTGCTTCAAACTCAAAATTAAACGGACTGCTGGCATGGGCAGGCAGCAGGGTTTCCATCCTTTCGAGCTGTTTGATGCGGCTTTGCGCCTGTTTGGCTTTACTGGCTTTGGCTTTAAAGCGGGTGATAAAAGACTCGAGGTGCGCAATCTTATCCTGCTGCTTCTGGTACTCAATATTCTGCAACCTGATGCGCTCAGCGCGCTGAGTTTCATAGGCAGAATAGTTACCCGTGTAGGTCACTAACTGTTGCTGTTCAACTGAAAGAATGTGCTGGACAGTACTGTCAATGAAGGCTTTATCGTGGGATATCAACAGCAGTGTGCCATCGTAGCGCTGAAGCCACTTCTCCAGCCAGATAACCGCATCCAGGTCGAGGTGGTTCGTCGGCTCATCTAACAACAATAAGTCAGAGGGGCACAGCAGTGCCTGAGCCAGATTCAGGCGCATGCGCCAGCCGCCCGAGAAATCAGAAACAGGTGCAGTCAGCTGACGGGGGCTAAACCCGAGCCCGGCCAGAATTGTCGCCGCGCGGGCTTCTACGTCATATGCGCCCGCTTGCTCAAGCTGACCATGGACACGGCCAATAGCCTCACCATCCTCTTTCTCTTCCGCTTTTGCCAGCTCTGCCTGCAGAGCGCGCAGGTGCTTATCACCATCGATAACGTAGTCGATGGCAACCCGATCTGAAGAGGGCGTTTCCTGTGCCACACTGACGATGCGCCACTGCGAGGGTACGTGGCACTCACCGGTATCAACACTCAGCTCTTTTCTGAGCAAGGCAAATAAACTCGATTTTCCACACCCATTCGCACCGATAAGGGCGACCTTATGGCCGGGGAATACCTGCGCAGATGCGTGGTCTAACAGGACTTTGCGTCCCCGCATCAGGGTAACATCTGTCAGCTTTATCATAGGTACGTACATCCGGCCAGTATCAAGGGCGCGTATCATACCAAATCTACCAGACACGATTAATACTCTTGCACCGACAATCTGCCTCTCAGACACGGTTTTTCACAGCACCCGATACCTGAGCCAGATTTTGCTGGTGCAACACACGGGATTACACCGTGTTAATGCCATGCGCCGGTAAATTGCTGTATAATACGCGCTAAAGTGAACAGAAGGCCGTGGCAACACATACCGTCTCCTGTTGCAGCATCGCAGGTGTATTCATCTGCTTCCACGCGTTGAGGTATTATGCAAAAACGAGTGAAAAGACGCTTCATTGCCGGCGCGACCTGCCCTAAGTGTCAGGCGCTGGATACCATTTCGTTGTACTTTGAGAACAACGTTGAGAAATTAGAATGCGTTAAATGCGGGTATTCTGAGGCGCAAACTGATGACGCCGTAAAGTCTCAAACCCGAGAACAAGAAAACGTTATTGGTTTGTTCAAACCGGAATAGGAATAGCAGGCATCGTTACCAATTTACCAACAGTGTGAAAGGTTTCCTGCTATGACAGTCGCCGTATAATTTCTTTTTTGTGACACTTAGCAATTAAGTGTCACTGCCATTTTCCTCCTCCGCCTACAGGCTCCTGTACCGAGGCCGCTTCGAATAAGGCCTGGACAGCACATCATTGCCGCTACCATGATCACTCTCAGCCGTTATCAGCGCTGCATCGCTGGTAAAAAAGTGGTGGCACAGGAATTGAAACAACTGACAGATGCAATAGTTTATTCCGGACTGTCGCCACCGGCGGCCCGGCAAGGCGAGGTGTATGACACGCAAACTCTGGCTGTATCCACTTCTTGTGATCGCGTTACTTTTACTTTCAGCGCGTATCGCCATGCCCTACGCTGCGCAGTGGTATATCAACAAAACGCTCAGCCAGCCAGGCTCGTATGATGGCCGGGTGGGAGATGTCGATCTGATGCTGTGGCGCGGAGCCTATTCTCTTGAGCAAGTGCTGCTGTATAAAGAAAACGGTGAAGTAGACAAACCGTTATTCAGGGCAAATTATGTTGAGTTTTCTCTGCTCTGGTCTGCGCTTTTTGATGGTTCTGCTGTCGGCTCCGTGATAATTCGCGAACCGGAGATAAACTTCGTTGATGGACGGGATCAGTCCAGAAGCCAGATCGGCCGAAACGAAAACTGGCTAAGTATTGCCAACCAGCTGTTCCCACTGAAAATCGATCGACTCGACATTTTCAATGGTCAGATAGCCTTTCACAATCCCGACACTACACCGCAAATACATATTTCATTACACGATATCCGACTCATTCTGCGCAACCTGGTGAATAGCCGCGATCTGTCAAAAGACATGGTGGCAACGCTTAACGCGACTGGACAGACTGCTGAGCAGGGATATATTTCAGCATCAGGCTCGATGGATCCCAGCACAGCAAAGCCCACATTTGATATTAATGTAGAGGCTAGCAATGTGGCGCTGGTAAATTTCAGAAACCTGTTAGATACATACGCGCCATTTGACCTGGAAGCCGGTTCGCTGGAATTCGCTATGGAGTTGGCAGCGGATAATGGCAGCATTACTGGTTACGCGAAGCCAGTCATTCATAATGTCGAAGTGTTTTCCTGGAAAGGTGACATCGAGCGAGATGGCGACGGCCCTTTTGAGGCTATCGGTGAAATGGCCTCAGCCTTTGTGACTGAGCTGTTTGAAAACCAGTCGGAAGATCAGATAGCCACACGGATTCCGATAGAAGGGACGCTCAGCGATCCTGAAACTGACACGTTCAGCACACTCGGTGGTGTATTAAAAAACGCGTTTATCAAAGCAATGCAGGGCAGCCTTGAAAACAGCATCACCCTGGATGATGTGAAGACAGAATCCGAGCCGGACGAAGCGAGTGCCGAAGACGCTGCTGGCGTCTGAAGAAACCGGGCTCGATATCAGGCTAACTTGCCGTGCTCAGGCTGATTGCGGTTCACGGGCACTGTATTTTCAGATGACATTCACTGCGGGAACGGTTTATCAGTGCTCTCACGGTGACTTTTCGAATCATCAATAGTGTGGAGGCGGTGTTTCCTCTGACTGTTTGGCAATGTTCGAGGTTTGCATGGTTTTCATGCGGTCAATAACATGCTTCATCTTGAACGACAGATCATCCAGTTGCTTTTGCTGTGAGGTCAGCGCGTCATTCAGGCTCTCAATGGTATGCTCCTGAAAGGCGACCTTTGTTTCCAGTTCTTCAATTTGTTGTTGTGCCTGCGCTAGCGCATCTGCTGTGTTGTTAATTGTCATGATTTACTTCCCAGATTTCTGCCAGGCCACTGCTGCTTAATGAAAGTATGCGGTCATCATCGATAAACCCGACACCATATACCACGGCGGTCGGCGGACTATGATCCTGCCGGGGTTCAACTTCCCATGACTCCAGTTGCTCGCCGGTCTGCACATCCCATAAAAAAATCCGTCGGGACGGCGAGCCGGTTAGCAAGTACTTACCATCTGCAGAGAAAACGGCATCGGTGAATATTTTCTGGCGCGCAATATACTGCAAGTTGCTGATGGGTTCACCTGTTTGTGCATCCCATATCTGCGATTTCTGCTGACTGTCAGCGGTAAATACATAGCGACCCTGATCGTCCAGCGCCACCAGCGTCACCCGGGTAGGATGATGAAACGTGTGAATGATCTGCCCGCTCTCGGTACTCCACAGGTACGCTGTGTAGTCGTTTCCACCACTCACGGCGAATCGTCCATTGGGTGAAATATCTACGCTGTTTACTTTCTCCTGATGGCCCAGGAATTCGAGGCGGCGCTGGGTTTGCGGCTCGAAATACATCACGGTTCCATTCGACCGGCCCACCAGAATCCCTCGCCCTGCATTAGCCACAGCAATATCGCGTACTGACGATTCGTCTATTCGCCAGAAACCTTCAGGCTCACCATTGTTCATATTCCACAACGCAAAGGCGGTGCGGTCTGCGGTCACGGCGTACTGGTTGTCAGCAGAAATGTGTACCAGAACAACGGTGTTGTCCGCCCCGCCCTGGTGGCTCCACTGGAACGTCGGTGTATCTGATCCGGTTTTCCAGACATTAATGCCATTATTTACCCCCGACACCACACTTACCGTTCCATCCGGTGAGATGTCAGCGGCGTAAGCCCCTTCTTCTACTGCGCGCGATGTCTTCAGCGGTGTCGTATCGGGTATGGTACAGCCGCTCAACGCACTGCACATTGCGAAAAATAACGACATTGGCAGGAACAATCGTGGGGTTAACATAGTCAAATGGCTTTCGCTTTACAGTCACTGGGTTTACCATAGCACGGAACCTATTACTTTTGACATCGTGTTTAACGCGCTACATGGCGCAGTTTTATTGAGCAAGAGGCACGATAAGACCTATAACTTTTTGGAGATGTTTTATGCAAAAGTCGCTTGTCGCCCTATCTACTATTGCTGCATTAGGCCTTTTTGCCTGTCAGCCGCAAACTGAAGAAGCAGCTGAAACTAAAGACGTGGCAGAAACGCAGGAAACTGCAGCACAGTCAGTTGCGGCTGAAGAGATGACCGATGCGCAGAAACAAGCTTACGCAATGGGAGCCAGCATGGGGCTGTTCGTACAGCAACGTGCGCAGCAGCAGGAACAACTTGGCGAGCCAATGGATAAAGACGCGCTGAAGCAGGGCTTCGATGATGCACTGAAAGACGCTCTGAAGTTTACCCCACAGGAAATTCAACAGTTTGCACAAGCTGGTGAAGAAGCCATCCGCGTTAAGCAACAGGAAATGGCGGCCAAAGCAGCTGAAGAAAATATTGCTGAAGGCGAAGCATATCTTGCGGAAAATAAGAATCGTGAAGGCGTAATGACCACAGAGTCTGGCCTGCAATACGAAATTCTTGAAGAAGGCGAAGGCGCAAGCCCGGCGGCAGAAGATACCGTGAAAGTACATTATAAAGGAACGTTGCTGGACGGCACCGAGTTTGATTCATCTTATAAGCGTGGTGAGCCAGCGGTTTTCCCATTAAACCGTGTTATCGCGGGCTGGACGGAAGGCGTACAGCTAATGAAAGAAGGTGCAAAATATCGCTTCCATATTCCTTCAGAGCTGGCATACGGACAACGTTCACAAGGTGCAATCACACCGAATTCAACGCTGATTTTCGATGTTGAACTACTGGAAGTAGTTGAAACGGAAAGCCAGGACGCGTCTGAATAAACGTTAAAACGCGCCCAAGAGAAAAGCCGACGGTTTGCGTCGGCTTTTTTGTTTTCAAGACAGCGTAATCCTTGCTCACCTTATCCCTACGTGCATGGACGCCTGTATGGGTTCAAGCGCGTACCTGGCTAGTAAGTCAGGCTATTCGTAATATGCTTGGTATCTCGAATTTTCACTTCTAAGTATAGTTCACGCTGACAACATTGCCGGTGACTGAACGATCTTTTTTGGAACGATTTTATCTAAAGATGAGGCTGATATAACATCTTGATTTAGCGGGGACGTCGGCGGCGCTCTTTGCGCGTTCTGAGTGTGGCATAGTGATGCAAAATGATGTGACCTACTTTATACATGAGCATACCCACAAGTAGCATCAGACCGGTGCGCAGGGAGTCAATGCGAACCAAAACATCAATCATGCCAACAATAACCAGCAGCACACCAGTGAGGAAAAGCAGAAAGCCAACGATCGTCGCGCTTGTCGCTGTGGCATTGGTTTTCTTGTGATGACCGCTCATAGGTTGAGTCTCATCGTTAGCTAAAGGTGCTCGCAATGTATTAGTCCTTTACCGAGTTAATAATTAAGACATTGCCTTTCAGCATCTGTTCAAATTTTATTCTTCCTTTGCGAAAAATACGCAAAAAGTGTTATAAGCCATAGCGGCAGTTAATTATTATCGGCATCTACTCAACAATTGTTATTGTAAAAACAGACCTCATTGTGAAAACACCACTTGTGACCCGAAAGGGCTATCAGAAATTACGAGAAGAACTGGACTATCTGTGGCGTGAAGAGCGTCCGGAAATTACGCGCAAAGTGACCTGGGCCGCCAGCTTAGGGGATCGAAGTGAGAACGCCGATTACCAATATAATAAAAAGAAGCTGCGCGACATTGACCGTCGGGTACGCTATCTGCGCAAATGCCTTGAGAACCTGAAGGTTGTTGATTACACCCCACAGCAGGAGGGCAAAGTTTTCTTTGGTGCCTGGGTAGAAATTGAAAACGATGACGCAAAAGTAATGCAATTGCGCTTAGTTGGCTACGATGAAATTTTTGGCCGCAAAGACTACATTTCTATCGACTCTCCAATGGCCCGCGCCCTGGTGGGAAAAGTCGAAGATGACGATGTGACTGTCAAAACCGAAGCCGGCACGTTTACCTGGTGGATAAACCGGATTTGGTATGACCCGACAGATAAGATTTGATCTCAAAATACAAGTTTATGCCCGTTGCCATGGTGCAACTTTGCCACTGCGAGCCACCGGTATAACCTTTCAGTGTCACCGCCCGTAAGAAGCGATGTTGATGAGGGCATTTGTTTGTCTTGAGCGATGTGTTTACAGCGTAAAATCGCTTCCTCTTACGCATAGCATTGATAGATACGAGAATTGGCCTGCTTGCAGAGATAATCGGACTTCTGTCACCGGGGGGCTGTAGTATATACTTGCTCCACTTTTTTTCGTGCTAGGGGTGAATTGACCTTTGCCACATGTTTTTACAGCAACCGCAAAGGCACGGTCAGCACATCCCGCAACCGGGACGCGATAACATTGCGCCGGTGTCTATTTTTACTGACGAGTTAGGTCTCAGAGTCTTATATGATCATAAACAAAATCGCCGACGAACTTGCCGTTAACCCGGCACAGGTTCAGTCCGCCGTCGCGCTGCTGGATGAAGGCGCAACTGTTCCATTCATCGCCCGCTATCGTAAAGAAGCCACGCAGGGTCTGGACGACACCCAACTGCGTAATCTGGAGCAGCGACTGACCTATTTGCGCGAGCTGGAAGACAGACGTAGCGTGATCCTCAAATCTATCGAAGAGCAGGGCAAACTGACTGACGCGTTGCGCAGCCAGATAGACAGTGCAGACAACAAAACCTCACTGGAAGATCTTTACCTGCCTTATAAACCTCGCCGCCGAACAAAAGGTCAGATAGCCATAGAAGCCGGCCTGGAGCCGCTTGCTGACGCGCTGTTTAACGATCCCGCACTGGAGCCGGAAAGCCAAGCGCAGCAATATATTAATGCTGACAATGGCGTGACGGATACTAAAGCAGCGCTGGAAGGCGCCCGTTATATTCTGATGGAGCGCTTTGCAGAAGACGCCGGTTTGCTGGCAAAGATTCGTGATTACCTACAAAAGAACGCCCACGTCACCAGCACGGTTGCCCCCGGTAAAGAAAATGAAGCAATAAAATACAAAGATTACTTTGCACATTCTGAAAAACTGAGCAAAGTGCCTTCGCACCGTGCACTGGCCATGTTCCGTGGCCGCAACGAGGGTATGCTGCACATCCAGCTTAATGCCGATCCACAAAATGAAGACACCACGCAGTCTTCGCACTGTGAGCATATTATTGCCGAGCATTATCAGATCACACATCGCAACCGTCCGGGTGACAACTTCATGGCGCAGGTTGTGCAGTGGACCTGGAAGATTAAGATAGCGCTGCACATGGAAACCGAACTTTTCAGTGCACTTCGCGAGCAAGCCGAAGAAGAAGCCATCAACGTCTTTGCGAAAAACCTCAACGACCTGCTAATGGCGGCACCGGCTGGCGCAAAAACCACAATGGGGCTGGATCCTGGCCTGCGTACCGGGGTAAAAGTGGCCATTGTTGATGCTACCGGTAAAGTCGTTGCCACCAACACCATTTTTCCACATGCGCCGCAAAACCAGTGGGATAAGTCGCTACGTACGCTGGCCACATTGTGTAAGCAGCACAAGGTGGATCTCATCAGCATCGGTAACGGTACCGGCTCTCGTGAGACCGACAAGCTGGTTGGCGATATGCTGAAGGCCAACAGCGACCTGAAGGCTCAGAAAATCATGGTGAGTGAGGCCGGCGCCTCAGTTTACTCGGCGTCGGAACTGGCATCAAAAGAGTTACCGGGAATGGATGTCTCGTTACGTGGTGCGGTATCTATCGCACGTCGCCTGCAGGATCCACTTGCTGAGCTGGTAAAAATCGAACCCAAAGCCATTGGTGTTGGTCAGTACCAGCACGATGTCAGCCAGAGTCAGTTGGGTAAGTCGCTGGACCGGGTTATCGAAGATTGTGTAAACGCTGTTGGCGTCGATTTAAATACCGCCTCACCAGCACTACTTAGCTATGTGTCTGGTCTTAACCGCACTCTGGCGCACAATATTGTGCAGTTTCGCGATACCTATGGCGCGTTTGGCGATCGCAAAGCGCTGCTGAAAGTGGAACGTCTGGGACCGAAAGCCTTTGAGCAGGCCGCAGGATTTCTTCGAATTGTGAACGGCACCAACCCGCTGGACAGCTCTGCGGTTCACCCGGAAGCGTATCCGGTAGTCGACAAAATTGTCGACCACACCGCCGTCGCCGTTAACGACCTTATAGGTAATACCGACTTATTAAAAAGCTTGTCACCCGACAACTTTACCGATGACGACTTCGGCTTACCCACCGTAAAAGACATTCTGAAAGAGCTGGATAAGCCCGGCCGCGATCCTCGTCCGGAGTTTAAAACCGCGACGTTTAAAGAAGGGGTTGAGACCCTCAACGATCTTAAGCCCGGAATGATTCTGGAGGGAGTGGTAAGCAACGTGGCCAACTTCGGTGCGTTTGTGGATGTGGGTGTTCATCAGGATGGTCTGGTGCATATTTCGGCGCTGACAAACAAATTCATTTCGGACCCGCGCGAAGTGGTTAAAGCCGGTGATATTGTGAAAGTGAAGGTGATGGAAGTCGACGTCCAGCGCAAGCGCATCTCCTTTACCATGCGCCTGGATGATAGCCCGGCTCCTGCCAATAAGTCTGGCGCAGGCAAGCCTAAAGGCGGTCAGAAACCGAAAGGCAAGTCTTCAGGGCAGCGGCAAAGCGGCCCGTCGCAAAATCAGGCTATGGGTAACGCCTTCGCCGATGCGTTTGCCAAGGCAAAGCAAAAGTAACAACATGATAGCCCCGCAACGCGGGGCTATTTTTTTTTGCGCCAAATTACGTAACACCAGAAAACCACGCCTTCCCCGCAGATGAAAGTGAAAAAGAACCGCATGGGGTAACTGCACAAGGTTGTGATGGATGCGTTGGGGCCTTTCACCAACTGGCACCTGCAGGCTTAAGTTCTATGGGTATATCCGTGGGATGCTGCGGCATTGTTAACTTCGCTGCCTTCGTGGCTTGGATTTCGTCGTCGCTGAGCGCCTTTGCGCGAGGCACAACGCAGCCAACCCTGTCTGAAACTGACTATAAAGCCCGGAGCGCGGACTGCCACCCGAATATCAATACAGCACGTGTCGCAGCACAAAAAAATACCTGAAACTGCAGAACCGATGCCGCAAAACCACTTGAACGGGCGAGAACTAAAGAAAGTTGTTACGCGCTGACAGAAAAGCCCGCGTTACTGTTGTCGGACACGCCAGAGTAAAAACGCTGAATAACGCCGATGCGCGCTGACATTTCATCAGCAGGGTAGTTCAGCGAGCGATTACCGGGCTCATCACTGTTGTTGCCCATGCCTTCGCGCGCTTCCAACATTGCTTCATCCAACGTTCTGGTGGGTATAGACACATTATTGCTGTCAATAATGTCATCAAGAGAAGGGACTGACTGCGATGTCGCTTCTGCCTCAAAAGACTCGCTGGTTGCGGCAACCTCTTTACGATTAGCCTCTGCAATTTCCTTGCGTGCATCAAAGGCTTTCTGAGACGCTTCCGCCGCTACTTCTAAATCCTGAGGCGAGGGTTGAGCCGGTGCCAAAGCAGCAGCCCGACCCTGCTGCATTTTCTGTAAGGTTTGTTCTGGCGTCTGTGCACTGGAAATATCGATAGAGACTTCGCCGTCTGTAGCATAGCGTTTTCCATCCGGCCCGGTAGTAAATTCATACTGAGGCGCACCCGCGTACTGTCCACCAATCGTCGCGTGCGCTTTCTCATGAGTCCGCACTTCCTGATCTCGGGTCTTTAGTTGCTGAACTTCTTGCTGTTCTTTCTGACGCTGCTCTGCATCTTCCTTACCGGCACTTTCATCGCTGGCATTATCCTTAGAAACATCCGTATCACCTGGCGCCTGTGAAAAGCTCTGGGCGACGTTACTTTGGATCTGAGGACGCTCGTAAGTGACTGGTGCTGGTGCCTGGCCGGGACTTTTTGCACGATCGCTTTCAGACCCCAGTCCTTTTTGCGATGCACCCTGCTCATTTTCAGAGGCTTGCGGGATCGTTTCGCGCAGCACATTGTCACGCCGGGCCGATTCCGTATTCACGTTGGCCGTGGGAAACACCAGCGATGTGGGGATGGGGGTGACAATGTTCATGATAGTCGTTAACGCCGTTACGCCAGGGTATCAATAATGGTTCCGACAGTATCGAAAGCCACATCAAGTACTTTTGCAGAGGCCTGTGCGTTTATGCTGTTCAGCTTTAACGACACCAGCTCGGATGTCATGTTACCTGCGCTTTGTGGCAGGGTTTCACGAATATTTTGCAGTCCGGTTACGGCTGCATTAGTCAAAACCGCGCCCGCGCCATCCTCGCTAACCTGCGTCTGTGCGCTGCGCTGTGCAATATTCATGGACGCCTGCGTCATCCCCTCGAAGGATTTCTGCAAGCCAAACTGACCAGAAACAATTGCCGAATTGATACTGTTATCAATAATGCTCGACATATCACTACCTCTCTACTCTCATGGCTAATTATTAACCAAATCCGGTAAAAAGGGAAGTTTTTGCAATTATCCGCCAACCTCAATGGTGTGTGAGAAAGCGTATCGTTATTTTTGCAAGACAACCTTTAGCGGGCGATCCAGACTTTGGGACAACAGATGCCTGGAAAACAAATCAGATTCATTTTCCGAACCAGCTGCGGTACAGGGCAGGCCCTGTTCAATCTCGACTGAAATGAGATAGCGGGCAGTGGCACCGGTGACGCCCTCGCGCACGCGGAGAGCACCGTGAATGACTCACACCGATGACTCACTCTGCCATTTATTTACCACGCCTGTTATTTGCTGCACCAATTACCGAACTATTTTCTTACCCTGCCTAACCGGCCTTTCTGCAGAGACGATAATGTGTCGCAAGCACAGCCCGCGACAATTAAGATGCTTTGCGCCGATGGGACAACGACGCCATAAACTGGGTAATTATGTCGGCAGTCTGCTGCGGATGGGAAATAAACGGTGCATGCGCGGCATGGGGCAGCACAACGGTATCGGATTGGGGGTGAAGCTGGCATATCATATCAATCCCGCTGGTAGGAACCAGGCTGTCCAGTCTGCCATAGAGCCTTAGCGTGGGCTGCGTAATGCGGCCGATGCGGGGGCGCAGATCTTCGCTGGAAAGTAGCTTCAGCCCTTCTTTCAGCGCATGGGGAGCCGGGTCGGGATGCGCGGTAATGTGGGTTTTAATGGCTTTAATGTCTTGTCGGGCCGTATCGCTACCCATAGCCTGAATGGCCAGAAACCTGTCCAGCGTTTTGCGATAGTCAGTTTCCAGTTGGCTTTCGAATTGCGAAAGCAGGTCTGGTGCGATACCCGGCCATCCCGCGCCACCAATAAATCTGGGTGTGGACGCAATCGTGATAACCCCGGAAACCGTCTCTGGCAGTGAAAGGGCCAGCTGTTGCGCAACCATCCCGCCCAATGACCAGCCAGCAACCACGCAATCCTCAGGAAGTTTACCTTCCAGTGATGCTGCTATGGTATCGACATTATAGGGGTCGGGGACGTGCTCTCGACTGTTGCCAAATCCGGGGAGATCGATAACGGTAACCCGCCAGTCGTTTTCCAGGTAAGGGATAAAAGAGGAAAAGGCACCACTGTTCATGCCCCAGCCATGCAGAAAAACCAGATCTTTTCCTGCGCCATGAGTACGGCTGAAAACCGTGTCCGATACATGCGAATCTATCACTTTCGACTTCCCGGTACTGATTCTGAGAAAAGTGTAGCACGGGAAATTTACAGCACACCAGAAAGAGTTTCCGATATGGTTAATTTCTCGCGCCGCTACTTGCCTAATTTGGCTTGTCTACTGTGTCAGCAGGCAAGTCGCACGCCAGTTTGTCAGTGGTGTTCAGACGAAATGCAGTGGCTGGCCCCACCCGGTGAAGGTGAAAATTTACTGCTAAGGCCGGATATCGCAAGCGCTGTGGCACACTCACACTTCACGGCACTGAAAGCGGCAGCCTGGTACACATGGCCGTTTGATTCGCTCATCCATGCCCTGAAATTTTCCCACAAGTTCACCCTTGCTGATTATCTGAGTGATGCTTTTTTACAACAGTATCCTGTAAATCAGGCTGCCTTGCCGGATCTGCTATTACCCGTGCCTATGACATATCGGCGTTACTGGCACCGTCATTACAATCAGGCTGTTGAGATCTGCAAAAAGCTGGCAGCGAAATATCAGCTGCGGTGGGAATCACAGTGGGCACAACGTATCGACAACAGGACTCAGCACACCCTTGGACGCGAGGACAGAAAGCAGCATGCACAGCAGGCCTATTGTTTACAGTCTCACTTATCGCGGTGTGATGGCGGCGCACCACAACGTGTAGCAATCATTGACGATGTGGTAACGACCGGCCAGACCGCCAACAGTCTTGCGGCGGCGCTCAAAGCGCAGTGGCCATCACTGGCTGTGGAAGTGTGGACTATGGGAATTACACCGGCGCCGGGACAGCGCCGGTGATATCACTTACTTAAGCAAAGCAGACTGATAAATAGCGTTACTCATCAGCTTATTCGTACCATACCAGTAACCACGAAAATGCGGGTTATCAGTGAAGCCAATCACCAGACCCTCGCCATAGCGCTCGGCGACAACGGCCGTGGTACCTCCGATTAACTCGACAAGTTGCGGCGCACTGTACCCCGCTATAAGCGGCGATTCGGTGTAGCGTGCTACGGTCGTAAACGGTGAGTTGTCACTCTTTACTATCATGTTCGACGTTTTAAACATCGGCAGGGTGGATGAGGTATAACCGTAAAACAACGGGTGTGACGTATCAATGCGCGTCTCGTACACAGAACCCGCAATGAGCTTCTTCGCATACAGTGCATCTCTGTCAGCAAAGGTGAGTGAATCGGTATCGAACGCATCGTCAATCGTTTCACGGCTGGCAATATCAATTTTCAGCCATTCATTCTGAGCAAACAGGCGCAGTGCTGATTTTTGCCCTATAAGCACACCGCCGCTGTCTACCCAATCGGCGATAGCATCAATGGTATCTTCATCAAGTTTTCCATAGCGACCACTGGCCATGACAATGTGCGTATAGTTGTTAAGCGATGTTCGCGCCAGACGTGACAGCTCTATCAGTGAAGCAGGAAGTCCTACGCGCGTATCCAGATAATGCCAGATTTCACCGACTTCATATTCGCTGGTGCCTTCACCCCCCACCAGCAACACTTTGGGGAGTAATACCGGTGTCATTTCCCGGCTTCCTAAATCAGAACCTGCGGGCGTTAACCCGCTGCGAATGGCGTGCACAGGCATATTCAGCTCATTTGCCTGCGATGTTAACAGGCTAACCAGATTGTCAGGTTGAGAAAGGCCAGCAGGAATTAAAATACTTCCGGGGGCAAATGCGCGCGTCGAGCCATCAACCATTTTCGCCGTAAAGCCTTTTCCTGCTGTGCGCACCATCGCGCCTGACTCAAGCAATGCCTGTAACATAGCTGGCGCCTGATAGTAGTCCCAGTCAAATGCGTATGCATAGGCGTCATCCGGCAGCGTTTGAGTGGCGTTGCGTAGTGCAAGTGTAGCGTTGGCTGCCGTTTTGACTTTACGGCGATCACCTCGCTCTACCGCAACATAATCGATGTTGAAGGCCAGCGGCAAATTCCAGTTGGAGACGTCATAAAACGTATTGTTTTCGAAATTTTGCTGGGTTGAAAACAGCGAGGAAACCAGACGATACTGTGACTGTTCAACGGGGATGTAAATAGCCTTATTTGCCATAAATGACTTACCGTTAACGTCCACATCGCGGTTCACGACTTCAAACTCGACGGTATGACGCTCAAGTAAATCCAGCATGGCGGCAAATCTGCCGGTATCTTTAGGCATGGCCAGCACGTACCCGGCAGTGTCACTGTTTTTCGCCGCGTCACGGGTATCTTTTACGAAACTCGACTGGTAGTTCAGGATGGCGGGCTTGTTAGCCATTGCGCCTTTAAAAGTACTCAGAGAGGTCGTAACCTGATTCTGGATGGTATCTGCAAAGCGAACTTTACCATTAATGGAATCCTGAACGTGCCCACGGCTACTGCCTTGCTCGAAGAGGATCCCGATGCTGCCGTGTACGTCAGGATAGGTCGACCCTTTGCCTACGTAAAAATCATCAAAGTCTTCTTCTGAGAAATAGAGCTCGCCACGTTCATCAAAGGCGGCAGCATGGTATTCTGCCAACGCTTCTGTCAGCGTCACGTTGCCATCAGGCGTGATAGGGTTCTTGCGTGAACGTACGCCAGGCTGGAAGAAATAGGTGCTATTGGTTCCCATTTCGTGAAAATCAGTAAGGATGTGCGGTCGCCACTGGTGGAACTGCTTGATGCGTGCACGTGATTCCGGGTGCGTCAGTAATAACCAGTCACGGTTCAGGTCAAACCAATAGTGGTTTGTGCGGCCTGATGGCCAGCCTTCTTCATGCTCGCGGGTTTCAGGATCACTAACCAGCTGTTTACCTTTATGCATATTGGCCCACTGCGCAAAGCGGCCTAATCCGTCCGGGTTGAAAGACGGGTCAAGCAACACCACATTGTTACGTAGTAACCGGTTTACATCTTCCGACTGCGCTGCAGCCAGATAGTAACCGATAACCATGGCAGCGTTACTGCCAGATGGCTCGTTACCGTGAATGCTGTAACCCATATAAAAGATCAGTGGGTCGCCGTCTTTCGGTGCATTACCACTTTTCCAGGCGTCCAGATGTTTTTTTCTGATAGTGTCAATTCGCTTCTGATTGTCGGGAGCGGTAACGGTGAGCAGCAAAAGCGGACGGTTTTCGTGGGTACGACCGGTTTCTTCAATCGTGATCCGATCTGACGCCTCTGCCAGCGCCCGCATGTAAGTCACCAACTGATCATGCCTTACGTGCCATTCGCCTACCTGTGCACCGATAACCTGCTCAGGTGTCGGGATTGCGGGGTCATAGGTAACGCCTGCGGGCAGATAATCAGCCACAGGCTTGCCGCCGGTTTCGGCCGGAACCAGGCTGGCAGCAGAGACAAAACCGGAAACGCTCAGCAGCATACTGAACGCGACAAGGTGACGAGCGCGCTTAGCAAGGCGTAGCGTCGAATGAACGAACTGATACGTCATAGTGTTCCCATCTTTTGTTGCATGAATTTTTATGATTATGACAATCTGAGAAAACACTTCAATACTTGACTGTTTTACTCAGGTAAATTTGTTATCATTAGCCCCATCTAAATAAATGTAGGACTTGTTGATGATCACTATATCAGAAGAAGCACAAGCTCACTTCGCGAAATTACTGGAAAAACAAGAGTCTGGCACGAATATTCGTGTATTCGTCGTAAATCCAGGGACGTCGTCGGCAGAGTGCGGCGTGTCCTATTGCCCGCCTGATGCTGTTGAAGAAGGCGACATAAAACTTGAATTTAAAGGTTTCGACGCCGTCGTTGACCAAGAGAGCGCCCCTTACCTGGAAGAAGCGGAAATTGATTTTGTGACTGACCAGATGGGGTCGCAGCTAACGCTAAAAGCACCGAATGCTAAAGCCCGCAAGGTGTCTGATGATGCACCTCTGGTTGAGCGTATCAATTATATGATCGAATCTGAGATTAACCCGCAGTTAGCCAGTCATGGTGGCCAGGTTATGCTGGTTGAAGTGACAGAGGAAGGCTTTGCGGTATTACAGTTTGGCGGTGGCTGTAACGGCTGTTCAATGGTAGATGTCACCTTAAAAGATGGCATAGAAAAGCAAATGCTTGAAGAGTTTGCCGGCGAACTCAAGGGCGTTCGAGATGCTACCGAACACCAGGCTGGCGAGCACTCGTACTACTAATATGACGACTCCGCAGCAGCGCTGGCAGGGATTCATCCGCGGCCTGGTTCTATTTTCAATGGGCGCGCTGCTGCTGATTTTTACCGCTGAATATTCAGTGTGGCTGTATTGGCTGTCACTGGCAGTGCTGCTGACCGGTTTTGCAATTGCAATGCGCTACTATGCCGGGATCTTTTTGCAGCGCATGAGCGCGTTCAAAGATGCTAAGCGGATACTAGCGCGTCGCGACGAGCGCGAGAAATAAAAACCCACCCCAGGGTAAGCCCCCGCGCCAGTAAAAAACTCAGTAAGGCGTACCACAATGCCTCGTTCCCATTCTCTGAAAACAGCCACCAAACCGGGAAATAGGCTACCGCAGCACTGACAATCATCGTGTCGCGCATCGCCGCAGACTGCGTGATACCGACAAATACTCCGTCAAACAAAAAGCACCAGTGTCCCAGTAGTGGCAATAGCACCATCAGCCATAAGTATTCTGACGCAGCATCGCGAAGGTGTGGTAAGTCAGTCAGCAAGGCAATGATGGCATCGCCAAACACGTAAAACAGCACCGCATAGGCAATCGCAAACAGTGATGACCATAACAATCCGCGCTGCGTCTGCTCCACCACTGCCCGCTTGGACTTTGCGCCTGCCGCTTCGCCCACCAGAGCCTCAACGGCATAGGCAATACCGTCCAGTCCAAGAGCGATTAATACGAAAAACTGCATCAGAATTGCATTTATCGCAGCAGGCGTTTCCCCCAGCCTCGCTCCCTGAAGCGTCAGAAAAGCCAGGCATACCTGCAACGCCAGGTTCCGTATCAGCATGTTACCGTTGAGTTTCAACAACACTTTTCTGGCTGCAGAGTTAAACCACTCAGCCTTTGGCGAAACACCTTTGCAATGCGCCAATGCTATCCACATCGACATTAGTAGCATCGTGTATTCAGCTGCGATGCTTGCCAGCGCCACGCCGGCAACAGACATATCGAAACCATAGACCAGCAATACGTCTAAACCGGCATTTAGCAGGTTGCCCACAATCTGGATAAAAAGCACCGCGCGAGTCTTTTGCTGCCCTACCAGCCAGCCCACCAGCGCAAGATTGAGAATGGCCGCGGGCGCGCCCCACACGCGAACCTGGAAGTAAGCTTCAATATGTTGCAACACCTCAGGGCCCGGAGATGCCAGCCAGATACCGGCGCGCAGAACCGGAACCTGCAAAAGCAGCAGCCCCATGCCTAAAGCCAACGCAATAGCACAGGTTTGCCACAGGGCCTTGGCTGACTGGGTCAGCGGATCGTGCGGACTCCCTCTGCCTTGCGCACTCAAACCGGTAGCCGACATTCGCAGAAAGCCGCATACCCAGTAAATCTGCGTTAGTATTAACGTTGCTATTGATGCTCCTGCCAGCATAGCGGAGGAATCCATATGCCCCAGTACCGCCGTATCAACCAGACCGAGCAAAGGCGTGGTAATATTGGCCAGGATCATAGGAAACGCCAGCGTAATTAACGTTTTGTGGGCCTGCCAGCCGTGCGGCACCGTTGCTGTCATGGAAATGTAGCACCCGCAAATTAAGGAGGAATCGTGAAGTATAACATGGGTTTGCGACAAAAAATCGGGATCGCTTTTGGTCTGATTGCTGCAGCACTGATACCGGGCGTGAGCTACGCTCAGACGGACGACAACGGCATGGATAACGCCGTTATTTTGCTCTATCACCATGTGGCAGAGAACACACCTGCAAGCACCAGTATTTCACCGGATACCTTTGCTGAACACATGGAATACCTGGCGAATAACCATACTGTACTGGGGCTACCAGAGGTGATTTCCGCGCTTCGCCAGGGTGACACGCTCCCTGAGCGCACTGTTGTTATTACGTTCGATGATGGCTACGACAATATTCTTACCAACGCACACCCAATACTGAAGCGACACGGATTCCCCTATACCATATTCATTAATCCTGAAGAGATAGGCAGCAACCGTAGTCAGCTAACCTGGGAGCAGGTAGAGACGATGCAAAACGATGGCGTTGTGTTTGCTAATCACACGCTTGATCACTTGCATATGCTGGAGCGCAAACCGGGAGAATCTGAGAGTGCCTGGCTTAAGCGCGTGTGGAGCAATGTTACCGAAGCCGAAGATATTCTTGAAGAAAAGACCGGGCGCTCGCTTAAATATCTCGCATACCCGTTTGGTGAATATAATCTTGCTCTGGCCAATAAGCTCTCGCAAGCGGGCTATATTGGGTTTGGCCAGCATTCCGGTGGTGTCAGCAGCGAAAGCCAGTTTTCTGCGCTGCCCCGCTTTCCAGCCGCGGGCCCTTATGCCAACCTGAAAACTTTAAAAACTAAACTGGAAAGCCTGGCGATGCCAGTGTCGTCATATACACCGGAAGACCCTATGATAAGTGACAAAGGTGCACCGCCCAAAGTGACGTTTACGGTGACCTCAGAAGATGTCGACTTAGGTCGCGTTAACTGCTTTTTTGGTGGTGATACCATCACGCCGCGCGTAAACAAGATGACTGCCACCGTCACGCTTGACGACGCTTTACCTGTGGGACGCTCAAGAATTAACTGTACCGCGCCGTCGATTGCTAAAAGCGGGCGTTATTACTGGTACTCGCAGCCATTTTTTGTTGCCGACAGCAACGGGAAATACCCCGATTAGTGACACGACAGCAGTGCCTCCCACGCGCTCAGTCCGAACTGATGATTACCAGAGGACGCGTGGTTGCACCGCGACAATACGTTTTGCCCCAAATTATAACGTTCGAGTGGCACTGACATCAGTGCTCATTGCTTGCAAACGGAAAGGGAGTCGGTGAGTATTACTTTTGCGCTTCCCTTATGAGGGCCGCACGGCTCTGATCATCTGGAGAAAGGGGGCAGCATGTTGATGCTCACCAAAGCCCAGCGCCTGATAGAACTGCCGGGCAGTTTCATTCGATACTTCCACATCCAGCACCATGGCAAATTTTTTCAACTCTCTGGCTTTTTCCTCAGCAACACCAAGCAGTGCCCGGCCAACGCCCTGACGCCTGGCATCGGACGCCACTGACAAATGCCCTATTCCCAACTCTGTCACTAATGGTGGGTGCAGGGCCGCGCTAAAGCGCTGACTACGCATCACCACATCTATCGACTTATCCAGCCCAAAATGTTCAGTGATTGAAGAGAGCGTATCGCGATCGAAATCAGCAGGGAGTTTATCATGCCAGCAGGTCATCAGACCTACCACCTTGTCATCTATGCAGGCCACCCAGTGGTTTTGAAAGCCATACTGACCGTACCCGTTTGACCAGGCGTAGCATAAATATTGATAGGCGGAATCTCGCTCACCATTGCCAAAAATATCAATGAGAAGCTGCTCACCAGAGTCAAGAAGAAGTGGAACCGCACTTGCCATGTCGGCGGCGGTAGCCGGACGTATATTCAGGTTCATACATACTACTAGGGTGCGACAATAACCGGTAAATCAGCAAGTATTTGATTTACGTCGGCAACCGCCAGCGTTCCCGGCTCCGAAACGGGCTTAAAGCGTCCTATAACTTTAGCATCTGGATTGATTAATACCACGGAAGCGCTGTGATTAACCAGATAATTGGGATCATCGGTGCTCTGGGCCATGGCGTACATCATTCCCATGCTGCGAACCAGTGGAAACAATTCGGCGTGCTCACCGGAAACCGCGGTAAACTCCTCATTAAAGTAGCTGACGTAGTCGTTCAGTCGTGCAGTTGTATCCCTGTTGGGATCTACGGAAATAAACCACACTTTCACCGGTTTGTCTGATTCCAGTTGCTGGATCTTTGGATAGGCCCCGCTCAACGCCGCCATGGTAGTCGGACAAATGTCCGGACAAAACGTATAGCCCAGAAAAGCGAGTGTCCATTGTCCTTTCAACGCTTGTGGCGTCACCGTATTGCCATGATGATCGGTCAACGTGAAGTCTGTAAGCTCCCTGGGCTGCGGAAACTGTTGCAAATGCTGAGGCTGCGTGTCATCAGTTGGCGGCGCTATATATACCGCACCGATGACACCCAGAATAAGGGCGAGGCCGGCCGCCAGACCGGCTACTGCACGTTGATTCATAAGCTTATTGGAATGTAGTGATCGACCAGTAATACCACAAACAATATCATGAGATGAACGATGGAGTACTTAAATGTTTGCATGGCAGTTTTATCGGTAGCAGCGAATTTCAGTTTCCACGCATACATCATAAATCCGGCATTCAGCGCCGTTGAGCCAATAAGATATATCAGATTGCTCATTCCGGTGAGATAGGGAAGCAGGCATACCAGACATAACAATACGGTGTAGAGCAACACTGACGTTTTGGTAAACTCAACACCGTGAGTGACCGGCAACATCGGCACCTTCGCCTTCGCGTACTCTTTTTCTCTGTGAATTGCCAGCGCCCAGAAATGCGGCGGGGTCCAGGTGAAAATGATTAACACCAGAAGCAGTGCGTGGGCGTGAATTTCTCCTGTCACGGCAGTCCAGCCCAACAGCGGTGGAGCCGCGCCAGCCAGCCCACCAATAACGATGTTTTGCGGTGTCGCGCGTTTTAAAAACATCGTATAGACAAAGGCGTAGCCCACCAAACTGGCAAGGGTTAACAACGCGGTAAGCCGGTTTATTGCAAACTCCAGGATCCCATAGCCCGCAACCGCCATGACGGCTGCAAAAATCAGTGCATGAGTGACAGACACTTTCCCTTTCGCCACGGGACGGTTGTAGGTTCGTGCCATCTGGCTATCGATACGATGATCCACAACATGATTAATCACCGCTGCGGCACTGGATAACAAGCCAATTCCCGCAAGGCCTGCAATCAATACCTTCCAGTCCACCCATTGCGGTGTTGCCAGACACATGCCTACCAGTGCCGTTAGAAGCAGCAGCATCACAACATTGGGTTTGGTCATTTCATAATAATCACGCCACGACGCCGTAGCCCGTGTCGCCGTGCTTGATGCAGAGGAAATCGAAGCAGATTTAGCCATAAGACGCTCCCTGAGGTCGATAGAGAGAATAGGTGATCCATACCATCACCAGCAGAAGACAGGCGGCCACAGCATTGTGTGCCACCGCAATAAATAAAGGCAGACTGAATACGACGTTGCTGATACCCAATCCAACCTGAATCAGCAGCACGGCAAGCAACATCGTGCCGCCGGTTTTCATTTTACCTGAATAGCCGCGCATCAGATGTAGCGCCAGCCAGGCAAGATAAACAAAAGTCACGACAGCGCCCGCCCGGTGCACAATGTGCATGGTCATGCGCTCTGCGTAATCATGTGCGCCAAATTCATAATTCACCGCGTCAGGCACGCTATAAGCGCCGGCAAAGTCCAGACGTGACGCCCAGTCTCCTTCACAAACAGGAAACTCCGTACAGGCCAGCGCTGCGTAGTTGGCCGACGTCCAGCCTCCCAGCGCAATTTGTATTACCAGAATCACAACACCAATGATGGCGATTAGCGGTATGCTGGCTGTCGCCTGCGATGTATGAGGCACCGCCTTAGGCCCAAGCCGTAAATATAAGAGAAACAGACAGGACAACACCGCAAACCCGCCCAGCAGATGCCCCATTACCACGACAGGTAACAAATTCAGGGTAACGGTCCACATCCCCAGTGCCCCCTGAAATATCACGAGTTCTAATAGAAATAGCGGCAGTTTCTTCGGTTGTGACGGTTCACGCCTGACCAGAGCCAGAATACCGATTGCAAGAATACACAAGCCCAAAGTACCGGCGAAGTACCGGTGAATCATTTCGTTCCACGCCTTATGTGCTTCTACTGGACGTTCCGGAAAGGCCGCATTTGCAGCGGCTACTTTCTCTTCAGACAACGGCACTGTTAAATGACCATAACACCCAGGCCAGTCAGGACAGCCAAGCCCTGCATCCGTCAGGCGGGTGTAAGCCCCAAGAATAATGACAACCAGGGCAAGGCCCAGACTGAACAATACAAGCTTCTTCATTAGCGCGCTCTATCCTATGCGAGACAACTTCATTAACTTTCTCACGTCAGCAAGAATGTTACGGCTCTCCATCACTGCCGTGTCTTTATCCCCATCAACCGGGTAATAGAGCATGGCATTATTTAATGTATCGACTACGAAAATAGCATCGCCGGAGACAGATTTAAATGAGTTATTAACATTTTCTTTACTTGCGTTTACCGTATGCAGCGAGGGCGTCTCAGAGAGTCTCGCTACCGCTTTCTCATCGCTTGACTCGGTGATAACCACGACCGCCTCAGCGCGATCAGATTCCCGGCCCAGCGCGAGCCACACCTGATGTATGCTGAACAATGCATTTTCACAAGTCTCATCGCAATTTTCCGGAAGTGTATATACCAGCCGCCATTTGGGCGCTTCGGCTTCGAGAATCGCTGACACATCAAGTACCGGGTTCAACAAGTTGCCTTTATTGGTGGCACCACGGTTAAACCAGTCGTTATCCAATGCCAGTTTTGCCAGCACAACGGGCAAAATAAACACCACAATCAGGGCAATGAATAATTTCTTTGAAGTCTTTGACGATGCATTACTCATGCGATAGTTCCTTTTTTCTGAGGGCCAACAGGCCGATAATCAGTGCTGCAAAGGCGAGACCGAACCATTGAATGGCATAGCCTAAATGTTTCTCGGGTGGCATCACCACGGGCGACCAGTTTCGAATAAACTTGTCGTCGGGTGTGGTGAGCACGACTACGTAGTCAATCAACGGGGTTCTCAGCAACGTCGACAGATAATCTGTATCTAACGCCTGAATACGAAGTGGAAACGTGGCGTTGACAGCAGTTTCTGTCACCATGGGGTTATAACCCGGCGACGTGACTACCCCTTCGTACTCAGTAAGCGATTTGCCTATCTCGACCTGTGGTAATGTGTCCCGTGTGGGCAACCCCTTCACCCAGCCATAATTCACTAACGCCCAGCCGACATCGGTTCGCACTGGCAGCACAATGTCGTAACCTACCTGGCCGTTTTCAATCTGGTTATCCAGATACATCATGCGAGAGGTATCTGGCGTCCCCGTAAACGCAACACGTAAATCCCGGGGGTCACCTGCGCTTCGAATAGCCGTTTGTAAACCCATTAGCCCACCAGACTGCTTTTGCGCTATGCTAGCCAGACGTTGTTCTTTTTGTTCCATCCGATCGAGCTGCCAGAAACCCAGCCCACACATGAAGATTACTGCAATTAAGAGAATGCTTGCAGCCAGTATTCGAGTTGGGGAACGATGAAGAATCACGCCTTCAGCACACTCCTGATGAGGTAAATATGATTATAAAAATGATTCTGATAGCCCTGCTGATATACATGGTTGTTAATCTGTTTCTTGCCATGCGCATCATGATAAAGGGGCATCCTAAGGGTGA
Organism: Alteromonas sp. H39; assembly: GCF_047556435.1. Lineage (GTDB taxonomy): Bacteria > Pseudomonadota > Gammaproteobacteria > Enterobacterales > Alteromonadaceae > Alteromonas. Next base: position 4,311,249 of record NZ_CP180210.1, read on the forward strand.
GCCGATGAGCAAATATATTGGTCGGCGGGTACTGACCTCCGTGATCATTGTCACCCTGATTTTGATTGCCTACGCTACTGGCCTTATTACGCCCAACCCCCGTCCTTATTAACGGGGGTAGCGTTGTAACGCTAAAGTACGTAAACGAAAAGGTACAGCATTACCCACACCACATCCACAAAGTGCCAGTACCATGCTCCGGCCTGAAATGCGAAATGATTATCTGGCGTGAAGTGGCCTTTAAGCACCCGCAGGAACAGGACAATCAGGATAATTGTACCCAGCGTCACATGCATGCCGTGGAAACCGGTGAGCATAAAAAAGGTATTCCCGTAAATTCCCGACTGCAACGTCAGGCCAAGGTCCCGATAAGCATGGACGTATTCCTGAACCTGTAAGAATAGAAACACAATGCCCAGCAAGATGGTGCCGCCTAGCATCAAGGTGAGTTGCTTACGCTTGTTCTCTTCCAGACCAACGTGAGCAAAGTGCAGCGTGACCGACGAAATAAGCAGAATAATCGTATTGATGGTTGGCAGCCCGGCCGCACTCATTTCCTGTGTGGTTGTACCGCCGGGGGTACTTACCAATGGCCATAGTGCTTCAAAGCCGGGCCACAGCACTTCGTTTGTCATCGCATTATTCGACGCGCCGCCTAACCACGGTACGGCAATGAAACGCGCGTAAAATAGCGCGCCGAAGAAGGCAGCAAAAAACATTACCTCAGAAAAAATGAACCAGCTCATACCTTGTCGATAAGAGCGCCCCAGCTGATCGCTGTACAATCCACTCATGGACTCGTCAATCTGGTTTTTAAACCAGCCAAATAGCATCACCAGCAGTGTCAGGATGCCAGCGGTAAGCACATAGCCGCCATAGCCCTGCTTGTCCTGTGTAGATTCAATAACAAAATTGCCCGCACCCACTGCAATCAGAAACAACGCCACAGCACCCACAATTGGCCAGGGGCTTTGCGCCGGAACATAATATTTTTGATATTCTTGTTGCATAACCGTCTCCTTCTCCCTTATCTGCTATTTTCCGCTTTGTGGCTGCGTCGTCATAAAGGGATTGGTTTTTGTTTCGAGGCCACCAGCACGGGCAGTGACATCGTATAAAGTATATTGAACTGTGAAGTAGCTGATATCCTCAGGTATCTGAGGATCGACATAAAACTGCATCGGCATGTAAGCTTCTTTACCACCGCTCAGCGGCTGCTGATTAAAACAAAAGCATTCTGTTTTATTCAGGTAAAGCGCGGCGAGCCCGGGTGAGACTGACGGTATCGCTTGTGCCACGATGTCACTGGTAGCCGGATTACGGACGTAAAAGGACACCGTGTTAAGTTCACCCGGATGCACCTTGATACGTTTGGTTTCGGCGCGAAACTCCCACGGCATGCCCGTATTGGTGCGGGTAATAAACTCCACTGTCACCTCACGGCTCTCGTCAATGTCGACAGCCTGATAACTGGCCGCCGTGGTATTGGTTTTGCCATTGATGCCGGTAATATCACAAAACACGTCATATAACGGCACCAGGGCGAAACCGAAACCAAACATGCCAATAACAATGACAACCAGTTTAAGTACCATTTTCTGGTTTTTGTTGTTTGTCTCCGTCATCAGCCTGCCTCCTGTCTATTTCACTACGGGTGGCGTATCGAAGGTGTGATAAGGTGCAGGAGAGGGGATTTCCCACTCAAGTCCTTCAGCACCTTCCCATACCTGATCTGACACTGGCTCGCCCTGTTTCTTGCAGGCTTTAATCAGCAGCGCCAGGAAAATCAGTTGTGATAAACCAAACGCAAACCCGCCAATACTGATCCACTGATTAAAGTCGGCGAACTGCAGTGAGTAATCGGGGATACGGCGCGGCATGCCGGCAAGACCAACGAAATGCATGGGGAAGAACAGAACGTTGACAGAAATCAGTGAACACCAGAAGTGCCACTTTGCCAGCGTGATATCAAACATTTTACCTGTCCACTTAGGCAGCCAGTAGTACACCGCCGCCATAATCGAGAACACCGCACCGGTTACCAACACATAGTGGAAGTGAGCCACGACAAAGTAGGTATCGTGGTATTGGAAGTCTACCGGAGTAATAGCCAGCATCAATCCAGACAACCCACCAATGGTAAACAGTACGATAAAGGCAATGGCAAACAACATGGGTACCTCAAAGCTCAGCGAGCCTCGCCACATTGTTGCCACCCAGTTGAATACTTTCACGCCTGTCGGTACCGATATCAGCATGGTGGCAAACATGAAGAACATTTCCGCAAACAGCGGCATGCCGGTAGTGAACATGTGGTGTGCCCAGACGATAAATGACAGCAACGCGATAGAAGCTGTGGCATACACCATCGACGCATACCCGAACAGTGGCTTGCGCGAGAAGGTCGGAACAATCTGCGAAATGATCCCGAAAGCCGGCAGGATCATGATATACACTTCAGGATGTCCGAAGAACCAGAATATATGCTGGAACATAACCGGATCACCGCCACCTGCTGCATCAAAGAAGCTGGTGCCGAAATACTTGTCTGTCAGCACCATTGTCACTGCACCTGCCAGCACTGGCATAACGGCAATCAACAAGAACGCGGTTATCAGCCACGTCCATACAAACAATGGCATCTTCATCCAGGTCATACCCGGAGCACGCATGTTGAAAATGGTAACGATGACATTTATCGCTCCCATGATGGAACTGATACCCATGATATGCACCGAGAACACGAATAATGCTGTGCTGTCGCTGCTGTACGTTGTAGACAATGGTGCATAGAAGGTCCAGCCAAACGCCGGGCCACCACCTTCTACAAACAGCGAAGATAGCAATATCAAAAATGCAAAAGGCAGGATCCAGAAGCTCCAGTTATTCATCCGCGGCAGCGCCATGTCTGGTGCGCCAATCATCATTGGCACCAGCCAGTTAGCAAGCCCGGTAAAGGCAGGCATTACCGCACCAAAAACCATGATGAGCCCGTGTACTGTAGTCATCTGGTTAAAGAAGTTGGGCTCGACAATCTGTAGGCCTGGCTGGAACAATTCGGCCCGAATGACCATCGCCATCGCACCGCCAGTCAGAAACATGATGAACGCAAACCATAAATACAACGTGCCAATATCTTTATGGTTGGTGGTAAATAACCACCGGCTCAAACCTTTAGGAATGTGATGGTCGTGATGATCATCGTGGCCATGCGCCGCTTCATCAGGGTGCATCACTTCATTAGCTTTACTCATGACGTGCTCCTATTGTCCGGTTGCGACGGCATTAACGTCTTTAGGTTGAACGATATCGCCGGTGTTATTACCCCAGGCATTTCTTTCGTAAGTCACCACCGCTGCAATTTCTTTCAGACTCAACATTTTGCCGAAAGCCTGCATGGCAGTGCCGGTTTTACCATTAAGTACGATATCAATGTGAGCGGTCTGATCTTCCAGTACCATCTGACTGCCTTTCAGTGCAGGGAACACACCTTGTAGTCCTTCGCCGTTGGGCATGTGGCACGCTGCACACGTTGCGTTATAAACACGCTCACCCTCTTTCATCAGCTCGTCCATCGACATGCTCATCGCCAGTAAACGCTGTTCTTCTTCACGCGCTTTGCGCTGCTTTTCTTCCTGTTCACTCATCCAGGCTTCGTACTCAGCAGGCTCTTTGGCGATAACCACTACCGGCATGTAGCCGTGATCTTTACCGCAAAGCTCCGCGCATTGGCCGCGATATACGCCTGGCTCGTTTACTTTTGTCCAGGCTTCGTTGATAAAGCCCGGGTTGGCGTCTTTTTTCACAGCGAAGTCTGGAACCCACCAAGAGTGGATAACATCGTCAGAGGTAATAAGAAAACGCACTTTCTGGCCAGTAGGGATAACTAAAGGCCGGTCAACTTCAAGTAAGTAGTTTTCGCCTTTGGAAAATTTGTTTTCTATCTGTTCACGGGGCGTCGCCAATAAAGAATAGTATTCAACTTCACTATCCATATATTTGTAGTGCCACTTCCACTGCGAGCCGGTAACCAGAACCGTCATGTCAGGCTCCGTTGTATCTTCCATCGCGATTAGCGTGTTTGCTGCTGGCACGGCCATAAATACAAGGATGAGAAAGGGAACCACCGTCCAGGCAATTTCTACCTTCACGTTTTCGTGAAAATTGGCCGGTTTGGCGCCACGAGACTTTCTGTGCAAATACATTGATGTGAACATCACACCAAAAACAACGACGGCGATAACCACACATATTGCAAACATCAGCATGTGGAGGTCATAAACCTGCCCACTGATATCCGTTGCGCCGCGGCGTAGGTTAAGAGAAGAGTTTTCCGTTGCGGCAACTGATTCAGCAAATGCCGTTGCACTGAAAAACCATGTCATTAGCGTTCCCACAACTATCGAAAGGGTATTCGTCAGCCGTTTCACTCAACACCTCCGTGATGGAAGGGTGCTGGCGACGCCATCCGACGCCAGTTCCTATCCATGAGTTAGGTTTAACTACCGACCTTTGTAAATTGTTATACTGGCCGGTGTTATATTATTGTTAATCAATGTATAAGAATTACTCAATTAATCAGACGCGTCTAGTCTTTTCTTAGAAAAAACGTGCAGAGTGTGCATTTTTTAACCATACCATTCGTAATAGGGGTTCGTCTCGAAAAAAGTAAAAAAACACCTTATGTAGCAAAAAGTTAGTATTTCCTGACCTTCAAATGACGGGCTAGTGCTATTTTCAGGTTATTCTGGAGATGGTTAAAAAGTGCGCAAAATGGCATCAGACTTAGGCTGTGGCACCAAACTGGTGCATTGGGTAAGATTTTACCGCCTGACTTGGCATTTCGAAGTAACTGATACGTTGGACGGAGGCAGCGTGGAGATACGCAAATTGTCTGAATACCAACTGTTACGGCCTTGTAACGTCGGTGATAACTAGCTTTGCAATAAATGAGATATAAAAAAACGGCCTTAAGGCCGTTTTTAGGGTCAAATGGGTGTTTATTACATCCAGTCGGCGTTTCTGATAACGCCTACGGCAATACCTTCTATGGCAAAGGGCTCGTTGGCTAAATCCACTTTGATAGGAGAAAACTCTTCGTTTTCAGCGTGTAATAATACTTCCCGGCCTCGCTTCTCCAAGCGCTTGACCGTGACATCTTCATCTACGCGGGCAACCACTACCTGACCATTATGAACATCGGTTGTGCGATGAACTGCCAGTAAATCGCCGTCCAGAATACCAATGTTCTTCATACTCATGCCGTTGACTCGCAGCAGAAAATCCGCTTGTGGATGAAACAATGCCGGATCCACTTTGTAGTGCTGCTCCACATGCTCTTGCGCCAGAATGGGCTCACCGGCGGCAACCCGGCCTATTAACGGCAGGCCTTCCTCTTCGTTTTCGGCTTCGGCATCTATATTCAGCCTGATACCGCGAGACGTGCCGGGTAAAATCTCAATCACGCCTTTACGCGCCAGTGCTTTCAAATGCTCTTCTGCCGCATTGGCAGATTTAAATCCCAGTTGCTTTGCGATTTCAGCACGCGTAGGCGGCATGCCGGTCTCCTGCATCGTGGTTTTAATCAGTTCCAGCACTTCAGTTTGTCGGGGGGTAAGTGGACGCATAAACAGCCTGTTATTCCATACAGTTAGTGGAAGTATATACAGCTAAACGCAAATGGCAAGGGTTAACATTAGAATCCGGTTGACGGCAGCGGCACTTTACCTGCGCGTACGCTACTGACACCACCACAAAAAGTCAGCAGACTTTGCTTACCTTATCGCTCACCGTGAAAGCTCCGGTCAGTATTTCCTCTCATCTACTTATGGCAGAGGCCTGTGCTGCACGAATTTCCGCTTACCGCGCTCCCCCGTGCACGGTAAATACCGGCACTCCTGCGTCTGTTTCGGTGCGTCTCGTCTGGCCAGTCATTTTATTATGATTGTTTAAGGGAATAGGTAGCGGTCACACCGGGCTTTGCCATTGTTTTTCCTTGCTGCCATCCCAAACCAATCACGGCAAAGGAGAGGGCGAGCACTACCCAAAATACAGCGCCGTAGTGCAGTGTAGAAAGGGAGACGACAAAGGCTTTCCAGATCTCAGTTCGGCCTAAGCTGAGGTAAAGCATGAAGGAAACAACATAGATACCCAGTGCAGATAGCCACACTTTTCTCTCTACTGCGACTTTAACAGCGATCACCGCTATGCAGAGCGTGGTTAGCAGCATGCTGAACCACAAAGCGTGTCCAAAATTACTCATGGTTTCCGGCCCCGTCACCTGAAATCCGGGTACAAAGTTCACCAGCAAACGAGACAATGACGGGCCAATCAACGCAAAGCAGGTAAGCACCATGAATGCCGCGTGGTGCCGGCTCTGCTTTCGGTGTTTCAAACCAAGATAAATCAACCCCAGTGTCAGTGGCAGAAAGATAAGATCAAAAATCATCAGCGGTGCGGAAAATAGCTGCGCAAACATCGACGCTCCCTGCGCAGTCCTGATGGCAGAGTCCAGATTAATCAGCGCAAACCCTGCCACCATAAAAGGGGCCAGCAATAGCCCCGTAATTCCAAGCACTTTGTGGATTGCAGGCTTTCTGGCATTAATTAACCACGCCTGAGCGCCAAGAATGACAATCCAGAGTGTGCTGGTGAAGCCGTGAAACAGGTGGGTGAACGATGCATCCCCCAACTTACTGAAAAAGGACGGCCAGAAGCCAAGTAACGTAACCCCCATTAATACCACCATCAACCCGGTCGTGAATCTGTACATAACCCCATTCCTTTTTTTTGTGAAACCATAAAGTCAGTAAACACTGCGTCATGGCAATAAACGCTAGGCTACACACGATGGTAGTGCGAGTGATGATGGGTGATGAAAAGGTGATGATGGAGCCATCATCTCAGAGGGAGAGTAATGCGAAGTCCTGTTGGTTGAGTTCACGACGAAACTGGCTGCATTGCCATTGACGGTCAGTGTATCGACAGATGTCTGTGACGGCGTTGTCTTTCCAGTATGCCAGTAGCCCCATCTGCTCAAATATGGCTTTCATTCTGGGATCGTTAACATAGTCAGTAGACAATACTGCCAGCGCATACACCGCCACAAATTCATCATTACTACGCCGAGCCGCGACATAATCAAACAACAGATCGGCTTGCTGCAAATAATGAAGACTAAATATGATGGTTCTGTGATCGACCTCAGCCAGGTCGTCACGTTTGAGGAAGGCCTTTACGGCGTCGCGATCAACCTTCCGGGTTTCGAAAAAGTGCAGCTCCAAATCGATAAGAGCCTGTTGCGCCTCATCCAACTCCACTTCCTGTAACCAGTCGCGCAGCGTCGCCTTCTGATTAAGCAACACGCCACAGCCAGAGTGCACGGCCGCCTGCGCCCCATAAATCAGTCAGTTTCTTATACGCCGCCTCGACACTCGCGGTATGCATTGTAGTAATAGCAAAGTCAGCCTGTGTTACCCATATTGTCGGATCAAGCGCGATAGCACGTCGAAGTGCTTCATGGGCATCATTCATGTGGCCGAGTTCACGCAGTGAGGTGGCATACCAATACACCGCCATGGCGTTACCCGGCGCGTTGTCTCTCATTTTCTCAACGTACTCAAGCGCCTGACGATATTGTTGTGCTTCCAGTGCCTCCTGATACAGCAGGAAATAGGAATATGACACATCAGGGTCCAGCGCAATGGCATGCCGGGCGGCAAGTGCAGCGTCTTCCATCACATCATCAGGAACCGCTTCGTAGGTTTGCCAACTCACCAACACGGCGGCCAGACTATCCCACGCGTCGGCAAACTCAGGATCGATAGTAACTGCCTCCTTTAACAGATATACCGCCTCAGACATAGGCTGCTTACCGCGCTGTAACCAAATGTACTTAGCCTTTATATAAAGACGGTACGCCTCGGGATGGGGCTCTCTTGATGTCGCTACCCTGGCTTGCTTACCCGGTAATCCCAGTAACGTTTGCAGAATGCTGGCCTTCGTTTGTGCAGACCAGGCGGCCTGCGACGCAAAAGGCTTGGTGACGCGCTCACTCCAGACAACCTGATCTGTCTCAGTTTTCACAAGCTCGGTGTAAAAAATAAGGTCCGTGCTGGTCTCAGATTGTTCCACCCTGCCATTAATGTAATGGGTGGCACCCAAAGAAGCCGCAGCACGATGCAGATCCTCTTTCGTTGCTAACGCCTGTTCAGCCGCAAGAAAACTTCGCAGCTGAATCTCAGGCACAACGTAGAATTCCTCAATCAGCTCTTGCGAAAACGAATGCGCAAACCCAATGTTATCGGTACTCTCAAAAGGAAAGACCACCAGCGCTACAGGTTGTTGTGATTGGTTCGTTGGGAATAGAAAAACCAGCAGTGAAATAAAGCAAACGAATAGTAATGCTGCGGCATAGTAATAATGTGTTTTTTTATGACCTGGCAACGCACCTGTCGATTCCTCTGTCGTCACCTCGGCAATAAACCGGTAGCCTGCTTTTGGCACTGTCTCGATAAAACGGGGAGCGCGATGATCATCTCCCAGCGTTTTTCTTATTTGGGCAATTACGCGGGTAAGTGAATTGGGGGTTACTACTACATCTGGCCAGTGTCGTTCATACATAGCTTCGGTGGTGATAATGGATTGTGCGTCTTCGCAAAGATGAACAAGTACATCAAAAGCCAGCGGCTCCAAAAAGCAGCGCGCGTTGTGGCGAAACAACGTACGGGCACGCGTATCTAAAACGAAGTCATCAAATCGGTAAATCATCTGGTGCGATGTGTGTAATTAAGCGCTACCGGGTTGGATAGCGCACTTGATTCCCTACAACCAGTATAGAGCGCCTGCTTCAGTAACCATAGTAATTAACAGCAACAGTACCGGGCTTTTTTTTTGTCTGATACGCAGGAAGTGGCTTGCAGAAAAAGTACGCAGGCTCAAGCAGCTCGTCGGTATAGCCAGACAAAGCGGACATTTGTGTGCTACCAGCTACGGATGGCCCCAACGTTAAGTGGGGTATGAAAAGCGATGGTAGAGAAAAGACATGCCACCGCTTTGTTGATAAAAGCGGTGGCTGAAAAAGCCCTGATCCCAGGGGCGGAATTTTTACAAAGGTAGTGTTTATTGCAGAGCCACCTCAGCCTGCTGATACTGATTTTCCGACAAGTAGTCTGGCTGGCCGCTACCCACACTAACCACCAGCTTACCCGTGTAGGGCTGTTTGTTACCCTGCTCATCAATAAAGGTAAGCTCATCAGCATCTACGGTGATGGCGACCGTTTGCTTTTCTCCGGCACTGATCGCGGTGCGGGTAAAGCCTTTAAGCTCTCTTTTTGGTGTTTTCACAGGCGCATCAGGCATAGAAAAGTACACCTGCGTAACCTCTTCCCCATCACTATCACTATTATTGGCCACAGTGACCTCTACGGTGAGCGGCTGCTCGTTGTTATGTGACTCAGGTAGCTTTAGCGACGAATAGCGAAAATCACTGTAGCTAAGCCCATAACCGAAGGGGTAGAGGACTTCGCCATCAAAATAACGGTAGGTACGGTTTGTCATATCGTAATCATCAAAGTCAGCAAACCCATCCAGATTACGATAAAAAGTCACTGGCAGGCGCCCGGATGGATTGGCTTCGCCCCACAGCACTCGGGCAATTGCCGTACCGGCCTTTTCCCCCGGATAGAATGCCTGCACGATGGCATCCAGGTTGTCGTTTTCCCAGTTTAACGCCATGGCACTGCCGCTGAAGTTCACCAGCACCACCGGTTTACCCGTGCCTTCCAGCTTTTTAATTAGCGCTTGCTGCACGTCAGGTAAGTCGATGTCAGTGCGATCCCCATAGTTAAAGCCATCCAGCTTCACCGGCATTTCCTCACCTTCAATTCGTGGAGAAATCCCCGCCATAACAATAATAACGTCCGCATTTTCAGTGGCGGCAAGCGCTTCCCGCTGAAGGTCTGCCGACGTGTTCAGCCAGCTTAAACGAATATTGGGTATGGTGTTGCCCCAGGGATTTTTCAAAAACAGACGTTCGGCCCTGAACGCATATTTCTTTCCGGCCTCAAGTGCGACAGTACCATCGACTTCATTATCATCAATAAAGACAGAGGCATCATCGCTGAAGCGATACTCTCCGGATGTTTTGGGTGTCAGGCTCCCTTCCCAGACGACACCGAATTCGCTCAACACTTTGTTATCTATCGGTGAGCGCTCCCAGTAAAAGTCGATCGCCTCATCAACGCGGGTTTTAACCGGCTGTCCTACCCGTTTTCCACTTGCTGATATATCGGTAAAATCTGTGACAGGCTCGCGCTCGACACGATAGTAACGCCCTACAAGACCGGGCTGTTGTACGCCATCGTTATCGTGTGACAACACATCAGCGCCCAATGGCTCATAGTGTCCGTAAATATCCGCGATGATCGGACTACCTGGCGCGTAGCTGACGTTATCCTCGCCAAGATTGTTCTTAATGGCGTTAAGCGGTGTTACCGGCGCTATTGGCAGGCCATTGTAGTTACCCAGTAACACATCTTCGTTATTGGCATTTGGTCCGATAACAGCAACCTTAATGCCAGGCTTTAATGGCAGAACACCATTGTTTTTCAGCAACACCAAGGATTTTTCTGATGCGCGTTGGGTCAGGGCAAGATGGTTGTCCGAGCCCACCACCTCCATTGGGATCGCCGCATATTTTACGCTTTCAGGATCGTCAAACATGCCCAGCTTAAAGCGGGTTTTAAACAGACGGGAAACGGCCTGGTCAATTAATGCCTCAGAAATCAGACCTTTTTGCAGCGCGAAGTGCAGGTTAGCAAAGGTACTCAGTCGTCCGGTACCACAGTTTAAGTCAGTGCCACTGGTTACGGCCCAGGCGGCGGCTACGGCTGGCGCTTTGACTACACCGTGGGCGTCGGGATCATAAAAGTCCGCTATCGCGCCACAATCAGACATGACGTGACCATCGAACTGATACTTGCCGCGCAGGATATCTTTCAGCAGCATATCACTGCCACAGGCAGGCAAATCGTTAACGCGGTTATAGGCGCACATCACGGCTTCCACATCCGCTTCTACCACGGCTTTTTCAAACGCCGGCAGGTAGGTTTCGTACAAATCCTTGTCTGATACCACGTAGTTATCAGAGTGACGGGTGATTTCTGGCCCGTTATGCACAGCAAAATGTTTCGCGGTAGCAGCGGTTTTCAGGTACTGGGGATCATCCCCCTGCAAACCTTCAATAAACTGAACGCCCAGCTCGCCGGTGAGAAACGGATCTTCGCCGTAGGTTTCCTGTCCTCGTCCCCAGCGAGGATCACGAAAGATGTTTATATTGGGTGACCAGAAAGTGAGTCCGGTATAGCGATAGCGCGCGTCGTTGTCAGCGAAAAAATGATGCTTGGCGCGGCCTTCATCAGAAATGGCGGTAGCAATATCATGCAATAGCGGACCGTCCCACATGGCTGCCATGCCGATAGCCTGCGGAAAAACGGTCGCTTTTCCTGCCCGTGCGACGCCATGTAGTGCCTCATTCCAATAATCATAGGCAGGCACACCCAAACGCTCGATGGCCGGTGCATCGTTATACATTTGCGCAATTTTTTCATCGATGGTCATGTGAGCAACCAGATCGGCTACACGCTCATCAATGCTCAGCTGCATATTCAGATAATCGGGCTGTGTCTGGTCGTCGTCCTGCGCAGATTGCTGGGTTTGACTACATGCGCCCAGGGTTAGGGACAGGGCCAGTAAGAGATACCGTTTTTTCATAGGATAGAATTTACCAATAATAAGGTATCAGTACCTTAAACCATGTGTATCAGGCCTCAATGGTACGAAGGGATAACATAAGCGCGATGTTAAAAAAATGTATATCACCTCTGCGTGCTATAAGACCTGTAATCGCTTTTGTACCAAATTCTGTATAAAGCCATGCTCGCCGTGCTGGCGCGTCAATCGCGAAAAAAACCGGCAGGAAAAGAAAAGCAATACCGTTTCATCCGGTATCAGGGCATTTTATTATGTACACCATCATGGAAAAAACAGGGCTGATAATGAGTATTACCTGCCGTCCTGCCAGTCAGCAGGATATAACTGTATTGAATCAGTTTCAGCGCGACATCGTTCGTACTGAAGCCCCCTTCATTCCAGGTCGCAAAGAAGAGGACTACACTTATTACGACATTTCGGCACTGATCGAGTCATCACTTGCCCTCGTTGCCGTAGCCGAGTATGACGGGAAAGTGGTGGGTTCAGGATACGTGCAAAAGCGGGCCTCGCGTCATTACTATAAGAATCCGCATCATGGTTATGTGGGATTTATGTATACCCTTCCGCAATATCGCCGTAACGGTGTGGCAAAGTCTATTCTCAATTTTCTCGGGGTATGGGCGACAGAGAATGGCCTGGATGAGCTGCGCCTGGATGTGTTTGCTGCGAACCATTCAGCAATCAGCGCCTATGAATCTGCAGGATTTGAATCCAGTATGGTGTCAATGCGGTATCAACTGACATGAAATCAATGAAATCGGCGCTTATTGCCTACATTACCGTACTGGTGGCTTTCGCTGTTCTGGACGGCTTGTGGCTGGGCGTGATCGCCAACGAGTGGTACATGAGTGCATTTGCGCCTTTGCTTCGCGATGCCTTTATTACCTGGCCGTGGGTAACGTTTTACTTGCTCTATGGCGCAGCCGTGGTCTTTTTGGCAGTATCGCCATCAGCCAGCATGCCTGGGGCATTTTTCCGCGGCGCCGCACTGGGCGCCACAGCCTACGGCACTTATAACCTCACCGCCTATTCTATCATCGGACAATGGCCATGGCAGATGACCTGGATTGACTGGTTGTGGGGAAGTACTGCAACAGCGCTGCTTGCGCTTTCTGGATATGCAGTAACGCGCTCGCAACGTGATTAACTGTCGCGCGTTTTCTCGCCGTGCACTGTTACAATTTCTCATGGCACTCTGCCCCTCATCAGCGAAGTAAGCGAGACTGTCTGGTAATTCCTCGTTCAGCTATTATCATTAATTCCACTCAATAAAATCGTGATAGCGTTGCGCTTTTTTTGGTGTATATTTTTCAGAACTTTTCACGCGCGACACGGCAACATTAGATTCTATCCGAGCTCTGAACCGTGCGCTTTATGAATAAAAAAGGCCATGCAATTTTTAGATTTTTCGCCATCACTGGCCGCAGACTTTGAAAGAATAAACCGGGAGTGGATCGAAGCCATGTTCGTGCTTGAACCTATTGATGAGCAGGTAATAGGCGATCCCCAGACGTTTATCATTGATCGTGGCGGTTACATTTGGTTTGTGGCCAATGACGCCAAAGAGATAGTCGGCACCTGCGCCCTGATGAAAAAAGCTAATGGCGTATTTGAGTTAACCAAAATGGGCGTATGTGCGACAGCTCGCGGAAATAAAGTGGGCGAAGCGCTTCTTCGCTACGTACTGACTAAGGCGCCGGTTATTGCATTTGATACGTTGTTTTTGTTAACCAATACCCGGTGCGAAGCGGCTATCCATCTGTACGAAAAACTGGGGTTCAGACACGATAACGCCATCATGGAAACATATGGCGGAGCCTACTCCCGGTGCGATGTCGCGATGCGATACTCGGGCAATGTTTAGTCGGGTTCTCAATGTATTTATTCTGTCGGCACGTGAGTTAAAGGATCCATTCCTGACATGTGGTACACTTCGCCGGTTTTAGTTTCATAGGAAATTGTATTTCATGTCGTGGATGCGCAAAACGCTGTTGTCCGTTTTTCATTATCCCGTTAAATGGCTGGTACGAGCCCACAGCATTCCCGTCAATGTAGAGACAGAGCTCGGCATTGATAAAAGCAAACCCATCATCTATTTGCTGCCTACTAACTCAGTCACGGATCAACTGGCCTTACGCATGTCTGCGAAGGCACTGGGACTGCCCAGCCCGACTGACACAGTGACAATGGAAGGAAGAGAATTCCCCGCCAGTCTTTTCCTACGCAAAACACAGCCCATTTTCCGCTCCAAAACCCGTGAAACGGATATTGAAGATACCTTTACAGATTTGTTTCATGTGCATCGCGATCACGATGAACTCGACCTTCAGGTGGTACCGGTTTTTGTTTCCTGGGGAAGAGCGCCAGGAAAAGGTAAGCCCGGACTGGGCGACCTGATTGCCGATCGCGCGGCGCCGAGCTGGTTACGCAAGTTATTTATTGTATTGTTTTTAGGCAGAGACAACTTCATCAGCTACAGCAAAGCGGTGTCTGCGCGAGCGATGTCAAACCAGCACGGCAGTGACAAGCTTATTGCTCAAAAGCTTTTAAGAGTAGCAAGCACTCACTTTCACAGAAAGCGTCAGGGTATGACAGGCCCGACATTGCTGGAAAGACAAGAGCTGAATAACGCATTACTGGGCTCGGATGCGGTCCGACGGGCGATCGCGGAAGAGATAAGAACAAAGAAAATCACCCACGAAGAAGCGAAAAACCGTGCCAGGGAGTATGTCACTGAAATTGCAGCAGATTATCGGGAAGGGCTTATCCGGTTCGGCGACCGGCTGCTTACCCGTATCTGGAACAAGATTTATAATGGCATCAGTGTCGGGCATGCTGAGCGAATTCGTGAACTTGCCAGTAACGGTCACGAGATCATTTATGTGCCTTGTCACCGCAGCCACATGGATTATCTGCTGCTGACTTACGTGATTTACCATGAAGGAATGGTCACACCGCATATTGCTGCCGGTATTAATCTGAATTTCTGGCCTGTTGGTAAAATTTTCCGCCGCGGGGGCGCGTTTTTTCTACGCCGCAGCTTCGGTGGCAATAAACTCTACACCGCCGTATTCCGCGAATATCTGGAGCTGCTGTTTAACAAAGGCTATTCGGTAAAATATTATCCTGAAGGTGGCCGAAGCCGTACGGGAAGACTGATCCCGCCGAAAACCGGCATGCTAGCCATGACGCTTCAGGCCATGGTACGAGGGATTAACCGCCCGGTAAGCATTGTGCCGGTATATATCGGCTACGAAAATGTCATGGAAGTGAAGAGCTATCTGAAAGAGCTTAAAGGCACATCCAAGAAAAAGGAATCTAACTGGCAGGTATTTTCCGCCATCCGCAAGCTGAAAAATTACGGTCATGGCTATGTGAACTTTGGCGAGCCGCTGCAGCTTAATCAGTTTTTGGAAAAGCACGTGCCACACTGGCGCGACTGTCGTGATGCCGAGCCAGAGAAAAAGCCTGCGTGGCTGACGCCTGCGGTAAATGAGCTGGCAGGGCAGGTGATGGAATCAATAAACCGCACCGCAGCTATTAACGGCATGGCCCTGACATCGCTGTGCATGTTGTCATCCAAAACCTACACCATGAGTGAGGACGAACTGCACCACTCATTAGACGACTTTCTAAAGCTGATGCGACAGGCACCGTTCAGTGCTGACGCCACCGTACCAGATCTGTCCGCGCACGACATGTTGCAACAGACACTGCGCCTGAAGCGCTTTGAAATCGAGCACGACGAGTACGGAAAACTGATTCGTCCACAGGCAAATTCAGCGGTATATCTGACTTACTACCGCAACAATATTCTGCATTTGTTCGCACTTCCCGGACTCATAATAGCATCGGTTTTTGCTAACAAAGGAGCAGAGAAAAGCACCATATTGCAGCTGGTTGCAGCGCTTTACCCGTTGCTGCAAAAAGAGCTGTTTATGTACAAAACGCAGGACCAGGCACTCGCCTATACTGATGAGTTAATCACCCAGATGACGGCTATTGGCCTGTTGCAGGAGCAGGGGAGCAAAGTGATGCCTCCTGATGCACAGTCTAAAAAGTTTCACTCTGCCTGGTTGCTTAGTCGCTGTATGCAGGAAACGTTTCAACGTTACGCTGTGGTACTTACCATTCTGGAAAAAGAGCGCGAAATCAGCCGCAGCGATCTTGAAAGGACGAGCCGTCAGGTGGCAGAGCGCTTATCTACACTTTACGGTCTCAACTCACCAGAGTTTTATGATAAAAATGTGCTGTCCAGCTTTATCTCCGCACTTCGCGAAAATCACTGGCTGAATAGCGCGCCGGACGGCAGTCTGCGTTATTCTGAAGAATGCGCGGCCCTTCGTCAGGACGTGATGCTGTTAGTCTGGCCTGAAATTGCGCAGCATTTGGAAAACGTGACCTTGCACGCCAGTTAGTGCAATCTGAGTGGGGCAGGACTGGCTGTTGTCAGGTTCTGGCATCCTGATGTCGGCCAGCGTTTGTCCCCCTGGCACTGCGGCCTGCTGCGATGATTACGCATGCATTACGCACAGGAACTGGCACGTTGATAACGCAATGTCAGACCGCAGTGAGCTTTGCCAGCAGAAAATCAGTACAACAGGAATGGCCATGGGATAACGGCACACTACGTGCCTTCCAGATAGCGGTACCGGGAAGTCAGGATCTCCCATCGCATTTGGTACAAAATAAGGAAGAAGGATATCCATGCAGTTGCATCAAACTCTACCACACAGACTAATTTTCGCGGCGCTGGCCCTCACGGTCCTGTTCCTCAGCGGGTGCAGTTCTAAACCCGCGCCAGCGCGCATGAAAGCCAATAACACATTCTCACTGGAAATTCCCCGCGCCGGACATGGCTTTGTCGCCGATGAGCGTCAATTGTACGTGTTTGGCGGCGCTGTGAAAAACGGCACTACCGGCAGTATTGAGATAATCGATCCGAAAACCCGCTCGGTGCAGGTGCTGCGAAATCACATTATTCCCAGAGCGCATCTTTCTGCCGTATGGGATGGCAAACACTCCATTTTCCTTATCGGCGGATTGAGCGAGCGTGATGGGAATGTGCGCTGGGAAAGCGACGTTGAAGTCTTTAATACTCAGACTCGCGAAGTTACCACCGTGGCCCCCCTGCCATTCCCTACCCGCAGTAATACCGCAGTACATATTGCCGGCAAAATTTATGTTTTCGGCGGTAATTATAAAGACTGGGAAACCAATCGAATGAAGCGCAGTGATATTGTTGCCATCTATGATATTGCTGATGACGCCTGGTCTCTCGGCCCTCCTATGCCGACAGGTAAAGAGACGGAAGCGGTGGTATATGAGCAGGCGATTTACACGGTGGGAGGTTACGATGGGCGAAGCGGGTTATCGTCGATGGACAAGTACCTTCCTGATGAAGAAATCTGGTCTGCCCTGGCGCCAATGCCGGAACGGATAAGCGCCCACGCCGCTGTGGTAATAGACGATACTGTTATTACCTTCGGCGACTACGAAAGCCAGACCAAAACGCTGATGTATAATTTTGCTACGGATATGTGGAAAGAGATCGAACTGGATTTCACTGCAACTCGCCACAGCGCGGCTGCGCGACTTGGTGACACGATTTACGTGACTGGGGGCACTTCAGCACCGGCTGAGTACCTGGACAACATTCAGATGTTTACCCGCAAGGACATTCGCAAGGCGATAAAAAAAGCGCGCTAACCGAGCCCCTTCTACAGAAAGATAGACAGGAAAGCGCACTTTTTGTTAATCCAACGACAGTGAAGCGGACTACCGCTTTCACTGCCTTACCGCATTCATCTTAGACGAAACGACGGCTTTCCCCTTTTTTATCACTACTGATGCGACAAAAAGAACCGGTACGCCGGATTATCTGACACATCCTGATACTGATAACCCAGTTCGGCTACATGCTGATTAAAGTCTTCACGGCTTTCTGGCGGGATGTCAAAGCCTGCCAACACCAGACCTTCTGCCGCACCGTGATTACGATAGTGGAACAACGTAATATTCCAGCGCTCCCCCAACGTATTTAAAAAGTTCAGCAATGCACCGGGATGCTCCGGGAATTCAAACGAGAACACTTCTTCGTTAAGGATGGTGGGCGGACGGCCGCCTACCATGTGCCGCACATGGAGTTTGGCCAGTTCATTGTCTGACAGGTTAAAACAGTCATACCCCTCATCTTTGAGTTGCGCACTGAGAGCCGCAAACTCCTCCTGCCCCCCTTTCAGCTTAACGCCGACAAAGATATGCGCCTCACTTTCGTTGGCGAAACGGTAGTTGAACTCGGTAATGGCCTTACCGCCAATGGTTTCGCAGAAGCGTTTGAACGCCCCCTGGCGCTCCGGGATCTTAACTGCAAACACGGCTTCTTTCTGTTCGCCAAGTTCACAGCGCTCAGACACATACCGTAAGGTATGAAAGTTGATATTTGCTCCGCATAATATGCCGCCAAGCCTCTTACCTTTGACATCATTGGCTTTCACGTATTTGCGGATGCCAGCAACAGACAGCGCGCCGGCAGGCTCGGCTATTACGCGGGTGTCATCAAAAATATCTTTAATCGCACCACAGATTTCGTCATTGGTAACGGTAATAGTTTCATCCACCAGCCTATTACACAGGCGAAAGGTTTCACTGCCCATCACCTTCACAGCCACACCGTCTGCAAAAATGCCAACACTGCTAAGTGGCACGGGTTCTCCGGCCTCTTTGGCCGCCGCAAAGCACGCCGATTCCTCGGACTCTACCGCAATAATGCGGATGGACGGTTTCAGTTGCTTCAAATATACCGCGATACCGGCAGCCAGACCGCCACCACCGACAGCGATAAAAATCATATCCAGGTTCGGATTTTGTTCCAGCAATTCCCGGGCGACTGTTCCCTGACCGGCAATTACGTCCGGATCATCAAAAGGCGGTACAAAGGTGTAGCCGTGCGCTTCACACAGCGCCTTTGCATGGCCGCTGGCCTGATCAAAGCTGGTGCCATGCAATACTACATTCACGTGCTTACCGCCGAAGCGGCGCACCGCATCAATTTTGATATCCGGCGTGGTTTCAGGCATGACGATGGTGGCCTGAATGCCCTTCATATGCGCACCGTAGGCCAGCCCCTGCGCATGGTTCCCGGCGGAGGCAGCAATCACTCCGGCTTGTTGCTGCGCGTCGGTCAGCGAAGACAACCGGTTGTATGCGCCGCGCAATTTAAACGATTTGACTGGCTGCTGGTCTTCGCGCTTAAGAAATATCTCATTCCCTAACTCGCCGGATAAGCGCGACATCAGCGACAGCTCGCTGTTTACCGCCACATCGTAAACCGGCGCTAACAGAATTTTCTTTAAGTATTCATGGTCGCTGACCGTCATACATCCTCCAGCTTGGATGCATCTCTCACCGCGCCTTTATCCGCGCTGGTCGCCAGCATGGCAAAGGTTTTTAACGATAAAGACACTTCACGCTGACGATCTTTCGGACGCCACGGGCGCTCACTACGCTCCATTTTTTCGCGCCGGGCAGCCAGCTCGGCGTCACTGATAGCAATATTGATAGTGCGGTTAGGAATATCTATCTCAATCGGATCGCCGTCTTCCACCAGACCAATACCGCCACCACTGGCGGCTTCTGGCGAACAGTGACCAATAGACAGTCCGCTGGTGCCGCCGGAGAACCGTCCGTCGGTAATCAGCGCACAGGCTTTGCCCAACCCTTTCGACTTCAGGTACGAGGTCGGGTACAGCATTTCCTGCATACCCGGCCCGCCGCGCGGCCCTTCATAGCGAATGATGACGGCATCACCTTCTTTCACTTCATCACCCAGAATGCCTGCCACTGCGTCATCCTGACTTTCATAAATACGGGCCTTGCCGGTAAATTTTAAAATCGACTCATCGACACCCGCGGTTTTGACAATACAGCCATCTACCGCGAGATTACCGTACAGCACCGCCAGTCCGCCTTCCTGACTAAACGCGTGCTCGATGCTGCGGATGCAGCCGTTCTGACGATCCGTATCAGAATCCGGCCAGCGACAATCCTGACTGAATGCCTGCGTAGTACGAATGCCTGCCGGACCAGCACGATAAAACGTATCCGCAGTCTCATTGCCTGGCTTGGTGATGTCCCACTGACTGATCACATCCCCAATGGTGCCGTTTAATACATGTGGCACATCATCGTGTAACAGCCCGGCTTTGTTTAATTCATTTAAGATACCCATCACGCCACCAGCACGATGCACATCTTCCATATGGTATTGAGGCGTTGCCGGCGCGACTTTACACAGGTGCGGCACCTTGCGCGATAAGCGGTCTATATCGGCCATTGAGAAGGGCACTTCCCCCTCCATCGCCGCAGCCAGTAAGTGAAGTATGGTGTTAGTCGAGCCGCCCATGGCAATATCCAGGCTCATCGCATTCTCGAACGCTTTAAAGTTAGCAATGTTACGTGGCAGCGCGGTAGCATCATCATCGCCATACCAGCGTTTACACAGCTCCACCACTAACTTGCCTGCCTGTTTAAACAGCCCCTCGCGATCGGCATGCGTCGCCAGCATCGAACCATTACCCGGTAACGACAGGCCCAGCGCCTCGGTCAGGCAATTCATCGAATTGGCCGTAAACATGCCCGAGCAGGAACCGCAGGTGGGGCAGGCGGAGCGTTCAATTTCATTGGAGTCGTCGTCGCTAACCTTATCGTCGGCAGCGGCCACCATGGCATCCACCAAATCCAGCTTAATGAGCTTGTCAGAAAGCTTGGTTTTGCCTGCTTCCATTGGCCCACCGGAGACAAACACCACCGGAATGTTCAGGCGCATGGCAGCCATCAGCATTCCCGGCGTGATCTTGTCGCAGTTAGAAATACATACCAGCGCGTCGGCGCAGTGTGCATTGGCCATATACTCGACAGAGTCAGCGATAATTTCACGGGACGGCAGGCTGTACAGCATGCCGCTGTGGCCCATTGCAATACCATCGTCCACGGCGATGGTATTAAATTCTTTGGCCACGCCGCCTGCATCTTCAATACTGCGGGCGACCAGCTGTCCCATGTCTTTTAAGTGCACATGCCCTGGCACGAACTGCGTAAAAGAGTTAGCAACAGCAATAATCGGTTTGCCGAAATCGTTGTCCTTCATGCCGGTAGCGCGCCATAGGGCACGGGCACCCGCCATATTTCTCCCTTGCGTAGTGGTTGCAGATCGTAACTTGGGCATAATTGCTCCTGATGTTTTAAATTACTTGTAAACCGGGGTTAACCAGTTCCATTTATCTTCGGTTTTGCCGTTGAACAGGCCAAAGAACATATCCTGAACCTGCTCGGTGATTGGACCGCGGCCGCCGTTACCCACCGCAATGCCATCCACACTGCGCACCGGCGTCACTTCTGCGGCAGTACCGCACATGAAAATTTCATCCGCCAGATACATAGCCTCACGAGGAATATTTTCTTCGCGGATCTCATAGCCCATGTCTTTTAACAGTGTGATACAGGTATCACGGGTAATGCCTGGCAGAATTGCTGCGGTTTTCGGGGTAGTGCTGACAACACCGTTGCGGATAACAAAGATGTTTTCGCCAGCCCCTTCACTGATGTAACCATTGCGGTCAAGCGCGATCCCTTCGCCATAACCATGACGACGGGCTTCCATAGAAATCAACTGTGAAGACAGGTAGTTACCACCAGCTTTTGCACCGGTTGGCATGGTATTAGCGGCAAGGCGGTTCCACGACGAAATACCGGCGTCCACACCGTTTTTAATCGCCTCTTCGCCCAAATACGCGCCCCATTCGAAAGCCGCAATCGTTACTTCGGTTTCTGTGCCGAACGGTACCTGCAGCCCCATACCGATATCGCCATAATAGGCGATAGGGCGAATGTACGCTGACTTAAGGTTGTTCTTGCGAATGATGTCCAGCGTTGCCTCGTTAATCTGATCCAGCGTGTAAGGGATGGTCATACGATAGATTTTTGCTGAGTCAAACAGACGGCGGTTGTGCTCTTGCAGACGAAATACGCAAGTGCCCTTATCGGGTGTGTTGTACGCGCGCACCCCTTCAAATACGGAAGAGCCGTAGTGGATAGCGTGGGTCATTACGTGCACTGTAGCGTCTTTCCACGGAATGATTTCACCGTTAAACCAGATAAATTCAGCAGGTTGCTTAGCCATGTTTTAATCCTTCTTCTTGAGGGCCATAACCCTTGTGACGCGCGAGTTGCGCGACAAATAAATACCAAGACAAATGTCTGAGACGAATAATACATGACCGGACAGCAGCGCCCAACTAGTGGTGCGGCGTATCTGGTAAATGGACAGTTATATGTACACTTTTGCCATCAATCAGACGAAAAAGGCACATTAACGCTCGTCTTCTCGTCGGCACGACAGAAGAGGGCAGCAACGACTGCTGCAATGACGGGCCGCGAAGGCCTGAAAAAGAATGTAGTTCGGAAGGGGGACTTCCTGTTCGGTAACCCCGCCCGGTAACTGGCTGGCTGACCGGCTACTGAGCATTTGCGCAAAGAAATAGCATGAAACTCCTTCCGGAATCAAGTAATTTGCAGATAAGAAGGCAGGTTTGTACTTTCCTCATCATCACGCGAAGGAGTAACTATGATTGATTGGTTTCATTGGCTGAACCTGGCAGGCGTTGCGGTCTGTGCGATTTCAGGAACACTAATGGCCTATCAGAAACGCATGGATGGTTTTGGTGTAATTGTGCTGGCCAGTGTGACCGCTATCGGAGGCGGCACTTTGCGCGATGTTATGCTCGACTTACCGGTATTCTGGGTTGCCGATACCGATTACCTTTACACCACCATGATTGCTGCGTTTATCCCGGTAATCTGGCTTCGCATCAGCCCGCGCTTCCCCTTTCACTACCTGCTCATTGCTGATGCCTTTGGCTTAGCATTGTTTAACGTGGTTGGTATTGAAAAAACGCTGGCCAACGATGGTGGCATGGCTGTCGCCATTGCGATGGGCACCATTACCGGCGTATTCGGCGGCCTGCTACGTGATGTAATTTGCCGGGAAGTGCCACTGGTATTAAATGGCGAACTGTATGCCATGACCTGTATTGTCGGCGGCTTTGTCTATGCCACTTGTCACCATTACGGCCTGGCAACGCAGTGGTGCGGTATGATTTCCCTCACGGCTACAGTACTAATGCGACTGGGCGCGATGCGCTGGCACTGGCAACTACCGGTATTTCGAAGTGAGACGACGTAATACCAATCCGCATAGGAGTTTGCCCACTCAGCAAGACTGTCAGGCTTTCTGGCTAGGCTTGGTTGCGCAGGTTTGGTGGTTCCAAATCAAGCAAGCATAACAACGCCCGAAAGTCTGACACCTCGCCCTTAGGGAGTTGCCCTAAGGGAGTGGCCAGAACGACTTACATCTGTGTTGCGTCCTCTGGACATAGAATGACTATGCCTCAGAGAACGCGTCGTGATCTAAGTCGTTTTCGACTAGCCCTCAGGGAACACTCTGAGAGGGTAAACTCCTATGCGGATTGGTATAAATTCGATTTCAGCTCCGTTCTCTATTATGCTGACTTTCTGAGCCTGTTGACCAATTCCAGTGACTACGGGTATGCAGCGCAACAGCAACGCAGTGCCTGGTCACTGCAAAGACACAACAGGGAGACTAATGGAACAGACTATCAACATTCGGGATGCCTATCCCTTTATTCTCGCACATTACGCCGTTTTTCTGTGGGCCGCGCTTTTTCTCGCCGGGCGCCTGCAACAGCCTAAGCTCAGAGCCTGGTTAGTTACTACATTCTGGCAGCTGTTTTTCTTTCCGTTTGTGTGGGTGTATGTTGCCAGAAAGGCGATTACGTACTTTTGTCCTGCGAGCGAACTGAAAGCTCAACTTCATAATTAGTGGCTGTGCAGATACGTCTATAGTGATTCAGCAAGTCCGTCGCGGCAAGGCAGGTTTCGCACCTACTGCTGGCACCGTAGCGCGTCTTTATGTCGCCAGGCACAATGACCTAATCTCAATCGGATGCCTGTCCAGGATGCTCGCATGCACTGGATTGACAGCATCATTGCATTCTGTGCTTGTGGCCAGTATTCAGTCACCGCGAGACCGCACTACACTCAGGTTTTTGTCAGGAAGACAGGTATGAGTGTAGCGTCGGTTATCACATTCGCCGGGCAGGGTATGGCTGCGCCACAGATAACGGTTGAAATCCATCTTGCCAACGGATTGCCCGCATTTCAGTTAGTCGGCATGGCTGAAACCAGCGTCAAAGAAGCCCGGGAACGAGTGCGTTCAGCACTAATCAACAGCGGCTTCGAGTTTCCGGCCAAACGTATCACAGTAAACCTCGCCCCTGCTGAAATCCCAAAATCAGGAGGCCGCTATGACTTACCCATTGCCATTGGCGTGTTGGTGGCGTGTGGCGTATTACCGGCAACGTGTCTGTCCCGCTTCGCGTTCGTCGGCGAGCTCGGCCTGAACGGTGAACTCAAACCAGTAAAAGGTATTATTCCTGTTTTACTGGCTTGCGACGCGAATCAAAGTGAGCTCATTCTGCCCGCCGCTAACGATGCAGAAGCGCAGCTAGTGGAGGGGGTACGACGCTTTCCGGCAACCACACTGCTGGATGTTTTCCACCACCTCACAGGGGATGTTCCGCTGGCGACCGGGCAGGTTTGGCGCAGTAAGGCTGGTGCAGACGCAACCATGCTACAGTGGGACGATATTGTAGGTCAGGAACAGGCGAAGCGCGCATTGATGGTTGCCGCAGCTGGCGGCCATAATCTATTGATGCTTGGCCCGCCTGGCACCGGCAAGAGCTTGCTTGCCAGCCGCCTGCTGGGGCTACTGCCGCCACTGGATCAGGATGAAGCGATGGCCGTGGCGGCAATCCGGTCCGTAAAAGGTGAACCTTTGGTCCAGCAGGGCTTTTATCAACGCCCCTTTCGCAGCCCACACCATACTGCATCGACGGCGGCCCTGATTGGCGGAGGCACGCAGCCTACACCAGGCGAAGTCTCGTTAGCTCACTGCGGCGTATTGTTTCTTGACGAGCTTCCGGAGTTTGGCAGGCGGACACTTGATGTATTGCGTGAGCCACTGGAAACCGGGGATGTGCATATCTCCCGCGCCAGTGCGCAGGTGTGTTTTCCTGCTCGCTTTCAGTTACTGGCAGCCATGAACCCAAGCCCGACCGGCGACACCGATGACAACCGGTGCACACCGCAACAACAACTTCGCTACCTTAACCGCCTGTCCGGTCCTTTACTGGATCGCATTGATATTCAGATTGAAGTGCCCAGACTGAAATCGTTTGTGTTAAACAACCCGCAACCCGACGCGCAGCAAGACTCGCAAATTGCAGCCCGAGAGGCGGTATGGCAGGCCAGAGCAAGGCAACAGGAAAGACAGGGTAAAACCAATTCCGCGCTGGCCAGCGGCGAGCTGGCAGAGCACTGCAAACTGTCTGCAAGCGATCTGAGTTTTGTGCAGCACGCTGCAGAATCACTGAAACTGTCGATGCGAACCTTTCATCGCACACTAAAGGTCGCCCGAACGCTGGCAGATCTGGATAACGGTGACGCGGTAACCCGTGCCCACCTTGCTGAGGCGCTGGGTTACCGGGCGCTGGATACGTTAATTAATCAGTTAAGCGGAGTATGAAGAAACGCACTGATCAACGGCTCTTGCTGGCGCGACTGCAAACAACATAAGCCCAGTTCGTAGGGCTCGATATCATCTACCTGAATTTGGGTTACGCTACTAACAAGCGTAGAGTGATCCAGCACCACTTTAGGGACAAACCCTACACCACACTCCAGCGCCACCATACTCACGATAGCCTCATTTCCCCCGACTGATGCGTACACATTCGGGCGAATGCCATGCTCAGCAAACCAGTGATAGGCAATACGACGCGTGGGTCCATGCTCGGGCATCACCACCTGATGCTTTCGCCAGTCGAGTTGACTTAACTGGGTCAGTCGCCACTCTTTTGGTGCAATCAGCACCAAAGGGACGGCATCCAGCGGCGCAAAATGCAGGTCCGTGGCAAAGTCCGGGGTGTGAATAGCGATAGATAGATCGCACTCTTTTTGTCTTACCTGGTCAATTGCCAGTGCCGGATCGCCGGTGACCAGCCGAATATCCACACCGGGGTAACGCTGTCGAAACTCTCGCAGGATTCGCGGCAGGTGGCTCTGGCTGGCGGTCACCGAGCAAAACAGGCTGATCTCGCCCTGCAGGATGTCGCTGTCTTCCTGTAAATCCGCCTTAAGCTGCTGCCAGTCTGACAATGCCTGCGCACTAAACCCCAGTAGCTTATGCCCACTGTGAGTTAGCGCAACCTTACGATTATCCCGTTTGAACAGCACACAGCCCAGCTCGTCTTCCAGCCGCTGGATCACGCGGCTTAGCGTAGATGGCGAGACGTACATGGCCTTTGCGGTATCGCCAAAATGCAGACTGGTTGCCAGATGCGTAAACAATTGCAGACTTCGAAAATCCATTACGTTTCACGTTTTGCAACATTATCTTGCAAATATATCATTTTCCAAAACAAAAGAAATCAACTAGTCTTCACAACAAGTCGTCATAGACGAGGTCATCCACCGCCAATGGGGCAGTGGATAATGACGAAAAGAATGTTGTTCGGAAATATTATGGCTAATTATTTCAATACCCTTTCACTACGCCAGCAGTTGGATCAGCTGGGCCGCTGCCGGTTTATGGCACGCGATGAATTTACTGATGGATGTCAGTATCTGAAAGGCAAAAAAATTGTCATCGTAGGATGCGGCGCGCAAGGCCTGAATCAGGGCCTGAACATGCGTGACTCTGGCTTGGATGTAGCGTATGCGTTACGTCAGGCCGCTATCGATGAAAAGCGCGACTCTTTCAAACGCGCTTCGGAAAACGGATTCATAGTAGGTACCTATCAGGAACTTATCCCGGATGCCGATCTGGTTTATAACCTGACGCCCGATAAGCAGCACGCCAGCGTCGTGGAAGCGGTAATGCCGCTGATGAAGCAAGGTGCGACACTGGGGTATTCCCACGGTTTCAATATTGTAGAAGAAGGGCAGCAAATTCGCAGTGACATCACGGTGGTAATGTGTGCACCGAAATGTCCGGGTACGGAAGTGCGTGAAGAATATAAACGCGGTTTCGGCGTACCTACACTGATTGCCGTTCACCCGGAAAACGATCCTGAAGGCAAAGGCTGGGATATCGCCAAAGCGCTGGCCAGTGCAACCGGTGGTGACCGAGCTGGCGTGCTTGCATCGTCATTTGTTGCCGAAGTGAAGTCGGATTTGATGGGCGAGCAAACCATTTTGTGTGGAATGCAACAAGCTGCAGCAATTCTGGCTTACGAGAAAATGGTCGATGATGGGATTGATGCTGGCTACGCTGCTGCGCTTATCCAATATGGGTTAGAAACCATCACCGAAGCGCTTAAAATTGGTGGCGTAGCGAACATGATGGATCGCTTATCCAACCCAGCCAAGCTGAAAGCGTATGAGCTTTCAAAAGAGCTTGAGTCACTGTTGCGCCCACTGTTTGAAAAACACCAGGACGACATCATCAGCGGCGAGTTCTCGCGCACTATGATGGAAGACTGGGCAAACGGCGATGCGAACCTGCTTAAATGGCGTGAAGAAACCGGCGAAAGCGGTTTTGAAAACGCACCGCAGTATGACGGTGAAATCAGCGAGCAGGAATTTTTCGACAACGGTATTTTACTCGTTGCCATGATTAAGTGCGGTGTGGAAGTGGCGTTTGACGTCATGGTTGAAGCAGGCATTTTACCGGAGTCGGCTTACTATGAGTCGCTGCATGAAACGCCGCTTATCTCAAACACCATTGCACGTAAGCGTTTATACGAAATGAACGTGGTTATCTCAGATACGGCAGAGTACGGGAACTACCTGTTTGCCAATGCGGCCGTACCGCTGCTGAGAGAAAAGTTTATGCCAAGTATCGATACCAGCGTGATTGGAAAAGGCCTGAATGTGTCTTCCAATCAGGTTGAGAACCGTCGTCTTGCCGAGGTAAATGACGAGATACGCTCTCACGGTGTAGAGATAATTGGTAAAACCCTGCGTGGCTACATGACTGACATGAAAGCCATCATTGGGTAGACAGTTTCTGTCGTTAGGTGCTTAACCAAGCCCTCTTGCCCGACCAATTTGGTCGGGCTTTTTTATGCCTGTCAGTTGTTATCTTTGTAAGGTCCGGCACGCCTTCAGCAGGATAAAGGCTGGATATATGCTTAGACACACACATGTTCAGGATTTATTATTTAAATCGCATTAATATCAGTAATCTACACTCCGACATGCCGGGTCATCCTTCATACAAACTTCTCATTTCCAGCAATATTCGTAGCAAATTTAATACTCACGTAGTAGTAACTATACGCAAGTGAAGCCATTTTCATACACCCGGCAGTATCGCTATAACCCCCGTCATTACTGAAATTAATCATTTTTTTCACTCTGCAAATTTTTTAGATTGTGGAAAATTTACATATATTCACGGCCTGTGTAGCCAATCACCCACACCGTAAACACTCACTCACCATTAAGTCAATGAAAAATATAGACTTTTAATTGTGGCACGACACTTGGAGAGGCTTTAGTCCCACCAAAATCGATAAAAACTACAGTAATCAGAGGATAAAACATGCAAACAACAGCGTCTCGCTTTACGCGAATCGGCGATTGGGTGTTTGAGGTCAAAATGGTCCGTGCATTAAAAGTAAAAGACTATGGCCAGCCGTACTCATCAGTCGCAACAATCACACTAAATGGAGACAATGGCTACATCGATACCCAGATGTCACGCATCGGGGAAGACTTTAACCGCGAGGATTTTTTTACTTTCTACAATTTCTGCCAACACCTTGAAATGAAACAGGTCAGCTACGATAAAATTCGTCAGGGGATTCGAATTCCAAGGACAGTTGATATCAGAGAAAACCAGCGCAACCGGGCGCGCGTGCAACTGGTTAAGTAACCCTTAAGGGCGATGTCGCATTGCCAATGGACGGCAAATGCAATCGCGACTCAGCAACACATGCATAGCAGCATGAGAGATAGCAACAGGGCAGGGCCCCGAGCCATTACATGCTCACTTCACTCTCTTTGGTGAAGGTAGTCGCTTCGCACCTTACTGACTTCTTACAGCTCACAACGCGTCAGAAGGAAAAAAGAAAGTCGCTTTCTTTTCAGGTCTCAAGCCCCTGCTCTTCCCGTGCCCGTTCGGCAACAACTACTGAAAAGTATGCAAGGATGAAAAAGCACAAGAAGCCCACACCTATTGGATACAGATTAGTTGTCAAAAAGCTGTCTACCAACAGGGATATAGGCACCGCGAATAAGCTGGATAGTGAACCGATGATAGCAGCACCCAAACCAGCCATTTCTCCCAGGGGTTGCATTGCCATAGCATTGAGGTTGCCAAACAGGATCCCGACAAAGAAAAAGCCGATAAACATGACAACAATCGTCAGTATCAGCGGAGGTAAACCGCCATACCACAGCAGCATCGCATTGTAGACAACGGCAAAGCTTATCGCCCCGGTCAGTGCAAAGCGACACAGTCGTACCATACCAAACCGCATTACCATGGTGCCGTTAAAAAACGAAGCCAGTCCAA
Organism: Alteromonas sp. H39; assembly: GCF_047556435.1. Classification (GTDB taxonomy): domain Bacteria; phylum Pseudomonadota; class Gammaproteobacteria; order Enterobacterales; family Alteromonadaceae; genus Alteromonas. Next base: position 4,340,680 of record NZ_CP180210.1, read on the forward strand.
TAGAAAACGCTAAGGTCGCAAAGATGTAAGGGAACATCGCACCTGCGTCGTAAAATCCCTGAAAAATAGTCTGTGATGCACTCAAGTAGGCCAGAAACGAGCCAAAAATAAAGCCCATTGCCAGCGTGTAGCCCATCACCGAGCTATGCGTAAGTATGTATTTTGATGAGATGAAAAACTGCGCCCATGAAAACGCTTTGCGTCTGGAGCGGGGCAGAGTTTCAGGTTGCCGGGTAAAAAACCAAATCGCGGTTAATACGGCAACGAACAGAAACAAGGTGAAGATATGTACCCATGATGTCATTGCCAGCACCGCCTGGCCTACCATGGGCGCCAGCATGGGCACCAGAATGAAAACCATCATGATGAATGACATCACTTTCGCCATTGCGTCACCGACAAATAAGTCGCGGATGATCGCCATGGCTGCAATACGCGGCCCCGATACGCCGAACGCCTGAATTACCCGGCCAATGAGCATGGTTTCTAATGATTCAGCAAGCATACAGACCACCGTACCGGCGGCAAAAATAATGAGCCCGAGCAGAATCGTCAGGCGACGCCCGCGGCTATCAGCAAACGGGCCAAAAAACAGCTGACCTAATGCCATTCCCGCAAAGAAGACTGACACAATCAAATGTGGCTGATGCGGATCGGTGACGCCCAGCGCATCACCAATCTGAATGAGTGCAGGTAGCATAGCATCAATGCTTAATGCTACCAGCGATGTGAGAGACGCCATAAGCGCGACAAACTCAACCAACCCTAGGGTAGGGGTAGCATGCGTCGTCGTAGACGATGACTGCGTCATGATTCTCCTGCTTACATACTTAGTGCCAGGCAGACACCTGACTTGAAAAGGGAATGGATAACAGGCTAGCCGGAAGGCGCAACGGTTTTCGCTTGCCTGCAGAACAATCTGCTTTGCCAGTGTGCAGTTTTCATAATTCGGGCAGTAGTATAACGCAATGGATAAGAAAAAGCCGCCGGGAGCGGCTCTCGTTATCGTATTTTGTCATAAACTGAACGCGTCAGCTTCGCCTGCTGATACCATCCAGATTGCGTTTCACGCAAGCAGCCCGCTTCAGCGTTTTGTGTATTGCTGACAATGAGTGCCCTCGCCGCGGCAGACTCAGGCAAAGTGCACTGGCTTACCACACATTCTGCCGAAAGTCGTTCTGGCATCAGTCGAGATGCTGACTGAGAAACGCATCCATCTCGTTGAAGAATTCACGGCGATTTCGCTGAATACTGAGGTAATGATCACCGGCATCCAGCTCAACGTACTTCACGCTTTTCCCGGCATCCTTCAGTTCTTCTGCCATATCACGGCTTTGTTCCACGTCGACCACGCGATCTTCATTGCCATGTACCAACAGAACGGGCGTGTTGATTTTCTCCACATGATAATACGGAGACCGGGCTTCCAGGTCGTCATAGTCATCACCAAACTGATTTTTTACAAACTCATTATTGGTAAATTTCCTGCTGCGTCTTACTACGTCTTTCAGATTCGCCACGCCGGCAAAACTCACTGCACACTGGTACATGTCCGGCGTCTTTACCGTCGCCATAAGGGCAGCGTAGCCACCGTAGCTGGCACCCACGATGCACATTTTTTGAGGGTTTGCATAGCCTTCGTCTATCATCCACTGCGTTACGTCAGTCAGGTCGTCCTGCATTTGCAGCCCCCAGCTTTTCATTTGTGACTCTGAAAAGCTGTAGCCATAACCTTGTGACCCCCGGAAGTTTGGCCGGATAACGGCATAGCCTTTATTGCTGAAGTACGCTGTCCAGTAATCGAAACCGCCATAGTCACGCGCACCGGGACCGCCATGTGGATGGATGATAGTGGGGTAGGGCGCTTTGCCCTGTTTGGGTAGTGTCAGGTAACCTTCAACCTCTACGCCGTCACGCATTTTCATCTTCACCTTGCTGTGCGCCGTTAACTTATCTGAGGTGATTTGCGGGTATTGCTGAAACAACACATCCAGTGACCCTTTTTCCCGGTTACCTAAAAAATATACGCCTGGCTGAGTATCGCTTTCGGCATACATCAGATACGTCATTTCATCGTCACTGAAGCTCACCAGTGAGTTGTTATAGTCAGGCAGAGCCTGATCTAACTGTATTTCGAGGTTTTCTAACCGATCGTCCCAATAATACCGTCCGCCAGGCGCCTGCGAATGACGAACGCCAATGGCATCGTTGGTCACTGTGGAGTAAATCAGGCCACCATCAACGTCGTAATGCGCATCGGAATAAACTTCTTCGGTATCACCGGTTTTCGTATTCAGGCGATACAAGGCCAGATAATCTCCCTTATACGCCTTGTAATACAGGATTGTCGGGGCTGCGCCGAAGCCCAGAGGCACCACGCCTTTGTCGGTCATTACGTTGTAAGAGAACAGAGTGCGCCAGTCATCACCATCTTTCAGTAATATTTGTTTCTCGCCATCATCGTAATCCAGCGACACCCCCAGTCTGAGGTTACCCTGCCGGTCGGTACGCCAATCCCGGATTTGGCGCTTGCCTCGTTCAATGCGCTGGGCACGTGCGTTTTCAAGATTGATTTTATACACCGAGGGCACGGTCGGAACTTCGATATCAATCTCAACCAGAATATGGTCGGGATCGTCCTTCAGCCAGTCAATAACCGAGTCCTGAAACTGGGGGACATGATAGGCGTTGGTGCTGCGACGACTTAAGCGTCGCCAGTCAATCAGGTTAACCGGTTCTTTCCCCTGGTCATCAAATTTCATACTGAACAGGCGGGTTTCGTAAAACCGGGTAGTCCCCTGTTTGGATTCATAACGGGCGCTGATCACCAGACGCTCTTCGGTAGCCCAGTGAAACCAGTTGATTTTTATTTTCTCATTGTCCGACTGCAGAAGATAATACATGTCCTGCGATTTAAGATCGTATGTCGTTAACACCGACATTTCGCTGGGCTGCGTCAGGTTCTGAACGAAAGCAATGCGGTTACCACTGGGAGACAGCGCGGGTTTAGTATTTTCCGGTAAGGCGCTGAATGCGCCAAGAGGAAGTGGCTCGCTACTTGTGTTTTCCTGCGCATTCGCGGTAGAAATAACGCTGATGGCAAGCACAACAAGCCAGGCCAGAGAGCAGGCAAACAGAGATCCCTTCATACGACTGTCCTTTCATTACATCTTACTAATTATTGTCTTTGATAATCCACAGCGCATCGCAACACCGTATCGATTATTCATAAGTCATAATATACTAACCTCCCGGGGTTCACAAAATGTTCAGTTACCGGACGTAATCAGGTACAAAACCTGCATCTTTCATACTCTGACACTCAATTTATCCGGTACATCCCGATTCAGGCAAAAGGAACAAGCGTTGTTTAAGTGTACAAGCAAAAAGAACAGGCATAAGCCGTCACAGCCTGCGAGGCTTTTTCTTTTTGCGCTACTCTGGTTGAGCGGGATGGTTGTTAACTCCGCGCATGCCATCGATTTTGAAATCAAAGGCGTTGATAAGGATAAAGTCCGCGACAACATTCGTCTTTACCTGGATAATCTGGATATCGAGCCCGGACTACTTGCCGATCCTTTCTGGCAGGAAGAGATCCAAAAAACCGTCTCCACAGCAGCTGAGCCTTTTGGCTACTACAATAGCGAAACCTTTATCGAGTTAACCGATGACGACACTGTCGTCTTGCAGGTAACCTTGAATACGCCACTGAAAGTGGCCAACGTGACCCGTGAGATTATTGGCGCGGGACGGGAAGATCCTGATTTCCGCGAGCGATTTAACAAATTCCCCCTGAAAAAGGGAGATGTGCTGCTACAGCCAACCTACGAAGCCTTTAAATCTTCCATGCTTAATTATGCGTTAACGCACGGATATTTTGATTTTGCCTGGCAGGCTACCCGTCTGGATTTGGTTCGTGAAGAGCGCGAAGCCAATGTGCTGCTGATTGCCCAAAGCGGACCGCAGTATACCTTTGGCGATATCCGCATAATAGGCGAAGACAAAGCCGAAGCCATTATCCGCCGACTGGTCCCCTTTGAGGTGGGCGAGAAATATTCCTCAACCAAACTGACCGAATTTAACCGCCGGCTCAATCAGTCGGGCTATTTCTCACGCGTTATCGCCCGCCCGGTTGTCAGTGAAGCCGAGTCACTGCATGTACCCATTGAGGTTTCTGTTGCACACCGCCCGCGAGACAGTTTTGATGTGCGGCTGGGCGCCGGCACGGATACCGATGGCCCGAGAATAAAACTTGGCTGGGACAGACCTTGGGTAAATTCTCGCGGGCACTCCATTTCTGCCGACCTGTTTTTGTCCAAGCCCGAACAGTCGCTGACCACCGACTACCGCATTCCTATGCGGGATATCACGAATGACTATGTCAGTTTTCAGGCTGGCTATCAGTTTATTGAGTACCAGAACTCGCAGACAGAGAGTGAAACACTGTCGCTGGCCGTGCATAGATACTGGCAGGAAAACAACTCTCCCTGGCAACAGGACGGCTCATTGACCTACCTGCGGGAATACTTCGTTCAGGGGGCAGATCCAGAGCAAACCACGTCGCTGATTATGCCGGGTTACGCCATTCGTTATTTGCAAAAAGATGGCGATTTAAATATTAATAACGGTACCTACTTTCAGGCATTTTCTCAGGTAGGCCGCGACAATTTTGGTTCTGACATTAATATAGTTCGCAGTATTGTCGAAGGTAAAATGATACGTACGTTTGCTGATGTGCATCGTATTGTGGTGCGAGGCGAAGTAGGCGCTATCAAAACCAATGACTTTTCCCGAGTACCCGCCTCACTGCGATTTTTTGCCGGTGGTGATCAAAGTGTAAGAGGTTACGATTACCGCGATATCTCGCCTGAAGATACCGTTATCGACCCGGTAACCGGAGAAAGTTCTTTAGAGCCTACCGGAGGCAAGTACCTGGCCACCGCCAGTGTGGAATATGCCTATCAGTTCGCTGAGAGCTGGCGGGCAGCGGTATTTACCGATATTGGTACTGCCACCAATGACTGGGATACCGATCCACGCTACAGCGTCGGTACCGGTGTGCACTGGATATCGCCAATAGGCCCGATCCGACTGTATATTGCCCACAACTTTGATGATCGTGACGATGTGAACAACTGGCAGCTGCATTTTATTCTGGGGCCAGAGCTATGAGGAAACGCACGATCTCGCTTTGGGTACTATCGCCGTTCGTGTTAATAGCACTGCTTCTGGTATTACTGCTTAGCCCATTGGGAACACCGGTTATTCGCTATGCTGCGGTATCCTTTGTTCCAGGCCTTGCCATCGACAATATTGACGGCTCCGTTTATGGCGACATGACTTTCGAGGACCTCGTGTGGCAAGATACCTCTTGGAAGGTCGAGGTAGGCAGTGCGACCATTAACCTGTCCTGGCGCTGTCTTATGGCGCCCAAAGTATGCATTGAAAAGCTGGCTGCTTCTGACATCACGGTTACCCAACTTGGCGTTACTGAAGACGCGGACACCGACGATTCACCCGCAGAGCCGTTCTCGCTTCCCATTGCCGTACGACTGGACAATACCCGTATTCGCCAGTTGCGCGTGGAATTGGCCGACCAGTCTATAGCGGTTAAACAGATCACCCTCGCGGCCCGCGCAAAAGATGACATTGTGATTAATGATCCGGTAATCGAAGGCCTGACAGTCAGATTGCCGGCGTCCAGTGAACCACAGACCGAGGCCCCCACATCGTATTCGTTAGCTTACACCGCTCCTGAGTTGCCACAGGTCAGGCTGCCTGTCAACATAACTATTAATCAGTTTTCGCTGAATAACACTACGCTCTATCAAGGCGAATCGCCGCAGGCAATTCCGGCGGTGACATTTGATAAACTGGTGTTTGAAGATACGAATCTGGATATCGATACTTTGCATGTCGAACATGAGTCGGCAACGCTACGTGCCGATGCCGACGTGTCTTTTGAAAACGATTATCCGTTAAATTTGCAGGCAAATGCGTCCTTATCGCTGGATGAGAACACACGTCAGCGGCTCGATTTGACAGCGTCTGGCTCGCTATCTGACCTGACACTGGAGCTGAATGCGACAAATGCGTACGACATCCAGGCCAGAATTCACGCGAATATTCTGAGTGATACATTACCCCTGGATGTGTCTGCGAGTTGGGACGAGCAGCCGCTCCCCATGCAGGCACAAGGCACCCTCCACGAAGGCAATATCGCCCTGTCCGGGACGATGGGAGACTATACATTAACGGGATCCAGCGCAGCAACGCTACCGGATATTGGCCGGGTACCCGTCAATGTCGATGTGGTACTGAATCGGAAAAATATTCGCGTCAACGACATCACTGTGGCGCTGCTGGAAGGCAAAATTACTAACACCGGAACCCTTTACCTGAACGAGAGTGTGTCCTGGAATGGCAAAACCCGGGTCAGCGGCATTTCCGCTGCTGACGCCGTACCGCAGGGCCCAACGGACATTAACGGCGGCTTTACCAGCCTGATGCAGCTGACTGAGAAAGGCCCTGAGATGAGCATTTCCGAATTGACACTTAGCGGTATGGTTGAGAATCGCCCACTGAAGGTTTCCGGCTCCGTCGTCTACGCATCAGGCAGTGATATCATTGTCGGTACGCTGGCCGTCACGCAGGATACCAATAAGGTGAATGTCGCAGGGCAGATTTTCAATAAACGCTATATTGATGCCACCATCAATCTTGATTTGCCAGCCATGAAAACTCTTTATCCCGGTATAGCTGGCAGCGCCAGTGGCGATATCCGCGCAACCGGTGACTGGCAGAACCCCTCAGCCAAAGGCGATGTGACATTGGCTGATGTGCAGGTTTCGCCCTCCGTCAATCCAACGCTGGCAGCACAAGGGCCTCTTAATGGCACGTTTGGTGTAGATGGTTCCCTCGCCAGACATGAACTCAACATTGACGTAACCGTACCGGATCACAGCGCGAAAATTGCACTCACGGGCCAGTGGGAGAACAACCAGTGGCAGGGAAAATTTACCGATAGTCAGTTAGGTATATTAAATACCCGATGGAGCCTGGATTCGCCGTTTACCGTCACGTTGGTTCCGGAGCCATTGAGCGCCACGGTAACCTCCCACTGCTGGCAATCGAGGGCAGAAGGAAGCCTGTGCATTGAAAATGTCCTCTATAAAGAAGAAAAGGCGCAGTGGACAGTCAATGCTAACTCACTGCCGCTGGGGATTTGGGCTAACGAACTCGCCCCGTCAATTGTGCCTGAAGCTCCCGATGCGACGCTGTCAATTAACACCCGCGGACAGGTTGGCGCAAATACACCGATGTCGGCAACGTTTTCCGCCAACATCACTCCTTCAGCCTGGACATTAGGCGAAGAACGCCCTATTACCATCACGTTAAGTAAGGTAAACACCACCGGGACATTTAAGGATGGTGTGCTGCAGGCCACTTCGCAGTTTGCCAGTGATGAGTTAGGTGAAGCCAGCCTGTCAGTGACAACAAGGCCTCTCGAAGAAACACCTTCTCTGGACGGCAACGTGCAGTTCGCTGGCATTAATGTATCGCCTCTGCGACCTTTATCACCGGCGATACGTCAGTTATCGGGGAAACTGGATGGGGATATCACACTTGGCGGCAGTCTGGAAAGCCCCTCACTCAAAGGCTCACTGGCACTTCAAGACGGCGCTTTGGACGTTGAGGACATGCCGGTGTCGCTGAGCAACTGGCAACAGTCAGTGACGCTAAACGGCCAGCAAGCTGAGTTTGACGGCACTTTTAAACTGGGTGACGGTGATGGCAGCCTGTCTGGCAGCGCTAGTTGGTCTGGCGATCCGGAGTTTACCGCCCGCTTAAAAGGCAAGCGCTTTGAAGTAAGGCAGCGTGATATTCGTATGCAGGTATCGCCGGACCTTACTGCGGAGGTGTCGAAAGAAAAAATCGACGTTTCCGGTTCAGTGAATATCCCATGGGCACGTATTGTCATTGAAGAGCTTCCTGAAAACGCAGTGGCTCCCTCAAAAGACGTTCATTTGCGTGGCGAGCCACCCTCAGACGACCCGCTGGACATTATTCACGCATCAGTAATGGTCAATATTGATAAAGCCAGAGCTGGAGAAGTGAAGCTTGAAGCCTTCGGACTCACCGCAAACCTGCATGGCGGGATTCGGGTTAATACCCAGCCTTCGCTGGTGGGGTATGGCGATTTGCAGATCCTTGACGGGCGTTATGAAGCCTACGGACAAAATCTGGTGATACAAACCGGAGAGGTACAGTTTAACGGCCCAATCGACCAGCCGATGCTGTTGGTAGAAGCCATTCGGGATCCAGCAAAAACCAACGACGGTGTTATTGCCGGAATACGCATTGACGGTCCCACGGACAGCCCAAATGTTAACCTGTTCTCAGAGCCCGCGATGGATCAGCAGTATGTGCTCTCGTACCTGCTCACCGGAGAAGGGCCAAACTCTGAAAGACAATCCCCCAATTACAACGCGTTACTGTTAGGATTTGGCTTATCAAATACGAAAGGTCTCACCGGGCAGATTGGAAACTCGTTGGGAATCGAAGACTTAAGTCTGAGCGCCAGTGAGTCTGGTGTCAGTGTAAGTGGCCAGCTTACAGACAGGCTTTCTGTGCAATACAACGTGGAAGTTGACGCCATACAGTCTGAGTCAACAAACGGCAACTTACGCCGCCGTCAGCGCCCGCCAGACCTCACGGTACGCTACAAACTGCTGCCAAAGCTGTTTTTAGAAGCCGTACAAACCACGATTGAAGACGAAAGTGAATACGCGCTGGATTTGTATTATCAGTTTTTCCTGGGCGAGAGCAAGCCAGACGAGGAAGAAGAGGACGACGACGATTGAAAATAGTTGCTGCGCTGGTTATCCCTTCATCCATACTGCGATATTGCCATGCAGCAATTGCAAAATGTTACTCCCCACTGCCGGTTAAGTCGGTGATGCGTCCGTTTTTCAGGCTGTAAATCCAGCTATGGATATGCAGGTTTTGACCTCTGGCCCAGGCATCTTTAACAATGGTTGTTCGTTTCACATTATCCGCCTGCTCTTTCACGTTGAGCTCACACAACCGCGCTGAGCGCTTATTTTCTGGTAACGCCATAAGGGTGTCATAGTGTCGTTGATACACATCTTTAATATGACCCAGCCAGTTATCGATAAGCCCAAGCTGCTTGTCGCTCATCGCGGCTTCCACACCGCCGCAGCCATAGTGTCCGCATACGATAATATGCTTCACTTTCAACACATCGACGGCGTACTGCAGCACTGAGAGGCAGTTAAAATCGGTATGGATCACCATGTTCGCCACGTTACGGTGAACAAAAATATCACCGGGCAACAAATCGACGATCTGATTGGCGGGAACCCGGCTGTCTGAACACCCTATCCATAAATATTCAGGTGTCTGCTGTTTAGATAAGGTATCAAAAAATGTCGGATCTGCCTCTTCAATGCGTGAAGCCCACTTTTTATTGTTATCCAAAAGCTGTGTAATTTCTTTCATCTGCCTTGTCCGTTTTGGATTGATCGTCAGTATGGTTCAAAACAAGCTTGATACATAACAACTTGCATGGCGTTGCCCTGAAAACACACCGGGTAGTCACGCCGCCTAGCCCATCCGCACTCAGGCGGGCGGTCGTCACGCAATGACAGAAAACGTTCTGCTGGGGGAGCTGCAGCACAACGTGGCCAGCCGAAAAGGCAGAACCGTTATCATAATCAGAGCGCAGTTAACGCTGCAGATACAGCCACATCAATGCTTCCGTCAATGCGACGCCATATCATCATGGTTCTGTTCCTGTTTTAACGCCAGCAGTTCTTCGGCTTTTTTATGGAAACGGGCTTCTCGCCTTTGTGCCCATTGATAAAAACCAGCCATAGCAACACTGGTTATCACAATAGCCAGTAAAGCTTTGGTCTGCCGCTCCTCTGGCACCTCTCCCATAAAATACAGCACAGCGTAGAAGCCCAGAAGAAAGACGGCCGTAGTCCAGCTTGAATGCTTGGTCAGCCAGGCGATTCTGGCATTATTGCGCATCTGTTTTATCAGCATATCCAGATAATTGGCTGTGGCAGCGTGAAAGCCTGAGGCAGCCAGCCAGCGTAGTCTCGCCATATAAACAAATATCGGTGTGGTAACCACCAGTAATACCAGGATCATGGTAGCCGCCGCACTCGACAGTTCGTTCCATTTAATAATAAAGAAAATCACCACCGGAATCAGGCAGGCAAAGTCCAGAAACAAATAGAGGCGCTGTTTGAGTGTTTGCCTGCGAATGTCCTTTTCAATTTGTGCAGTGTCAATGGTTGCGACTTTTTGGGCCTGCCATAAGCGCGCTAACTCATCATCATGCGTCGTCATGTTCGAAGCTCCTGTTTATGGCTGCTTTTGCTCGTTTTAATAATACGCCTACGTGATTGGTGGTTAATCCGCAAACGTCAGCAATTTCGTCGTAAGACAGCCCTTCCAGCGACAACGTTAATACCTGTCTTCCTGGCAACGGCAACTCCCTGACCACACGCAGCAAGCGTGTCAGGGCCTTATCTTGTTCTACGGCTTTCTCAGGCGACCACATTCTTTCAGAGGCCGGGCTCATTTCATCCATATATTCTTCGGTGGCAGGGAGCCTCACCTGGCTTGCGACATGCGATACCGCGCGGTTATGAGCCACTTTTAAAATATAGGTTTTCACACTACTGTTACCTTGAAAGCGCGCCATAGCCTGCCACACCGCTACCGCAATCTCTTGCAGCAACTCCTGTTGCAACGCATCGTTGGCTTCATAGCTGCTCGCTACACGACTCAACAATGCGCCATATTCCCTGAAAAGATCCTCAAATTTACGTTGCAAGCCTGTGTTCCAAATACGTGGTAAGTGCGCGCTTTCTCATATAGTCCATGTCTGACAAAAAATATTACAGCAAACCTGTAATATTTTTTTCCCGGCCGAGACTAGTAAATAGTAGCGACACAAAACGGGTTGCCGCGCTACCTGACTAAACCTAACGAGGACAACATCATGGAAATCTTTTTATTGCTGGGCGGAATAGGTTTAACTGCTATCACCGCATGCTATCTCGACGCCAAATACCAATGGCGTTTAAACGACTGGATGAATGGTCAATGCAGTAATCCGTTTGCGTCCACCTCTTCACTGCGTGCGGATATTAAGCATAAAGATGAGCATATCGCGCAATTGCAGGCGCGTATAGAAACACTTGAGGCCATCGTGACCGAGCCTGCTTACGAGCTGAATAAGAAAATCAACGCGCTGAAATGATACCAGGATCACGTGGGTTGGCCCGGCTCCATCCCCACCAAGGCGCAAGACATCAAACGGCCCCCTTCAGACGATGACACTTTGTCGCCTGAAGGATAACGCCTATTTTTGCTTTTGCCGGGAGCCGACATGCACAGCCAGCTACAGGTAAAAGGCGAAAGGCTTCAAACGGCACTATGCAGGCGATATCACTTTGACGTCTGAGGGGTAACGCCCGACTTTTGCTTTCCGGGAGCCAACATACTCACGCACCGTCGAAGGCTTTACTCTGACATATCCTATGCGTGGCCGGTTGTCCTTTTTACCGCCTTACGGCCCGGTAATGGCACTTTCCCCATCGCAATCGCGTTGCCAAACAGCACTACACCGACGCCAATCCCTGCCAGCAATGTCCAGCGGTATCCCTCAAAGAACGTCGAGATAATAAGGGCCACAATAGGGTATACCAGCACCACATACGCGGCTTTGTCTGAACCAATTTGCTGGAGCAATTTCATATAAGCACCGAAGGCCAGCACGGAACCAAATACTCCCAGGTATAACAGCGCTATGTAGAAGTCCGGATTGTCAGGCAAAGTAAAAGACTGCCCACTGGCAAACGCCGACCCATACAGAAACACCAGTCCGTAAGTCATGGCATAAAAATTCATCTGGATCACAGGGGTGCCCTTGTCCAGGATCCGCTCAGAAATCACATTGCCTACCGAGGCGCAGAAAAACGACACCAGCGCGATTCCAAGTCCCATTGCCAACGCAGCATCCAGTCTTACATGGGCAAACTCCGGAATGAAAATCAGCGTAATCCCAACCATTCCCAGCGTTGCACCAATGAGCACTTCAGGCCTGACCGGTTGCTTTAACCACCAGCGCCTGAGCCCCACATTGATATAAATAATGCACGAACTCATTAGTGCCAGCAGCGCACTGATAATAAAATGTTGTGCGGCGTACAACAGCGTGTAATCGAGGGTATACAAAAACAGTCCAACGCCGGCCATTTTAATATGGGTATGCAGCGGCAATCGCATAGGCAGCCGACGAACCAGGCAAAACACGCCCAGGCAAAATGATGCAATAGTAAATCGCCAGGCCACTGCCACCAGCGGCGGCGCTTCCCCGGTCTGGAATGTGATGGCGATCCAGGTTGAACCCCATATCAGCGCACAAGCTATGAAGAGAAACGCGTTGCTCACGATAGTTAACCTGCCTGCTTAAGAAACGTAGCCAATTGCTTCACGGCATCGTCAAGCAATCGCTGACGCGCTTCACGCGCCAGCCAGGCAGAATGGGGGGTTATCAGTAGCGTGGGCAGGGACACCTGCATTAACGGGTGCGATGCCGGCGGTGGCTCCTCAGACAATACATCCAACCCTGCACCACCAATTTGCTGTTGTTGCAAAGCATGTAAAAGTGCCGCCTCGTCAATTAGACCACCCCGTGCGGTGTTAATAATGAACGCGTGGTCAGGCAATAACGCCAGCAAGGCCTCATCGACCAGTTGGTGTGTCTGCTCGCTAAGCTGGCAATGCAGACTTAATACGTCGGCAGTCGGTGCCAGAGAGTCAAGCGTGGGCCTGGTGTCATCGGCTTTGCCGGGTCTGGCTGCCACGGACACCCGCATACCCAGTGCACGATAAAGTGATTCAACACGCTGTCCAAGATCACCATGACCCACGATCACCGCGTGCTTTCCCGCCAGCTCCATTACCGCGTAGTTATTCAGGCAAAACTGCGATGCGGCAGTCCACTTGCCACTTTGCACATCGCGATGGTAATCAGCAAAGCGTGTCGCCAGGTTCAGCAACAGCATCAGGGTGTGTTGGGCAACCGTTTCGGTGCCGTAACCGGCCACGTTGTTAACTACGATACCGTTGTCTTCACAATACTTCAGGTCAATATTGTTCGTTCCGGTTGCCAATACCCCAATATAGCGACATGCACTGGCGCGAAGTTCGGTTTCATCCAGCACCACCTTATTGGTGAAAATAATGTCTGCATTGGCGATGCGCCCCGCGGTTTGCTCCGACGACGTCTCATCATAAAACGTCCATTCAACGGGAAGCGCAGACAGCTCGTCTGTGTCTAATGCGTCGGGGGCCATGGTGGCCCAGTCGAGTACAACGGCTTTCATTAAAACCCTTCCGTTATGCTGTCCAGCGCCTCTCTCACCCGTGATGGAATCGGCACAGCATTGTCACTCTGTCGATTTACAAAAACATGCACAAACTGACCGTGAGCCACACGGCGCTTTGCGTCCCCTGCATACACTGACAAGCCATAGGTGACCGAACTGCGCCCTACTTTAATCACGCGTAGTCCCACATAAATAGTTTCAGGGTACGCTGCCGGAGCCACGTACTGACACTGAGAACTGACCACATAAGCTACCACCTGACTGTTCTGAATATCCAGCCCGCCCTGCTCAATCAAAAAGCGGTTTACTGCGGTGTCGAAAAAGCTGTAATACATGACATTATTGATGTGCCCATAAGCATCGTTGTCTTGCCAGCGCGAGGCCAGTGTCACGGTGTAGGGGTAATCCTGCAGTGAAGGGGTAATGTCAGTCATGGATTGTCCGGTGATAGAAAGGAAAAGGACACCAGAATAGCGCTGATAGAGACGGGGATCTATCTCTTCGCCACGCAAGGTCATATTTTCTGATGCCAGTCGTGGCATGCTGAACATGGTTGTTTGCTGATTTGGCTTTGCCAGCCTGCCCTTCTGCGTCACTGAACATCCTGGAGCCCTGAAATATTGTTCACATTTTGCGCAATACAGGATATCTTAACTTTTTCATGACTAAAAACGGTATGCAGTAGAAGGATCTCAGCGCAATGCCTGTTGTTATTTATAACATCTCACACTACTTATTCCGACGCGACGACCAGTTCGGGCATAAACTGGCCACGTTGTTGCTGTATTTTATCGCCGCGACGATACAGGTTAGCACCGTGGCGTCGCTGGTTTCTCTGGAGGCGGCACGGATTGTTGAGTCAGGGTTACTGCTGTTACTGCCTTCAACATTCGAACCTCATCAGGCCGCGGTATACAGCCTCTATCAGGAGCGCACCTACGTCACTATTTCAAACTGGTTTAAAGCCGGTTGCATTTGGGTAATGTACCTTGGGGCCAAGCAGGCTATAAGCTTAATACGTGAAAAAGCAGACGGCCCTGGTATCGCACTGCTGGCCGGCACTTTTTTCGGCGTATCACTGCTGGGCTACCTGCCTATTGCGTAGGCTCCTGATCAGCGTCGTACCTCTCCCTGGCCCAGCACCACAAACTTCTCGGTTGTCAGTGAGTCCGCGCCCATAGGCCCGTAAGCATGTAATTTGCTGGTAGAGATGCCAATTTCCGCGCCCAGCCCCAACTCGCCACCATCAGAAAACCGGGACGAGGCATTCACCATGACGACCGCCGACTGAATATCGCGGATAAATCGCTGCGCAGTCGCATACTGTTCGGTCACAATCACTTCGGTGTGGCCAGAGCCATAGGCCCGAATGTGAGACACCGCGTCGTCATAACAATCAACCACTTTAATCGCTATTTCCAGGGCCAGATATTCTGCGTGCCAGTCTACATCTGTCGCCTCCAGCGCCCCGTTAAAATACTCTATCGACTGACCACAGGCGTGGGTAGTAACCTCATATTGCTCAAACAATGAAGCGACTTTTGGCAAAAACGTAGCGGCGCGGTCTTTGTGTACCAGGCAGGTCTCAAGCGCATTACATACCCCCACGCGTTGGGTTTTGCCATTCTCCAGAATGGCCAGCGCCATCTCTTCATCCGCAGACGAGTCTACGTACAGGTGACACACGCCTTTATAATGCTGTATGACCGGAATACGACTGTGGTCGGTCACGTATTCGATCAGCCCCTCACCGCCACGGGGGATCACCAGATCAATGTCTTGTTTTAAGGTCAGCAGCGTTTTGAGGATGCCGCGGTCAGGATCGGGGATCACGGTAACGATTGCCGGGTCCAAATCGTGTTCTTTAAGTACATGATGCAAGCAGGCCGCCAGCGCCAGATTAGAATGCAGCGCTTCTTTCCCCCCACGCAGAATAACCGCGTTGCCCGCCTTCAGACACAATGCGGCTGCATCCACCGTCACGTTGGGGCGCGACTCATAAATCATCGCAATGACGCCCAGTGGAATACGGATCTTCCCTACCTGAATACCGCTGGGCATAGCGCGCATATTGGAAATTTGACCAACCGGGTCTGCTTGTCCGGCAATATCAGAAACCGCATTGGCAATGTCCATCACGCGCTGCTTGGTTAGGGTCAGCCTGTCTGTCATCGCCGCGTCGAGTCCATGCTCACGCGCATGCTCCAGGTCCAGACTGTTGGCATCAAGGATATTGTCGGTTTGCGCCACAAGGTGTTTGCTGATGGCCATCAGCAGTTTTCTTTTTTGCTCACCGGAAAGGGCAGCGATTGCAGTTGATGCCTTGCGCGCATCTTTTGCTGCCTGTTGAATAGAAAAACTCATACCGTCCCCTCAACTGAAAGGGCAGGGACGTCCATACGGAATACTCTTGGCGCCAGCGCGCAAATTGCGACGACTCTGGCATCAGAGCATGTGAATTTCCCCGCCTCAAGAACCCGTTAACCATAAACGGGACAATTATATGGCTCGGGACAACAGCACCAAATCATCTCGGTGCACCACCACCTCACTACAATCATAGCCTAAGGCATCACGGATTTGTTGCGACTTCATGCCCTTTATTTGATTCAGCTCAGCATCGGAATAAAGCGAAAGTCCTTTCGCAATCGTTTGCTGCTGGCAGCGGATCTCAATGGCATCGCCGGGGCGAAAGCGTCCGCTCACCTGAGTAATACCGGAAGGCAACAAAGAAGCGCCTTTTTTTACGATGGCATTACGCGCGCCATCATCTACGTCAATTACCCCGCGGGTTTTCAGCGTATGAGTAAGCCATAGCCGCCGCGCGGTATTCCCTGATTGTGTGGCATGAAACAGTGTGCCGGTGATTTTACCTTCCAGTAAGGCATCAAACACCTGACCGCTGCGCCCGTTCACTATCACCGTCTGAATACCGCTTTGAGTACACTTATCTGCAGCTTCAATCTTTGTTCTCATGCCACCGGTGCCTACCGAGGAGCCTGCGCCGCCTGCCAGTGCATAGATACTCTCGTTAATGGCTTTGACTTCGGGAATCAGGGTAGCGCTTGCATCTTTGCGCGGATCGGCCGTATACAGCCCGTCAATATCGGAGCAAATTATAAGTGTGTCGGCTTCGGCCACCAGCGCCGTGTACGCGGCTAAATTGTCGTTATCACCCACTTTGAGCTCGTTTACCGCTACGGTGTCATTTTCATTAACCACCGGCAGCGCCTGATGCTTAAGCAATTCACGCAAGGTATTTTTGATATTTACATAGCGGGTACGATCGTGAAGGTCGTCGGCCGTCAGCAATACCTGCGCACAGGGAAAATCGAAGAAGCGCTGCCAGTTGGCCATCATCTGCATTTGACCAATGGCCGCCATGGCCTGTTTCTCGGCAATTGACGCAGGGTGATTCAGCACGACTTTACTGCGCCCCGCAGCCACGCTGCCCGATGACACCACGATCACCTCTTTGCCGGCCTCTCGGCTGGCAGTAATAAAGCGGGCGATAGGCAGTAAATATTTTGCCTGGCATTGGTTGCCATCGGGCGCAATGAGCGCACTACCTATCTTAATCACGGCGCGTTGCCAGGATAATTGGTTCATGAGATTTGAAGAGAAACAGCGGATTTCGCAAGCATACGACAGCCTGATAAATAAACAAACTCCCTAATTGTGCTTTTTTGCGGCGAAGTCTGGCGTGAATACGGTCAAAAACTGGCAATACGTCGGCTACAGCTTATACAATGGCGAGTTTGAGATTGTATTTTCAGTAGCAAGGAATCTGCATGAGTAGACGTAACCGCCATCTGTTCTGGGTTATCCCAGTGCTTTCCATGATGGTTCAGCTGCCTGTCGCCACAGCAGCCATAAAACAAACCAAAGGCGACTTTGAAGATAAATTCCGCCAGCTCGATGAAGTTCTGCCGACGCCAAACGTTTACCGTAATGCGGCAGGCGAACCGGGACATCAGTACTGGCAACAGAAAGTCGATTATAAAATCGATGTGAAACTGGACGAAGAAAAGCGTCGTCTGGAAGCCTCTGAAAACATTACATACACCAATAACTCGCCAGACACGCTGAAGTATTTGTGGATCCAACTCGATCAAAACAAATTCCGCAATGATTCTATGTCTGCATTGTCGACCAACTTCGGTGGTATCGGAAATCGCGGTCCGGCTACAGAAAGCGCCTCATCAGATAAGCCTGCGCGTTTAAGCATGGGCGCGCTGCGTCGTCAGCAGTTTGTTGAAGACAACGAACTGGGTTACGACATTCAGCGCGTTGAAAACAAAGCGGGTACGGACCTGCACCACGTGATTGTAGGCACGCTGATGCGTGTAGATCTGGCAACGCCGCTAAAGCCTGGTAAGCAGGTGACGTTCGATATTGATTTCGCCTTTAACATCGTTGAAGAAGATGCCGTATCTGCCCGTTCAGGCTATGAGCATTTCCCCGATGATGAGCGCGAAGGCGGCAACGATATTTTCCTGCTGGCGCAATGGTTCCCACGTCTGGCTGCATACACTGACTATGAAGCCTGGACCAATAAAGAATTTATTGGCCGCGGTGAATTCACGCTGGAATTCGGTAACTACGATGTGAACATCACGGTACCGGCAGACCATGTTGTGTCTTCTACCGGCGTGCTGCAAAACCCGAACGATGTACTAACCAAAACCCAGCGTGACCGCCTGAAGAAAGCGGAAACGGCGGACCGCACCGTCTTTATCGTGACGCCGGAAGAGGCGCTGGAAAACGAGAAAGAAGGTACCAGCAAAACCAAAACCTGGCGCTTCCAGGCAGAAAACGTACGTGACTTTGCCTGGGCCTCATCGCGTAAGTTCATGTGGGATGCGCGCGGTTTCCAGCAGGGCGGTGATGTACAGCCTCTGGTAATGGCGATGTCTTTCTATCCGAAAGAAGGTGGCGACCTGTGGAAGAAGTATTCCACTGAAGCCGTTATTCACACCATGGACGTATACAACCGCTTCTCATTTGATTACCCGTACCCGGTTGCGCAATCGGTTAACGGCCCGGTGGGCGGCATGGAATATCCCATGATCACCTTCAACGGCCCACGTACAGAGCTTCGTGATGATGGTTCTCGCACCTACTCACTGGCAGAAAAGCGTTTCCTGATTGGCGTGGTTATCCACGAAATCGGGCATATCTATTTCCCTATGATCGTGAACTCTGACGAGCGTCAGTGGACCTGGATGGATGAAGGCTTAAACAGCTTCTTAGACGGCGTTGCCGGTCGCGAATGGGATCCAAACATTCCGTGGGGCGTTGAGCCGCGTGATATTACAGGCTATATGAAGTCATCTACGCAAGTGCCAATCATGACCCAGTCTGATTCTGTTCTGCGCTTAGGTCCCAATGCCTACACCAAGCCTGCTGTGGCGCTGAATATTTTGCGCGAAACTATTTTAGGCCGTGAACTGTTCGACTTTGCGTTTAAAGAATACGCGCAGCGCTGGATGTTTAAACGTCCTACGCCAGCTGACTTCTTCCGCACCATGGAAGAGGCATCCGGTGTGGATCTTGACTGGTTCTGGCGTGGCTGGTTCTACTCTACCGATCATGTTGATATCTCTATCGACCGCGTTTACAAACTGCGCCTGGATACTGAAGATCCGGATATCGACTTTGCCCGCGAGCGTCAGGCGGAAAAAGAAAAACCGATGTCGCTGACTGACGAGCGCAATCGCGAGGAAGGCAAAAAGCTGTGGGTAGAGCGCTTTGATGACATCAAAGACTTTTACGACGAGAACGATCAGTTCACTGTGACCAATAAAGACCGTAACAAGTACCGCAAATTCCTGGACAAACTGGAGCCGTGGGAACGCAAAGCGTTTGAACGCGCCGTTCGTGAAGATAAGAACTACTACGTTCTGGACTTCTCAAACCAAGGCGGTCTGGTGATGCCCATCATTCTGGAGCTGGAATTTACTGACGGCACCAAAGAGATGATGCGTATTCCTGCAGAAATCTGGCGTCGTACGCCAAAAGCGGTAAGCAAACTGGTAGTCACAGAGAAAGACAAAGAACTGGTAAGTGTTACCGTTGATCCGCGCTGGGAAACGGCCGATGTAGACGTGGAAAACAACCATTATCCGCGCCGCATCATTCCTTCGCGCATCGAAGCGTATAAGTCCAAGCCTCGTGACGGCAAGGTATACCGCGACCTGATGCACGAAATCAACACCAAGCTGGATGACGACAAAGAGGGCGAAGATGACAACTAAGCTGTCTCGTTGTGCCCGGCAGTGGGGCCTGATGGCCCTGCTGCTTATTGTGGCCTCTTCCGCATCAGCACATCAGATTAAAGCGGCTATTACGACAGTACTGTTCAACCCCAGAACAGAAAACATTGAAGTGATGCACCGGTTTAACATGCACGACGCTGAACACGCGGTGAAAATGCTGTTTGATAAGTCAGCCGATATTATGGGCGACACCAAAACGCAGCAGGCGTTTGCCGACTATGTGGATGAGCACTTCGCCATTCTGAATGCAGACGGTAAGCCGCTGGCGCTGAAACCGGTTGGCTATGAAACCGAAGGTAAGTTTTTCTGGGTGTATCAGGAAACGGCGCAGCCGCCGGCACTGGAAGGCCTGCAAATACGTCATGATGCGCTGCGGGATTTATGGCCCTCACAGGTCAATACGCTGAATGTAGAAGGTAACGGGCCACTGAAAACCCTTACCTTTACCGATAACGTGACCCTGCTTGAAGTGAGCTTTAACGCGCCACATCACTAGAAAAATGGCACAACCAGCACGGCATAGCGCCTGGCTTGTTGTGCTGCTTCACATGTATATGTTCTTCCCCCTTCTACTCTGGTAGTGCACTGCCGTTTTTCGAATCCTTTTCCACCGGCAGCCTGACTTGCTGCAGTATCCTGTATGCCTGCGACCTTATGCCCATTCATACGTTCTGTACTCATCCGACTTTCATTATGATTTTTAAGCGATTACTATTTAATCAACCCTTTTGTACAGGTATGAGTCATGAAGTCCTTATTTGCAGTTTTACTAATGCTATCCACATCCGTGCTAACCGGTTGTGCAACACTTAACTTTCCATCTCCTATGACAGAAACCGAAGTGTTCGACAAACTGGTTAGTGTGGAGCCAGTTGCCCCCAAAGAAAAAATTTACCGTCAGTACGTTACCGATGGCCGCTACCTTCAATTTGAACGTATCGACGAGAACAATATCATTTATGGCTGGTATACCTGTACAGACTGTACGTGGACCCGGTCAAAATTCTTAGCCTTGTATGACGGTAGCTATCTTTATCTGACTTACGGTCATCATGAGGAATTCTTTTTGGAGTCACCGGAAAATAAACGTCAACATCCGGACTTCTCTCACTGGTCATGGAGTACGATCAATAAGTATCAAATAGAGGGCCGCAACCTTATTATGAGAGGGCAAATTCGCAAGTGTGTCTACGATTCACCGCAAATACGGGAATGGGATAACAGCCCGTGGACATACGATGGCGATATTGACTGTCTGTATAAAAACCGGGGCACCTATCAAAGTATTTATGTCGCTACCATTGACGAAACCCTGACCGGACAGCGAAGCTCTATTGTTGGCACCGAGCAGGATGCAATCCCCGCTGATGTACGAAACAAGTTGACTGGTCTGAAAGATTTATACGAACAGGGGCTGATTACACAGGAAGAATATGAAGAAAAGCGTCGGGAAGTTCTCGATAGCCTGTAGTACTCCTAATAAAGCGGCTTCGGCCGCTTTTTATATCCCGATTCACCAGCCCGCGTTTTTAAGTGTCAGCATGATCTTCGCCTTTGATCCAAGCGCCTGGCTATCCCTGGGAAATGAGACATAGTTACTGTGGTCTGCACTGTATTATTGCTTACGAACTAACCGCAGGCTCTGCACGAGCCGATATTGCTCATTATTCATTCTCCGCCTTTGCGCCAGGCGCAGGTCATCATTTATTCCCCTTTTCTACGCCAGAAGTCTTAGGTGGCAACATTGACCCACTATGCACACCTGAAGCATTATGATGGCTATCAGGATAATTGAGGAACATCCATGAGTGACAAACCTGCAGACAGTGAGTTTGGTAATAAAAAAAATATCATGTGGGTACTGCTCTCCGGCGCGATGGCAATCACCTTTATCGTCCTCATGTTTTTACCGGACTCAGGCACCGGAACGGGCATGATTGCCGTTTACGCTTCTATGCTATGGTGCGGCCTGTTCGGCGCTGCCCTTGGCCGTTATTTCAATAAAAATGGCTGGATAGGATTTGCTATTGGCAGTGTCGTGGGACTAGTGATCCAAATGCTCTCGCAGCTGGTTTAAAAATCAAACCTTTAACCCGAGTATGTCATGGCAAATGAAAAGCCTGGTAAGCGAGTACCTGCCGGCAGACTCGCCAGAGTCGGCCGTCTGGGAGCGTTAGCGGGTCGAATTGCATCCAGCGTAGTAACACAAGGCGCCGGCCAGTGGATGAGAGGTGAGCGCCCTCAGCTATCATCGTTGTTGTTAACGCCTGCCAACATCACCCGCATCGCCAATCAACTCGCCACGATGCGCGGCGCGGCGATGAAAATCGGTCAGTTGATTTCCATGGATGGCGGTGATTTTCTGCCTCCGGAGCTGGCCGAGATCCTCGCTCGCCTTCGGGAAGACGCAGAGCCTATGCCTAAGGCACAACTTATCAATGTGCTTGACCGAAACTGGGGCGAGGGATGGCAGGACACGCTGCTGTATTTTTCTTTCGCGCCCGTCGCGGCGGCGTCCATAGGCCAGGTGCACAAGACGATTACAATGGATGGCGAGACGCTGGCCGTAAAAGTACAGTACCCGGGTGTAAAGGAAAGAATTGATGCGGATGTAGACAACGTATCTTCGCTTATAAGATTATCCGGTCTTATTCCCAAAGATGTTGCACTAAACACCATTCTGGATGATGCAAAAGCGCAGTTACATCAGGAGGCGGACTATCAGCGTGAGGCCAAGATGCTAACGCGGTATCAAGCGCTTTGCGGTGACTCCGATCTTTTCATAACTCCTTCCGTCTATCCGGCCCTCACGACAGAGACAGTGCTGGCAATGACCTATCTCAACGGCGATCCTATTGAAAGCCTGCAAAGTGCTGATCAGGCGACCCGTAACACCGTAATGACTGGCCTGATGCGGCTGTTCTTTCAGGAAGTGTTTGATTTTCGGTTACTGCAAAGCGACCCTAATCTGGCCAATTATCGCTATCAGAGGGACACCGGCAAGGTGATACTCCTTGATTTTGGCGCTACTCGTGAAATCCCCCCATCTGTCAGCGAAGGTTACCGCACGTTGTTACAGGCGGCGTCACGTAATGATCCGGAGTTGATGAGAAAGACGGCATTAGAATTGGGCCTGATGCTCGAAACTCACACTCAGCGCCAGCAAGATGCTGTAGTAGAGATGGGGCTTACCGCGTGTGAAGCCGTAAGGTCGGATACCCCGTATGATTTTGGCCAGACAGAGTTATTGATGCGACTGCACAATATGGGTATGTCACTGACCTACGAGCATAACTTCTGGCATGTGCCACCGGCAGATGCACTGTTTATTCACCGCAAGCTCGGCGGTTTGTATTTGTTAGCAAAACGTCTCGACGCTCAGGTAGACATGCAGGCCGTTGCTTCCCCCTGGCTTTGATTACCTTCCGCACGGCTTGTGGTGATCACTGTCTTCATAATGAATACAACATGCTAGCCGATACAGGCTAGCTAGTGCTTTTGTGACAATAACAGGCGTAATCAGGTATTACGTGAACCAGTTCGGCGACTGCTCACGCTTGCCCTTCGCAGAGTTTAATAGGGAAGCGTCATGCTGAAGGGCAACGCCATTTGCTCAGCGCTTTTTGGGGGGTTACCTATCATTTCATCGTAAGGGGTATCGTGCTTCATAACAGCCTGATCCACCTTGCAGTGGGCAAATGTCTCGCGGATCTGTCCGGCGCTGTAAAAACGTTTGGGATTGTCGTTTTCGTCATAAACCAGCCCGGTGTTATCACCCACAGCCAGCCAGACAAGATACACGTTCATTTCATAAGACTGCACTTCAAGATAATCAATTTCCAACGCGCTCTGGATGACATCCTTATAATGAAATTTGTGCATAGCCATTTTGCCACTCTCAGTCAGTAATTCAAAAGAAGCACAATATCGTTTCTGACAGCGACTGGGGCGGGCTCAGCTTGACGCCTGTTCATCTCGCTACACAAGCTAGAAAGACGCTGCAAATAAATAACCCGCTGGAGCTATTCTCCATTACCTTATCGGCGCGACGCCGTCAGAACTATTCGCTCCATTTACGCAGGGTAAGATCTTCGGGGTCATCCTCACCAATGAAGTTTTTGTCATCTTGTCTGACAACCCACAGCAGCATAACAAGACTGACAGCATGCAGAGTCAGTGAAGCAGTGACCAGTGCGCCCGGTAACCCCACAGCCAACCAAAGCAGAGGAAGAGCGAGTAACCGCGGGCTTTCCAGCGCCAGTGCCATCTTAGACTGCTGCAGGACAAACCCAATTTGCACACAGGACAAAAACACACTTATCATTAGCACGGCTTGTTGCGCACCGGATATTCTCTCTATATTCAACAGCAGGTATACCGCAGTACCCAGCATCAGAATATGCTGTACAACGCAGTACTTGTTCACGGATGCGTTCAATGCCGGATTGTATTTTTTAAAGTCAGACAGGGGCGACTTAACCACCGGGTATTTTTCTGCAACATCCGCCGGTCGCCAGCCTGTGCGACCGAACCACACCCGCCACTTGTCCCGCCACCGCCGGGTATGGTAACTGTCGTGAAGCAGCTGTGAATACACCTGTAAATTTGCCCATACGGGATTGAAACTCTTTAAGGCGCCGCGGATACCATAAACGGGCCTGGCATTCTTCATCTCCGGGATAAACGTGCCAAACAATCTGTCCCACAGAATAAAAACGCCACCGTAATTTTTATCGATATACACGCGGTTTTGCGCATGATGAACCCGATGGTTAGAAGGCGTGACAAACACCCACTCCATCCATCCCAGTTTATCAATGTACTGGGTATGCACCCAAAACTGGTACACCAGATTCAGAGCGGCAACAGTAATGACCATTTCCGGAGGAAAACCCATCATTGCCATTGGCAGATAAAACACCCAGCTAAATAAAGCACCACTGGTTTGTCTTAAGGCGGTGGTGAGGTTGTAATCTTCACTGGAATGATGAACCACGTGGGCGGCCCATAAAAGGCTCATCTCGTGCCCCATGCGATGGTTCCAGTAATAGAAAAAATCGTAAACGATAAAGGCGGCAATCCAGGTCCATATGGAATCCGGGAGAACCGTCAGCGCCAAAGCATCAAATACCAGCACGTACATGGTGAGCGGAATAAGCTGATGCAATAGTGTCATCAAGCGGGAAAGTACGCCGGCGCTCAGACTGGTCAGCGCATCGTTTATGCGGTAGTGACCATTTTTACTTCGCACATCAAGATACCATTCAATGCCAATCAGCAGGAAAAATGCAGGGATTGCGAATAGAATGATGGTCATAGATGGCTCGCTGTTTTTTTAGACGATGTTAATAGAATGTATCGCCTTTTCAAGTATTTCCTGTAATTTCCCTCTCAAAACCCCGCTAAACCCGAGGAATCATGAAATAAAAGCGATCAAATTCTGTCCTTTTTAAGTAGAAAAGTGTTAGAAAAGAGGAATTTGGCCTTACTTCGGAACCAATCCGTCTATAGATTTTCCAATATATTGCATTATCTCTGATAGTATTAAGCAAGGACTGAAAACACGGTGGAGACATTATGAGTGAAGCGTCAGAAAAACGAACACTAGCCCCGCACCTGATTATTGTCGGTGTCATCGTCATAGTTATATTGGCCGTGCTTTTCTGGCCGTCTGATGATGAGCCTGAAGAAGTGATGGTTGATGAGCCTGAAGTTACCCAGCCAGACAATACGATGCCGGATGAGCCTGAGTTAATCGAACCTGAACCTGCACCATCAACGGTGGAGCTCGATCCGGAAGCGGAAGTCGATCCCATGCCGGAACCTCAGGAACCGGATCCGGAGCCTTTGGATACCAGCGACCCTGCAATAAAGTCTTCGCTACAGGACATTTCTGAAGCTAACTCGGCACAGGTTAACCGACTTCTTGTCAACGAAGCGCTACTGCAACGTTTTGTGGTGACAGTGACTAACCTGGCAGATGAAGAGATGGCCCCAAACCATCAGTTGCTTACGCCTCCCGATCAGCCTTTCAGAACATACTCCCAGGCTGATAAAGAATGGATAGATGCTGCCAGTTACAAACGTTACACCCCGTACGTTGATATGTTGGAATCGTTTGATAACGACGCCCTGCTGAACCTTTACAACATGTATAAGGGCGATATTCAGGCTAAATATGCAGAGATTGGTGAAGATCCTGATGAACCATTCGATCAGAAGCTGGTTGAGGCGATTGATGAGCTGCTGGACACCCCAGAGGTGCCAGTGCCGGTTGAAGTCTATACCGATTCTGTCGCTTACAAGTATGCAGACCCTCGTCTTGAAAATCTGAGTACACCGCAGAAGCAACTGCTGCGCACCGGACCGGATAATATGCGCCGTATCAAGGCGAAGCTGCGCGAAATTCAGGATATGTTGCAAGAAAATGGATCTGAGTAGATTTCAGCAACAGTTGTCAGGGACGCAGGACGCGTCCCGCTCTTTGCCGCCTGTCGATAAGTGGGATCCGGACTTCTGTGGCGATCTGAATATGGTAATTACGCTGGATGGGCGCTGGTTCTACGAGAATTCGCCTATCGGGCGTCAGTCTCTGGTAAAGCTCTTTTCTACGGTACTGAAAAAAGAAGGTGATAAGTATTATCTTGTCACACCGGTAGAAAAAGTGGGCATACAGGTAGAAGACGTACCTTTTGTAATTACCAACTGGCGTCGTGATGGCGACGCGCTCATTCTGACCACGCAAACCGGCGATGATTGCATTATTGGAAACAACCATCCTATTGAATTACGTTCGCCACCGCCGCCGTTAGCGGACCCAGACGCTACCCCAATTCCTTATATTAATGTTCGGCGTAACCTGTGGGGACGACTGCATCAGAATGTGTATTACCAGTTACTGGAACACGCCGACTCGAGCACCGATGATATGGGGAAAACCACGTGGACGATTACCAGCCAGGGAACGTCCTTCTGTATTGGCGAAGTGAAGTAACCACGCATTACTGCCAGACGCTTCCCGCAACAGGATAGGTCGCTGTTGGCAACCAGTCCGGTTACTGACATCGGGTTTATACTCCTTCACACGATTATCTCACCGGAACGCGCTTTATCGTATCTGAGTTTGCGTTGCCAAGCCGGCTACCCTAGAGTAAAAATCTCCAAACCAGAAAAGAATTACAACAATGATGAAGAAAACGCTACTGGCGCTGGCTGCAAGCGCTCTGACCCTATCGGCGCAAGCTGCCACTCTGATCCACGCAGGCAAAGTTTTTACTGGCACCAGTGATTCGTTAAAAGAGAGAGTCACGCTGGTGGTGGAAGGCAATACCATTACCTCGATACAAAACGGATACGTTGATGGTGACAGCAGCGATACCGTGATTAATTTAAAAGACGCCACGGTACTGCCTGGCCTAATGGACATGCACGTACATTTATCAATGCAGCATGGCGGCCCGCAGACGTACCTTGAGCGTTATTCTCTGAACGAGGCAGATTACGCTTTGCGAGCAGCCAACTACGGCGAAAAAACTCTCATGGCAGGGTTTACCACCGTCAGAAACCTTGGTGATGGATATAACGAGACAGTTGCGCTGCGTAATGCCATCGCTAAAGGGATCCAGACTGGCCCAAGGATCTATACGGCGGCAAAGTCTATCGCTACCACCGGGGGTCACGCCGACCCCAGCAATGGCATGGCAAAAAGCATTCGACCCGATGTTGGCCCTGAGGACGGCGTAGTAAACGGCGTTGCAGAAGCCAGACAAGCAGTCCGCCAACGCTATCAGGACGGTGCGGATGTTATTAAAATTACCGCCACTGGCGGCGTGTTAAGTGTCGCGAAAAGCGGTCAGAACCCCCAGTTCATGGATGATGAAGTCAGTGCCATTGTCGACACTGCCAACGACTACGGAATGACTGTCGCCGTTCATGCTCATGGTAAAGAGGGGATGAAACGCGCCATCCGTGCGGGAGTCACCTCCATTGAGCATGGTACCTATATGGATGATGAAGCCATTACGCTAATGAAAAAGCATGGTACCTATTATGTGCCCACCATTCTCGCCGGCGCATTTGTGGCTGAAAAGGCGGAAATTGATGGTTACTTCCCTGACATTGTTCGCCCCAAAGCGGCCGCCATTGGTCCACTCATTCAATCCACTTTTGCGAAAGCCTACAAAGAGGGCGTGAAAATTGCTTTTGGTACAGACAGTGGTGTTTCGGCGCACGGAGATAATGCACAGGAATTCGCGCTAATGGTAGAGGCAGGAATGCCACCAGCCGAGGCGCTGCAAAGTGCAACTGTCGCTACGGCAGAGCTACTGGGGATCAGTGATAAACTAGGCTCTCTTGAGGCAGGTAAACTTGCCGATATTGTCGCGGTTCCTGGTAATCCCCTTGAAGACATCACTGTAATGGAAAACGTAATTTTCGTGATGAAGGACGGGACGGTGTATAAACGCCCGTAAAAGGATTACATGGCTGTCGGTAAAACGGTAAAGCATAGAACGAAGAAGCTGGTTGAGTCTGAGCACATGCTCAAAGGCATCACACTGGCTTCTTTTATGGAATCAACAATTGTCCCCATCCCGCTGGAAGCTGTATTGGTTCCGCTGATGCAGGCCAGGCGAGACCAACTCTGGCTAATCGCGCTGATGGCCACGGTGGGGTGTGTGCTTGGTGCAGTATTCGGTTATGCGCTGGGCTACTACCTTTTCGATTTGGTAGGAGACTGGGTTATTGAGGCGTTTTCCAACGCCGAACAATTTGATCAGGTAAAGCAAAAAATGAATGCCGAAGGGTTCTGGTTTGTCATGACCCTCGGCATCGCGCCAGTACCGTTCCAGATAGCGATGCTTGCTGCCGGCGCCACGAAGTACTCCCTTGTGATGTTTCTCATCGCTACGGTGATCGCCCGCTCTTTACGCTATTTCGGATTAGCACTTGTGGTTTACTACACCGGTAATAAAGCAGAGCAGCTTATCAAGCGCTACAAAATGAAGGCGATTCTGGCAATGACGGTTATTGTGCTGTTGTTGTGGTGGCTCAGTAGCGTGCTGTCAGGATGATCCCCGTTCGGTGACGCGGGGGCGTCGTCAACCAATCCTTATCCCCCCTGCCTTTTGTACCGTAATTGATTTTTATTACGTGCATTTAGGCAACAACGGCTGTTATTCCGAAAAAATACAGTATGAATGTCGCGCAACGCTTATAACATGATGTTTCAGGCACTTGCCACACTAGCACCTGCTTACCACACCATCCGTTTCATTATTGTCGACGCGCCTTTTTTGGTGTGTGGGGTGTCTGTCGCGCTTATAACTCTGCCTCCTGTTTGCTGCGCAAAATACGAGCATTGGTGCGCTTCTTGAAACAGCATTCTCACATTTGTCTTCCGGAGCCGCTAATGAGCAACTCTTCTAATCTGCTTGGCATCATTGCTGGTGCTGGCTATAGCGCCAAAACCGTCATGTACTCGCTGCTGGGTATCTTTATTCTTTCTTCGGTAATATCTGCCGCCGGACGTGAAAAAACCACACAGACACATGTTTTTGAGACCGTTCAATCCCAGCCCTTTGGCCAGGTTCTGCTTATTGCCGTTATTGCCGGTCTTTTCTGCTATGCGTTGTGGCGCTGGCTGCAGGGTATGCTCAATACTGAATCTCTGGATATGGGAAAAACCAAAGATATCATCATGCGAATCTTCTTATTTGTGTCAGGTTTGTTCTATTTCGGTGCGGCTTACGTTGGTATCACCGTCCTCACAGGGAGTGAATCTTCAGGATCAGGGCAGGGCAACTCAAACAGTGAAAAAGTCAGTCAGCAGTTAATGCAGTACGAGTGGGGGCTGGCCTTAATTGCCGCCATAGGGGCCACGGTACTGGTATTTGCTTTTGTGCAGTTCAAACATGCCTACAAGGCCGATTTTATGGAAAAGTTTGAAACCGAAAAGCTGTCACAGTCAGCGCAACATGCCACACGCTCAGCAGGGCGCTGCGGCTATACCGCCAGGGGCGTTGTGTACATGCTGGTAGGCAGCTTCTTTCTGGTAGCCGCTTATCGCCACGACCCATCAGAGGCTGGTGGCCTGCAGCAGGCTTTAACAACACTAACTCAACAAAGCTTTGGCCCTTACCTGCTGGGTGCTGTCGGTATCGGTTTTATTTTGTTTGGCGTGTATTGTGCTTTTGAAGCGAGATATCGCCGCACCTGAGGATTAAGAAAACGTCTGACATTACGAGTCTGACAACACCATGCAACACGTGGCTTTGTCCGAAACCGCAGCATAACGGCGAGGTGTCGTCATGCTGCGTTTTTCATTTTGTGCCGCTCACAGACCTTTTTTAATCAGATACTGATAAGGCATCTGCTCAGTTTGCGAGGCAACCAGCGTGTGTTCCATAAACCGGCAGAAACTCGGGATATCCCTGGACGTGGAGGGATCGTCCGCAATCACATGAACGGTTTCTCCCGTCTCCATTTTACGTATCCGCAATCGCACCATCATCACTGGCTCAGGGCAACGAAGTCCCAGAGTATCAAGCTTATGATCGGCGTGTTTAAACTCGCTCACGGACATGCTACCTGTCAAATACCGTAGTTTTCGCGATAGTCATTAATGGCGGCAATGCTCTCATCAAAGCCACCTTTTTCCGTCAGATAGGTCACCACGTCTGCCAAAGACACAATGGCAACCACCTGCGTAGAAAAGTCCCGCTCCACTTCCTGAATAGCAGACAGTTCGCCCTGACCGCGCTCTTGTCTGTCCAGCGCAATCAGCACACCGGCCAGCGTGGCATTATTGTGCTCAATTAACGTCATCGATTCGCGAATAGCAGTACCGGCAGTGATCACATCATCCACCAGCATGACTTTCCCCTGTAACGGGCTGCCTACCAGGTTGCCGCCTTCACCGTGACTTTTCGCCTCTTTACGATTAAAGCAATAGGGCGTGTCGATGTCATGATGGTCAGCCAGTGCCACCGCCGTGGTTGTAGCAATCGGAATGCCTTTGTAAGCGGGGCCAAAGAGTACGTCAAACTCAATACCGGCATCGGTAAGCGCAGCGGCATAATAACGTCCTAACCGCGCGAGATCGCAACCTTTATTGAACAAGCCGGCGTTAAAGAAATAAGGGCTCTTGCGCCCGGATTTCAGAGTAAACTCGCCAAATTTCAGCACACCACGTTCAATAGCAAATTCAATAAACTCACGTTGAAATGCTTTCATTGCAACCTCTTATGCCAGCGCCGCTTTTTGAATATCGAACAATTCACGCAAACCGTGACGGGCAATTTCCATCATTTCCTGCATTTCTTCAAACGAGAAAGGTTCGCCCTCAGCCGTGCCCTGCACTTCAATCAGTTTGCCGGTTTCGGTCATCACCACGTTCATGTCGGTTTCTGCTTCAGAGTCTTCGGTGTACTCTAAATCGGCAATAGGCGTGCCGTTATAAATACCTACCGACAGTGCAGCGATCATGTGCTTCAGCGGGTTGGCTTTTAAGATCCCTTTGGCGCGCATATAGGTAAGGGCATCAACAAGCGCCACACATGCACCTGTGATAGATGCTGTACGCGTGCCGCCATCAGCCTGAATCACATCGCAGTCCAGGGTGATGGTGTTTTCACCCAGCAGTTTTAAGTCTACCGCTGCACGCAAAGAGCGGGCAATCAGTCGCTGAATTTCCAGCGTTCTGCCACCCTGCTTACCACGAGCCGCCTCCCGGCCACTGCGGGTGTGCGTAGCGCGCGGTAACATGCTGTATTCAGCAGTGATCCAGCCTTTTCCCTGTCCCTTCATAAAACGAGGCACACCTTCTTCAACGGTGGCGTTACACAATACTTTCGTATTGCCAAACTCCACCAGCACGGAGCCTTCGGCGTGACAGGTATACTGACGGGTAAGGGTAACAGGACGAATCTGACTGGCGGTTCTGCCGCTTGGACGCATAGTAGTCTCCACAAGGTTTATGCATGTGTAATAAGGGTAGCCGGTAGTCAGGCAATGCATGAGCATTGAAGGGTCATGCAGCCTGAAAAGGCTGAACAGCAAGTATATCGCACAACGCGCAAAGAGGAAAAACCAACTTTCCGTCATTTGACCATTGCAGGAATTACGCGACTTCACTAAAAATTGCGCTATCATAGGGAGATAGCGGGCCTGACAACATTAACAGAAAGTCAAAACGCATCCCGCGGTTTGATACAACAGGGCACGCATAACAGGATGGAAAAAATGATCTACAGCATGACAGCATTCGCGCGCAGCGAGATAAAAAAAGACTGGGGCACTGCAGTGTGGGAAATCCGCTCTGTGAACCAACGATTTCTGGAAACCTACTTCCGCTTACCAGAGCAGTTTCGTTCGTTAGAGCCCGTATTACGTGAACGCTTCCGCAAGCGTCTGGCGCGCGGAAAAGTAGAGTGCGCATTGCGCTTCAGCGCCAACGATGCCGCCGTAACCACACTCAACCTGAATGAAGCTTTGGCAAAACAGGTTATGCACGCCGCAGACTGGGTGCAGGCGCACGGTCAGTCAACCGGCGTGAATCCGCTGGATGTTCTGCGCTGGCCCGGCGTTATCGCCGCAGAAGAAGCCGATATGGATGCCATTCAGGCAGACCTGCTGAGCGCTTTTGAGACTGCATTAGGTGAATTTGTTGATGCGCGCGCCGCTGAAGGAAGTACCTTGAAAAGCCTGATTGAACAACGTCTTGATGGCATAGAGACTGAGGTTAAGAAGGTGTCTGAACAAATGCCAGAAGTGCTAGCCTGGCAGCGAGAGCGAATCCAAACGCGCTTTGAAGAAGCCAAAGTGGAACTGGAGTCTGGTCGCCTTGAACAGGAGATGATCTTGCTGGCGCAAAAAGTGGATGTAGCCGAAGAGCTAGACCGCTTAAACTCACACATTGGCGAGACTCGCAATATCCTCAAAAAAGGGGGAGCCTGCGGTCGTCGTCTGGACTTTATGATGCAGGAGTTTAACCGCGAGTCGAATACGCTGGGCTCTAAATCGATTAATTCAGATATCACGCAGTCAGCAGTTGAATTAAAAGTGCTGATAGAGCAGATGCGTGAGCAAATTCAGAATATTGAGTAAAGCCATAAACCGCTTTAAGAAATGAATAGTAAAAGCCAGCGTTGAGGCTATCTCCGCTGGCTTTTTGCGTTTTGGTAGAACATAGGCCGCTTAATAGTCGTATCTGGGGAGTTCCTCGCCCAACATTCCTGACTGATACTGATCTACCTGTTGATCTGAAAGCTTCTCACGATTTTTTTCTGCATAGCCACGTAACTTTCTGAAGTCGCTCTTTTCTTCTACTTCTCGTAACGCTTCTTTGTAGCGCGCGGAACCGCTACTGCCAATGGCATTGGTTAACCAGGCCAGTGTATCAATTTGATGTTTTTGCGCCGTGGCGTAATGCGTAAGCAGAATTTCAGCGGCAATATCCGTGAGCTCCTGATTTTCTGCGCCCGTGTTGACCATTGTTTTCGCTGCCTCCTTGAGGCTTCGCAAGTCACCCGCCATCATCAACGCTTTGATTCGCTCATCCCGCGTACTGTCAGTTTCCTTTGCATAAAGCCCTTTGGGAAGCTGATACATACCGGCCTGATATTGCTCACCTTCCTTACCCGGCAAATCATCCAGCGCGCTGTCGGCATGGCGCTCAAGCTTGCTGTTGTCTGTGCTGTTCACTACCTGGGAAAGAGCCTCGTAATAGCGGCCATTCTCTGAGGCACCAATAGCCCGGGCCAGCCATGCAATGGTATCGATTTCAGATGGGTAGGTGTGTGGGTATTTGGTTAGCAGAATTTCTGCAGCAATATCAATCAATTCAGGATCGGTTATCTCTGACTCGTAAATACTTTGCGCTGCCACTTTAAGCTGACGCAGGTCACCTGACAGCATCATATCCGCTAGCTTTTGATGACGCGGGTTAAGTTCTGCCAGCGCATTACATGATAGAACCAGGCCGACAAAGGCTGTAAAAATATATCTCATAGGAAACTCCGTTTAGTGAGAAAAAGACGGTGAGTGCATCCAGGCGTTAGTACATGCCGCCATTGACACTGATTACCTGACGCGTGATGTATTTCGCACTGTCAGACATTAAAAATCCAATGGTGTTAGCAACATCATCCACGTCACCAAATGTGCCTAGCGGGATCATCTTTTTAGCTTCGTCAGCAATAACGCCCTCGGTCATTCCTGTGTCTATGACGCCGGGAGCAACGCAGTTTACCGTGATCTTGCGCTTTCCCAGTTCAATGGCAAGCGCTTTGGTCGCGCCAATTATCCCGGCTTTAGAAGCACTGTAATTAGTTTGCCCACGGTTCCCCATCAGTCCTGAAACTGATGACAGGGTGACAATGCGTCCGCCTTGACGCAATCGGATCATTGGCATAATGGTGGGGTGTAGCACGTTATAGAACCCATCAAGATTCGTGTGAATGACGCCGTCCCATTCTTCACCCGTCATCGCGGGAAATGCCGTATCTTTGGTGATCCCGGCATTACACACCACGCCATAGTAGGCACCGTTTTGCTCAATGTCGGCGTCGATAGCTTGTCGCGTGCCGTCTCTGTCGGTAACATCAAACTGAATTGTGTCGGCATCGCCGCCCTGACGACGAATGGTTTCGGCAACCTCCAAAGCCGCCTCTTTACCACTGCGGTAGTGTACTGCGACAGCAAAGCCATCTGCGGCCATTTTATAAGCGCAGGCTTTACCGATGCCGCTACTGGCTCCTGTTACTAAGACTCTTTTTTTATTCTGCACCGGGTCTTTTCTCCTGTGATGTCTGCCGCTGATTAAAAAGGCTTATCGCGGCAATGAAGTTAATGGTATTGCCAATTAGAATCGTGCTTCCGAAAGCCTGCACAATAGGCATTGAGCTAAACGCCAGCAAACCAAATGACAGTAAACTGGTTACGGCTGACAACAAAATGGCTTGCTGTGTGGTGGACCGTTGGCCGGCCATCTCTTTTGCAAAAATAATGTAGTCCATGCCCAGACCCAGCACTAAAAAGAGTGCCATGATGTGAAAGACTGTGATGGCCTGGCCCAGTAACGATACCGCTGCCAATGTAACAATACTGGCGGTGATTGGGATAAACAGCAGAAACACTGCCTTTATCTGGCGGTAATACAGCATTAGCATTAAGGCTATCAGCCCGTAGGCCAGCAGCAATAACTGTGCACCCGCTTCACGCTGCGCTTTCAGCGCGCTCGTTGCATTGGCCAGCGTATTCATGTAGCTAACGCCCTCAATACGCTCACTCACAGATTCAATTTGTGACAGATCGCTTCCCTTATCAATCAACACAAAACTATAGATAGTGTCTCCACCCTCTATCCATAGTGATGGCAGCGAGGGCAGTTGTGCCAGTAAGTCAGAAAATGTAAGCGTTTGACCTTCAGCACTCGCGTACTCGGCTTTAAGCTTATCGAATTGAGATGTCGGCAACCCCAGCTTTGCAGCAAACAAATCCAGTGCGCCGTCTTTACGGTAAAGCGTTGACTGCAGCGCATAGTTTGCCGCTTGCCTGTCTTCTGAGGGTAACCAGTCGAGTATGCTCGTAAACGAGGAACGTAATTCTCCAGACTCCGCATATAACGCTTCCAATGCGTCAAAGATGGCCGCTTCTGAAGTTCCCTGAACCAGCAGATACCGTCCTGGCTCATAAATCTGCGCTAAGTCTGCTACTTTTCTCTCCTGCTCCAGCAGCGATGGGGAAACATGGAAAAAGTGCCTTGGATCGTCATTGATGTTGACGCTACCCATAAATAGGTACAGTCCACCCGCAACCGCCAGAAGTAGCCCGGCTGCCTTCAGCACAACAGGCTTACGGGCAAATACGCTCTGACAACCAAAAATAATTCGCCGAAGCATCGCTTGCCTGGCTTCAATAGGCCGCCCGGTAACCAACGGTCCCAGTACCATGACACTTAACCACGCCATTAACAGTCCTGTACATGAGAACAGCGCGATTTTTTTAAGGATAAGTAAACTGGAAAGGCTTAATGCGCCATACCCAACCAAAGAGGTTAAGACACTCAGTAACATCGCCCTGAATAAAGTCTGGTGCTTGGTCGAACTTTGCTGGGGGGATGGGTGACCGGACAAAAAATGATAAAAATAATGCAGTGAGTAATCCACCACAATACCGATTAGGCTGGCACCAAAGACAATAGTCAGCACATGTATCGAACCAAATGTGTACACACTGGCGAGCACACCAAAGCCGATACCAATAGCGATTGAGCTTAATGACAGTACCAGCGGTAATAATGAACGAAAGACAAGCAGCATTAGTACGATCACACCCACGCCAGAACCTATCGCAATAAGCTGAATGTCGCTTTTTGCCACACTTGCCGAGTCCACAGCGAAAAAGAACATGCCTGAGTAAAGTACGGTTACCGGGTAGTCCTGCTGTACTGCCGCTTTAACACGTTCCAGAGACTGATAAATCGCCGCTTGCTCTCCCATACCTTTTGGATAGGTAGAGAAGACAACAGAAAACGACTCTACACTGCCAGAGGCACCCTCATTCGCCATAGTCATCGCATCTACGCTGCTTAGACCAGACATGACATAGTCAGTAAACCAGCCTAAAGGGTCATCGTTAAACGGGATAACGCGTACACCATCGCCAAGCTGATACAGTCGGCGCTGCGCCTCACTGGCGATTTGCGCAGCGGTGTTATTCTCCAGCCGCTGGCGCTGGTGCTCTGACAATAAATTAAATCGGTAGGGAGAAAGGCTGGAAAGGTAGTCTTCTTTTACGGCGTTATCATAAAGGACCGATAGCGACGGCAGGTCATCTATTGCCGACTGCATTTTCTCTTTTGCTTTTGCAACGTCACTACCGGCTCCACCCTGGATCACCACCATAAAGCGATGTCCGATATCGTCATTAAGATCGCGAAGCGCTGCTTGCAGGTTACGATCTTCAATCTCTTCCGGGTTCAGGTCATTCAGGTTGGTGTCTATCTGAATACGTTCCGGATGAATCAGAAAAACAGAAAGGCTGGCGATAACCACCGCAAGAAAGGTCAATCTGGTGAACATCGGCAGCATAAAAATCTGTCCCTTTATTTTTGTTATTCCGATTACGCCAGGTTACCCGTCACTTCCTCTGGCATGACTATCTTTAAACTCAACCCGGCGTGTTGCTCAGATACGAGATTGCAACCACAGAACTTTTTTAACTAGCAGGTCTTTTCAGTACACAACGCGCACAGGGGCAATCGTTACCTGTACTATCTGATACTTGTTGGTGACCGCAGAACCCGACACAGCTCCTCATTCTCCGGATAAAGCGATTCGCACTTCTCAAAAGCGTCACGTTTACCTTCAGCGTCAAACTCCTTAATCTGGTCAATATTAACGCTGGTGACCTGACCGGTAGCATCTGTCACTTTGATACCCAGTGTGATACCAAGCTCATCATCATTGCTTTTTTCAAATAAAATGCGATCCAGGCCTTTTTTCATGTAGTCACTTTCGGGAGTAAGCAGTACGCTTTCCCCGTCAGCCTCAGACACAGAAAACGCGTCCAGAAAGTAGTCGGTATCACCATTCAACAGTTTCACAAAAACACTCGACATGATGTAGCGGGCAATGCCCGACAGCGGCTGTAATTCCCCGCTTTCGTCGATTCTGTAGTTGTTACTGCTATTCACATACAGAATGGCTTCCTCAAACGGGGTAACTGTGCGCCACACCAGTCCAAGATCGCATGAGTAAAAGAAATCGCCATCGGATGTTAAGGGCACCGGCAACCCTTCCATCGTTTTCTGCTGAACAAATTTTCCAGAAAAGTGGCAGCTTTGAGGAAAGACACTGGCTAAAAGCGCTTCTTCGTGAGTTTCGCCTTCCTCAGCATAGGAGAAAGGCGCACCAACCCAGCCAGCTACCACTAAGACTATGCAAAGCACACTATTTCTAATCATGTTTTGCCTTCCATGCATTAACGATTTCTACCAAGAACTCAGGCATTACGTATTGTGTGATATTTTCAGGCATTGCCACCGCGAACTGGGTGGTTCTGGCTTTTGTGAACACTTCCCCCGTGTTCTTATCTTTAATTCTGTAATTGATCTTCAGTCGGTTTTCCCACTCGACAAGCCACGATTCAATAATGATTTTTTGTTCAAACAGCAGCGGCCTGACATACTTGACCTGGATATCGACAATGGGGAAGAAGTAACCATGTTGCTCCATCACGCTGTATGGGCATCCGATTTCTTTTAACAATGCACAGCGCGCCATCTCGATATATTTAGGATAATTGCCGTGCCATACAACGCGATAAGCATCCACATCGAAAAAGGGGATGTCGTACTCCAGAGCAACAGGTTTCATCATTTACTGCGCTTTCGCTGACAGTCGGTCGAATACATCAACCACATCCTGAACGGTCCGGACTTGTTTAAACTGAGCAGGAGAGATTTCGACTTCTGTGGTCTTCTTTAAATCAATCAGCAGATCTACCGCGTCAATGCTGTCAATGTCCAGGTCTTCATATAATCGGGCTTCCGGCACGATTTCTGACTCTTCAAGATCGAAGAGCTCGACCAATGTCGCTCTGATGCGCGCTAGTATTTTTTCTTTTTGTTCATTCATAATCATTCACTGCATGTTTTCTATGGCTGTCGACTTGGCAGATTGTTCTGCTTCGAGCCAGTTTTCATAATAATGTTGCAAAAATTGCGTTAGCTGACGATATTGTCGCGGCTTAGGTAATGTGACATCAATACATTCAGATAACGCAATTAACCGGCCTGATGTTAATGAAAATGCCGGACCACCTGCGGGAATATCATACCATTTATCGCCTTTTTTCAATGCTCGGGGGTAACAATTTATTAAAACAGGCATAATTGGCGCGTTCACCGCCACCGCCATATTCGCCGCTCCCCGTTTAAATCTGATGATATTGTCGTCTTTGGTTCGCGTTCCTTCCGGAAAAATAAGGATATTCTCACCTGCCTTTAACTTCGCAGAGGCCATCGGTACGACCTGCTCGGCATGATTCGGGATAAACCCAGCCAGTTTCACAACCGCGCCGGTAAAGAAATTATCCCATACAGCGCTTTTCACAAAGCAGCACAACTTCTTATTTACCGCCAGCAGAAGCACTACGTCAATTAAGGAAGGATGATTGGCTATGACAATATGCCCCGGCTGCGCCTTTATCATCGACTCAACGTCGAATCGATATCGGATCAGACCGAACAAGCGCATCAGGCGGATAAACGTTAAACACCCTTTGTGGATACACCAGCGGATCCAGATTTGCTTGGTCTTTGGGGAAATGAAAGGTATTGGGCTTAGTAACCGGAAAAATATCCCCACTACCAATGCGCCCAGACCAAACAGAAAATAGGAGATAGCTGCAGTCAGAACTTGCCAGAGTTTTCGGATACGTAAAAATCTCACGTTAGTATTCCGCAAAAAACATACGCGTCAGAGACAAAAACACTCAATTTCCACCAGCAGCTCTTTGCGACAAATATCAGCGATGACGAAAACGGCGGCAACGTCGGGAAAGCGTGCTGCCAGCCAGTTTCTTGTCTGGGCTACATGCTGTTCATGGCGAACGTACACTTTGAACGCCTCCAGCCTGGTATTCTCAGGGTTGGCATTTTCTAAAAGCCATTCAATGTTGGCTAACGTAACGTCAAGCTGGCGCTCCAGATTGCCGATTTCCACGCTTTTGTGACCAATAATGCTTGCAGTGCCTGAGATAAATAAAAACGGAGACTGCGCGAGCGTCAGCGCTGTGGCACGCGCAAAAGAAGGGCTGCTTATGCCATATTGCCGCGGGTACTCATAGGCATTTACCTGTTGTACATTTTTGAAGTGCTGAGGTTTCGATTTACTGGCAAAAACATAAAAGACAGCGCCATCGCTGTGATGCCCAAGCGCCGAAGCAGCAGGAAAAGACGAAGGTTCAATATTTTGCTCGTTGAAGGCATTAAGTCGTCCGGTGCAGAACTTTTTGTAGAGTTCCTCGTCACCCTTGCCATAATTGATTTTCGGCAGGTAGTTCCAAAACCGAAAGGGATGGGTAAACCCTTCGTCCTGCAACAGCGATAACATTGAGGTGTATGCACGCTCAGTTTCTTGCTCTATGTCCTTGCACTCGTCTTTGCTAAGCCATTGCGCGACACAAATCACATCGTCCGTTTTCGACCAGTAGTTAGCGCCGGTCTGCCCCCGGGTCACTTTACCAGATACAGTCCAGACTTCGTTTACCTGGGCTGATTCTGCTTTGGCAACAGCGGTACCTGACGGTATCACGCCTGGCGAGTACGGCTCGCAATTGCTGACAAGGGGGATCACAGCAAGCGTGTGGTCATCGTTGATTACATCGTCTACAGGTTGAGAAGTGAAGCTTTGGTTTAACATTTCAGGATAGGGCGTTTACTTATTATTCGAATGTGAGGTGGACAGCGTACCCCGCCAGCCTCGTTGTTTGCTGCGCAAGCTGGCTAGTGTAGAGGTTGCTGGCGTCAGGCGCAAAAATAGTTTTTCGTTTTGCAGTAGTTTAAACTAGCCCTCATTGAAATTGAAGTAAGCTGAGGCTGGCCAGTTTGTCAGACTCGAGGCTGGCGCTAATTCCTCCACCGCGCTACGGATAGAAGTAACAGTTAATCACTAATGCCAACGACATTCCCACTAGTCACCAGAAAATTGCACGAGCCTGTCGCCTTTTTAACACGCCCGACAGGTGCGTTATCTCTTCAGGCTGGCGCTGTGTCTGCACAGCAGTTTTTAGATCATGTCAAAGCGATTGCTGACGGTTTGCCAGTGAACAGGTATGCCATTAACCTGTGCGAGAACCGCTATTTGTTTTTAGTCACATTTTGCGCGGCTATTTTTCGCGGGCAGACGAACCTGTTACCGCAGAATAAAAATGAGGCAACACAGCGACAGTTTCTTAATGAGTATCCTGACAGCTATATTATTCATGATGGCGAAGACAGCGCAGATACCGCGCGCAGCGTTGTCATTGCCGATATAGTAGTGGAAGGTAGCAACAACGTCTTAGATACCGTTCCGCAAATCGATGACGACCATCTCGCCTGCATCAGCTTTACATCAGGCTCTACGGGGCGGGCTAAGCCCAATTTGAAATACTGGCGCACCCTGCATCAAAGTACCGCAATTAATTCCCGCTTCATGCTTCCTGACATACCGGATACGCTGTATCAACTCGCTACCATGCCTGCACAGCACATGTGGGGATTGGAAACTTCCGCACTGATACCGTTGTTTGCCAATGTTTGTTTGAGCGATGCCAAACCGCTCTTTCCTCAGGATATAATCGATACCCTGAATAGGTTGCCTCGGCCCCGGATGCTGGTTTCAACGCCGGTACATCTGCGGGCGTTAACGGCTGTCCCCGTTGAAGACGCTGACGTGCGCACGATATTGTGTGCTACGTCACCGCTGACACCGGAGCTGGCAGGCGATATTGAGCAACAGTTCTGTGCGCCCTTGCTGGAAGTGTACGGATGCAGTGAAGTTGGCTCGATGGCAATCAGACGAACCGCGTCACAACATGCCTGGCGTCGTTTTGATGGCATTACCTTTGAACAGGATAACGAAAAAACAGTAGCCAGTGCTGAACACCTGCCAGTATCAACAGAATTGCAGGACTTTATTCAGCCAGTGGATGAGCACCATTTCACGCTGGCCGGCAGAGCAACAGATTTGATTAAGATTGCAGGCAAACGAGGCTCTCTTTTTGAGATAAACCAGACACTGCTTCGATTTTCAGGTCTTATCGACGGGATTGTCATTCATCCCGATTCGACGCGCGCGGTAACCAGACTGTGCGCTATCGTGTCGCTCAAGCCAGGCATTGAGAAGTCCGAGCTTATTGGCTTTTTAAAGGAAAATCTCGACAACGCCTTTGTCCCTCGCCCAATTTATGTTGTAGACACGTTGCCCAGAGAAAGTAACGGAAAGCTGCTGAAGACGTCAGTTGATGCACTACTTAGCACTCTGAGAAAGCGTTAGCCGCAAGCCTGTCACACAGTTGTAGCCTGTATCCGGTCAGTTATCCCTTTTTACAGGCTGACTCATTACACAATACGTCTGGAAAGGGCCATGCGCCGGCCCTGCTCGATCTCCACCGTTACTGTGGATAGCGTTTGATGATCAGTGAGGTATTGATGCCGCCGAAGGCCAGGTTATTGCTCATAAAGTATTCCGTTTGCAGCTCACGGCCTTCCTGTTGGATATAGTCCAGCGGGGCACACTCAGGGTCGACATTATCCAGATTCAGTGTCGGCGCAAACCAACCGTCATTCATCATGTTTACGGTGGCCCACACTTCAAAGGAGCCACATGCGCCGAGCGTATGGCCGGTGAAGCTCTTCAGCGAGCTGATAGGTTTTTCGCCGACTACCTCGTAGGTGGCATGACTTTCGTTAATATCACCATGGCTGGTAGCGGTACCGTGAGCAGACACATAGCCGATATCTTCTGCACTCACACCCGCATCCCGCAACGCATCGCTCATTACCCGTTTTACCGTATCCCGGTTGGGTTTAACAAGGTGTGCGCCGTCCGTGTTTGTGGCATAGCCAATGACTTCTGCAAGTATGGTTGCGCCTCTGGCCTTGGCGTGCTCGTAGGACTCAAGCACAATCGTACAGGCGCCTTCTCCCAGCACCAATCCATCTCTGTCCACATCGAAGGGGCGAGGGGTCTTGCCAGGACTATCGTTTTTCGTGCTGGCCGCAAAAAGCGTATCGAAAACGGCAGCCTGGGAAGGACACAACTCTTCAGCTCCGCCTGCGATCATAATGTCCTGCTGGCCGTAACGGATTGCCTCAAAAGCATAACCGATGGCCTGACTACCGGCAGTACACGCACTGGAGGTCGTGTACATGCGTCCCTGGGTTCCAAAGTATACGCTGATATTTACCGCTGCCGTATGGCTCATCATGCGCAAATACGTACTGCTGTTGATTCGTGATGTAGAGTGGTTTTCCAGCATAGGCGCAAATTCCAGTGCCGCCTCACTGCTGCCTGTTGCCGAACCGTAGGCAACTCCGGTAGCGTGCGATGCGATCACAGGGTCGTCGTACAGATTCGCATCGCGAAGCGCCCGCTCGGTTGCCAGCACACCTAATTGCGCTACTCTTCCCATACTTCTTTTTTTCTTTTTGGTGTAGTGGGCAGGCAGTTCAAAATCATGCACGGGGGCTGCCAGATAGGTACCCAACCCTTCGTATTTCTGCCAGTCTTCCATAAAACAGACACCAGATTGATTCGCCTGAAGCCTCGACTTTACCTCTGACCAATCACAGCCCAACGAGGAAACGACACCAGCACCGGTGATAACGACACGTCTATAATTATTATTGTTCACGTCCTGTCCTTTTTATGTAATTTCACGGCGGAATACGGATAAATTGGCTTCAGCTAGACAACTGCCACCCTCCGCCTCACCGGCGTAATTCTCAATGATGCACTTAAAGGTCGCAAGGCCTTCACCCACCAGCGCCTGTTGCTGGCAACTGACTTTTAGTACACCCGCGGTAAAGTAGGCGCAGTGGGCTTTAAATGCCCGGGTTCCTAATAAAAAGCCAAGGTGTGGCGACACCAGCCCTTGTTGCAGCTGGTAGCCGGCAATAAGTGCGGCGGTTTGCCCCATATACTCCAGACCAATCCAGGCAGGCACGCCCAAGCCCGGTTCATAGAAAGGCGCGTCGCTATCAATATACACCAACGCGGAGGACGCGCTTTGTGTGACACTTTCTATCTTATTGATCAGCAGCATCGGTGGGCGATGCGGAATTAGATCAAATATACGCGCATCATATCGTTGCATCGTCATGACACCTTCCTTTCTTTTGAAGCCAGTGTCTGTAATGCAGCATTGTTTGTGGCGGGATCCCAGAAATCATAGAAATTGAACCACTGATACGGGGCTTTCAGGCAATGCTCCTCCAGCTTATCAGCAAATGTTTGCGCATACCTTTCCAAATCTTGGTTTCTGGTCTTACGCGAAAGCTCGAGCTTTTCACACAAGGGGGTGACATCGAACACAACCTTGTTATCTTCGTTCTCATCCCGGTACGCAAACATCAGCTTTACCGGGCAGGCTAATGCTTTTGCCAGCATATAAGGACCAATAGGCAAAGGAGCGTTGTTGCCAAAGAATGTCACATTAACCGTGCGTCCAATGCCACTAAGAGGAATGCGATCGCCAGCGATAAACACCCACTCGCCCGCATCGATTTTTTCCTTTAGCTTCATGATGGTGCTGACATCAAACTCATCGACCTGAAACACATTTAAGCGCGACTCTTCGTTTTGTTTTTGCATCATTTTCACGAAGTTGCCGGCATGCTTGTCGTAAAGCAGAATATTGATTACTTTGCTTCTGTAGCGGTGCATAAAACCGCGGCAAAACTCGAGATTCCCAAAATGCGAACCGATAATAAGCTGACCGCGCGTATCGTTTTTGAACTC
Organism: Alteromonas sp. H39; assembly: GCF_047556435.1. GTDB lineage: Bacteria > Pseudomonadota > Gammaproteobacteria > Enterobacterales > Alteromonadaceae > Alteromonas. The sequence goes on from NZ_CP180210.1 coordinate 4,384,900, forward strand.
TTCAACTTTTTCCGGTGATGTCAGCACAAAGTCACTTTCATCGATTTTCACCAGCCAGCCGAGAATTTTATCTAAAATGACTTCTGAGAAGCTTTTGAAGTGAAGCAATACGTGAAAATTATTGGGCCGCATCGTCCAGCTATCCGGGCGTTGACGAAAGTGAGCACGCAAAAACTGCTTTGAAGCACGGCGCTGATCATGACGGGTAAGCAGGAAATATAACGCAACCGGATACATCGTCATGGAGAACACCCACCTGCCGAAAATCCGGTACACCCAATAGATAAACCGCATACCTGTAAGCGTTCCGGCCTCTTTCATCGACGACCAGTGAGCCTGTTCGGGAGGGGTATCTGGTAATTTATTATTAGTCATTTTGAAGAAAACAGCCCCTGCAACCGCTTATAGATGATAGCCGGAAGCCTGATCAGCATGCCGAACATTAACCGCACATGCAGTCTGATTAACATCAGATTATCTCTCAGATAATGAAAATGGGAGACCGTATTTTCATGGTAAATCACTTTGGTAGGGATGAAGTGCACTTCAATATTCGCCCACACCGCTTTTACCAGGAGCTCAGGATCAAAATCCATGCGTGGGCCCAGATAATAGTGGTCTACCAAATGGTTAATTTTACTTAGAGGATAGACCCTGAACCCACATAGCCCATCTTTAACTCTGAATGACAATGTTTCAATGGCCACCCAGAAATCAGTGATTTTTCGACCATATTTACGTACCAGCGGAACCGTTTCATCAAAGTAAGGCTGGCCTGAAATGATGGTATCAGGGTGGGCGTTGCTGTAGGACAGCATGGCGTCGACATCAGCAATATTATGCTGCCCGTCGGCATCCAGTTGTAATACATGGGTAAAGCCAAGCGCGCTGGCGTAATAACAGCCGCTAACCACCGACGCGCCCTTGCCCCGGTTAGCCTGATGCTGCACAAGATGAAAGTCCGGGTAGGGGGATAGCAGCGCTTTGAGCGCATCTACACTTGACGGTTCACTGCCATCATCGACTACGATACACGGTAAGCCCAGTTTGACTAATTCAGGCAGAAACTTTTCAAACAGGTCGTGGTGATTGTAGTGAGGAATAATAATGCAATACTTCATGATGGAATAAACTTAAAACTCCCGGTTGAAAACGAGTCACTCTCGTTGAAGTAGTGAAACGCCAGCGTGCCTTTTTCCGCATTGAAACGTAATTCCAGTGTCATCCTGGTGTCAGGCAAAACCATGGACTTGAATTTGATATTCGTCAACTGGCTAAATACGCGATCACCGGCAAATACCGCTTTCCCTATTTTCCCAGCCCAGTCTATCTGAACGACACCCGGCAATACTTTTTGTTGCGGAAAATGCCCGTCAAACCAGGAGAGTTTGTCGCTCACATATAGCGATAACACCGCATTATCAGCCGACGTGCTCTCAGCGAGAATTTCCGGGCCCTCATTCTGACCAAATAACGTACTGAATGTGCTTTTAGTTTTCATCGTCAACAATGTTGTGTTTCTTCTTGTAAAACCCGCGGTAGCCAAATTCAATCAGTGCGAAGCTACCAATGAGCACATATGAGATAAGGCCGTTATACAATGCCCATGTTGCCGTGCTGGAGAACCAGGCGGTATAGGCTGCAATGATGCCATTGAACAACAACAATAGCCCCCAACACAAGGTAAGCGTTCTCAGGTATCCGGCCGCGGCCTGGGGCGGCTTCTTGCCACCCGCTATGGCAAATTTTTCTATCAGGGTTTGCGAGTCTGTAAGTGAAACAAGGAACATCAGTCCCATGCCAACGTTCATTAATACCGGATAAAATTTCAGCATAATAACGCTGTCGTACAGCATTACCAGAAGACAGAAAACCGACACCACCCCCGGTAATAACCATTCTTTGTACCCATTGATGTTACCTGAAGCGACAACCCTGAGCACCACCAGCAATAAAAGTATGCCCGCATACCAACCGGGGGCAATTTTATCGATATGCAGATAGACGACTACAGGATACGCAATAAGAGACACTACAAGCAGTAGCGTAACGACGCCTTTCAGAAGGCTGGGCCTCAAGCGCTTGGGCCGATCATGTCGCATTATGCAAGAACACTTTGCCTGTAATTGCCGAGTACGGTGCGTTCATCGTCGTCAATATCCATTGATGGGTTATCAGCAAGCATATCCTCAAGGTACGGCACGACTTTTTGCATAACGGCGATGTTGGCGGCCAATGCCTTTTCTACATCGATATTTTCTTGCTGGAGAACATCGTTAAGCTGGCTGAGACACGGGACCAGGAACTGATCCATAAATACGCCTTTTGCCGGTAACACCTGACGCTTTTGAGCACGCTGGCTTAATAGCATCTGCATTTTCTTATTCAGCTTTTGTGACTTCATCAGGTCCGGAGTAATTTTCCGCATTTTGTCGATATCACCTATGGTGTCGGTGAAAAACAGCAGCGCAAACACACCCCAGTAGTAGGTATAGTCCCAGACAAGCTTGACCGACATCATCTGACGATCGCCAAACCCACCATACTGGTCTTTGTACAAAGACAGCGTATTTTCGAAAAATGAGTCATAAAACTTGTGGAATAACGCACTGTCAAAACGAATATCATGGCCCGAAAAATCACGGGTAATAAGATGGGTGATAAACGTATTGTTCAGTGCAATGAAATCGCTTCCCGGAGAATAGAAAGGGTCGGAAAATGCGCCGGCTTCACCGGTCAGCGCCCAGCCCTCATCTGAAAACATTTGCTTGCACCCATAGGAGTAGTCCTCCATCAGATGGAAGTCGAGAAGCGTTGCACCACGTAGTGATTTTGCACAATTAGGGTGTTCTTTCTCTAACCATACCAGCGCATCGTCGTAGTTTTTTATGCCGCTTTGTGCCAGTGCGGTGTCATCCATTACAATACCAACGCTGGTGGCACCCGACGCCAGCGGTATTATCCATACCCAGTAGCCTGGCCCCATTAAATGATTTGTGCTTAGCCAGCGTTTACCGGGTTCACACACCCGGTTTTGCCAGGCCGGATTGTCAGACCACTCATCGATAATAATTCGTTTATCAACCCGGAAAAAAACCGCGTTTCCTTTGTGTCCGGTAGGTTTATTAAGCCCCAGCTTTGTTTTTAACAACGCCTGGCGACCTGCCGCGTCCACAATCCAGCGCCCGGTGATACGGTAAGTCTGCTCGCTCTGCGTACAGATAACTTCCTGCTGCTTGTTACCCAGCGTAATAGATACCGGCATAGCACTATCTATTACGGTTACGCCTTTCTCTGTCAGCAGTTCGTGAAGATAATTTTCAAGTGTGCCGCGCTCTATCTGATAGGCGGGGATACCAAACAGTTCGCTGACACCAAGTTCGTCGTAGTCACTGTAATCACCAGCGACATTTCCAAAGAAGCACCGCAGTCCGTATTTTCGCAAATGATGCTGTTGGAAGTGGTCTTTCAGGCCCAGTACATCCGTAAAATAGTGCGCGCCTATCTCAACCGTTGACTCTCCCACTTTTGCCGTTGTGTCGGGGACGGGGAAGGTATTTTTCTCGATAATAGTGATAGCAAGTGCCGAATTGGAATTCAGTAACTGCAGCGCAAGACTCATTCCTGCCAGGCCACCACCTGCAATGATAATGTCTGTTTTGATGTCTTTCATGGGAAAACCTACACGCAGTTAAATGCTATCGACGTCGCCTTGCTAAGCGGCATAGCGATGGTGGCATTGTTATTGGGCTGGCTGAAAATCTCTGCCAGACACAATACCCTTGCACTCGGATTGTCAGAATACAATGAAGAAATATAGTCGCTGGTGTTTCGCAAAGTCGGCCACTTTTCAACGGGCGTATTCTGAACAGTTACCGATAAAGCAACACCCTCTATGTCAGCGGCATCAGGATAGATAATCAGCGAAAAGGCAAACGCTTGCTGGTTGCTCAGAATTGGCTGCAGCACATCTGCTACCGGCGCATCATAAAACGTAACCAACACCGGTACGCCCTCAGATTCACACTGAATGATTGCTTCAAGCAACGCCAGCGACACCGATTGTTGGTAACCTGCAACCGAGTTCGCTGCACTCATGGTATGGGTACTGATTGTCCAGTATCCGGCAGGGGCGTTATGTACCGAATTATGAAATTTTGTCGGTGACAATTCTTTGTGTTCAGACGCCAGCGTACGGCACATATAATCTGTAAGATCTGTATCGCCCAGACCAGACACAAACACGCAGGTTAACGCGTCGGGCGACACGTTTGCTGACTGCGTTGCCTGCCAGGAACTCTCGACGGCCAGGCGCACCGGCAACGGCGCTCTGCGACGTTCATTTGCAGGGATCACCGCTGGCTTAGGGCCTTTACTGGCGCTATCGGGTAAGGTGTCACCATTAAGCAGAGCCTGAAGCGCCTGCCAGCTGTCGAAGTAATTTCCCCATGCACCAATGCCTGCTACTTTACATTTCAATTCTTTTGCATGCATTTTATCTGACCTTACTGAACAACAACGTGCAGTTGTTACCGCCAAAACCAAAGGAGTTTGTCATAACGTGCTGACACACTTTATGTTGGTCTGTCGCGGTGATAGAAAAATTGAGTGCCTCATCCAGCGTTTCAAGATTTTTAGAGCCCGGAATCACATTCGTGTTCAGGACATCCATAGTGATAATTGCTTCGGTGATCCCAGCCGCACCAAGAGTATGGCCCATCCACGCTTTCGTAGAAGAACACAACGTGGTTTTCGGAAACAGATCAGACACAAGCTGACCTTCAATAAGATCATTCGCGCGACTGGCTGTGCCATGCAAGTTAATATAATCAATCGCTTCAGGTTCCAGAGCAGCGCGTTGCAATGCCTGAGTCATTGACATGCGGGCACCAAGCCCCTCCGGATGGGGATGTGACATGTGATGTGCATCGGAGCTTTCGCCATAGCCGGTAAGACGAATACCGCTACCATTTTCGTTCTCACCTGAACGCTGCAATATCGCAAACCCAGACGCTTCTCCTAAATTGATTCCATCGCGATGATGGTCAAAAGGCTTGCATGGGTTTGTCGACAGTAACTGCAGAGAGTTGAAACCATGCAGCACACTCAGACACAGCGTATCCACGCCACCCACCAGCACCGCATCAACAATATTGCATTCCAACCAGCGTGCGGCCGTGGCAAATACCTTGGCAGAAGAGGAACAAGCTGTATTAATCGTTAATGCAGGGCCTTCAATACCGGTGTAGTGCGCAACAAACAAACTGGGCGCATGCGGGTTGTGTACCAGCGGCTGCTGATATGCGGTAGCAAGCTCACCGTTTTCATTCAGGCAGGTATACGCGGTTTCGGTGCGGTCTATACTGGATGTACTTGAGCCCATAACCAGGCCAATGCGGGAAGATCCATACTTCTTCTGCAGGCCGGAAAGTGTATTTCGTAGTGTTCCTTGCTCAAGACCAAGCGCAGCCAGCGCATTGTTTCGGCTTTGCCACTGATTGAGGTCATCGACAGCATCAATTTGCTTTACTCTGCCAATCCAGGTATTCAGCTCAGAGCCAGGCAAGTCGTTTTTGATAAGACCGCTGGTGTGCTGTGAGAGCGAGTTCCGAAGTGCAACGACGTTTACACCCGCAGCAGAGCAGGAGTCGTAGTCAATTATATCAATATTCATTATTTACATAAGCCAGGCTTTAGTTATATGTCACACGCTCTTCACGAACATCCTGAAACGTCTTTAACGGTCTTGCTAATCTGAATATGATGGTTCTCGCATGGAAAGGTTACGCCAAAAAAGCAGAGATATACGTGTAAGAGTACAGATTCAGACTATTTCCTGCCACGTCATCGCATGCTAAAAGCACAGGAGCAATGTGGACGTTTTTTTAACGGTTCAGGAGATAATCCTTCAACAACGCTACCGGTTACTTTCAACATAAGCGGTTAAGCTTCGCAACGTTGCGAAGGCTTCTCTGGTAGATTCATCTTCTGCTTTCAGCTGAACACCGTACTCTTTTGAAATTGCCAATGAGATTTCAAGCGCATCAATTGAATCAAGCCCCAGACCATCTCCGAATAGTTGTTCTTCTGGTTCAATCTCTTCCGCTTCCATGTCTTCAAGATTTAGCGCTTCTACCATAAGCTGAGCCATTTTAAATTCGGATTCTGTTTGTGTAGACATTGTAATGCAGTCCTAACTTCTATTTGCTTCAATCTATCAGTTCGCTAGTTTAAACTAATGTTTCATTAAAAACTATTTATGCATACCCTTTGTAAGTATTCACGAAACCGTCTTGCCATCCAGTGCAGCCAACGCACTTTCCAGATTAAGAAAAGTATTACAATGGAAGAGATAAGCCGCTGCATGAAAACGCCTTTTTACCACTGGACGACGTACGCAGATGTCTTCTGACTCATTATGTGAAGCCGCTTTTTTATCTACGCTACAACATAGCACTTTTCATTTGTGGCTGGTGGATGAAGAACGCGTAATCAAGGCAGATATTTTCCAACGCTTACCCTCATTACTTTCTGAAGAAGAACATGAAAGATGGGTGAATATGGGTGCAAAAAGGAAACAGCAACAATTTTTGATAGCACGTGCCACGCTTCGAGTCATCCTTAGCCGATACCTTCCCAACACCAGGCCCGACATATTAAGTATCGTAGTTGACTCGTATGGAAAACCTTCCCTTAAGAATGCCGGGCACAACGGCATTCAGTTTAATCTCTCACACACAAAGGGCAAAATCCTGATAGGCGTCGCTATCAACAAAAAGATAGGTGTGGATATCGAGTATATGGATCCGAAACGTAACTGGAAGGAAATTGCGAGCCATTATTTCCATCCCCGGGAGTGGGACCGTAATTTAGCAATTTACGATAAAAAAAGTGAGTTACGTGCTATGTCGGCGTTTTACAAACTGTGGACACTGAAAGAGGCGTTTCTTAAGGCAGAGGGCAGGGGAATGGTCACCCCACTGGATCATTTCTATTTCGACTGTGCCGATGGTCTGAATCCCAAACTCACAGTGATCAATGACATAAGTGCAAGCAAGGTGTCAGCACCATGGACGTTCTTTCATCAGTATCTGGACGACACTTACAGTATGGCTGTTGGGGTGGAGGATACAAAAGAAAGCGTTTCTGATGCCGTCGAGCTTTACGATTTTATGTCCTTCTCTCACGTTCACAGTTAAGTCGTAGTAACGCTGTTGCTCGCAGTTCCTTTTTGCTATTCAGGCACAATGTGTCGTTAGCAGTTTCGTTCAATGAAATGTGATGCGAATGCAGATATTTAGCATATCTTTGTCATTCCCCACCTGGCTCTCAGGCTTATGAAATAGAACCAAAACCTGAGGAAGATGCCACCATAGACTTATTGGTACTGGCCCTAGAGGCTTTGCGGTTATTCATGTAAGCTTATTGTTCGTGCAGTAGCAAAACCATCCATGTTGAGCAAATCATTGAGAGCAAAAATTGGACGTCCGAAAAGTAAAGAGAAGCGTGAGCAAATTCTGAAATGCGCGACTCACCTATTTTTGCATAACGGCTTCATTAACAGTTCAATGGACATGATAGCCAGGGAAGCTGGTGTATCAAAACAAACGGTGTATTCTCACTTTAACAGCAAAGATGAGCTGTACACCGCTGTCATCGACGCAAAATGTAAACAATACAGTTTTGATCCTGGGCGTCTGGAGAGCTGCGAGCGATCGTTAAATGATATTTTAATGGATATCGCTTATCAGATAGTGGAGCTATTGCAGGATCCCAAAGTAATAGCCATGTATAAAGTGGTGATAAGCGAAGCCAGCAACAGTCCTCATGTCGCTGAGTTATTTTGGCGAGCAGGGCCGCTACAGAGCGTAGAGACCGTAGCTCAGATCATAAGCGCGAACGCATCAGACCTATCAGACGCACAGGCAAAAGCCATTTCTACTGATTTCTTTAATCTTTTGAAAAGCGATTTCCACATGAGAAGTATTTTGCAATTGCCGTATGAATTAACTGAAAAACAAAAGCAATGCATTTGTGAAAGGGCTCGTTTTCAGGTGTTGTTGATGTTAGAAAACACAGCGGCTTTACCTTGTCCCCGACCGCTGTAAGGTTAGGAAAGATTTACAATTTTCCTAACAATTACGATTTAGGCGCTATTGATTATCACAGGTAATAATGTACAACGTTGTTATCTACCGTTAGCAGATAAAGGATTATCGTGTGTTCCCATTTGGAAAGTTCGTCAAAGTAGCGATGCACAAAGCGAACAAGGCGCAGTTAACTACCTGGCTTAACAACAATGCGCCAATTGAACTTCCACACATCTCCTCTTCAAAAGAATTTAAGGCTACTCAGTTTCAATCGCAATTAGTTGCCTTCAACAACTTACACAATTGGGATTCCAGTTTTCTCCATCCCTGTTTTGTATTGATGTTAGGTCTTGAGCAGCAGGTGATGGCGCTTAGCCATCCAGCGTCACCATTCTCTGCGTTTGGTATGATTCAGACCGAAAATTGCATTTCACTGACGTCGCCTGTTCATAACGGTGATTTAACATTGCACTGTCAACTTGCTGCTATCAGGCCGTGTGCCAGGGGATTTTTAGTTGATATTGAAGTGTCTGCAATTCAGTTGGGCCGATGCAGCTTTACTGCAGTCAGCACGTACCTTTACAAGATGGATCTGCAACACACGCCCAATGAAGCAACAGTGTACTCACCGATGGAAACGAATTCGTCTACCTCTGAGGCTCAAGGTGAAGCCATATTATGCTTTGAAGAGAATGTAGGGAGGAAGTACGCACGGATAAGCAAGGACTTTAATCCCATTCATTTATACCCATGGAGTGCCAAATTATTTGGATATCAACATCCGATTGCTCATGGTATGCATATGCTTGCTCTTGTACTTTCCAAGTTAGCAAAGAGAATATCTTTACCAGAGATACCCACGCATATAACCAACCAATTCATCTATCCCGCCTCACTGCCTTGCGCTACAAACTTGAATTTCTCTGGCGATCTTTTTTCTAATGATGCTTTATCGTTTCGGCTTATCAACCCCAAAGCGTCGTCACGTAAACAGACCGTGCTGGCTGGAAAAATCACACATTACTGATATCAGTGGTTGGCGTTAGCAACGCTTGCTCAACATGCTGAGTCTGTCGGTGGTAATGCAGAATGCTGTGTTATTTTTTACCTGAGGCGTAAACCGACTACCTGCAGCGCTGAACCATACCATGCTCCACTGTCCGTTTTTATGATTTTTGTAAATGACGCACACGCTTTCTGTCAAACTCACAGGCTTGCGATTTGCGGGTGATTGCTGGTATCAGGCCGACTGACTACCTTAATAGAATTCCACATACGCCAGGCTCGGGCTTTTTTTACCTTTTTATTTGCAAAAGCAGATCAGCTCACCCTGAAAGCAAGAAGCAGCCGGCAAAGGTAGATGGAATTCATTACTGGATACCGTCGGGACATCACTTTATTGTAGGTTAGCTAAAACCGGTAAATTCACCTAAAGGACCCATGATGCGATTATTTATCTTTTTTTTCATGTCGGTATCAACGACATTTTCGTCACATGCCAATGATGCTGCGGCAATCAATCATATTCTGGATTCTTTGCATCAATACGCCGCAAACGCGGATGCTGAGCGTTATTTTTCTCTCTATGCCGACGAGGCCATTTTCATAGGGACTGATGCAACCGAAACGTGGAGGCTCGATGAATTTAAACGCTATGCCATGCCCTATTTTGACAAGGGACAGGGCTGGACTTACAAAAGTATCGACAGAGAGCTCTATTTTTCAGATTCCAACGACGTGGCATGGTTTGTAGAAATGCTGGAAAGTGACAGCCTTGGTGTTACACGTGGAACAGGGGTATTGCAAAAATACGGGAATAAATGGCTTATTGAGCAGTATCATTTAACGCTTCCGATACCCAATGCCATGATTGACCAAGTTGCTGAGCAGATCGAACAGCATTCCCGTTAGCCATTCAGTCCGTTGCTCGCACAGTTACGCAATGTGCCAGCGAGAAAAAAACAGCCCCTGATGGGGCTGCTATTATGATTGGCTGCTATCAGGTATTCTGATTCGTCAATGGCTGAATTTCCAGCTCCACACGACGGTTCATCTGGCGGTTAGCCGAACTGTCATTGGGCACTTTGGGCTGATACTCACCCAGGCCTACGGCGGTCATTCGCGTCGGATTAACGTTGAATGAGGTCATCTGCATTTTCACCGCATTGGCACGACGCTCAGACAGCGCCTGATTGTACTGTTCAGCGCCCGTATCATCTGTATGTCCTTTGATCATCAATACGGTCTTTTCATATTGATTCACCACCGTCGCCACATCCTGGAGTACCGGATCGAAATTCGGGCTAATTGAGGCACTGTCAGTCGCAAAAGTAATATCGCCAGGCATGATGAGACGAAGATTGTCACCTTCACGTACTACCTGCACGCCGGTGTCAGAAAGTTGATCGCGAAGTTCCTCTTCCTGTTTGTCCATGTAATTGCCGATAGCACCACCGGCAATAGCACCTACCGCAGCACCCCAAGCATAGCGACTCTTGTCATGGTCGCCCGTGGCTTTCCCCAGAATTGCACCAACCACCGCGCCAATGCCCGCACCTTTCTGCGTATTCGACATATTATTTGCACAGCCACCGATAGCGACAGAGGCAGCAAGTAAACTTACAGCAAGTGTTTTCTTCATAACATCCTCGTTATTTAAATCATTACATCGTTTGAGGTTACAGCAATTCCTGTTCCATCAACGAAATGAGAACTGCCTAACCCTACCTACAATAGACTATAAAAGCTGAATAGAGGCTAAATGACTCGTACTTTTGTGGTAATTTTTACAGGCAAAGCGGGCACAAAATCAGGAAAGATCTACACGGTGAGTAAGCCGAATGCGCATTTTTCACCCATCACGTTGCTTTTTCGCGACAGTTATATATTTACACAGCGCTCAAAAAACGCTTTTACATCGATTCGGTAGTCACTTGCTTTTACCGCTTTTTCAATCCTGACCGCCGTATCTGTATTAAGATCGATGTCTTTCGGCTCCAGAAAGTGGTTGCCGCGAGTGGAATAAAACACTTTAATTTTCGGTGCCAGCGTCGCGCTGGTTTGCGCCATGACCATTCCAATACGTTCGTTATTCAGCTTTACCAGACTGCCAACGGGGTAGACACCCATACATTTTATAAACTGTTGTACTAACGCTTTATCCAGTTTGTGCGGCGTATCATTCATCAGAATTTGGAGGGCTTTCTGGCTTGGCATCCCTGCTTTATAACAGCGGTCTGCCGTTAGCGCATCGTAGACATCCGCAATCGCCAGCATTCTGCCAGGCTGGGAAATTTCATCTTCCCGTGCCCCATTTGGATAACCGTATCCGTCAAGCCGCTCATGATGCTCAGACACCGTTCTGACCAGGTGCTCGGGTATTTTAACTTCTTCAAGCACCCGAACCCCGTAGTAAACGTGATCTCGCATGACATTCATTTCCATGTCTGTCAGTTTGCCTGGCTTGTGCAAAATGCTGTCAGGGATCCGGATTTTCCCGATATCATGCAAAAAGCCGGCGTAAGCGAGATCATTCACCTCGCTATCTGACATACCAATAAAACGTCCAAAATTGGCAAGAAGAATGGCCACATTCAGCGAATGCTCTAGCAAGTACTCGTCTTTTTCACGTATTTTGGTAAGGCACAAAAGCGCGTCTGGATTACGGTCAATGGACGATACCAGCGCCTGAGAAAATTCCCGGGGCACTTTGTCATCGAAAGGAAGGCCTTGTTTTACTGCGTTAAGTAATTGCTTTTGTATCTTTTTTCCCTGTTTGTGCAGCGTTGCTGCACGTGAAACCTCTTGCTGAAACGACACTCGCGCTTCTGATGTTTCATCCTCATTTTCAGGGGGGGTAGCAACGGGAGATTCAGCCGCGACAGATAAATCAGGCTCACCACTTTCGGGAATAAACTGTTTGGATAAATCGATAAGAAGCGTCTTTACGCCGCGCTTTTTCAATGCATCAACCACGGCTTGCTTGAGCACTTTTCCCTGGCTCTTAATTTTCACAGAGCCTTTTTGTTCGATGATACTCTGGACGTACATACCCGGAGTGAGTTCATCGATAGATATTTTTTTCAGCGAACTCTCGGCCATGAACTACAAATTACAAAAACGAAAAATAAAAAATTACCCTATCTGCCCTGTTCGTACAAGCTAAAACGGCAGTTCCGCCAGCAGGGTGTAAATATCTGGCTTCCAGTTATAGGTTTGCATGTGAACCCGGCCACGCGTCACCGTTATGTCTTCACTTATCAGCAGACGCTGCTGCGCCGCAAAGGATTCGCTACCAGCAGGAAACGCCAGTTTGCCGTCTGCCCGCACTACGCGGTGCCAGGGCACCACGTGCGTTGTTTCTTTTAAACACCGACCAGCCAGACGAGCCCGACCCGGTAAGCCCGCTAAATCAGCAAGTTGGCCATAACTGACCACGCTGCCTTTAGGAACGCGTTTCAACACATAACAAATTTGCTCGCAGGGGGTGTACTTCGGCATACTGTATCCTCAATCAAGCACATTAATATCATGCGTCAATATTGTTCCGTTTGCCAATACCCGCTTACTACCTGTGTCTGCAGTGTTATCCGGCGTGTCAAAAGTCCCGTTAGCATTTCAATCATTCAACACCCAAAAGAGGTGATGCACGCCAAAAATACTGCAAGGCTGATTACACTGTGTCTGGAAAATACGAGTGTGGTTGTCAGCAGTAACAATGACCAGATGACGTCGCTCAAACGTCGCTGTGAGACCTTACCCACTGCACTGCTTTATCCTTGTAGCCACAGCCACAGTTGGGAACAGACTACAGCCTCCGGGCCGCCGCTTTCACACTTGGTAGTGTTAGATGGAAGCTGGCGTCAGGCCTTCGGTTTATGGCAACAGCATGCGTGGTTGCAAACGCTACCGGCATACCATTTTAGCTCTGCACCGTCGTCTGACTATGCTATTCGTCACACCGGGAACCGTCACCACGTATCCACGCTCGAAGCTGTAGCCTATGCGCTCTCAAGCCGTTTTCAGACTGATGTGTCGCCACTATACCGTTTACAAGCGCGCATGCAGGAATTCTGGCAGGGGCCACCTGAACACCGGCGATAATCCGCTAGACTGACATTGGCACAAAGCCCTTTTGTTCCTGAATGAGGGATATCCAGTTCCGCACTGCCGGAAACGCAGAAAGGTCAAAGCCGCCTTCATGTGCCACATGGGTATAAGCAAACAGAGAAATGTCTGCCAGCGAAAGTGCATCGCCAAGCAGAAAAGGCGTTTTATTGAGCTGTTCTTCCATCACCTCCAGCGCACGATAGCCACCGGCCTGTTTTGCTGCAAACTCTTCTCGCCGGTTTTCCGGCATTCCCAGATACACATTGATATAGCGAGCCACGGCAATATAAGGCTCGTGACTGTATTGCTCGAAGAACTGCCATTGCAACAGTTTGGCAAAATCAAAGGCAGAGTGGGGGATCAGCAAAGAACCTGAGGCCAGATAATGAAGAATTGCGTTAGACTCTGACAGCACTCGGCCGTCGTCAAGCTCAAGTACCGGTATCTTGCCATTCGGGGATTTTTCTAAAAAGGCCTGTGTGCGCGTCTCGCCGCGCAGAATATCAATGTCGACCCAGTCACAGACTTTCCCAAGCAAAGACACTAAAAGCTGTATCTTGTAGCAATTTCCCGATTTTTTATCGCCGTATATGCGCATTATCTTGCCCTGAATGTTAAATACTCGAACCGAATAGCTATCCCCACTCTACGCGGCGATGTGAACAAAACCAGTAAATGTTAACCATGAAATGCCTACCAGCAAAGACGCACATCCGATTTTAAATAACTGTATGTCATCAACAGGCCAAAGCGATACCGCAGCGAGCTCGTCAATCTTATCCTGATATCGATTAAGCTGGGTTAATAACGCCGACCTTTCCTCAGGAATAACTAGCCTTTTACTTTCATAGATTTCTTGCATCTTCGATTCGTAAAATAGGATTTTATTTTTCTTCGCATCAGCGACTATTTGGTTCACACGGAAGGCTGGCCACAACACATAGAGAAATATACCTCCGGAGAAAAGAACGCAAATGAATACGTCTATTGCCGGAATTTCCTTGCCAAACCAAAAAACCGGAACAATAGATAACCCGATAATGGCCTGAACCAGGTTATTGATCGCGAAATCTGATATCGGTTTAAAAATACGAACATTTTCCAAACTGACTTTTTCATTAAATACAAAGTTGTTACATATCAACAATGTCGTGGAGGTAACCTGCATAAGATACAACCAAATGAAGAACCAGAATGGAACTGCCAGCATATTTAAAAGCAACACTCTGATATTCAGATCAAGCGCTAGAAGCCCCTCAGTAGAGAGGTAAATAATGGTAACTAGCAGGGCAATGGAAGCTGCGAGTAAAACCTGCTCGCTTAGTTTTCTTGAAATTAATGCTCGATAATAGTCGTAGTCTGACAGTCGGTTTACTAACGATAAAAAATCGACAATGGTGGAAGCGGTGCGGCGGTGGAGGCTTCTGATTGCAAACCAGAGATACCCGGTAACCACTGGCATCCCTAATGCCGCATTGAAATCTCTTTGCGCCCTGATATTGCCATCATCAGGATAGTTAAGCGCGCCTGCAAAATAACTAATCAGCAGTATGGCAATGGTGTAACAAAGTGGTAACAGCCACACGGGAAGTCCATCATGTGGCCGTGCAGTTAAATTATTAGTTTGGGTCATAATTGCATTAACAGCAGATGCTACTTGCTCGCAAAAAACAAGATGGAGCTAAGATATAATCGCATTCTACCCGCATGCTGCATTACTATAAAGCGACTATTTTCTTAGCGTACCTGCCCTAACAATCAGCAACACCCTGTTGAAACGGCGTCATTCTGACCACACTGCAAACTCACTTCCCCCGGGTTCACAAAAATGAAAACGCCGTCCTCCGGGAAACGAAAAAATCGGTTTTATTATCTTGCCGCCGGCGGCAGTGACCTCATCGAGGCAGGCTTCAAGAGAGTGGGTATAGAAAACAAGAAGTGTTGCTCCATGTTCTGTTAGTGAAACAGTATCTGAGTAATAGAAGCCGCCCTGTAACTCCTGACTTTCGAAAGCGGTGTATGTATTACCGTAGTCTGTGAATTTCCATCCGAAGACAGACGTAAAAAAAGACTTGGTTTTTTCCAGATCAGCAGAGGGCATTTCCAGGTAGTTAATTGACTTATCGCGCATCTGCTTATTCCTGTGCGGTAAATGCCGCTATCGCCTCATCAGCGGTCATGGTGGCAGTACATTGAGAAAACCCATAGTAATCAGGTTTCTGATCAATAAAAATTTGCTCTGTTAACGTAAAGGGAATGTCATCACCAAACAGCGCAGCAGGGATAAAGTACGCAGGCCGCTTTTTATAGAAATAAAAAAGATGCGTACCGCACTCACGACAAAAGCCCCGTTCAGCCCATTCTGATGATGCATACCGGGTAATAGCATCACCAGAGAGTATGACATCACCGCCGCAATGCAGAGTGAGTAGGGGACCGCCTCCCCATTGCCGACAGGTTCTGCAATGACAGGCAGAGACTTCCGGCGTTAATTGCTTGACCCTCAGGGCAACAGATTGACACAAACATTGAGCCAGATAGGACATAGAAAATTCCAAAAACCGTAACATCACCAGTATAGCCAGTGATTGATATTTCTTGCTACTGATTGTGTCTGCCATGTGTTTATCGTTTTAAACAGGTAAATGGCGTTCTTGACGGGTTATGAGGATAAGATGGCTTTGCGGCTGGAAAGTGAGTCGCCACGTGGGTGTCGTAGATACAATCAGTAAATAAAAAACCCGGCGCATGGCCGGGCTTTTTTAATTACTACTGATTTTTATTACTTGCGCAGTTTCTGAATCAATCTCAGCTGTGCAATAGCTTCGGCCAACTCATGTGCCGCTTCTGCGTAATTAAAGTCAGCGCCTGGATTGGCGATGTGCTCTTCAGCACGTCGTTTGGCGTCTTCTGCAGCCTGTTCGTCTAAGTCTTCAGCACGAACGGCGGTATCAGCCAGTACAGTGACGGTGCCGGGTTGTACTTCAAGTACCCCACCAGCAACGTAAATAACTTCTTCTTCACCGTGCTGTTTCACCAAACGCACCATACCAGGTTTAATAGTAGTGAGCAGTGGCGCGTGGCCAGGCTTGATACCCAGCTCACCTTCGCTACCAGTCACCTGAATCGTTTCAACGCGACCAGAGAAAATCTTTTCTTCTGCGCTTACTACATCCAGATGTGTTGTCATTGCTGCCACAAAAACCTCCTGATTAGGTACGTAAGCTTAATGAGTTCGCTGGTGCGTGACACCAGCGTGGCTCAATTAGGCTTTTTTGGCTTTTTCTACGGCTTCTTCGATTGAACCTACCATGTAGAAAGCTTGTTCTGGAATGTCGTCATATTCGCCATCCAGAATGCCTTTAAATCCAGTGATAGTGTCTTTCAGAGAAACGTATTTACCAGGTGCACCGGTAAAGACTTCCGCTACGAAGAAAGGCTGAGACAGGAAGCGCTGGATCTTACGAGCGCGCGTTACTACCAGCTTATCTTCATCAGACAGTTCGTCCATACCCAGGATGGCGATGATGTCTTTCAGCTCTTTATAGCGCTGAAGTACAGTCTGTACGCCACGTGCTACGTCATAATGCTCCTGACCGATAACTAGCGGGTCAAGCTGACGAGACGTTGAATCCAGTGGGTCAACCGCAGGATAGATACCCAGTGACGCAATGTCACGAGACAGTACTACCGTTGCATCCAAGTGAGCAAAGGTGGTTGCTGGTGACGGGTCAGTCAAGTCATCAGCTGGTACGTATACCGCCTGAATTGACGTGATTGAACCGGTCTTCGTTGACGCGATACGTTCCTGAAGCACACCCATCTCTTCCGCCAGTGTAGGCTGGTAACCTACCGCTGAAGGCATACGGCCTAACAGTGCAGATACCTCAGTACCGGCCAGAGTATAACGATAGATGTTATCAACAAAGAACAGTACGTCACGACCTTCGTCACGGAACTTCTCTGCCATAGTCAGACCCGTCAGAGCTACACGCAGACGGTTACCCGGTGGCTCGTTCATCTGACCGTAAACCAGAGATACTTTATCCAGTACGTTCGATTCGTTCATTTCATGATAGAAGTCGTTACCCTCACGAGTACGCTCACCAACACCTGCGAATACTGAGAAACCACTGTGCTCAATCGCGATGTTACGGATAAGTTCCATCATGTTTACGGTTTTACCTACACCCGCACCACCGAACAGACCAACTTTACCACCCTTGGCAAATGGGCAAACCAGGTCGATTACTTTGATACCAGTTTCCAGCAGTTCAACCGCGTTTGATTGTTCTTCATAAGTCGGTGCTGCACGGTGAATAGACATACGCTCTTCTTCACCGATAGGGCCCGCTTCATCAATCGGATTACCCAACACGTCCATGATACGACCCAAAGTGGATGTACCAACCGGAACCATGATTGGGCCTTCTGTATTTTCAACCTGAGTACTACGACGCAAACCGTCAGTGGTACCCATCGCGATGGTACGTACTACACCACCACCTAATTGCTGCTGCACTTCCAGGGTCAGCCCGGATAAGTCACCTTCGGTAACTCTCAGTGCGTCGTAAACTCTTGGTACCGCATCTTGTGGAAACTCAATGTCCACAACGGCGCCAATGATTTGGACGACCTTACCTTGACTCATAATTAGTCCTCGTTATCTTTAAAGCTGTTGCCTATACCGCAGCCGCGCCGCCAACGATTTCACTGATTTCTTGTGTGATCGCTGCCTGACGTGCCTTGTTATATACCAATTGCAAATCGTCAATCAGATTTCCGGCATTGTCTGTTGCGGCTTTCATTGCAACCATTCTGGCTGCTTGTTCTGAAGCGGCATTTTCCACAACACCTTGATACACCTGGCTTTCTATGTAACGACTCATCAAAGCATCTAAAATTGGCTTTGGCTCAGGCTCATAGATGTAATCCCAGCTGTGCTCTCTCTTATTGTCTTCAGACTTCGGTAAAGGCAATAATTGATTGATCACCGGCGTTTGCGACATTGTGTTCACGAAGTTGTTGTAAACAAGGTAAACCTTATCGAGTTCACCTTTATTGAACGCGTTAATCATTACGCGAACAATACCAACAACCTGGCTCACTGTCGGGGCATCACCGATGCCAGATTCGGCCGCTAAAACCTCACCACCAAAGCGATTGAAAAAGGCACACGCTTTTGCTCCTAATGCAGCAAATGCGATCTCAGCGCCTTTCTCCTGCCATGCTTTGGCATCTTGCGTAACTTTCTTGAACTCGTTGGTATTCAAACCACCACAAAGTCCACGATCCGTCGATACAACAATGTAACCGACGCGTTTGACTTCGCGCTCTTCAAGATACGGGTGGCGATATTCCAGCGTACCGTTGGCAATGTGACCAATCACTTTAAGCATACTTTGTGCATACGGACGACCCGTGGCCATGCGTTCCTGCGCCTTTTTCATCTTAGACGCCGCAACCATTTCCATTGCACTGGTAATCTTTTGAGTATTTTTAATACTCCCAATCTTACCTTTTATTTCTTTTCCGCTTGCCATGACTATCTCTCCGATTACTCAACGAATGTGCTGACCTTGACGGTCAGCACCCGGTGATTACCAAGTTTGTGTCGCTTTGAAGTTTGTCAAAGCGTCATCTAACTTCGAGGCAATCTCGTCGTTGTAGTTACCTGTTTCGTTGATAGTCTTCATCAGGTCAGCGTGTTCGCTGTTCATGTAAGAGTGCAGTGCTGATTCAAAATCCAGGATCTTGTTCAGTTCAATACCCTTAAGGAAACCTTTCTCTACCGCGAACAGGGAGACACCCATGTCAGCAATTGACAGTGGTGAATACTGTTTCTGTTTCATCAGCTCGGTAACACGCTCACCGTGCTCCAGCTGCTCACGAGTCGCTTCATCAAGGTCAGAAGCAAACTGAGAGAACGCTGCCAGCTCGCGATACTGTGCAAGTGCAAGACGGATACCACCGCCCAGCTTCTTGATGATTTTTGTCTGTGCAGAACCACCAACACGCGATACTGAGATACCGGCGTTAACCGCAGGGCGGATACCCGCATTGAACAGATCTGTTTCTAAGAAGATCTGACCATCAGTAATCGAGATTACGTTAGTCGGTACGAACGCAGATACGTCACCCGCCTGGGTTTCAATGATAGGCAGAGCAGTTAAAGAACCGGTTTTGCCTTTCACTTCACCGTTAGTGTAACGCTCAACGTATTGCTCGTTTACACGGGCAGCACGTTCCAGCAGACGTGAGTGAAGATAGAAAACGTCACCAGGGTAAGCTTCACGACCCGGTGGACGCTTCAGAAGCAGTGAAATCTGACGATATGCAACAGCCTGCTTAGACAGGTCATCGTATACGATCAGCGCGTCTTCACCGCGGTCACGGAAGTATTCACCCATAGTACAGCCAGAGTAAGGCGCCAGGTACTGCAGTGCAGCAGATTCTGAAGCAGATGCAGCAACAACAATGGTATGTTCCATTGCGCCGTGCTCTTCCAGCTTACGTACTACGTTAGAGATGGTAGAGGCTTTCTGACCAACCGCTACGTAGACACACTTAATGCCGGTGCCTTTCTGGTTGATAATGGCATCGATAGCCATTGCTGTTTTACCAGTCTGACGGTCGCCGATAACCAGCTCACGCTGACCACGACCAATTGGGATCATAGCGTCAACAGACTTATAACCCGTTTGAACTGGCTGATCGACCGATTGACGCTCGATTACACCCGGTGCAATCTTTTCAACTGGCTCAAAGCCGTCTGCGTCAATAGACCCTTTACCATCGATTGGCTCACCCAGGGTGTTAACAACACGCCCTAACAGGTTACGGCCAACTGGTACTTCAAGAATACGACCAGATGATTGTACTTTTACGCCTTCTTTCAGGTCGGCGTAAGGACCCATAACAACGGCACCAACTGAGTCACGCTCAAGGTTTAGTGCGATTGCAAAGCGACCGCCAGGAAGTTCGATCATCTCACCTTGCATCACATCGGCCAGGCCGTGAATGCGGATGATACCGTCGGTTACTGCGACGATCGTACCTTCATTGCGTGCTTCACTGGTTACATTGAACTGTTCAATTCTTTTCTTGATCAGTTCTGCAATTTCAGTGGAATTAAGTTGCATGCTCTTATCCCCGTTATGCTTGCAACGCGTCTGCGAGACGGTTCAATTTCGATTTTACGGAACCATCAATTACTGTATCGCCGGTTTTAATTATTAAGCCGGCGACCAGGGCAGGATCCACGTTACAAATAAGCTTCACTTTACGTGCCAGACGTTTTTCCAGTGTTGAACTCAACTCAGTTTGTTGGGCTGTCGTCAGCTCTGTCGCTGACGTTACTTCAACATCCACTTCCTTGTCGTACTCTGCCTTGAAGACATCGAACATCTCAGAAATTTCCGGAAGTACTGGTAAACGTTTATTTTCAGCCAGAACCTTAATCAGATTCTGGCCATTTTCGTCGAGCTGTTCGCCACAGATATTATTGAATATTTCTGCCAGTGACTCTGCGCTGACAGCACCGGTTAATAACTGGTGCATGTCTTCGTTTTCAGCGACTTGTGCAGAAAAAGCCAACATATCCTGCCATTTGGCTATGGCGTTATTCTCGACAGCAAAATCGAAAGCTGCTTTAGCATAGGGACGAGCAACGGTTGTCAATTCAGACATGGCTCATCTCCCTGTTAAAGCTCAGCGACAAGTTTTTCAACAATGTCGTTTTGCGCTTGTGCATCGATTTCACGTTGTAAGATCTGTTGTGCGCCGGCAACTGCAAGAGCAGCAACCTGCTTACGCAGATCTTCTTTGGCACGATTGCGTTCAGCTTCAATCTCGGCATAACCTTGATTAATGATCTTCTCGCGCTCGGCTTGTCCGCGCTCCGTCTCTTCTTCGATAAGCTTATTAGCGCGTTTCTTCGCTTGCTCTACGATGGACGCAGCTTGTTCTTTAGCTTCACGTATGTGGTCAGTGGCATTCTGCTGTGCAAGCTCAAGTTCTTTAGCTCCACGTTCTGAAGCGGCCAGACCATCGGCTATCTTCTTTTGCCTTTCTTCGATAGCAGCCATAATTGGCGGCCATACATACTTCATACAAAACAGTACGAAGACAGCAAAAGCAATTAGCTGACCTATTAGAGTGGCGTTAATATTCACGTCCGCTCCTCCTATTTAATTCGCTGGTTGTGATATCAATAAATTAGGCACCAACAGCGAACAATAAGTACAGCGCAAGACCCACACCGATCATTGCGATCGCATCGATTAGACCTGCAACGATGAACATTTTCACCTGTAGTTGAGGGGCCAGTTCTGGCTGACGTGCGGCAGACTCAAGGAACTTGCCACCCAGCATACCAAAGCCAATAGCAGTACCTAAGGCAGCCAACCCAACGATAATAGCAACTGCGATATATAACATGTAAATCTCCAAGTTTTAGTAA
Source organism: Alteromonas sp. H39 (assembly GCF_047556435.1). Taxonomy (GTDB): domain Bacteria; phylum Pseudomonadota; class Gammaproteobacteria; order Enterobacterales; family Alteromonadaceae; genus Alteromonas. The sequence goes on from NZ_CP180210.1 coordinate 4,406,560, forward strand.
GGTTAAAGTTTAAAGTTAAAAAAAGTTTTAAGTTAACGCCTAGTGGTCTTCACTCGCCAGGCTTAAGTAAACAATCGTCAGCATCATAAAGATGAATGCTTGCAACGGTAGCACCAGCAGGTGGAATACGGCCCACATGAAGTGCATCGGTAGCTGGAAGTAACCCACCGTGGCTATCAGAATGAAGATAAGCTCACTTGCATAAAGGTTACCGAACAGACGTAGTGCCAGGGAGAACGGTCTCGCCAGCAACGTAATGGATTCAAGAATAAAGTTAACCGGAATAAACGCCCAGTGATTGAAAGGCTGCAGCGTCAACTCCTTGGTAAAGCCGCCGACACCTTTAATCTTGATGGAGTAAAATATCATCAGGAAAAAGACACCCAGTGCCAACGCCACTGTAAGGTTAAGGTCGGTTGTCGGTACCGCTTTCATGTAAACGTCATGCGGGTCCATACCAAAGCCGTACTGACCTATCATGCCCGCAATGGTGGGTAGCAAATCAACCGGGACCAAGTCCATCAGGTTCATCAGTAGTACCCAGACAAAGATTGTCAGTGCCAATGGAGCAATAAGCGAACTTCTGCCATGGAAAGAGCTTTTCACGCTGCCATCCACAAAGTCGAAAATTAATTCAACGAACGCCTGAAGTTTGCCAGGCACGCCTGTGGTCGCCGATTTCGCTACTTTGCGAAATAACCAAAGAAAAAGTATACCTAAGCCTATCGACCAGCCCAGCGTGTCAATATGCCAGACCCAAAAGCCGGCATCTTCACAAGCCTTGTTGAACACGATCCCGTCATCGGATGTGCACATTCTGGCATTGGTCAAATGGTGCTTGATATATTCTGATGTAGTGTATTCAGAAGCCATTGTTTAACCCAAAGTTTTTTAAAAAATTCTGTTTTTCCCAGTCTGGGCCGGGTGACAAGCGCGCTATCGTCTGGCTATCGTCAGCCAGAAGCTAATCGCTGTTATTGCATATGCACTGAAAAGAAATAACGGTTGTGCATCCGAAAGCCTGAAGGCAATAACAAAAATCAGCGCTGTAAATATTAGTTTCATTTGCATTCCTTTCGCGGTGCTCTTATGAACCAGATTTGACTGTCTGGCACCTGAATATCGAAAAGAATAAAACGCAAATATCGCGTTAGGAATGATACTCGCGGCGGATCCTGCGATCACTGAAATAATTATGCCGGTATCAGTTTGTAACGCTGCAGCAACGGTCATTACCGCTGCGCATATAATCTGTGCAAAAATACCCGTTTTTGCCAGTTTTTTTCCGTCTTTTACTAAATCGTCCAATGACGTTCTCACGGGCTTTCCGGTACGAAGACGAAAAGCGTCAAAAGTATACTTGGAAATAGCAGTATTTCAACCTCTTGGACAAGAATGTAAAGTATATTGAAAATTTTCAGAAGCAATAACAGTTTTATCCTCCAAACGGCTTATAAACGAGACAGGCTTAGCCGCAAACGTTTACGTTCTGCTATTCCTGCAGGTGTAATTTTTCCAGGATCCCATCCAGCTCATCGAGGCTGCCAAAATTAATCACCATTTTCCCTTTTCCCTTCGCATTGTGGTCAATTGCAACCGGTGCGCCCAGGTTTTCTGAAAGACGGGTCATCAGATTTTTTACGTCAGGGTCGATTTCTTTTTCCGGCTTGGGTTTAGCAGGCTCCAGAAGCTTTCGCACCAGCTTTTCGGTATCGCGCACGGTCAGCCCTTTTCCTGACACGGTCTGCGCAGCCTCTGACTGCATCTCACCATCCAGTGCCAGTAACGCCCGGGCATGTCCCATTTCGATGTCGCCATGCTCAACTAATAACTTTACGTCATCATTGAGGTTATTTAACCGCAGCAGATTGGTTACCGTAGTACGGGATTTCCCAACGGCCTCTGCCACTTCCTGATGAGTCAGTTCAAACTCAATCATCAACCGGTCAAGCGCCTGGGCTTCTTCCATAGCGTTAAGGTCTTCACGCTGAATATTTTCTATCAGGGCAATGGCAACGGCGGCTTCATCGGGAACATTTTTAACCAGACAGGGAACTTCATCGAGCTGCGCCAGTTGCGCGGCACGCCAGCGACGTTCACCGGCAATAATTTCAAAGCGATGCTCTCCAAGCTGCCTGACAACAATCGGCTGGATGACGCCTTGCGAACGAATAGAGGAGGCCAGTTCTTCCAGCGCTTCAGGTGACATGTCCTTACGGGGCTGGTATTTCCCGGGTACGAGATACTCGATGGGAAGCTTACTGAGTTCACTTTGTGTCGGGTTTGATTCGGGTTGTTGTTGTCGGTCGGAAGACTGGCTGGTAGCCAGAAGCGCGTCAAGACCGCGACCAAGTCCTCTTTTTTTCGCTGACATAGTATCCTCAAATGCCAGATTTCGAACTGGCAATACCGTTTTGCTTAACTGGCTTTCGCCGGGGGTTGTACCGCTTTATCACGACGGCGCAGAATTTCGCCAGCCAATGCCAGATAGGCTTTGGCACCAGTTGACGATTTATCGTAATACATCGCTGGTGCACCAAAACTCGGTGCTTCCGCCAACCGCACGTTTCGAGGTATCACCGTGCGATACACCTGCTCACCAAAATGGCGTTTCAGCTGTTCAGACACATCATTGGCGAGACGGTTGCGCGGATCATACATGGTTCTGAGAACACCTTCTATCCTCAGATTCGGGTTCACCACCGATGCCAGCTTCTGAATAGTGTCCATCAGGGCGGTTAACCCTTCAAGAGCATAATATTCACACTGCATTGGGACCAACACAGAGTCCGCAGCGGCCAGCGCATTTACTGTTAGCTGATTAAGCGAGGGCGGGCAGTCGATAAAGACAAAATCATAATAATCCATCACTGGCTTTAGCGCGTTGCGAAGACGAACCTCGCGGGCGAATTGTTCCATCAATTTAATTTCAGCGGCAGTGACATCGCCATTAGCAGCAATAAGATCGTATTTTCCCGACGTATTGCGAACGATGACATCGTTAATGGGTTTTTCTTCAATCAGTAACTCGTACGCTGTGGCGTCTACCTCGTATTTGTCGACACCGCTACCCATCGTCGCATTACCCTGCGGATCCAGATCGATTAACAGCACTTTACGCTTTGTCGCTGCCATTGAGGCTGCCACATTCACTGCCGTTGTGGTTTTACCCACGCCACCTTTCTGATTCGCTATTGCGATAACCTTAGCCACTGTTCGTCCCGTTACGCTTTGATGATCGTTACCAGATGTCTTTCGCCTTCCAGTCCTGGCACAGACAGGTTATCCACTTTATCGATGTGAAAGTGATTACTCACTTCGTCTATTTCAGACTGTGGAAACTGCCCTTTAAGCGCCAGGAACTTACCCTGAGAATCTACCAGATGCTCACACCAGTGCAACATATCTTTTAGTGAGGCAAATGCCCGACTTACCACTGCATCGTACGGTTGTGGCGGGTTGTGGGCTTCTACACGAGACTGAATTGGCGCAGCATTTTTGACGCCCATTTCATACAATGCCTGTTTCATAAACCGAACACGCTTCCCAAGACTGTCCAGCAAGGTGAACCGGACATCTGGGAGCACGATTGCCAGCGGAATCCCCGGCAGGCCCGGCCCTGTGCCAACATCGATAACATTCTTATTCTGAATAAATGGCTTTACCGCCAGCGAATCCAGAATGTGTTTAACCATCATCTGCTCAGGCTCGCGCACAGAGGTCAGGTTGTAGGCTTTGTTCCATTTGTGAATGAGGGCAACATAACGCACCAGTAAGTCGCGTTGCTGTTCAGTGATGTCATTAAGGCCAAGTCTGGCTATACCGTCATCCAAAATACGACGCAATGCGTTTTCATTCAGTGTTTCACTGGTCACGCGGTTTTTAGTTCCTGTTTTCTCAACATGCCATGCTTTTTCAGATACACAAGCAACAGCGAAATCGCTGCCGGTGTAATCCCGGAGATTCGAGACGCTTTGCCAATCGTTTCAGGGCGAGCGTCTGAGAGCTTGGCAATCACTTCATTTGATAGGCCCGATATCTTACTGTAATCGAAGTCGGCTGGCAGCAAGGTATTCTCATGACGTTGTGCTTTTGCAATTTCATCAAGCTGCCTGGCAATGTAGCCCGCATACTTAATTTGAATTTCAACCTGCTCCGCAGCGATTGGATCTTCTACCTTCGGGCCAAGGCTTTCAATGGAGGTCAGCTTGTCATAGGTCATTTCTGGACGGCGAATTAGCTCCTCCAGAGAATGCTCTCGACTTACCGGATTTTTAAGTAATGGATTCAGCGCGTCTACCGCTGCATGATCGGGATGGATCCACTGACCACGCAATCGAGCCAGTTCTTTCTCAACGATCTCCATTTTGTCGTTGTACTTTTTCCAGCGAGCCTCATCCACCAGCCCTAATTCACGGCCAAGGGCTGTCAGACGGCTGTCAGCATTGTCTTCGCGCAACAGTAACCGGTACTCGGCGCGGCTGGTAAACATGCGATAGGGCTCTTTAGTCCCCATGGTTGCCAGATCGTCAATCAAGACACCCATGTAGGCCTGATCCCGACGCAGAATCATCGGATCTTTTTCCTGAACCTGTAACGCTGCGTTTGCTCCCGCTACCAGACCTTGTGCACCCGCTTCTTCGTAGCCGGTGGTACCATTGATCTGACCTGCGAAAAATAGTCCGCCGATAAATTTGGTTTCCAGCGTCTGACGCAAATCCCGAGGATCGAAGAAATCATATTCAATGGCATAGCCAGGGCGCACAATGTGTGCATTTTCAAACCCTTTAATTGAACGAACCAGTGCCATTTGAACATCAAAAGGAAGACTGGTCGAAATGCCGTTAGGGTATACCTCGATGCTGTTAAGCCCCTCTGGTTCTACAAAAATCTGATGAGAGTCTTTATCAGCGAAACGGGTAATTTTATCTTCAATACTGGGGCAATAGCGCGGTCCTACGCCTTCTATCACCCCGGTAAACATGGGCGATCTGTCCAGTCCTCCGCGAATGATATCGTGAGTCTGGGCGTTAGTATGCGTGATATAGCAAGGGATCTGTCGCGGATGCATATCGCGATCCCCCATGAACGAAAATACCGGAACCGGATCATCTCCAGCCTGTTCCTGCATTACGCTAAAATCAAGGGAACGTGCATCAAGACGCGCCGGCGTGCCGGTTTTTAGGCGGTCTACACGAAACGGCAGTGCACGCAATCTGTCTGCCAATGCGATGGAAGGGGGATCGCCAGCACGTCCTCCGCGATAATTCTCAAGACCGATATGGATCGTGCCACCAAGAAACGTACCGACCGTAAGTACGACTGACTTCGCTTTAAATTTCAGACCCATTTGCGTGACCACACCCGTCACGCGATCATTTTCTACGATCAGGTCATCCACACTTTGTTGGAAAAGCGTAAGATTTGGCTGGTTTTCGACAATGTTTCTGATGGCATTGCGATACAGGGTTCTGTCAGCCTGGGCGCGGGTTGCACGCACGGCTGGGCCTTTACTGGAATTCAGCGTTCTGAACTGGATCCCGCCTTTGTCGATCGCCAGTGCCATAGCACCACCCAATGCATCAATTTCCTTTACCAGGTGTCCTTTCCCGATCCCGCCGATCGCAGGATTACAAGACATCTGTCCGATCGTCTCGATATTGTGGGTTAACAATAACGTATTCACGCCCATGCGAGCGGAAGCTAATGCGGCTTCTGTGCCTGCATGTCCGCCACCGACGACTATGACGTCAAACGCTTGTTGATAGAACATGGAATACCTCGTTAAGCCTGATAAGTCCGGACTTCTTCAGTTTCTGGAAAACCAGGGTGTGCTCTGAAAAAGGGCGCGTATTTTAGCTGAAGTCGTAGTGAATGAAAATGGTTAAATTTTCTTCAGTGAGATCTTAATTTGGAAAACGGATCGTGGCTAGTGATCTTAAGATCTTCTAGAGATCTCTTTATTTTTATATTTATTAGGATCGCGAGGATCTGTTGATAAGGCGTTTAAGCTTTTAATTAACAGTAGTTTACGCGAATGATAACTATGGGGAAATGGGATCGGTATCCCCCTTGTGATCCTGTGCATAACCAGTGTATTTATCCACAAAGGCAAATCACTGAAAAACTGTCCCGTTTGAGATCAGAGCTTATACACAGTGGATCAGAGGATCCTATCCACAGGAGTGATCAAAGTGTGATCTGCCTGGGGATAAAGTGTTGAGTAGATCGTCAGTGCGATCAAAAAAAGCCCACAAATCGTGGGCTTGATCGCGATCTTACTGTGGATTAGATCTTTTCCACTCGCACACTGCCACCGGAGGTATGTAACTCAAGCTCAGGTCCGCCGCCATTAATTTTTCCCCGGATCCGTTGTTTCTTTACCTTACCGGATACGTCAAATTCTGATTTTACACGTCCGCCACTGGTCGATGCATCGATATCAATAGCCACATCTGATGGTAAACGGGCCGTAATGGAGCCTCCTGAAGTGGTTAAACTGGCGTCTTGTTGGGGTTGTTTTGCAAATGTCACATTGATGCTGCCGCCGGAGGTGTGCGCATCGATTTCGCCCATAATGTCCTGCGTTCGAATTGAACCGCCAGATGTATGAAGACTGATATCACCTTCCACATCGCCAACGCTTATCGAGCCGCCAGAGGTTCTTGCTTTGATTTCGCCAATAAGATCTTCGATTTCTATACTGCCGCCTGAGGTATCCAGGTCCAGATTAAACCGCTTTGGTACCGTGATCTGGTATTTCACTTTCAGTGAATTCCAGCTCCAGCCGTGTCCATTTTCACGCTGACCTCGAATGGTCAGACCGTCTCCGTTTACGTCAAAACTAACGTCGAAGTCGTCTTCCTGGCTCCCCTCAATTTCTGCTCTTACGTCTATACTGTCACTGTTGTGGGTGAGGATCTCAATGCTACCCGCATCGGTTTTCACCGTCAGTGTTTCTCCTTCATTCACAGTAAAACTGCGATCGATTTCTCTGGCATTGGCTAGGGAAGCGGTGGCTAGCGCGGTTAATAATGTGGCGGTCGCGATGCGCGAAAACAAAGTGCGGTTAAGCATGGGGATATCCTCAATATAAAAAGTGATTGGATCTGTTACTGAGGATATGTCGCAATGCAGGTTGTGAAAGTTTAAATGTGTAAGAAAAAGTTTTTAACGAACCTGATTTGGCTGATAGCGAGTGGATGCTGAAGACGGCTCAGGTTCATCCTGTCCGAGTTCCTGTCGACGGCTTGGACCTGAGAATCGTACTTTATAAGTATCGTATTCTTTGATGGATTCAAAACAATAGCGGCCTAAGGCGTGTTCAAGTTCGTTCAGGTTATGGTTAGTAATGATGATACAGTTTTTCTTATTCACCAGACGCTGACGAAGCAGGTTGCCCAGCCAGCTTTGGGTATTTTTTTTCAGTACCGATTCGTTTACGCATACTTCGTCCAGGATCAGAAGGTCTACATCCAGCAGTTCCTGGTTAGCTTCGCGGAATTTCTGACCAATGTTGTCCTGGGCATTGAAGTCATATGAGAAATAGCGCATTTCCTGAAGGGTGGAAAGCTGACGGTAGAGCACGGAAATTTCGTATTGGTCGATCAGCTGATGGGCGATCGCGCCAGCTATGTGGGATTTACCGCGGCCATAATCGCCGTAGAATAACATCATGTGGGAACCGCTTTCCCGCCAGGATGGATCATCATGTGCAGCTATAAACGATTGTGCGATAGACACCGCCTCTATAACATCGTCGCTGTCTTCAATCAGATTTGCAAAGGTCCACTTGGGGTTAAGATCTGAGCGTCCGTGAATGGCTTGTACGCGCTCTTTCTTTGCGCGTTGCTGTAACTGCTGGATTTCTTGATTTGCCTGCTCCTCGTAGTGCTTACGCAGCACGTTATAATCGACATACTGATTGTCAGTATCGACATTTCGGCCCATCGAGCGGGCAAGGTTGGCTATTTTATCTTTAATAGAATCCATACAGGGTTACGACTTCTTCTTGGCTGCGTATTTTTCTACCAGTTTGCGGGCATTATCATCTGCTTCTATGCCCGGCGCAACCTTGACGTTTTGTGAACCCACTTTGCGTACCTGGGTATGACCACTGGCAAGCCGCTTTCGCTTCATGCTGTAAGCAAACTTTTGCGTCCACTGAAAATGACTGAATACAGTTGTAGGTCGCCCAAGCCAGTAGGCTACAAATTCGCCGATATCCTCTTCTGAATAGTCCTGATCGATCAGCCCAAGCAGGTTAGCCATATCGGTAAAGAGCGTATCATCAGGACGCCAGCTTACCTGCATCGGTTGATGCTGATGATGAAGATGCACATAGGCATCCTGCTGCGCGGCAATCAGCGGTAGTATTAACGCCACGCCATTTAGTGACTGGTCCAGTGTGTAGGCTTCAGGTAAAGCAATCAGCCCGTGTTGTTCAAGCTGACGCAGCACACTGTTGACTTGCCGTCCGCGGGTATATTGCCCGTCAGGGGTATCGCCATTTAACAGCGTAAGTAAATTTTTATACTGAAGCGGGGCACTGGTAGCTGTACTGGTATTGGCGGTTGGTCTGAGCCCCAGACAATAAAGCACTCTGGCATCATTGGATAATGCCTGATTAAGCGCCTGGTGTTCCGCTTCAGTGAATAGCATTGTTGTTAGACTACCGTGTTTTCCAGCCAGACCACAGCTTCATCTTCCGGAATAGGGTGGTTTAGTACGTCAATGTGGAAGGGCGCTGCCAATAACGTTGCATTTCCGTCTTTTAGTAAGGTTTCCATGGTCATGGCGCCAAAACAAAAGGTGTCGTAGCTGCTGTCACCTAATCCGATGATATAAGCATTGATGCCTGATAAATCTTTGCCTTTTAACTGGTTCGCAAACGGCTGAATATTGTCGGGTAAGTCGCCCGCGCCATGGGTAGACGTACAGACGATCCAGGTACTGTCTGACGCAATAGCATCGAAGTCCGGTTCTAACTGGATGTCGGCATCAAACCCTTTTTCTTTTAAGGTGTTTGAAAGCGCATCGGCCACATACTCTGATGCGCCAAGTACTGAGCCCACTAAAATAGTGAAATGCTTTGACATGAATTACTTACCAATACAAAAAGATGAGAAGATTTTGCCAAGAAGATCATCGGAGGTGAATTCTCCGGTAATCTCGCTTAAAGCCTGATGGGCGAGCCGCAGTTCTTCGGCTAACAGTTCCCCCGCCATGCTGTCCTGTAACTGCTGTTGTCCGGTATGGACATGCTCGGTAGCTGTCTGCAGTGCATCAAGATGCCGTCTGCGGGCGATGAACTGACCTTCGGTTGTGGTGTCCAGACCCATGGTCGATGCCAGATGATCACGTAACAAATTAACGCCTTCGCCTGAACGCGCGGATAAATTAATTACTGTGACTTTGCCGTGGGCGGTGTCGATTTGCTGCTCAGCAATTTGGTTTTGCGACAAATCCGCTTTATTACGTACCACCGTTGTCGGGATACCGCCTGGTAACCGCTGCATAAACTCAGGCCAGATATCGTAGGGGTCGATAATATCGGTTTGGGTGCTGTCTACCACAAACAATACCCGGTCAGCGTCTTCAATGGCTTTCCAGGCACGCTCGATACCAATTTGTTCTACTTTGTCCGGGCTTTCACGCAAACCTGCGGTATCGATAATATGTACTGGCATACCGTTAATGTGAATATGTTCTTTAAGCACATCACGCGTGGTGCCGGCAATTTCTGTAACAATGGCGCTCTCGCGTCCAGCCAGCGCATTCAGCAGCGATGATTTGCCGGCGTTAGGACGTCCGGCTATGACCACCTGCATGCCTTCACGCAATAATGTGCCTTGTTTTGCCTGATTGGCAATATCCGCCAGTGAGTCGACAATGGCCTGTAGATCGCCTGCAACCTTTCCATCTGAAAGAAAATCAATTTCTTCATCTGGAAAATCAATCGCGGCTTCTACGTACATGCGCAAGTGGATGATTTGGTCAGAAAGAACGTGAATTTGCTCGGAGAAAGCGCCTTGCAACGAGCGAAGCGCACTGCGCGCCGCTTGTTTAGAACTGGCATCAATCAGATCGGCAATTGCCTCAGCCTGGGCTAAGTCCAGCTTGTCGTTTAAAAATGCCTGCTCACTAAATTCGCCCGGACGCGCAAGTCTGGCCTTACCGGTTGCCAGTACCGCATCCAGCATCATGTCCATGACAATTTGACCGCCATGCCCCTGCAGCTCGAGTACATTTTCTCCGGTAAAGGAGTTTGGCCCGGCAAAGTAAAGTGCTATGCCCTGGTCGATGACATTACCGTCGGCATCATAAAACGGCGTATATACAGCCTGACGGGGAGGTAACGTCTGGCGAACCAGCGAGGCAGCAATATCCGCTGCAGATGGGCCTGATACTCTGACAATGCCTACACCGCCACGACCCGGAGCCGTGGCTTGTGCGGTAATGGTGTCGCTGGTGCTGAATGGGTCAGACATAATGTAGCGTGCCCGGATTAGTCGCGAAAATTCTTAAACTGGAAAGGCTGACCGAGGTTGGCCTCTTTTACCAGCTGCATAACGCTTTGTAAGTCGTCACGCTTTTTACCGGTAATACGCAGCTCTTCACCCTGAATGGCAGTTTGTACTTTCATTTTCGCGTCTTTAATGAGTTTTACTATTTTCTTAGCAACCGGTTGCTCAATGCCTTCTTTAAACGCAATGGTTTGACGGCAGATTTTACCATGCTGGTCCATCGGCTTTACGTCTATTGATGCGGTATCTACGCCTCGTTTCGCGCACGCGCCACGAAACATAGATTCCATTTGCTGAAGCTGAAATTCAGCCTCTGCAGTCATCAGTACGGTTTTTTCTTTGTATTCAAAGCTGGCCTCAACATTACGGAAGTCGAAGCGGGTAGTAAGTTCACGGCTGGCGTTTTCGGTAGCGTTACGCACTTCTTCCATGTTGATTTCAGACACAATATCAAATGATGGCACGTGGTTATCCTCTTAAGACTAAACAGCCCGCGTGGGCGGGCTGTTATTTGTTTCAATTTAGCTGGTCTTTATGCCCCGTTTCTCCATCGACGCATAAATCATTTTCGCCTGGATAAGGGTAATGATGTTACTGACTAACCAGTATAGTACCAGACCTGCAGGGAACCAGAGGAAGAAGATACTCATCATCACCGGCATAAACTGCATAATTTTCTGCTGCATTGGGTCAGTGATCGTCGTTGGCTGCAGTTTTTGCAACAGGTACATACTCGCACCAGTCAGAATCGGCAAAACAAAGTACGGGTCTTTCACTGACAGGTCAGTGATCCACAAGGCAAAGTCAGCGTGACGTAATTCTACACTTTCCATCAATACCCAGTACAGTGCCAGGAATATCGGCATTTGTAGTAATAATGGTAAGCACCCACCCATTGGGTTCACTTTCTCTTTGCGGTACATCTCCATCATGGCCTGTGACATTTTTTGTCTGTCATCGCCATAACGGTCTTTTAACTGTTGCATCTTTGGCGCCAGATTACGCAGGCGAGCCATTGACTCGTATTGCTTCTTGGTCAACCAGTACATGGCCCCTTTCACGATAATCGTGATAAGGATAATGGCTACACCCCAGTTTCCTACCAGACTATGCAGGAATTTTAGCAACTTAAACAGCGGCTGTGAGATCCACCACAGAATGCCGTAATCTACAGTCAGGTCCAGACCGCGTGCCAGCTTGGCCAGCTCTTCCTGATTCTTTGGACCCATGTAAAGGATACTGGATACGGTAGCGGTGTCGCCGGCTGCAATTTGCACAGGCTCACCCATATAGCCAATTACCGCAAACTGATTTTGCAACGTGCGGCTGTACAAAGAATTGGTTTGGTCCTGAGGCGGTACCCACGCTGAAACGAAGTAGTGCTCCAGCATACCTACCCAGCCACCCTGAGTGGTTTCGCGCAGGTTGTTATCTTCAATATCGCCGAACGTGTATTTTTCGTACGGGTCATCGACATTCGAATACGCCGCACCGCGGTATGTCGGCATAAACATGTTGCCGTCATCTTCGTATTGCATGTTTTGCTTTAACTGAGCGTACTGTTGCACTGTGGCGGTTTCAGAAGAGCCGTTATTCACGGTATAGGTGACGTTTACATCGTGCATGTCTCTGGTAAACGTAAAGGTTTTAGTGATGACTAATCCTTTATCATTTCGCCAGGTCAGTGGTACTGATAACGTGTCGCCAGTCATCTCATAATACGCTTTCTCTGCGTTATATACCGGACGACCAGAGCGATTGGCGTCGGGACCGTCAGCGCCAATCAGGCCGCTTTGCGCAACATAAAGATTGGTACCTGAGCGCAGCAGACTGTAAGGCTCTTCAGAGTTTTGGGTAACCGGGAATTGCAACAAGTCTGCGGTAACTACATCGCCGCCCAGCAAGTCAATGCGTAAATCCAGCGTATCCGTTTTGATTTCAATGATACGGCTGGCATTGGTATTGGTTTGGGCTACAGGCTGTTGTGGCGAATCAGATACCGGAACATCCGCAGCGCTTTGCGGGATATCGCCTGTTTCAGACTGATTTTGACCATCATTAAATGACGGTACACCTTGCGACTGCGGTGCTTGCTCGCTTTGAGCCTGCTGTACAGGTTGTGGGCCATAATCCTTTTGCCACTGTTGCCAGAGCAAAAAGCTCACCAGGGCAAGGCCAATTATCAGAAAACTACGTTGCGATTCCATAGAGGTCTCTTTATTTTGTGTGTTTATCTTGTTGTTTTTCCGGTACCGGATCGTAACCCCCGGCATGCAAAGGGTGGCATTTTAATATGCGTTTAATGGATAACCAACCGCCAAATACTAATCCGTGCGTTTTTAATGCATCTATTGCATAAAAAGAGCACGACGGATGGAATCGACACCGCTGTCCAAGCATGGGAGAGATAAACCACTGATAACATTTAATCAGCAGTAACGGCAGTGCTATGAGGAGGCGTTGCAACGCTTGCTTAATTTTCGCCATAACTTTTCCAGTTGTGCGTAAATGTCCTCATTGCTCATGCTATCTGCACCAGATTTACCGACGACGATGATATCAACGCAGGGCAGGGCCTGTCTTCTATGGCGGAAACTTTCACGTATCAGACGCTTAATGCGATTTCTATCGTGAGCTTTGCGAATACGTTTTTTGGAAAGTGTTATGCCTAATCTGGGATTCGACTCATTGTTGTGTCGGGCCAGAATAGTAAAAGAAGGTGATACTGCAGGAATTGCGTCATCAAAGACGTAGGTAAAGTGGGAGGGAGTTAACAGACGTAACTCCCTGGAAAACTGATTTTCGCCCACTTTGGGATCGTACAATTAAGCTGAAAGGCGAGCGCGACCTTTTGCACGGCGAGCTGCCAGTACTTTACGACCATTTTTAGTCGCCATACGAGCACGGAAACCGTGAGAACGCTTGCGCTTTAAGTTGCTCGGTTGAAATGTTCTTTTCATGACCAAAGTCTCACTTATTGAGTTAAACGTAGGCGGTAAACATTAAGTAGTTTCTTCACACATTTATCATGTTTGAAAAAACCGGCGGAGTACCTGCCATCCAAAAAGGACGCTGAATTCTAGAGATCTCAAGGGCCGCTGTCAATGACTATTCAAGGTTTCCGAGCAGTATTTCGAAGAAATTTTGCACGTTAAACGGTATTTTTCAGGTTTGATGTCGGAAAAAGTCGGGATTCTAACTTGATATCTGTGAATAACTATGATTTCCGGTTTAGGTTATCCACAAAAGTATGCTATCGACAGTAAGATCGGGCATAAAGATTGCTCGATCTTGTCCGCTGATCATCAATACAGTAGTCTTGGTTATGGCGATCGTGATCTATAGAATTGAAATGTATATTGCATAAAAAACATGTGGTTACGATATAGATCCGAAAGATCGCGAAAGATCAAGATTTACATTATGTTGATAACATACGATAATCCACAGCGACAAATAACGAAAACAAAATTCTCGCTGTTACCCAATATTGCAAACGCACCTGATTTCGCATCAGGTGGCGTATTTTCTGTCTCTGAATTCCGCAATTTTGGCCCTTCCAGCGTCATTCGGAGCGAAGTTACATCATGTCACTTTGGAATTTAAGTCTGGAGCGATTGCGCCAGGAATTGCCGACGCAACAATTCAGCATGTGGATAAGACCTTTGACGTCTGAAGAAGAAGACAGTGTAGTTACACTGTATGCGCCAAACCGTTTTATCCTTGATTGGGTGCGCGACAAATACCGTGATAAGATCACCCAGTTATTCTCTGAATTTGCCGGTGCTGACGCTCCTGAATTGCGCCTTGAGGTTATGAGCAGGCAACCACAACCGTCAGCTGCGAATCGCAGTTCGCTGACATCATCGCCTGCTACTACCCGCAATGACACACCACCAGTTTCAGCGTTTCAGGCCCCACCGAGCAGCCCTAAAGTTGCTGACAATCATTCTGCTGCCACAGAGAAGCGTGACAATAGTCCTTCTCGGTATAACGAAAAAGTATCAGGGACGTTATCTGGCCATTCCACGCCGAAAGTAGTTCCGATTCCGGAAGGAATGAAGCATAAGAGCAATATTAACCCCACATATCAGTTTGAGAATTTTGTCGAAGGTAAGTCAAACCAGCTTGCCAGAGCAGCGGCTACGCAG